>PGYT01000028.1 GCA_002839805.1 Ignavibacteriae bacterium HGW-Ignavibacteriae-2
AAAAGAACGTTGCGGCCTTTGCGACTCTGCGAGAAAAAAACGGTCTCGCAACGACGCGAAGAACGCAAAGAAAAGCATTTCGAAATTGCGGGAAATAAAAGTAAAAAGAAATGACTGAAAATGAGATTTCAAAAATAATACTGGATAAAGCATTTGAGATTCATAAAGAACTCGGTCCCGGACTTTTAGAATCTGTTTACGAAGAGCTGCTATGTTATAAATTCGAGCAAGCTGATTTATTCTATGAACGACAAAAAGCCATTCCTGTAATTTATGAAGATATAAAAATGGAAATAGGTTTTAGAGCGGATATTATTGTTGAAAATAAAGTTATAATTGAAATTAAATCTGTAGATAATTTAGCGGATGTGCATTATAAACAACTGCTTACATATCTGCGTTTAACTGATCTGCAATTAGGACTTTTAATAAATTTTAACGAAGCCCTATTGAAGGACGGTATCAAAAGGATTGTTAATAACCTGGAAGAGTAAAATGTTGTGACGCTGCGGGAAAAAGAAGGAATCTCGCCACGACGCCACGAACGCAAAGAAAAACTAATGAATAAAAAGAACGCTGCGGCCTTTGCGACTTTGCGAGAAAAGAATATATCTCGCCACGGCGCTAAGAACGCAAAGAAAAACTTAATGAACGAAAAGAACGATGCAGCCTTTGCGACTCTGCGAGAAAAGAATATATCTCGCAACGGCGCCACGAACGCAAAGAAAAACTAATGAATAAAAAGAACGTTGCGATCTTTGCGACTTAGCGAGAAAAGAAGGTATCTCACTATGGCGCCACGAACGCAAAGAAAAACATAATGAATAAAAAGAATGTTGCGGCCTTTGCGACTTATCGAGAAAAGAAAATGTCTCGCCACAGTGCTAATAAAAATAGAATTAATAATATTTATATAGTTGACAATATATTTCTAATTAGATAATGGTAAAAAAATGGAAATACTAGAAAAAATTAAAAATAAAACAGTTAAAGTTGGGATTGTTGGTCTTGGGTATGTTGGTTTGCCGCTGGGATTAGAGTTTGTGGAAAAAGACATTGAAGTTTTAGGTTTTGATGTCGATGAGAAAAAGATTCCTTTTCTAATGGGAGGGAAAACATACATCAAACATATTAAAGCGGAAAGAATTAAAAATGCAGTTGAAAGTGGCAAGTTCAGTGCCACCTCAGATTTCACAAGACTACCTGAAGTTGACGCAATAATTATTTGCGTTCCAACTCCATTAAATGAACATCGCGAACCAGATATGACCTATATAGTTTCCACAGTTGATACAATTAAAAAGTATTTGAGAAAAGGTCAGCTTGTAACTTTGGAATCTACTACATATCCTGGAACAACGAGGGAATTGATGCTGCCTGTGTTTGAGAATGTTGGCATGGACAAGGACAAAAATCAAAACATTAAGTTTAAAGTTGGCGAGGACTTTTATCTGGCCTTTAGTCCGGAGAGGGAGGATCCTAATAATCCTAATTATAACACAGCCACGATACCAAAAGTTGTTGGCGGAATTACAGCAAATTGTTTGGAAGTAGCTCGAGCTTTATACAATCATGTTATAGTTGAAACCGTTCCTGTATCATCACCGGAAGCTGCTGAAGCGACAAAACTTCTTGAGAACATTTACAGATCAGTAAATATAGCTTTAGTAAATGAACTAAAGATGGTATTCGACAGGATGGGTATTGATATTTGGGAAGTAATTAATGCCGCTAAAACAAAACCTTTTGGGTTTAACGCATTTTACCCCGGTCCGGGTCTTGGCGGGCATTGCATACCTATTGATCCATTTTATTTAACTTGGAAAGCCCGTGAATTTGAAATAAATACCAAATTCATTGAACTGGCTGGTGAAATAAATACTTTTCAGCCCTATTATGTAGTGGAAAAAGCTATGGAGGCTATGAATCAACAACGTAAAACATTAAATGGCAGCAGGATTCTAATTTTAGGAGCCGCGTATAAAAAAAATATTGACGATATGCGTGAATCCCCATCCTTAAAATTAATTGAAATATTTAGGGATAAAGGCGCCGAGGTTGATTATAACGACCCATATGTTCCCGTACTGCCTAAAACACGAAAATATAACTTCGATATGAAATCGGTGGAATTAACTAAAGAAAATATTTCGGGTTATGATTTACTGGTTCTCAGTACTGATCACGACGACTACGATTATAACTTTATTCATGAAAACGCCAAATTCATCCTTGACACAAGAAACGCATTTAAAATAAATGGATTAAATGACGGGAAAGTTTATAAGGCTTAGTATTTTTTAATGAGTAATACTCTATTTTTTATACCGTATGCCATCGCATCGAATCTGAAACCGAAATGAAAATAACCTCTAAAGAAATTAATTATGTACAGAACTAAATAATATGAAATTCGAAGAAAACGAGGAAAAATAATTAATGAGTGAAAAATATCTTGTTACTGGAGGCGCCGGATTTATTGGATCCAATATAGTAGAAGAACTCCTTAAGAAAGGCATGAAGGTTAGGGTTCTGGATAATTTCTCGACAGGAAGACGAGAAAATATTAAGGAATTTGAAAAGGACATTGAAATCGTTGAGGGAGATATTCGCAGTTATCATTCTGTAAATCACGCAGTTAAGGGAGTGGATATAATATTGCATCAAGCTGCACTTCCTTCTGTCCCAAGATCAATTCATGATCCAATCACAACAAATGAAGTAAATGTTGGAGGCACACTAAACATTTTTAACGCGGCAAAAGAAAATAAAGTACGAAGAATTGTTTTTGCCTCTTCATCTTCCGTATATGGAGATAATCCCGAATTACCTAAAAAAGAGTCTATGACAACAAATCCACTTTCTCCATATGCAGTTTCAAAATTGTCATGTGAAAATTATTCAAGAGTATTTAATAGATTATATTCTATTGAAACAATAGCACTTCGTTATTTTAATGTATTTGGTCCTAAACAAGATCCAACTTCACAATACTCCGCTGTAATACCTAAATTTATTAGTGCTATGCTTGCTGATAAGCAACCGATTGTTTATGGAGATGGTTCACAGAGCAGAGATTTTACATATGTAGCAAATGTTGTTGATGCTAATATTTTAGCGGCAACCGTGGAGTGTAATACACCTATAACATTGAATTGCGCTACTCATGGACAAATTACAATAAATAACTTAGTTAATAATATTAATCAGCTAATCGATAAACAAATCGTACCAATTTATGAAGATGCCCGCCCAGGTGATATCAAGCATTCTTTTGCTGATATTTCACTTATTAAAAATAAATTTAATTGGGAACCAAAATATTCTTTTGATTTTGGACTTAAGAATACGATATCATTTATAAATAGTAGAAGATAATTTTAGTTTGATGCACTTCTGTATATCGATACTATAGATAAAACTAACTATTGAACTCATCCGGCAAGAAGCTTTATCTCTCAATAAATTGTTCAATGTTGATTTGGAATTGTAAAATGAACGGAATGTGACAAAAAATTTTCGTACTAATTTATTAATTACTGTATGCTAATAAATTTAATAAAGTTTGGGTGCTGTTTGGGAGTAATGTCTATCTTAATTGTAAGCTGTGAACCAGAAAAAGGTAATTATTTATTCGCGAATGGTGAAACAGATTATAGAATAATGATTTCTCAAAATGCGGACTCATTGCATATTAAATCAGCTGAAGAATTGCAGTCATATTTAAAATTAATCTCGAATATTGATTTTCCTATTGTAAATGACACCTCACCTCTGGAAGGCTCTTTTATTTTTATCGGAGAAAATAGATACTTTAAAAAATTCGACTTTGATTATGATAAATCAATTTTGGAAGATGATGGATTCCAAATTCTTACCTATAAAAATCATCTAATATTTTTGGGTGGAGAAGAAAAAGGAATATTATATGGAGTATTTTCATTTCTGGAAGATTATTTGAACTGCCGAAAATATACTTCTACTGCATCAATAATACCTAAGCGAAATGATTTTTTTGTCGAAGATATAAATGTTAAATATTCCCCGATTATCAAATACCGTACGCTCTATATGCCGGATAATTATTTTCAATCTTACTCCGACTGGCATAAGTTAAAAAGCAATAGGGATATGGATAGAGACTGGGGCATGGGCGTACATACATTTAGCAGACTTGTTCCACCAGAAACTTATTTTGAATTACATCCAGAATATTTTTCAGAAATAAATGGCAAAAGAGTACCCGATGCACAATTATGCCTAAGCAACAAAGAGGTATTCAATATTGTTTTGAGTGAATTAAAAGACAGGATAAAGAAAAAACCAAATGCTAAATACTGGCCTGTAGATCAAAATGATACCCGTGGGCCTTGCCAGTGCGCTGAATGCAGGGATCTGGAAGTTAGATACGGAGGACATTCCGGTGCGCTAATCTCATTCGTAAATTCAATTGCCACTAAATTCCCGGATAAAATTATAACTACTTTAGCTTACAGCTATTCACAATCGGCTCCTAAAAATATTCTTCCCGGAAAGAATGTTTTAATTTTCCTTTGCTCTTATGACTGCAACAGGAGCCGTCCGATTTTTACGGATGTTAGAAGCGATATATTTAGGAATGATTTCAGAGATTGGCGCAAGTTAACTGATAATATAATGATATGGGATTATATCGTTCAATTTGCGAATTTGATAAGCCCGTTTCCAAACTTTCATGTGCTAAAACCAAATCTTGAATATTTTGTATCCCAAAATGTCAATATGGTATTCGAACAAGGAAGTGGAAAACAGTTTTCCGAATTCAACGAATTACGATCTTACGTGATTGCCAAATTATTATGGAATCCGAATTGTAATATTGAAAATATTATAGATGACTTTATTTTCGGTTATTATGGGGATGCGGGAATTTATATTAAAAAGTATATTGCCACAATGCATGAATCACTAATAAATTCAATGGGTTCACTTAAAATTTGGTCAAATCCCTGGAGAGCTAATAAAAGTTATCTTACCCCCGCTCTACTAAAAAAATATAGTGACCTTTTTGATAAAGCTGAATCAGCAGTGGAAAAGGAGCCGGAATTTCTCAATAGGGTCAGGCGTGCGAGATTGCCGCTTGAATTTGCTATTCTCCAAATAGCTAAATGGAATGTTACAGAGGAACTATCTTATTTTGAAAATGTGAACGATCAATTTGTCGTAAAAAAAAAATTTCAGGAAAGATTAAATAACTTTGTAAAACTTTGTAGAGAAAACGGGATAGAGCAATTATCTGAAATAAGAGGATATATTGATGACTATGAAAATAGTGTCA
The DNA here is from genome assembly GCA_002839805.1 of Ignavibacteriae bacterium HGW-Ignavibacteriae-2. Classification (GTDB taxonomy): domain Bacteria; phylum Bacteroidota; class Ignavibacteria; order Ignavibacteriales; family Melioribacteraceae; genus PGYT01. The sequence goes on from PGYT01000028.1 coordinate 5,318, forward strand.
AAAATTTTATGACGAAAGGTATGTTATACCATTCAGCGTTAAATAAACCAGTAAAATCTTTAACTCAAGTCTCAGATGTTTACACGGTTAATGGAGTGAATGCTTTAACCGATGGATTTCTCGGAGAAGAATATTCATTAACGCATTGGTTGGAGTTCAAATCGGGCACAATGGATGTTATAATTAATATGGAACATCCCATTTTGATTGATTCTGTTAGCACTAATTTTTTGCGAAATATTTCAAATAGTATTGGATTCCCGACCTCTGTTGAACTGCTAACTTCTAATGATGGCGAAAAATTTAATCAGATTGAAATTGTCAAATCAGAAATTGATTCCGCTGATAAAGAAAATAGTATTAAAACATTCAAATTTTTTTCTGATGGGAAAGTGGCAAAATTTATCAGAATTAAAGCAATAAACACTAAGATGAATATAAAGAATAAATCTATGGATGATATGGCAGCAAATTTTACTGTCAGTTGTGACGAAATTATTCTGAATTAGATTTTAATAATGGACAAAAATGATTTCATTATTTTTTGACTTTAATGGTTTTATAAAAACAAAAGGTAAGATATTCAACAATTAATTTTTAGTTTTTTAAAAAGAAACCTGCTGGTAATAATCTTAATAATTACGATTGCCGGGACTATTTTTACTTTTTTCTTTTTCTCCGATAGTAGTTCGGATCTTGCCAAATTGGCTCTTAAAGAATCGCTGCAACCTGTTCGTCCCGGAATACCTGATTCTATCCCATTTTGGAATAAATACTCTACCCGTTTTATTTACGCTCCGGCTTTTGAATTTAAAAAATTTGGTAAGGTAAAATATTATTTGTTTACAGCTCTTTCATTTGCTGATAAAAAAGAATACTCATTTAAATCTGAAAATGAATATGATCCGCTTACTCCAATTTGGGCGGATATACCGGTCGGTGAAGTGTTTCTAAAGGTAGAAGCTTGCGATAACACCGGACCTGTTGGACTTTCCGGGGTAAGAAAATTTTATAAAGCGGCCCCTTTCCCAGGGATAGAAATTGATATCAAAAACAATGGTGAAGAAGAATTAAGAAAACTTCTGAGTTATTTTTATAACTTAGACTTTATCCAACGTTGGGCTGATACAGGAACTCCGGATTCAAACTACATTTTATACTGTTATCCGAGTAAAAACATAAGTACTGTAATCAAAGGGATGCTTTTATATATAAAATATTTTCCGAATAATCGTGACAGAGCATTAAAAATCGCCCAAAATGCAGCAGATTATTTAATTGGAATAAGCGAACCTGAAAGTTCTAATTTAGCCGGTTGGCCTCCAACATACACTGGAAACAAGTTAACTTCAAAAGTAAATAACGGCAACATTATGGTAAGTATTAACGCACAGGCCGGAAATTATTATTTGGATTTATATGAAGTTACAAAAAATGAAAAATATCTGAATGCCGCTGTTGAAATTGCCGATACTTATGTAAATACTCAATTACCTTCCGGAACATGGTATGTAAAACTTAAAACACCGTCAGGTGAACCTTTTGCTCCAAATTTGGCAATTCCAATTTCCATACTTAATTTTTTAGAAAGATTAACTTCGGAATATAGATTTGAAAAATACCAAGTGGTCGTCGAGAAATCTTTCCAATGGATTCTAAATTATCCGGTGCAGGATTATAATTGGGAAGGGCAATTCGAGGATGCTTACATTCAAGGGGAATATGAAAATTTGGCGATGCACGATCCTTGTAATACAGCAATCTATTTATTGAAAAATTCTGATAAGGATAGAAATTTTATAAATAAAGCGGAAGAAATTATACGATTTGTGGAAGATCAATTTGTTGTTTGGAGTAAACCTTTGCCATATTGGGAACATAGATCAACTAGTAGTTATTTGACCCCCTCAGTACTTGAGCAATATCAGTTTTATGTTCCTGTTGATGCATCTTTGTCTAAAGTGGTAGCGACATATTCTTTGGCTTATCAAGTCACAAAAAATCCAATTTATTTTGCAAAAAAGAAAGTTTTACATGCCGCATTATTGAAGAATCAGGCTGAGGATGGGAGTATTCCAACAGGATGGTGGGACTATTCTTCTCAACTATGGATTAATTGTTTAGTGTACGATGCTATCGTATTAGACTACATAACTTTTGGCGGGAAAATCTATGATACCATCTACTAGATTTGATTCGAATATGAGTTTTGAAAAACTGAAAAGAAAAATTTAATGTTACCTGAAAATCAAGGAAAGAAAAATAAGGGAAGGAAAAAACTTGCTGTAATAGGTGCAAGCTATTTACAGCTTCCTCTTGTAAATAAGGCAAATGATATGGGAATTGAAACACATTGTTTTGCCTGGGAAGAGGGGGCAGTTTGTAAGGATGTCGCGGACTATTTTTACCCAATTTCAATAATTGAAAAAGAGAAAATTCTGGATAAATGTAAAGAAATTGGTATTAATGGAATAACATCTATTGCGTCTGATGTGGCAGTCCCATCTGTTTGTTTCGTTGCGGAAAATATGAATCTTATTTCAAATACTGTAAGCAGTTCCAATTTATGTACGGATAAATATTTAATGAGAGAGGCTTTTAAAAAAAATAATGTGAACTCACCAAAATATTTTAAACTTAATAAAGAGAATTATAGATTTGATGATAATCTCGTTTTTCCAGTGATTGTTAAACCAGTTGATAGGTCCGGTAGTCTTGGAGTAATGTTAGCAGATAATAAAGAAAAATTTGAGAGCGCTGTTTTTAGAGCTTGCCAGTTCTCTTTTAAAAAAGAGGCTATTGTAGAAGAATTTATTGATGGAAGGGAAGTGAGCGTTGAAACTATATCATGGGAAGGATCTCACTTTTTACTTAATGTTACCGATAAGGTTACAACAAATGATCCATATTTCGTTGAGATTGAACATCATCAACCATCGGAAATTGATAAAAAGATTTTAAAAAGAGTTAAAGACCTCACTTTTAAGGCTTTGACTTCACTCAATATTAAATATGGAGCAGGACACACAGAGATCAGAATCAAACCGAATGGGGATATTTTTATTATAGAAGTGGGCGCGAGAATGGGCGGCGACTTTATAGGATCGGATTTAGTATACCTCTCAACCGGTTATGATTTTCTAAAAGGTGTTATTGAAGTTTCCTTAAATAAATTCCACGTCCCTGAATTTACCGAAAATAAACATTCCGGTGTCTTTTTTCTTTCAAAAGACACGATGAACACCTATTCGATTATACAAGAGCGATATTCTAAAAGTATTGTGACAAACAGTAGAATTAATGATAATTTGAATTATGCTACCTGTAGCGCAGATAGAAGCGGTTATCTAATTTACCAATCAGACAAAAGAATTGTGATATGATACCATTTAACAAACCATACCTAACGGGAAAAGAATTACATTTTATTTATCAGGCAGTTTATGGCGAACATATTTCTGGTAATGGAATATTTACAAAAAAATGCCAAAGGTTTTTTGAAGAAAGATACGGATTCAAAAAAACTTTACTCACAACTTCATGTACAGACGCTTTAGAAATGTGTGCGATATTAACTGACATTCAACCTGGTGATGAAGTAATTATTCCATCATACACTTTTGTTTCCACTGCTCTCGCTTTTGTAAGGCAGGGTGCAAAAATAATTTTCGCCGATAGCAATTCTGATAATCCCAATATAGACGTTGATAAAATTGAGTCTTTAATTAATGAAAAAACCAAAGCAATTGTCGTAGTACATTATGCCGGTATAGCGTGTGACATGGACAAAATAATGGACTTAGCTAATAAACATAAGCTAATAGTAATTGAAGACGCCGCTCAAGCAATTGATTCCTACTATAAGGGAAAACCTTTGGGGTCGATCGGGCATCTTGCCACTTTTTCATTCCATGAAACTAAAAATATTGTCTGCGGCGAGGGGGGATTACTGATTATTAATGATGATAAGTATGTAAATAGAGCTGAAATTATTTGGGAGAAAGGAACCAACAGAGCCGAGTTTTTTAGGGGCAATATAAATAAATATGGCTGGGTAGATTCTGGATCTTCTTTTCTGCCTTCAGATATATTGGCTGCTTATCTATGGGCACAGTTGGAAAATTTGGATGATATTCAATTAAAAAGAAAAAATATATGGCAGCACTATTACGACTCACTCAAAAATTGGGCTGATACATCAAACATTAGCCTACCTCACATACCAGATTACGCTACAAATAACGGGCATATGTTTTATTTAGTATGTAATAGTTTTGAACAGCGAACCTCATTGATAAAACGTTTGAAAACAAATGGAATTGAAGCTGTATTTCATTATCTGAGCCTGCATAACAGTGAGTATTACAAAGACAGGCATGATGGACGAATCTTGGTGAACTCGGATCAATATACAGAATGTTTAGTCAGATTGCCGATGTTTTATGAACTTGAAGTAAGTATGATCGATTTTGTTGTAGATATTATAAAAGGCGAAAACAAGAAATGATATTACATCTATTGATAGATTCCAAATTTACTGACTACGCTATAGACCAATTTGAAGCAGCGGCTCCGGGAAATAATCATTTTGTTGTGTTTATACCAAATGAAAATTATAAATGTATACACATTAAACAAAATCATAAAATAGATCTTGTCCCCAACAATAGTCCTGAGTTTGATAAATTAATCGATAATCTGCATATAAATAAAGCAATAATTACACATGGTTTATTTCTTGATCAACAGGAGAATGTAATTCTTAAAACTCCTTTGCATGTAAAGAAAGCATGGGTGTTTTGGGGGGCAGAATTCTATAACCGACTTGAATATGAGAGGAAATATCTGGGGAATCATTCTCGTAGGATTTACGAATTACATTTATTTAAACAAAGAATTAAAAGTTACTTGTCACTGCTATTTTTCAAAGAGAAATATAAATTCTCCTATCAAGTTAATAAGGAAACTTTTGCGCTGATAGATTATTGTCTTACAGATATAAGTGAAGATTATGAAATTGTAAAAAATAAATTGAATTGTAAATTTGAATCTGTCTGGTATAATTATTACAGTATTGAGCATACAATCGGGAATCTAAAAAACGAAATGGTTTCCAGTAATAATATATTTATTGGCAACTCCTCAACAATTACTAACAACCATCTTGAAATATTTAATATCCTCAAAGATTTTAATATAAAGAATCGGAAAATAATAGTACCACTCAATTATGGTGACATGTATTACAGAAAAATTATTCTTAAGAAGGGAATAAAAGATTTTGGTGATACCTTTAGTCCGATTTTAGAATTATTACAGTTAGAGGATTATAATAAATTATTGTTGACCAGCAGTATTTTTATTATGAATCATTATCGCCCACAAGCAATGGGCAATATAATTACTGCATTATGGTTGGGAGGAAGAGTTTATCTCAGTAAAAAAAATGTACTTTACAATTATTTTAAAAGATTAGGGTGTAATATTTATTCTATAGAGGATAATTTAAAACCAGGTAATAAGGAGTCATTAGAAAAATTACATTTTGATGAAGTAATGCATAATCGAGAAATACTTACAAAAGAGTATGGAAACGAAAATGTAATGTCTAAAGTTGAAGATTTAGTTAAGGTTCTTCTCTCTTAATATGACACTAAAACAAAAAGCTTTTTCGGGTGTCAAATGGAATACAGTTGTAACAATTGTTGCTACTGTTGTTCAAATTGCAAAAATCTCCGTTGTTGCGAGATATATAGACAGAGCTGACTTTGGATTGTTGGCAATCGTGAATATGGTCTTAGGATTTACTGCCATGTTTACTGATCTTGGTATAACAACGGCAATGCTACATAAGCAAGATATTTCAGTTGAACAATACAGCACTTTATATTGGTTTAACTGGTTATTAAATATTTTTTTATTTTTAATTATTTGTGGTATTTCACCATTTATAGCTCAATTCTATAACGATCCCAGGCTAACACATTTAATCATCTTAATGGGCTTGTCAATTATTATTTCGCCTGTTGGTAAAATATATTATACAATCAAACAAAAAAATCTTCAATTTAATTTTATATCAAAAATAAGCATTATAAATAGTTTATTGGGTTTAACAATTGCGGTTACTTTCGTTTTATTCGGATTTGGTATTTATAGTTTGATTATTACTTCAATTGGCTCTGCATTGTTTTCTGCTATTGTCTTTAGTATTTCCGGTCGAAATGAAAATAAAATTTTATTTCATTTCAATTTACAAGAAGTGAAAGGATTTTTTAATATTGGTATTTATGATATGGCACAGCAGATTCTGGACTATTTCGCCTATAAAATAGATGTTTTATTACTTGGCAAATTTTTTGGAATGGATGATCTCGGTATATATAATCTAGCTAAAGAACTTATTCTAAAACCTATGAAGATGATTAATCCAATTATAACAAAGGTTGGTATCCCGATTTTTGCAAAAATTCAAAATGATATAAGCGCTCTGAAGCAAAACTATATAAAAATACTCGAGATCTTAAGTGTTATCAATTTTGGAATCCTTTCATTTATTTTTGTATTTGCAAAACCAATTGTAATCTTGCTTTATAGCGCCAAATACGTAGAAGTTTCCGTTTTTGTCCAGATTTTGAGTCTGTGGGGAATGTTCGCTACAGTTGGAAATCCCGCAGGCGTTTTAATGGTCGCCAGAGGAAGAACAGATCTTGGTTTCAAATGGAGCATAATACGCGTGGTCGTTGCTCCAATATCAATATTTATTGCTAGTTTCTTTTCCATAGTGGCTGTTGCTTATTCTCAAGTTATACTTCAATTCCTTTTCTTTTTCATTTATTGGCGAATGATGATATACCCACTATCCGACATTTCACTTCGTGAATATGCTGGCTCATTAAAGATCGCTATAATTAGTTCTCTGGTGGCAATTATTCCTTCTTTAGTTCTCAATAGTTTTTATGCCGGTGGCGAAATAATGAATTTAATATTAGGAGGAGCAATTTTCGGAATATTTTATATTGGTATCGCATTCATCATCAATAAAAAAATAGTTCATTTATTTCAATCATTTATATTTAAAAAGCAGTAGGATAATTTTGCCTGGATTTATTGGAAGAATTGGAAATGGAAATTCAGTCGCTTTTTCAAATGAAAAAAGAACCAACTTATTAATTGAGAATAAGCAGGATAATGCTTTTTTTATAGAACGTCGAACTATAAATAAGTTCTTAAATGATAAACCATTTTATGAAGATGAAAATTTTCTGATTTTAGTTGAGGGAGTTGTATTAAATCGTAAAACTCTTGAAAGTAATTTTGGTTCCGATTCATTTGCTAAGACTATAATACTTGCCTATAAAAAACATGGTGAGGATTTTTTTAATCAATTCAGGGGAAGTTTTTCAGGAGTATTTTTTGATAAGCTGGCCAAAAAATGGATTATTTATACTGATCAAATTGGAGATAAACAGATTTTCTATTTCCTATTGCCTGACGGAATTGTTTTTGGTTCCGAAATGGCATTTGTTCTTGATTATCTTAAGAAAAACGACTTTAATATTACATTAAATCTTACCGGCGCATATCTCTGTTTGACATGTGGATTTATGATTGAAGATCATACACTGGTCGATGAAATAAAAAAATTGCAGGCTGGTCATTACCTCAAAATTGATGCTAATAATAAAGTTGACATAATAAAGTATCATGAGTTTAATAATATTCCAAATGAGACCTTAACAAAACAAGAAGCCATAGAAGAAATTGATCGTCTTTTTAGAAATGCCGTAAGTTTACAATTTGAAAAAGATATTGAATATGGTTACAGACATATAACAACTTTAAGTGGCGGTCTTGATTCTCGTATGACAGTATGGGTTGCGCATGAGTTGGGATTTATAGATCAATTAAATACAACATTTTCACAGTCAAATTATCTTGATGAAACGATTGCAAAACAAATCTCTACAGAGTTAAATCATGATTGGTTATTTAAAGCTTTAGATCATGGTAATTTTTTAAAAAATATTGATGATATTACAAGCATTTCTTATGGTGGAGGTAATTATTTTGGGCTTGCTCATGGAAAAAGTCTATATGATTTAATTGATTTTGAAAAATTTGGTATTATGCATACCGGACAGATTGGTGACGCAATAGTAGGTACTTTTTTCTCTGATAATAAGGTTGAAAAAAAATATTCGATTATTGATGGAGCTTATTCCACACTAATAATTGATAAGATAAAAAATTATAAAATTGAACGTGATTATTACAATGCCGAGATTTTTAAATTGTATACTCGTGCCTTTACAGGAGCAAATGTTGGTTTGCTTGTTTTTCAAGAAAAAACTGAAACATGTTCTCCCTTTTTGGATGTAGATTTCCTTTCTTTCTGTTATTCCATTCCTGCTGAAATGCGATTTAATCATAAAATATATATTGAATGGATATTGGAAAAATATCCTAAAGCGGCTGATTATATTTGGGAGAAGACGAATTCAAAAATAGAATATCTTTTAGAAGATAACAAAATAAACCTATTTGGAAGGAAAATCAGGAAGGATTTATTTTTTAAATGGGCATTGGGAGCAGTTAAAAGAAGGTTGCCATTCAAACCGGGCAAAGCAGCAACTACCAAAGTTGACACCCGATTTCATATGACCCCAATTGATCAATGGTATTTTACTAATGATGTTTTACGAAATTATTTGGATTCGTATTATAAGAGTAATATAGATCTTATCAATAATGATGATCTTAAAAAAGATTGTTCTTATCTATATGCAAATGGAAATACCAGTGAAAGAGCTCAGGTACTTACATTACTTGGAGCTGTAAAATTGATTTATAGTTAGTTATTGGAAGCTTACATATATTTAAGTTTTATTTTGAATTACAGGTTTGTGTATAATCTATTACAAAAAATATTTTTAGAATATTAATTATATATTAAACTACTTTGAGGAAAAGTGAAAAAACGAATTCTTGTTTTAGCACCACACACAGATGATGGTGAGTTTGGTTGTGGTGGAACAATTAGTAAAATGATAAACGAGGGTAATGAGGTTTATTACGCTGCGTTTTCAGCTTGCCAGCAGTCGGTAGCCAAAGAATTTCCCTCCGATATTTTGATCACAGAGGTAAAAGCCGCGACCAAAGTACTTGGAATCAAACCGGAAAATTTAATATTGTTTGATTACGACGTTAGAACTTTTAATTATAAGAGGCAGGAAATACTGGAAGATATTATTAAAGTTAGAAATCATATATCTCCCGATATAGTATTTATGCCATCTGTAAATGATATTCATCAGGATCATTATACAATCGCATTTGAGGGAATAAGAGCTTTCAAAAACAGTACAATACTTTGTTATGAAATGCCATGGAATAATTTTACTTTTAATACAACAGCATTTATTACTCTCGATGAATCCCATATACAAATTAAAATTAAAGCATTATCAGAATACCATTCACAAAAACATAGGTCCTATGCGAATGCTGAATTTATAAAATCTTTGGCCAGGATTCGCGGTGTGCAAGTAAATAAAGAATATGCAGAAGTTTTTGAGGTTATTAGATGGATAATGGAATAAAGTTAAATTTATTGGGATTGGGTGGAGTTTGTTCAATCGCTTTGGATATAATTCAAAATTATAAAAAAGATATTTCAGTCTCAACCATTTACGATGATTCCATTGAGAAAATAAATAAAATTTATAATAACCACTTAATAAAAGATGCTATATCAAATTATGTCGTTTCAGCCAGTAATGGAACTATATATTTTAATTGTTTGGGCAATATAAATGCAATAAAAAATAGAATTTATTATTCCAAGCTGTTAAAAGAAAAAGGGGCAAAAACTATCAACATTATTCATCCAAATTGTTTTTTGTCAAATGAAATCAGTATTGGAGTAGGGAATTTAATTTGTCCTGGCGTAATTATAAACACAAAAGCCAGTGTCGGTGATGAAAATATAATATTCTCAAATTCAGTTATTGAACATGATTCATCTCTGGGAAATTTATGTTATGTATCGCCATCTGTTACAATATGTGGGAAAGTAAATATCGAAGACCACGTTTATATAGGACCGAATGCGGTTATTACGGCAGGAATTAATATTGGCAAGAATTCTATAATTGGTGCGGGAGCAGTTGTGCTTAAAAATGTTCCGGAAAACTCAGTATTTGTTGGCAATCCAGCAAAATATTTAAAAGCGAACGAGCTTTGGGGAATATGATGATATTACATTCAAAACCTACAATAGATGATTCTGATATAAACGTAGTTGTGAATGTTCTGACAAGTGGACACCTAGAGGATGGAGAAAATGTCGAAATTCTTGAATCAGCCTTTCGTAAAAAATATAATAGAAAATATGCCGCCGCGGTTTCAAGTGGATTTTCAGCTATACACTTAGCATTAATTTCTTTGGAGGTCGGAGAGAATGATGAGGTTATAATTCCATCTTACACTTGCTCGGCTTTACTAAATCCAATCCTACTATTAAAAGCAAAACCAATTATTATAGATGTTGATAAAGATTCTTTCAATATCTCGGCGGATAATTTGCATAAAAGAATTTCGAAAAGGACTAAAGCGATAATTGTGCCTCATACCTTCGGATTTCCTGCACCTATCGAAGAAATTATTTCTTTAGGAATACCAGTTATTGAGGATTGCGCGCAGGCGATTGGCGGTTCCTTCAAGGGAAAATTACTCGGAAACTTTGGACAGTTAAGTGTATTCTCATTTTATGCCAGTAAAATGATATGCAGCGGCGATGGTGGGATGATTTTGACCGATAATGAGCAATTTATAGAAACAATTAAAAACTTTAGGTATTATGGTCATAAAAAACTTCATAAATATTTGGCATACAATTATCATATGACCAATCTTCCAGCTGCTTTGGCCAATTCACAATTACAAAAAAATAATGAGTTTATCTTAAAAAGAAAAGAACTGGCCTCTTTTTACGATGAGTATTTTGATAATCATCCTCTAATTCAAACAGATTTCGCAAATAAATGCGAAGCTTGTTTTTATAGATATCCGGTCAGAGTTGGAAATAAAATTGACATTATTAAATTTGGCATGGAAAGCGAAGGGGTAAAATGTGGTTATGGTGTGCTCGAGGGGATGCATCAGATGTTAGACCTCAATGACAATAATTTTCCCAACACGATGAATAACTTAAAATCAATTCTTAGCCTTCCAATTTATCCCACATTAAAAAAAGAAGAGACAGAGTTAATCGCAGAAAAATTAATTAATCTTATCGAGAAACTATGACAGTTGCAATACATCAACCTAATTTTATTCCCTGGATTGGCTTTTTTTATAAAATTATGAAAGCTGACGTTTTTGTGATGCTTGATGACGTACAATTTACAAAGAACAGTTTTATAAATCGTAATAAAATTAAATCCCAAAATGGGGAGCAATGGTTAACTCAACCGGTAAAGCATTCCGGTAAATTTGGACAGCAGATAAACAAAGTTGAAATAATAAACCATACTAAAAGTTTTTCAAAAATTAAATCCTCTATCAGGACAAATTATGGAAAATCCGAATATTTCAGTGAAATATTTGATATTATTGATTCTAATTTGGATAACGAATCAAATCTAGTGAAAGTGAATGTAAATTTAATAAAAACGTTTTGTAGCTATATGGGATTTGATAATAAAATAGTTTTTTCGAGCTCGTTATCAACAGTAGGAGACTCAACAGATAGACTCATCAGTATTTGTAAAGAATTAAAAGCATCAAATTATTTGGCGGGTTTCGGTAGTAAAAATTATCAAGAATCAGAAAAATTTTCGGCAGAAGGAATTCAGTGTGATATTTATAATTTTATTCATCCTGTATATAACCAATTGTGGGGTGAGTTTATATATAATCTGTCAATAATTGATTTTTTATTCAATGTTGGACCCAATGCCCAAAAGTACCTAAAATAAACTCGTTCATAAAATTAGTTTATATAAAATTGAACTATCTTCAAAATCTTGAAATATGATCACAAGGCCTTTGCAATAAAATGAAACTACTTAAATTCGACACTCTTTATCCCGCAGATTATATCAATTCTAAAATAAGAGATAATTTTAGTGAAATTCAAAAAATGAGTTATGAAGAATTTCACAAATGGGTTATATCGTTAAGAATGAATTTTTCGGATTTTTATTCATATAATCTTTCAGTACACGGTTGGGATGCTAAAGAAATATTTTTAGGGAATAGAGTATATTTAGATAAATGCGGTAATCGATATTTTGGCGGCCTATTTTTTTTGTATAAACTATTCTATAAAATAATGAATAAATATTTTTTAAAAAACATTTCCTTAAACGAAAGATTACTTAAAAAAATTATTAAGATTGAAAAACCGGACGTGATTTATGTTAGAGAACAATCTACTATAAGAAGTAAATTTTGGGAACAATTCAAAGATAATTGCCTTCTCGTTTCGAGGATGGATTGTGGAATTCCTAAAGATTGGTCACCCCTTTCGTTCGATCTTATCTACACAAATATAAATTCATATAAAGATTTTTTCGAGGCAAATAATATCAAAACTCTTTCAAATTCAAATGGTTTTGATAAAAGAATAACAGATGAAATACAGTTTTCTACCAAAATATATGATATCACTTTTATAGGTGGACTTGGTGACTATTACGGCTTTGTTGATAGAACTAATTTCTATGAAAAATTACTCGCTGAATTAGGGAATCAAATAAAATTTTATTGGTGGGGGTATAAAACTGGAGATTTTGATAAAAAATACCCTTTGCTTGCCAAATCTCATCGAGGACAAGCCGGCGGTAGAGAAATGTTCGAAATTTATGCACAATCTAAAATTGTTATGAATGATTATGGTGTTGCCGCTAATGGTAAAGCAGTAAATCAGAGAATATTTGAGGTTTTAGGTGTCGGATCCTTTCTTCTTACCAGGTACAGTGAATCCTTAATTGATTGGAAAGATTTTTTAGATACCTATAATAATGTTGAAGAGTGTGTTGAAAAAATAAACTTCTATATAAACAATGATCTTGTACGTGAAGATATTGCATCAAAAGGGCAAGAATGGGTTTTAAAAAAGTATAATTATAGAGGTTTACTAGGGCAAATAAGTGATGAATTGATCTCACATTACAATTCTAAATTCAAAATACAATAAAAAATTCGGCAATAATTTTTTGAGAGTGAATAAAATTAAACTTTCCATTATTACAATCAATTACAATAATGTGTTGGGTCTTCAAAAAACTATCGAAAGTGTAGTTTCTCAGACCTCCCAAGATTTTGAATATATAATTATTGACGGAGGCTCTACAGACGGAAGTATTGATGTGATAAAAAAATATGCCGATCGAATAAAGTATTGGATCAGTGAGCCGGACAATGGCGTTTATAACGCGATGAATAAAGGTATCAGAGCCGCGAATGGTGAATTTTGTCAGTTCTTAAATTCCGGTGATTTTTTGGTTTCACCAACAGTTACTTCAAGTATGTTATCAAATATGCCAGAATGTGATATTTATTATGGTAATATGATTAAAAAAATGGATGAAAATCGGGTGCTTTATAATAGAAAGATCCCTACAATTTCAATGCTAACATTTTATAAGGGAACTCTAAATCATCCGTCAACTTACATTAGAAGAAGTTTATTTGACACTTTTGGTCTTTATGATGAAAATCTACAAATTGTTTCCGATTGGAAGTTCTTTATGACTGTTGTTGGAATGCACAATGTTAAGGTCGCTTATAAAGATATTGATTTAACATATTTTGATATGACAGGTAAAAGTAACACCAATAATATTTTACAAGAAAATGAACGCAGGAAAGTATTAAAAGAAACGATACCGGTGAATATTCTGGCTGATTATGATCGATATGCAAATTATATTATCAGTATGAAAAGACTTAATCGATTCAAAATAACAAAGTGGTTGGTTTTTATTGTTGAGAGAATACTATTTAAATTAGAAAAAATAGAAACATCTATAAAAAAAACACATATTCATTACCTATAGTCATAAAAATAGAGAATAGACACTCGAATGAAATCAATTTTGAAACAGTTATTTAATAATTTATATCAGTTAATACCTGGTAAAAAATATTTATTTCTTTTAATAAAAATGTTTTACAAACCCCCACTAAAAATAGCCCATAAACTCTATTTTGGCGGATCATTTCCAGTAAACTATAATGGTTATTCTTTTCGTATGAATGGTTTTAATAAACGCGGATTTTCCAGGGAAAATCTATTATTCTGGTACGGTCTGGGTAAAGGCGCTAATTGGGAGAGGCAGTCGGTTGATCTATGGATTGAAATGGTAAAATATTCCGAAGTTGTTCTTGATATTGGAGCTAATACTGGTTTTTATTCTCTCCTTGCTAAATCCGTAAATCCAAATATTAAAGTAATCGGATTTGAGCCGGTGGCTCATGTTTATAATTATTATAGCAGTAATTGCAAATTAAATAAATACGATATTGATATTCACAATATAGCAATCTCAAATAAAACCGGTTATTCACAAATATTTAGTGAAAAGACCGAAAAAAATGTATATTCAGCTTCACTCGATGAAAAATTCGCTAAAGATCACTCGACCAAAGAAATATTAGCTTTTCAAATTAAAACTGTTACGTTATTTGATTTCATCAAACAGGAAAAATTATCCAAAGTTGATTTGATTAAAATTGATGTTGAGGGTTTCGAGGCTGAAGTTTTGGTTGGAATGGGGGAATATCTGCGTAATTTCGCTCCAACTATGTTAATTGAGATCTTAACTGATGAGTTGGGCGCTGAGGTTCAGTCTATATTGGATGATGTCGGATATCTCTATTTTAAACTTAATAAAGGACCCCGTCCAGAATTAGTTCAGAAAATAATTGCAAGTGATGATTATAATTATTTTATCTGTAAAGTTGAAGTCGCAAAACAATTAAAACTATTATAATAAAAAATATAGAATATTCTTTCTAATATGTTCTCAATAATAATACCCCTCTATAACAAAGGACCTTATATACTCAATGCGGTTAATTCTGTTTTGGGGCAAAGTTATTCAAATTTTGAATTAATCATAGTAAATGACGGTTCAACAGATGATAGTTTAGAGAAAATAGGGAGTTATTCAGATCATAGGATTAAAATAATTAATCAAAATAACTCCGGGGTTTCCTGGGCTAGAAATAACGGAGTGAAAGAAGCAACTAAAGATTACATCTGTTTTTTGGATGCTGATGATTGGTGGGATATTAATTATTTATCTGAAATGAATAAACTTATTAAAGATTATCCCGAAGCGGGTTTGTATGGTTGTAAATATTCTCTTGTTAAATATGGGATTAAAAAGCATGCTACAATTGGACTTGATTCCGATTTTCAGCACGGCTTAATTAATTATTTTAGAGTTTACTCAAAAACTATGTGTATGCCTCTTACCTCTTCATCGGTTATTATACCTAAAAAAATATTTGAAGAATCAGGGGGATTCAAACCTGAATTAAAATTAGGGGAAGATTTTGATCTTTGGTTAAGAATTGCGGTTAAATATAAAGTCGCTTTTTTAAACAAACCGTTGGCCTTTTATAGACAAGATTCGAACGAACTTTATAAAGCTGTCAATTCAAAGAAATTATATAATAAACTGGAACATTATATTTTTCATCTGGATTATTTAAAGGAAGATGAAAAATCAAATCCGGATTTAAAATATTTACTCGATAAAACGAGAGTTGAAAGTTTATATCGTTATTATATTTCTAAAATGTATGTGGGAGAAACAGCTCAAATAATTAAAAAAGTTGATTTCTCTAAGCAGCCCACATTAATTCGATTGAAGTATAATTTGCCACCGGGAGTTAATAAATTTTGGTTCAACTCCAGGATATGGCTTTCCGGAATTAAACAATTTATTTTAAAATCTTTTTATTTCCTAAGAAATATAAAATATGTCTACTGAAAACAATAAAATTACGTTTTTATCCAATTATTTCACATCCAAAGCGATTCTACTTTATGTGATGCTGCTTAGTATCTGTTCTGTATTATTTATTAATTACAGCCTTCCATTGATATGGATACTATTTGGGTTGATCGAAGTTATTTCATTTTTCTATTTTTCAAATATACTTACGATTAAATGGGCACATATATCGGAGAAAGAGTTTAAGAAAAGAGTATTTCTTACTTCCTTAACAATACGGATTCTTTATGTAGTTATTATTTACTTTTTCTTTGAATACATGACCGGGAAACCATTTGAATTTTCCGCGGCGGATTCAGAAGGTTATCATAACGAAGCTCTCTGGATAATAGATTTATTAGGGCAAGGCAGGTTTAGTGCTTATTTTACTGAATATACAAGAGATTATGGCGACCGCGGCTATCCGCTATTTCTATTCGGTATTTATTTTATTTTTGGAAGCAGTATTATTATTCCCAGGCTTGTGAACGCATTTCTCGGTGCCTGGATGAGCATAATAACATATAAATTGGTAAAAAGAAATTTCGGTGAATCCCCAGCCAGAATCGCAGCTATCTTAACTATGTTATTGCCTAACCTGATTTATTATAGTGGTTTAACCCTAAAAGAGACTCTAATGGTCTTTCTTTTTGTGGCATTTATTGAGAGAGCTCAATATTTTCTTGATTCAAATAGAAAACGACTGCCCATTTTAATTACGGCCATAATGCTCGGTACATCACTATTCTTTTTCCGAACTGTACTCGCTACATCAGCCTGGTTGTCTATATTCGTTTATATTACCTTCAATAAAAAAATTGGTATACCTATTGTAATCAGGGCAATATTTTTAGTAATATTTGTTTTAATATCATATAAATCTTTGCCGGATCAAATTGTAAGTGAAGTGAATTATTACATTCTAAATAGTGAAAATAATCTTGAATCCCAGATGATTCATTTTAGCAACCGAACAGGGGGCAATAAATATGCACAATTTGCCTCAAAAACAATTTTATCGCCGCTTGTCCTCATCGGTCCTATTCCAACTTTAGTGGATACGGCGCAACCCAATCCGATGATGATTAATGGAGCTATGTTTGTAAGGAATGTTTTTGTATTTTTCGCGATTTTTGGAACAATTATTATTTTTAGAAAAAAATTATTTTTACAATATTCATTATTATTTATTACGTTGTTTTCATATCTATTTATACTCTCGTTTAGTGGATTTGCGCTATCGGAGCGTTACCATCTGCCTTCAATTCCTTTTTTAATTATATTTGCGAGTTACGGCATCTCTGAGCTAAACAAAAAACATTTCAAATACTATATTCCATACTTGGTGGGTATTTTTGTGCTGGTGATTGCCTGGAATTGGTTTAAATTGGCAGGTAGAGGACTTATCTAATTAAATCGGATCATATCTATTAAAAATTTTTGAACCAATCTTAGAATATTTCCGATCGCTTAATACTATAAAAATTATTTGCCGCTTGGAATAAAAATTAAATATTCATCAAATACATTATTTGTCGATTTGGATCTGGATTTAAATGAAAATTGTGCACATGTCATTCGGTTTGGCTAATGGTGGAAAAGAAAATATGCTTGCTGATATCGCAAATCATCAACAGCAAGCCGGGAACGAAGTTGCTATCGTAATAATAAATAAAGGCATTGAGGAAAGCATCATATCGCGTATTTCGCCATCCATTAAAATTTATAAATTGTCACGCAATCCAGGAAGTAAAAGCGTTAATCATTTACTGAAATTGATATTGATTCTAAATATCAAATTTAGACCCGATGTTATCCATTGTCATGATTCCCATTTAGGTAGATTACTCCGGTATATTTGCAATGCCCGAAGAGTTCTAACAATTCATGGAATGGGAATAGATGTAAATTCGTTTGATCATTTTGACAAATTATTTGCAATTTCAAGTGCAGTTAAAGATGATGTTGAAAGTCGTGGAGGGCCTCATTGCAAAATTGTTTTTAATGGAATTAATAATACTGCAATTAAACAAAAGAATTTTAATTCGAAACAAAATCAAGAACTTTTTAATATTGTTATGGTAAAGAGACTCAACCATACAAGAACTGGTCAAGACTTATTAATAAAAGCAGCGGGAATTTTAATCAATCAATTAGGTATGAAAAATATTCGCTTTTATTTTGTTGGTGATGGAATTTCAAGAACATATCTTGAAAAAATGATTGATCAAACAAATTTAAATAATTTTGTTTTTCTACTTGGGAATAAAACCCGAGAGTGGGTGTATGAAAATTTGTGCTGTTATGATTTGGTTGTCCTGCCCAGTCGTTTTGAAGGTTTCGGGTTAACTATAATAGAAGCTATGGCTGCTAAAGTACCTGTAATAGCTTCAAAAATAGATGGGCCGATTGAAATATTAGAAAATGAAAAATTTGGGTTTTTGTTTGAAAATAATAATTATGATGAACTTGCTAAGAAAATATTGGAAGTTTTAGAGTTATATAATACCGGACAGATTATCAACAAAGTAAATCTTGCATATGACAATTGTCTCCTGAAATTCACCATCAAACAAACTGCGGCTAATTATTTATTGGAGTATTAATCAACAGATATTTTTATTTAATTAGGTATAAAAATGTTTTTTCAACATGAAAAACTAATTTATAACACAATTCTTTGTTCAATTTGAGTAAATGGATTACATATAGTATTAATATAATTCAATGATTGATTCTAAATTCGATATACATATAATGTTTAGAATTTAATATTTTCATTTACAAAATTCGTCAAAAACATTCATTACATCTCATTCTATAATTTAAACTACCTATGAAATTTAACGTATCAAATAAGATATTCATCGAATATGAGATTAAGTTATTTAGAAGATCTTTGATTTTCTGTACTTCTATATTTTCCTAAACATTATGAAAAAGAGAATAAAACAAATAGCGGTGCTAGCATATCATTCCATTGGCAAGAAAAATATAAATTGGAATAGGAATTTCCTGACTGTGGAATTTGAGCAATTTCAAAATCAACTAGAATACATCTCAAAAAAATTTAATGTTATTAGTTTAAATGAATATTATGAAATTAGAAGTGGATTAAAAGATGCCAAACCCAATTCCATAGTTATTACAATAGATGACGGATATTTAGATAATTGGATTTGGGCTTACCCGTCATTGAAAAAATATGGTTTAAAAGCAACAATTTTTATTAGTCCAGAATTTGTTGATCCTCGTAATGGCTTAAGACCGAATTTAGATGATGTTGAACCCGGTAAGAAATTATTAAAAGAAGTGGAAGATTGGGGATATCTTACATGGGATGAGATGAGGAGTATGGAAGAATCAGGACTTATTGATATTCAATCGCATACAATGACGCATACAAAATATTTTATAAGCGATAAACTTATGAAATTTCATTACAAAGATTCTGATAGCCTTTATGTAATTAGTAATTTGTACCCAGAAAAAAAACCATATCATATCAATAATCTTGATTTTAATAAATTAATACCTATAGGTTACCCTATCTTTGAGGAGGCTTCATCAGTTATTGCAAGGAAAGTTACTATTAATCCCGATTTTAACAATGAAGTAATAGATCAACTTAAAGATTATCAATTTACCAACTCGAATTTTGACACTGCCTTTAATTTGATTAAAGGAACTTATCTCAAATACAGAAATAGTGAAAACTTAATAATTAAAAAAGAGTCAGAAAGTGAATATTTGGATCGGGTAACTTATGAATTAAAAGAATCAAAAAGTATTATAGAGAAAAATCTTAATAAAGAGGTCAAATACCTTTGCTGGCCGCACGGGGATAACAATGAAATTGTTCAAAAGTTAGCTCTTGAGATAGGTTATAAAATGACTACAGCAGGGATTCTTGATGTAAATCAAAATGATACGACGAGAATACCATGGCGCATTGGTATTGATATTAGTTCATTCAAAAAAAAGTTAAAATTTAATTTTAAATTGTCAGCCTTACTTGGGGAATTTCCATATTCACCAATCTATAAATTTGCTCGATATTTAAAAAAACTCAAATAGGATAAAGTTTAATAAATGAAAATATCATTTCTTGGTGACATTTCGTTAAATGATGATTACGTCGAGTATTATAAGAACGGTGTTAATCCATTTCTCAATCTTCAAACAATTCTAAAATCAGATGATTATGTAGTAGGAAATTTAGAGTGTTTAACAAAAGGTGAGAAAGGCGAGAATTTATTAAAGAAACCCAGATTGACCACAACTGTTGAAACTCTAAATTATTTGAAATTATTGAATGTTAATATAGTATCACTCGCGCATAATCATGTTTATGATCATCTTGAAGATGGATTTGTGAAAACCACGGAATTTCTGCATTCAAATTCTATTCGATATTTGGGTGCCGGACTAACGATGAAAGAAGCAAAAAAACCGATTATCTTATCTGGAGATGAATTTAAAATTGGATTCTTAAATTTTGTTACTAATGATACACATCCAAATTTACCCGAGAATGCGCCAATTATTCTGAATTATTTTGCTGAGGATTCAGTTACAAAGGAAATCAAAGAATTAAAAGATTCTGTAGATCATATTGTATTGTTATTACATTGGGGCGGCAGGGTAGAAGGGGGAATGTTCCCGGATTTTGATCAACCACAATTAGCCCGAAGATTGATTGATGCCGGGGCAGATTTAATAATTGGTCACCACTCACATACATTTCATCCATATGAGTTATATAAGGGTAAATATATTTTTTACAGTCTTGGTAATTTCTGTTTTTCCGACTTTATATTTGATGGAAGAAAACATCATATGCCCCCCTCAAGAATGGTGACGGGTATAGTCAGTATAACATTTTCAAAAAATAATTATTCGGTGGAGACAAATTTTTTTCTGAATCAAAAAACCCAATATTTGTTTTTACCAGATTATAATAAGAAACTAAAAATCAGAAATAATTTATTCAGAAATGTTTTAAAGTTTCATTCATTTTGGCGTATTTATTATGTATACAAGAAATATTTTATGCCAGTAAAGAATTTTATTTCAAGAAATGACTTGGATCTTTTCGAAAAACTAAAAAGAATTTCTAAAGCATTTAAGAGACGTTTAACATGAATATTACTAAAATATCAGACTTTCTATCGGGCAAGAATGTTGAAGAGTATTATCAACTTTATAAAAGTACTCAATGGTACGACAAAAAAAGAATGGAAGAGTACCAGTTTAATAAATTACGCAACCTGATTATACATGTGCATGAAAATGTGCCTTTCTATAAAAAATATATGGCCGATAAGGATATAACACCTGATGATTTTACATCTATTAAATCCCTGGAGTTATTTCCAATTATCACAAAAGAAATTATTCAGGATAATTATAAAGCTTTTATCCCTGAAAATATTGAGAAAATAAAAGGAGTGAAAACTGGTCAGACTGGCGGCACAACAGGCAATATTTTATATAATAGAAATGATGCGGCCACTAGAAGTTCAACCTGGGCGGCTTTTAAAAGATTTGAAGACTGGATGAAAATAACTAGAAATGACAAAACTTTATCACTTATGGGTGGTCATGTAATAGGGCATCAAATTAAACATCGAATCAAAAATAGTGTTAAGGGTATTCTTAAGAATAAAATATCTTTTAGTCCTTATGATACTTCGGAAGAAAATATAAATAACATAATAGAAGTTTTAAAAAGTAAAAATATTTCTTTTATTCGTAGTTATAGCCAGTTTTTATTTTCTCTGAGTCATAGACTAAAAAATGAAGGATTATCATTTAATATTAAGGCAATATCGACTACCGCTGAACCTCTTACCGAAGAGCACAGGAAGTTATTTAAAGAAGTATTTAATGCGGAAATTTTTGATCAATATGGTTTTGGTGAAATTGGCGGAGTTGCTTTTGAATGTGAACACCATAAAGGTTTGCATATTACAGAAGAAAGAGCAATTGTTGAAGTAAATGATAATAATGAGTTAATAGTAACTGATCTCGATAATTACGCAATGCCTTTTTTAAGGTATTGGAATGCTGATCAGGCTATCATTGACGAGGAACTCTGTAGTTGTGGCAGGAAGAGTGCGCTCATAAAAAAAATTATGGGCCGGACTTGTGATTATATTATCGGATTAAATGGAGAGTTTTTACATTGGGCGTATTTTTGGCATCTCCTATTCGATAGTGAGATTGCTAAAACTAAAAATCTAAGAAAATTTCAGGTTAGACAAAAATCAAGAGATGAGTTATTAATTAGATTAGTATCTGATCCAATATCTCCAGAGCTTCAGAATATTCTCATTTCAAATATTCAGAGCAGGATCGGGGCCATTCAAATTCGTTTTTCTTTTGAAAAAGATATAGAAAATTCAGCTTCAGGGAAGTATAGACCGGTAGTAAATGAATTATTATAATTTTTTTAATTATATCTGCGTTGTATTTCTATGAGAATTTTATTTGTTTACAGAGGATATGGGCAAAACTTGTCCAATAGTGTGATAGATTTCCAAAGAGATTCCTTGACCAAATCCGGAATTGATATCGAAACGTTTGTTATCACAGAATCTAAAGTTAAAGGTTATTTATCTGCTATTAAAAAGTTGAAAGTGTTTCTTAGAAAAAATAAGATAGACATAATTCACGCGCATTACAGTTTTTCGGGTTTCGTATCAAAACTGGCTTCCTCAAAGGAAAAAGTAATTTGTTCATTGATGGGATCCGATTTATTGCAGCAAAATATTATCGTAAAGTTTGTAACAAGAATTTTCTCTAATTTTTTATGGGATGCTACTATAGTAAAAAGTGATCAAATGAAAGCTCTTTTGCCAAAAGCTTTTTTAATTCCTAATGGGGTCGATTTTTCTAATTTCAGAGTAATTCCCAAAATGGAAGCACTTAAATTTACAGGTTATGATTCATTGAAAAGGAATATCATTTTTGTCGCTCAGGATCCCGATTCAGTTGTAAAAAACTATAAATTGGCTAAAAAAAGCGTTGAGTTTCTGAACGATAGAAATGTTGAGTTACATATAGTTTCAAACAAATCATTTGAGGAACTTCCCTATTATTATAACTCCGCGGATTTAATTCTATTAACATCATTGTCTGAAGGGTCTCCAAATGTAATTAAAGAATCAATGGCTTGCAATACGCCAGTAGTTTCTGTAGATGTTGGCGATATCAGAACGATTATTAGCGATACTGACGGGTGTTATATTGCCTCATATGATCACATGGATATTGCGGAAAAAATTAAATTAGTCCTAAATAGGGATAAAAAAACTAATGGGCGCGAAAAAATTCGGCATCTGAACAGTAATTATATTGCCAATGAAATCATTTCTGTT
The DNA here is from genome assembly GCA_002839805.1 of Ignavibacteriae bacterium HGW-Ignavibacteriae-2. Lineage (GTDB taxonomy): Bacteria > Bacteroidota > Ignavibacteria > Ignavibacteriales > Melioribacteraceae > PGYT01. The sequence continues at coordinate 28,713 of PGYT01000028.1, forward strand.
TATAATAAATTTGTTGACCCCAGCTAACCAAATTCTATTGATTAATAAAAGCTAATTGAAATTTAAGCAATGCTAACACTACGTCAATTTCAAAATAATGTATTCTATATAATGTTGGAATTAAAATTTCAATTTAAGCGAGATATGTTTTATTATTATGGATAATTATTTAGGGTAAATATTAAGTGACTATTATCGTTGATTATAATATGGGTAACTTGCGCTCAGTTCAAAAATCGTTTGAGAGAATAAATGTAGATGCAAAAATATCAGATAATCCAGATGATATTATCAGTGCCGAAAAACTTATACTACCGGGGGTAGGTCATTTTTCACAGGGCATGAAAAATCTGACTGCCAAGGGTTTAATATCACCGTTAAATAAAGCTGTTCTTGAAAAAAAAACTCCTATACTGGGAATATGTTTAGGTATGCAATTAATGACTAAATTTAGTGAAGAAGGCAATCTTAAAGGCCTATCCTGGATTGATGCTGATGTAAAAAAAATTAGTGTTGAAAATACAAATTTAAGAATACCTCATATGGGATGGAATTCAATAGATGTTTTGAAAAGTAATTCAATACTCAATAATATTCCTCAAAATAATTTGCTGTATTTTGTTCACTCATATTATGTAAAGTGTGACAACTTGGATAATGTTTTGGCAACTACTGAATATGGAATTCCATTTGTCTCCTCTTTTCAAAATCAGAATATTTTTGGCTGTCAATTTCATCCGGAAAAAAGTTATGATGATGGATTGACTATTTTAAATAATTTTAATCTAATGTGAATATGTTTATACCAAGACTGATTCCAGTACTCTTATTAAAAAATAAAGGTTTAGTAAAAACTAAAAAGTTTAAAGATCCTCAGTATATCGGTGATCCAATTAATGCAGTTAGAATTTTTAATGATCTTAAAGCCGATGAATTATTGTTTCTGGATATAACTGCTTCAAAAGAAAAAAGAACTATTTCAATTGAATTAGTGAAAAATATTGGTGATGAAGCCTTTATGCCTTTTGGAGTTGGTGGTGGAATCAAATCCTTAAACCAAATTGAAGCAATTTTAAGAGCTGGAGCTGAAAAAATTGTAATAAATTCTTATGCGACCGAAAATTTGAAATTCATTGAAGATGCAGTTAAGTATTTTGGCGGTCAGAGTATAGTTGTTTCCGTTGATGTAAAGAAATCAATTTTTAATCAATACCAGATTTATTCAATCAGTGGAAAGAAAAAAAATAAAATCAAACTACTAGATTATTTAAGAAATATAGAATTAGCGGGGGCTGGAGAATTAATTATAAATTCGATTGATAACGACGGGATGATGCTGGGTTATGACTTGAATTTAATTAAGTTAGTTTCTGAATCTGTGAAGATACCAGTTGTAGCTTGCGGAGGTGCTGGAGAATTAGAGGATTTTCGAAAAGGTTTTTATACCGGAAATGCACATGCTTTAGCCGCCGGGAGTCTCTTTGTTTATCATGGCCCGAGACGTGCGGTGCTTGTTAACTATCCTGAAAAATCTCAAATTAAGGAATTATTTAAGAATGGATAAAGAATATAGAGTTTGTAGTAAAGGTATTTGGGATACGTCAATTCCCGGCATAAGGTTTAATGACAAAGGTGAATCTAATTATTATGATATTCAAATTAAATTGACTGAGGCTTTTCCTAGAGGGAAAGAAGGTGCTCATCAATGGGAAAATATTGTTGCACAGGTAAAATCAGTAGGTAATTCTAAGAGGTATGATTGTCTTGTCGGTGTTAGTGGTGGTGTTGATAGCTCATATTTATTATACTTGTTAAAAGTTAAATATGGTTTAAAACCTTTAGCTGTAAATTTAGATAATGGCTGGAGTTCTGATATTGCTGTAAAGAATATTAAAAAGGTTACTACTAAACTTAACGTCGATCTTGAGACATATGTTATTAACTATGAAGAAATGAAAGATATATTACGAGCCTATGTCCGTGCAGGCATACCTTGGATTGATGGACCTACTGACAGAGCAATTAAAGCAACGATGTATAACATAGCAAGAAAAGAGGGAATTAAATTTATTTTTAGGGGAAATGATTTCCGTTCAGAAGGGAAACAACCAAGAGAATGGACTTATACCGATTCACGAATGTTAAGATTCATTCATAAAAAATACGGTGAAATTAAAAAACTTAGGACATTTCCCGATATAACTTTCTTTAACTTAATTTATAGCGGTATCATACTCAAAATAAAAGATTATAGACCATTTTATTTTCTCGAATATGATAAAGAAAATGCAAGAGAATTTTTAAAAAAGGAATTCGATTGGGAGTATTATGGAGGTCATCATCACGAAAATCTTTTCACAAAATTCGCGATGTCCTATTGGTTGCCAAAAAAATTTGGAATTGATAAAAGGAAAATTAATCTTTCTGCTCAGGTCATAGATGGTACTTTAAACCGAGAAGATGCCTTAAAAATGATTACTGACGATGCTTTAAGTGAAGATGAACTTGAAAAAATTAAAAATTATGTTTTAAAAAAATTAGATATTACAAACGAAGAGTTTCAAGAAATAATGAATTTACCCCCTAAGTTTTATTATGATTATCCAACATATATGCCATATTTATTAAGTTTTACAAAATATTTTATGCCACTTGTTAAACTAATTTATCCTAGAATACCTATGTCATTTTTTGAAATTGAAGGAAGGAAGTAGAAAAAGGAGATATTTTGTCAATTGTAAGTTACAGAAGAGGTATCAAAGAAATATTCTTTGGTACAATAAATCGAATATTGCATATAATTGCCTATTTTACTTTTCCCTATCAAATAACAGTGTTTCTTCATCGCCTAAGAGGTGTTAAGATTGGTGAAAAATCTCATATCGCCCGATTAGTCTCAATTGACGATAGAAACCCAGAACTTATAGAAATAGGAAAAGGTGTAGCAATAACTACTGGTGTAATGATTTTATCACACCAGCGGGATTTATCAAATTACAAGCCGGGTATGTTTGCAATGCATTGTCCTTTTAAAGAGGGTAAAGTTATTATAAAAGACGGAGCCCATATAGGTCTGGGTGCTATAATTATGCCTGGTGTAATAATTGGTGAAGGGGCTGTAATTGGTGCTGGTGCTGTTGTAACTAAGGATATCCCTCCTTATACCCTTGCAGTAGGAGTCCCTGCAAAAATTATTAAAAAATTTTGAGAACAATATGCTTTATTTGTTTGAATTAAATCATCCAAAACATTATCACCAATTTAAGTATATCTTTAAAATTATTGAGTCAAATAGAGATTCCTTTATTGTGTTAGCTCGAGATAAGGATGTGTTATTATCGTTATTAAAAGAGGACAATATTCCCTTTGAAATTTATGGTAAACGTGGAAACAATTTATTTTCTAAACTTATTTTTGTACCAAAAATTCTGTTTAAGTATTGGGGAATTATCAGAAAAAGTAAGCCAAATGTTATAATAAGCAAAGCATCTCCCTACGCAGCAATTATTGGAAAATTATTCCGCATTCCAACGGTTATAACACCAGATTCAGAAGTGGTTAATTTAACTAATAAAATTGTAGTTCCATTAAGTACATTGGTTATCACTCAAAAAACTTATAAGAATGAATTCGGCAAAAAACATAAAAGAATTAATGGTTTTTTTGAAACGACTTATCTTCATCCCAATTATTTTATATCGGAAGAAATAGATGTATTTAAGGAGTCCACTGAAAGCAAACAAAAAAAGTATTTCGTATTACGTTTTATTGGGTGGGATGCAAATCATGATATAAATCAATTTGGTTTCTCAGATGAAGAGAAAATTAAATTAGTTGATTTTTTATTAGGGTATGGAAAAGTAATCATAACTTCAGAGAAAAATTTGCCAAATTCATTAAAAAAATATGTTATGTTACAACATCCATCTCAAATTCATCATCTCCTTAGTTTTGCAAGTATTTATATAGGGGATTCTCAATCAATGGCAACTGAGGCTTGTTTACTTGGAACACCATCCATTCGATATAACTCATTCGTGGGCGAGAATGATATGTCAAATTTCAAAATACTCCAAGAAAAATATGAGTTGCTATACAACTGTAAAAATTTTGAAGAAGTAATTTATTATGCAAAAAGAGTTATTGAAGATGATAATTCAAAAATTAAATGGCGTCAAAATTCAAATAATTATTTCAAAGAAATTGGCGATACAAACAAAGAAATTTTCAATATAATAAAAACTGTGGCAGTTTAAGAATGAAAATAATATCAATAGTTGGCGCTCGTCCTCAATTTATTAAATTGGCGCCTTTGTCAAAGGAATTGAGAAAATATCATACTGAAATAATAATTCATACTGGGCAACATTTTGACAAAGAAATGTCAGAGTCATTTTTTGTTGAATTAGGAATATCCGATCCAAATTATAACCTCGACATTAATAGTGGATTACATGGAGAGCAAACCGGAAGGATGTTAATTGAAATTGAAAATGTTGTTATAAAAGAGAAACCCGATTTAATAGTAGTTTTTGGAGATACAAATTCGACTCTTGCCGGGACTTTAGTTGGCTCAAAGCTTAACATCCCGTCTGTACATATTGAAGCCGGATTAAGAAGTTTTAATAAAACAATGCCGGAAGAAATTAATAGAATTGTAGCGGATCATACTTCGGATTATTTATTTGCCCCCACTTTGACTGCAATGAAAAATTTGGAACTTGAAAATCTTCTATCTTCATCATTTTTCACCGGAGATATAATGGTTGATTCTCACAAATCGGCTGTTGAGCGATCTAAAGATTCTAAAATTATTGACGAACATTCACTTACGAATGGCGGGTACTATTTATTAACGCTGCATAGACCTTATAATGTGGATAATTCTAAAAATCTTGCCGATTTATTAAAAGAATTAGGTGAGCTTAATAAGCGAATCATTTTCCCTATACATCCGAGAACTAAAAATATAATAGAAAAGCATAATCTGATAATTCCAGAAAATATTACTCTGATTAAACCAGTTGGATATTTAGATTTTGTAGCATTGCAGTCAAGTTGTCACAAAATATTAACTGATTCCGGGGGAATCCAAAAAGAAGCTTATATATTAAAAAAGCCATGCATAACACTACGATCCGAAACAGAATGGGTTGAAACTGTGCAAATGGGTTGGAATTTACTTTTAAATCCTAATACTGAAAAAAATATTGCGCGAAAAATTGAATCATTTATACCTAATGATCACTACGAACTAATTTTTGGCCAGAATGTATCTCAGAAAATGGTAGAAATAATTAATGGAATATTTAACTAATGGATTTCACTCGATCAACATATAATTCTTTACTGTTGGCCTTACAAACAAAGTATAATAATTTTATATCTTTCCAATCTTTGATGTCTTCCACAGACTCTCATAAATCTGAGACGGACCATTCCTTAGTCCATTTTTCTATAGTTCTGCGTCATGACGTTGACCGCATTCCAAATAATTCCCTTAAATTGGCAGAACTAGAACACTCCTTAGGCATAAAAGGCACATATTATTTCCGTGTAGTTCCAGAGAGTTATGATTTAAATATAATGAATAAAATCGCTGAACTTGGACATGAAATCGGGTATCACTATGAAGATGTGGACCTAGTTTGGCAAAAAGCAAAGCGCACAGGGAAAAGAATTGGAAATGACGAGTTGATAGACCTGGCTTATGAGAGTTTTTGTAAGAATTTGGAATTGTTTAGAAAGAATTTTGATGTTAAAACAATTTGTATGCACGGATCACCCAGGTCAAAATAAATTGGTGAACCATATTATGATGTTGATTTTAACGAGTTTGCGTATTTTACTGATACCGGCCGCAAATGGAATGGAAACGGTGTAAGTGTTAGGGATAAAGTAGATTCCAAATATAATTTTAACTTTAAGACCACAGAGCAAATAATGGAGAATGTGGATATTTTACCAGAAAAGGTTATGTTTACTATTCATCCGGAGAGATGGCATAACGAATCACTGCCATGGATTAAAGAATTGATTTGGCAGAATGTGAAGAATGTGGTAAAGAGAGTTATAGTATCTAATGGGAAGATTAGGTAATAAAAAAGCTAAATGAAATAAACTTCAGATTTTATTTTTGATATTGTAGTTAAAGTTTAATATCTCTACAGCGGGACGAATACAAAGAAAAAAACGTTGCGGCCTTTGCGGCTTTGCGAGGAAAAGAAAGTATCTCGCCACGGCGCCAAGAACGCAAAGAAAAAACGTTGCGACCTTTGCGACTTTGCGAGAGAAAGAAAATGACTCGAAATCGTACCACGGACGCAAAGAAAAACGTTGCGTCCTGCGGCATAGCGGGAAAGGAAAAAAAAGCAACTGATGTTTAAGACACAAAAATTATATTCCTATATACGTTTATAAAGAAGTTAAGACGGCATTGCTTATGTCCCCAAAACAGAAAATAATACTAAGATATCTGATTGATGCGGCTATTTACATGTCTTCATTAACGGTTGTATTTTTTTTGAGAGAAGGGTCTGTTAGTTTTTCTGAATTAAATCATCCTTTCTTTTTCTTTTATATGTTTTCGTGGGGTGCATCAACTATTTTATCTCGTAAAATAAAAAATCACAAACACGATGATTTTATTTCAGCGTTAAAACCATGTTTAGTAGCATACTTTTTAATGTTAGGTTTGCTTTCCTTAGGCAGTTCTATATTAGATTATAAGGGGATCACAAGGTTTATAATTTCAGGTTCTATGCTGGTCGCGTTTATAATAGAACTTGTATGGATGCTATATCAATATCAATTGGACACTTCTTTTAAAAAGTTTAAGATAATAAAATCCAAAAAAGTTTTTATGCTGGATTTTATAATTCTGTTATGGGTGTTTAATATAGTTATAATAACAAAGATAGGCTTTAAGAATGTTGGCGATAATACCTTACTTTTACTTGGCGGATTATTAATTATTTGGTTTATTTCCGGGGTCACCAATCACCAATTCAGATTCGATTTTTCTCGTAATTATTGGAGTTTTATTAGAAAGTATGTCGATTCTTATCTTGTTACAATAGCTTTAACGTCATTTCTAATTTTTATTCTTAAGATACAAGATGAGACTAAAGGATTAATTTTCCAGACACTAATACTTTATACTTTTTGGTCATTTGTTATAGTATCATATTATTTTATTGCTCGCATTCCTAGGAAAACTGATGAAATAAGGATATCATTTTTAAAAGCCAATGAACTACCCGACGAATTAATTGACATAAAAGAAGTGCAGAAAAATTCTAAGTATCATTATGGGAATACTATTCGTAATGGACAGGCGTTAAAAGATAAATTAAAGTCAGTTTATTTATTAAAATATCCCCAAATATTCGAAAGCATTGACAAGTATTTAGCTTTGGAAACTTTGGATATAAATAATTCTATTACAATTAGATCCGCGGATCCTTACAATGTAAATATACTTCCTGATAATTGTATTGAATTTTTAATGAATCTGCATGAGATAAATGATATTCGTAGAATTAACGCTTATCTGATTGATATCAACAAAAAATTGAAAATAAATGGCGTGTTTATAGGAAAATTTGAGCCGATTAAAAACAGGTATAAAAGATATTTAACAAAATATCCTTTTTTAATAGGGCTGCTCTTTTATTCCGCGGATTTTTTATGGAAACGAGTAACACCTAAGATCCCTTTTATTCAGAAATTTTATTTTGTAATTACGAAAGGCAAAAGCAGACCAATTTCAATGGCGGAGGGGCTTGGTCGTTTGTACTTCTGCGGATTTGAAGTAAAAAATATTTTTGAGATAGATAATTTTGTTTATTTTATTGCGGCAAAGATCAAAGCACCGCTCACAGATAAAACTCCATCTTACGGACCGTTTTTTAAGATGCGAAGAATTGGTAAAGACGGAAATGAAATATTTGTGTATAAAGTAAGAACTATGCACCCATATTCAGAATATCTTCAAAAATTCGTTTACGATATGAGCGCTTTACAGGAAGGTGGGAAATTAAAAAATGACTTCAGAATTACAACATGGGGTAAAATATTCAGGAAATTATGGATTGATGAATTGCCAATGTTAATCAATTTCTTTAGAGGTGAGTTAAAAATAGTTGGTGTCAGACCACTATCTAAGCACTATTTAAGTCTTTATAACGCACAATTATGTGAATTACGTAAAAAAGTGAAACCAGGTCTCGTACCGCCATTCTATCATGATATGCCTAAGACTCTGGAGGAGATTCAGAACTCAGAACTTAATTACATTAATTTATATCTTAAAAGTCCTGTTAAAACCGATTTTATTTACTTCACAAAAGCATTTAAAAATATAGTATTCAACAAAGCTAGAAGTGGATAAGCGATAGCAACCAAATATCACTTGATACCGTCACTGAGAAAATTATGACGCTGTGAGAAAAAGAAGGGTTCTCGCCACGGCGCCACGAACGCAAAGAAAAATCCGTTGCGGTCTTTGCGGCTTTGCGAGAGAAAGAAAGTATCTCGCCACGGCGCCACGAACGCAAAGAAAAAACGTTGCGGTCTTTTCGGCTTTGCGTGAAAAAGAAAGTGTCTCTCCAGAGCACCATGAACGGAAAGAAAAATTCGTTGCGGCCTTTGCGAGAAAAAAAATGTCTTTTTATTAAATCTTATAACATTCCAAAATCATGCAAATGAAAACATTTATTAAAAAAATATCAACTCTTTCATTCTTACGACTACTCCCATTGATTCTGTTGGTTAATTCACAATTAAGCATAATTATTTCACAGGTTATTTACGAACCAGTAAGATCGGACATTTATGAGTTTTTAGATAGGCAAGCTATTAAAGGGAATATTCAATTAGATTGGGAAGCGCGTCCATTCAGCAGGCAATATATAGCAGATAAAGTTAAAATTATAAGGGAGAAAATTAATGTTCAATTCAAATCGGGAATTGAAAGATTTACTAAAGTTGAAGAAGATGAACTGAAGTTTTGGGAGAAAGAGTTTGGGACAGAATTAAATAAGTTCACTCCGGAAGATATTATAAAGGAGTTAGAAGTAAGTGAAAGTAAAATTAGCACTGTAGATTTAAGGGGATTGGAAAAAGGTAACTATAGTTGGTTTGGAAAAGATAAATATGGTCGTATGCGATTATTTAGTTATGAGGACAGTTTATTCTCTTTAAAAATTTCTCCAATAGCGGGTTATGGAATAAGCAGCTACGGTGATCAAAAAGGATATAATAGAAGTGTCGGCGCTCATATATTTATAGCTTATGGTAATAATTTCGGTGCCGGATTGCAAATGAGCGATAATGGTGAGTTTGGTGATGATGTAGATTATAAAAAGAATTTTTCTAAGGAAACCGGACACGACTTTTATTTAACTGAAAATGGACATGAATTCAGCGATGTTCGTGCACAGATAAATTATAACTGGGATTGGGGGAGTATATCATTAAAAAAAGATTATTTGTTATGGGGAAACGCTTATTTTGGAAATTTAATTCTATCTGATAAAGCGCCTTCATTTCCTCACTTTTATTTTGAGATGAAACCTGTTTCATGGTTACGGTTCAATTATGTACACGGCTGGATACATAGCGGAGTTATCGATTCTTCACGGTCACAAATCTTTAAATCCTCTTTGGGTAATACCAGGACATATAACAGTTTTATTAAGAAATACTTTGTTTCCAACATGCTGAGTTTTTCGCCTTATAGTTGGATGGATTTTTCACTTGGGAATTCAATTATATATGCAGGTGATGTTCGTCCGGAAATGTTTATACCCTTTAATTTTTTTAAGTATATGGACAGAGATACAGGAAAAGGTGCTCAAGAAGATGGTAACGGCACATTGCATTTTGATATTGCAATTTGGTATCCTCAGAATTTTAAGTTTTACTCCACTTTATTTGTGGATGTTACTAGTATTAAAACTATTATTGGTAAGGAATGGAATGACACCTGGGCTGGGTACACTTTTGGTTTTAAGAGAGTTGATTTATTAATTCCAGATCTGGATTTAACCTTGGAATACACTAGAATAAATCCATGGGTTTATGAGCATAAATTATTGATTACAAATTACAAACACATTGATTATCCTTTGGGGCATTGGCTTGGTCAGAACGCGGATCAGATTAGAGTTCAATTTGATTATCAGCTATTTAGAGGATTAAAGTTCAATGCATATTTTGAACGACTGCGTAAAGGTGGTTTGGGGGATATAAGTTTAGCTTATAATGCTAATCGAGTTTCTGAAACTTTTCTTTACGGCGCTAACAGGCAGGACAATGTTTTTGGGTTTGAATGTAAATACCAACCGATACACGAATTAAATATTCAACTTAATTATACATATTCTGAAATTACCGATGAAGAAAATGACAGAACTCCTGAGTTTATGCTTAGTAAGAAGAATAAAGTTCAATTCGGTGTATATTATGGTTTGCCTTAGATCAATGAGTAAATTCGTCCAGCTAATTCTTTCTCCATCAAATTTTTCACGTTGCACTTGTCTTTTTCAATCCTACTAAAGCAAAGCTTATAAGAAGCATTGTTTGAGAAGGCAAATCTTTGGAGAATAATGCCTGGATTAAAACAAAAATCAAATAAAGAAATAGTGAAAAGTTTAGAGCAATGGCTCTTTTAAAGACGTAGAATAGTAAAACAAAAGATCCCGCTAAAGCAATCACACCCAATTCAGTTGCAATCTCAAGAAATATATTGTGAGGATATTTCATCCAGGCAATATCTTTTCCGATTTCCGTTGAGAAAAACCCGCCAAAACCAACACCACATAACGCAAACTCCTTTATACTTTCAATACAATAATTATAGGCTGTTATCCTCGGATTGATAGAACTATCACTTTTAAAAATTTCTAGGTTCGGATTCGAAAATACAAGATATCTTTGCTGAGTGCGAAAATTATTTGGAATAGATAACAAGATGAATGTTACTAATAATATTGTCATGAACAATGAAATCTTTTTTTGTATTGTAAATTTCCCTTTTACAATGGTATGTATTATCAATATTGGGATTGTAATAGAAATTCCTATAACTGCCGCACGTAATCCGCTTTGAATTGTTGAAGCTAATGCTAAACCTGATATTGCCGCAAGTGCATAAATATTTTTCCCTTTGCCCAACAGTTGAATAGATAATAAAATTATTAAGGCCGAACCAATAAAGCGTCCGTAAATAACATGGCTCCAATTGCCAAATAAAGTTGACTGTCCGGCCAAATAATTAAAAGGAAAAAGTATTGTAATTATTGTACCGAAAAAAACAAATATTGAGAGCAGCGTTATAAATACGGATATCCTTTTTGCAGTTCTTGTAATAAGAAAATAACGGAATATTATAATTAATGGAATTGTACTGATAATTAATGATAATATTTTAAGAGAACCGAAGTATGGATTAAATGAATAAAACAGACTTATACTGGGAACAAGAATAAGTATTATTAGAAGTAAATAAAAATTATTAATATCCGGTGATTTTATTAAGTCACTAAAACCAGATGAACTTTTCCTGATATCGAAGTAGATTAATTGTAACAGTATGATAGTGATCACAAATTTTATTATGAATGAGATTAATGTGTAATTTGATATCGACGAAACTAAAAGAGCGGCTATAAATGTGGATAGAATGATTACGTCCCAGGCGTAGTGTCGTAAAAAGTTTTTATACAATATGACGAATGAATGAATTGCTGTCATAGTCTTTTGTTTTCAGTAAGATACATCACAGCGGTTTTAAATGAAATAACAATTTCTTCCCGTTTATGCGTTAACAAGTGAAGGAAAAACAGTTTTCGCCAAGGCGCGACGAACGTAAAGAAAAACATTGCGGGAAAAAGGAAAGTGTCTCGCCACGGCGCTACGAACGCAAAGAATAACGTTGCGATCTTTGCGATGTTGCGAGAAAAAAAAATATCCCGCCAATGCGTTACGAACACAGAGGAAAACGTTACGGTCTTTGCGACTTAGCGAGAAAAGAATACGTCTTGCAACAGCCCTACGAGCTCAGAGAAAAACGTTGTGAACTTTTTGATGTTGCGGGAAAAAGAAAAAATCTCGCCACGATTCTATGAACATAAAAAACGTTGCGGTCTTTGCGACGTTGCGAGAAAAAAAATATCTCGCCACGACGCTGCGAGAAAAAAATATCCCACATAGGCGCTACGAACACAAAGAAAAATTCGTTGCGATCTTTGCGACTTAGCGAGAAAAGAATATCCTGCCACGTTACCACGAACGCAAAGAATAACGTTGCGGTCTTTGCTATGTATCGAGAAAAAAGAAAATATCTTTGTGCTCTCCGCAGTGAAGTTTTTGTTAAAAATTCTCTGTCAGTTTACGCAATTCACGCGATAGATTAAAGAACTCATCAAGATTCATTTCTTTCAAATAAATCATTCCTTTGGCTGATCGCACACGTTTATTCTCATTATTCAAAAAGTAATTGTCACCTAAACATTTTCGTATTGTCTGGTATTGATCTACCTGAATACGTTGTGCCAAACGGCTAAACGGTCCGTCAAATTCCCAGCTCGGAAATGACGCGTCTTTTTGAGATGCGAAACTATACATGAACGTATTATCGGTTATAGTAAATGAATTTACGCTCACCGGAATATAAATGTTCGCTTCGGCCGGGTGGAATCTGTACCACACATTTCTATAACCCCACACCTTTATATCATTAATACCTGTCTCTTCATTATAAATACGCAGAGCTTCTGTTACCGCTTGCAGCACTTTATAATGAGTATCAGGTCCGCTGCCTTCAGGATCTAGGGCAACAGTGACTACACTTGGTTTTATTTTTTTAATTAGACTGAGTACCGGCATAACATCCCTCATAACTTCGGGTGTTTCCGTAAATACATTGCCTTGGTAAAAACCCAGTCGCAGGTGGGATACGTCTTCAACACCAAATCCATAATGAGCCCAAAGAATTTCAACCTCCAATTCGCGCATCATTCCTTTTAATTTCTGCACGTACGTAATATCTTTTTTACCAGGGTATTGAGTTTTAAAATAATTTATTAACTCAGTTACACGATCCTGCAAGTAGGCGGGGTTTTCTTCTTCATATATTTCAACCATGTTTCGCAGCAAGCGTCTTGATAATGCTTCTTTCCGTAAAGTTCTGCTATGAGCGGCAATTCCATCCAAATACAAATTAACGTCACGGTTTTTGCCTTCCACGAAATTTGGATCGAAATATCGTTCTCTGAAGCGTTTATCAAAGTCACCACGGGTAAGAAAAGCGCATAAATCTTCGAGCAGTTCCAGCATAAAATTATTTGTGACCGCTGTGAATCCGCTTGTTAGATAAACAAAATGATGTTTATTAAGAGGAGTGCGGACAAGGTGATTTATATACGGCAAATAACCGAGCATAATATCATCATGATGCGGAGCTGTATGCAAAAAAGTTTCGTTCTCAACAGGTTCCATACCCTTTTTAAATCTTTCGATAATATTATTTGTTATTTCAGTGCCTAATTCTTTTGGCGTTTTACCTGATTTATTCAATACTATATTTGCGAGTTTATCAGTTTTATAATCATCTTTTGTCAAATCTACCAAAGATTTATTTTGATCGACAACCAGATTTACAACCGCTCGTTCCATTGAAATTTGAGAAAGTGGATTTTGTTTTTCCACATCAATAAAACGTCTTTCCATTAAACGTAAAGCGGCTCCATTTGTTAAATAGAAACGTGCGTTTTTTAGTCGTTGTAAAGAGCTGGCAGGATAACGGTTAGAAACCGGTTCCTGAATAGAATCACGCAGTATATTAGCTTTTGCTTCCCCTGCTGCGATAATAATCGCCGTTGCCTCGGGGTTATAGGTTATTGTATCCAGGCCAATTGTAATTACCAAACTGTTCTTTGCGACTTCAATTCCGCCAAGATCCGTTGCCGCGGCCGCCTGAGTTTCGTAGTTAGTTGGTATTAAGCGTGTAGTGGAGTAGTGATCGCTTCCTTGAACATTAAAACCTATATGCCCGTCCGGACCAATACCGCCGAGGAAAAATCCAATGCCGCCCATATCTCTGATTTTATGTTCGTAATCTGTACAAAACTGATCCAAAATTTCTATTGTTCGTTTTTGTAATCTTTCAAGCCTGCTGCTTGCCCATCTGGTACGCAATGAAAGATCAACAATTTTATCGGGAAATATTTCCTCAAGCGGTAAATTTTCCGCAGTTTCAATCTCATTTATATTCATAAACAGAGCCAAACTAGGATTAAGATTCCAATTTCGGAAATAATATTTTTGAATATAATAATAGAAACTATTGTGTTGTTTGGTATCAATCGGATAAAATTCATCTATTTGAACGAATCTGAGATTATTGAGGGAAGGTTTTGAAGTAGAATCAATGTCAACTTCTTTTAGAATTGCTTGAATTTTTTCTGTATCCCATTCCTTTAAAATTTTCTCCACCCATTTAATAAAATGTTCGGGAGTTTTTCCAGTTGGTAATGACACAACTCCATTTGGATTTTGCTGAACCCATTCTATAAAACGAAGAGCCGTTAATTTACCAAGTTCGGGGAAACTATCAACTTGTATAATAGGAATTTTTTCTGTGGGTTTATATTGTAGCTGTTTGCCGGATTGAACTAAGTAATGCTGCTCAACTTTAGAACTTAATTCAGAGGAATTTTTAACGGTTTTAGTTTCTTTTTTCTTCATCTTGTTTTCAATCATTTATGAATAAATTCAGGTTAATTAACGGCACAAAACTAAGGAATATAAATGAGAATTGAGAATAATATAATTTATTGTAGTGCTAAAAATAATTGTAATAATCTGATGTAGGGTGCATTTTCGATTCTGACTATAAGATTTGATATCATAAATAATCTATTTTATTAGTAATTTTGAATTCAACAATTGAAAATAACGGGGCATTTATGGAAATCCTTGAACGCTTAGAAAGTAAAAAGGCTTTAATTGGAATTATTGGCTTGGGATATGTCGGATTGCCATTAGCATTAGAATACGCAAAAAAAGGATTTAATGTACTTGGTTTTGATGTGGATGAAACAAAAATTCCTCTTCTTAAATCAGGCAAATCTTATATAAAACATATTGGTACAGAAAGAATTAAATCTGCTGTAGACAGCGGTAAATTTGATTCCACTTCAGACTTTGCTCGGCTGCCTGAAGTTGACGCGATTATTATATGTGTACCCACACCTTTAAATGATCATCGCGAACCTGATATGAGTTACGTGGAGAATACAGCAAAAACTATTGCCAAGTATTTAAGGAAAGGGCAGATTGTTACTTTAGAATCAACAACTTATCCCGGAACCACCGATGAAATTCTGCTCCCATTGTTTGAAAATGCGCCAAAATTTCAGAACTCCGCATCCGGAATGCAGGATAAAGAATCAAAGAAATTTGTTGTCGGCAAAGATTTTTATCTTGCGTTTAGCCCGGAACGTGAGGATCCTAATAATCCGCATTATGAAACCGCTACAATTCCTAAAGTTGTGGGTGGTGTTACAGAAAATTGTTTGGCGGCAGCTTTGGTATTGTATAATCAGGTAATTGTAAAAACTGTTCCTGTGAGTTCCACACGTGCAGCTGAAGCCACAAAATTATTGGAGAACATATATCGTTCCATTAATATCGCTCTTGTAAACGAATTAAAAATGGTGTTCGAAAGAATGGAAATTGATATTTGGGAAGTGATAAAAGCAGCTTCAACAAAACCATTCGGATTTAACGCTTTTTATCCCGGACCCGGTTTAGGCGGTCACTGCATTCCAATCGATCCATTTTATTTAACATGGAAAGCGCGTGAGTTTGAAATAAATACTAAGTTTATTGAATTGGCGGGGGAGATCAATACATATCAGCCGCACTATGTAATTTCCCGATTAATGGACGCTTTGAACACTCAAAAAAAATCAATAAACGGATCACGAGTACTGATACTTGGAGCTGCGTATAAAAAGAATATAGACGATATGCGCGAATCACCTTCATTAAAACTAATTGAAATTCTTCATGAAAAAGGGGCTGAGGTAGATTATAATGATCCCTATATTCCTCAACTGCCCAAGACGCGTAAATATAATTATAAGATGGATTCAGTTGAACTGACAGATGAAAACTTAAGAAGCTACGACGCGATTGTTCTCAGCACCGATCACGATGATTATAATTATGACTCAATTTATGAATACGCCCAACTTGTTGTTGATACGCGTAACGCATTTAAAAGAAACGAAATGCATAACGATAAATTTATAAAAGCTTAGTCCGAAGCACAAAAACGGACATTGTTAAGCATAGTCCAAATTACAAAAATGGACATTGTAAGGCGTAGTCCAAATAGCAAAAACGGACATTGTATGGTATAGTCCAAATTACAAAAACGGACTTTGTATGGCATAGTCCAAATTACAAAAACGGACTTTGTCCGGCGTAGTCCAAATTGCAAAAACAGACATTGTATGGTATAGTCCAAATCACAAAAACAGACTTTGTCTGGTATAGTCCAAATTACAAAAACGGACTTTGTTAGGCATAGTCCAAATTACAAAAACGGACTTTGTCCGGCGTAGTCCGAAGGACGAAGACGGAGGATTTCAAAAAAGATTTAATA
>PGYT01000141.1 GCA_002839805.1 Ignavibacteriae bacterium HGW-Ignavibacteriae-2
TATAGATAAACCAAGATGCAATTGTGGCGTTTTTGGTATATTTGGTAATGCTGCTGATTCCGCAGTTAATACCTACTATGGCTTACACTCATTGCAGCATAGAGGACAAGAGGCGGCAGGAATTGTAAGTTTATCGGATAAAAACGGATCCCCATATTTTTCCTTACATAAAGACCTTGGATTAGTCTCTGAAATTTTTGCGGGCAACAATATTCTGGAAGAGAAACTAGCCGGCTATGCTTCTATTGGACATAATAGATATTCTACTTTTGGGTCTTCAGACTCCAGAAAAAACATTCAGCCATTCGTCGTAAATTATAGATTGGGTAATTTAGCAGTCGCACATAACGGAAATTTAACAAACGCAAAACAAGTACGCACTGAACTTGTAAATGACGGGGCAATATTTCAAACTACCAGCGATACAGAAGTTATTTTACATTTGATTGCTCGCAGTAAACTTGAAGATCAAATTGATCAGATTAGAGAGGCTCTGTCAAAAATTGAGGGAGCATACTCTGTAATTTTATTGACTAACGACAAATTAATAGCCGCCAGAGATGCCAACGGATTCAAACCTTTATGTATTGGTAAATTAAATGGCTCATTTATAATTACTTCGGAAACTTGTGCACTGGACATCAATACAGCCGAATATATCAGAGATGTTGAACCGGGTGAAATTGTTGTAATAGATAAGAATGTACTTGAGACTAAAGAGATTAAGTCATTCAGAATATTTGATAAACCCAGACCTACTAAACATTGTATTTTTGAGTACATTTATTTTTCACGTCCGGACAGTCGTATTTTTGGAACAAATGTGGATAAAATGCGAAGGAAATTGGGTAAAGTTTTGGCTCAGGAGCATCCTGTAAGGGATAAAGACGGTGAAAAAGTAATTGTAATAAGTGTCCCTGACAGTTCCAATACTGCAGCCATCGGATATCAAAATCAATTGGAAAAACTTGGTATTCCTTCTAAATTAGAAATTGGATTAATTAGAAGTCACTACATTGGCAGAACTTTTATAACTCCGGGACAAAAAAATAGAGAAATAGGAGTTAGAATTAAGTTTAATACAGTAAAAGGTGTTCTTGAGGGAAGAACTGTTGTACTTATTGATGATTCTATTGTTCGTGGCACAACTTCTAAACAGCTTGTAAATTTAATTAGAGAAGCAAACCCTAAATCTATACATGTAAGAATTTCTTCTCCACCAATATTAAACCCCTGTTACTATGGAATGGATTTTCCTTCAAAAGAAGAGCTAATCGCAAACAGAATGGATAAAGACGTTGAAAAAATCAGTAAATATTTAGGTGTGGATAGTTTGGAATATATGAGTATCGAGGAACTTTTAGGGGCAATGGTGGATCACGAGGAAGATGAATTCTGCACAGCGTGTTTTTCAGGCATTTACCCGACTTCTATCGATAAATTTTTCTCGAAAGAGGAATTCGACAAATAATTTTCAAATCATTTGCTTTCTTATATAATCAATTCTAAGCAAACACATTATCTCTTTGTTAATTTATTATTCTATTATCTATAAATTTCGGGCAAAATGATTATAAGTGGTATATATTTGTACCTAATTAAATGTATTCATTTTTGATAGTTTACTCGCATTAAAAAAACAGAACAACAAATAATGACAGAATATCTAAAAGATATTTTCAAAACACCCAATTTAATAAGCCTATTTCGGATATCTTTATTAATTCCTATTTTCTTTCTGCTGAGCGATCTTGAAGCAAACCGAACAGTAATAATTATAATTATATTAGTAGCTTTTATAAGCGATTTGACCGATGGTTATGTGGCCCGAAAAACGAATCAAATTACAGAAATTGGAAAAATTCTTGATCCGCTGGGCGATAAAATATTTGTTGCTGTGTTAGTGATAAAATTTTATTTGACAGGTGAAATCGATTCATTTTATTTCTGGGTAATTTTATTGAGGGATGTAATAATTTTTTCGGGTGGTTTAATTATACAAAAAATGATAAATAAAATACTGCCCTCAAATTTGTTGGGTAAAATAGCCGTATTTTCAATTGGTTGTTATTTATTGAGTATTTTATTCGGAATTGCTCAAACAAGTATTATTAGCAGTATATTTTATTATTCGAGTTTAATTTTAAGTGTAGCCTCTGTCTTAGGATATGCGTTAAGAGCTTTTGAAACAGTGAGATGGTACAAAAAAAATGAATTTTCTGAAAAACATAAACCTAAATAAATTAAAAGATGGTTTATCCAAAACCAAACAAAAAATTTTCAATAATATTTCTGAAGTAATAAGTGGTAAAGCTGTATTGGATGAGACCACTTTGGAAGAAATTGAGGAAATTTTGATCTCGAGTGATGTGGGTTTTGACACAACAACACGTATTATAGATCAAGCACGTGAAGCTCTTGCCAGCGACCAGGACAGATCGAAATTCAACATTATGAGTACTATTCAGATGGAGATGAGTTCATTATTAACCTCGAATTCCTCCGATGGCGGTATGAATGTTGATATAATATCAAAATTTAAACCCTATGTAATTCTTATTGTAGGTGTAAATGGAGCAGGGAAAACCACAACAATCGGAAAACTTGCTCATAACTTTAAAAAGTTCGGCTTAAAGGTTGTGATAGGATCAGCCGATACTTTTAGGGCTGCTGCAAATGAACAATTAGAGGTTTGGGCATCAAGGGCCGGAGTTGATATTGTGCAACGTGAACATGGTACTGACCCTTCTTCCGTTGCGTTTGATACTCTAAATGTGGCTAAAACAAAAAATGCTGACGTAGTACTTATTGATACAGCCGGAAGGTTGCATACAAAAAACAATTTGATGCTCGAATTACAGAAAATAAATAAAGTACTATCAAAAGTTCTAGACTATGCTCCCAATGAAGTTTTTTTAGTTGTTGATGGGAATACAGGACAAAATGCAATTATTCAAGCCAGAGAATTCTCTAAATTTTCCGATATTACCGGTTTAATTATAACTAAATTAGATGGAACTGCAAAAGGTGGAATTATATTTCAGATAAGTTCAGAATTAAAAATTCCCGTTAGATTTATAGGAGTTGGCGAACAAATAGATGATTTACAGACTTTTGAACCTGAATATTTTATTAAAGCATTATTCCAATAAAAAATATGAGTTATATCGTATTATTTTATTATAATAAAGACCTTTATATAACTTCAATTAGAGTGTAATATACGTGGAAAAAATATTATTTATTGTCAACCCAATTTCAGGAAGCGGTAACGGTAAAAAATTTTATGACCATTTTCTTAAGAATTTAAAGAAAAGTTATAATATTGAAATAATTCTCACAAAAGAAAGGGATCATGCTACAAAGATATGTTTGGAAATGTGCAGTAAATATTCAAAAATAATAATATGTGGTGGGGACGGAACATTTAATGAGGCTATAAACGGTATACCCAGCGATTCTGAATGCGCAATTGGACTTATTCCTATCGGTTCCGGAAATGATTTTATGAAGAATTTTATACAAACAACAGATTATAATTTCTATTTGGATTCTCTCTCTAAAAATACATTTATGACTCATAAAGTTGACATTGGAGAAATTGAGATAAATCATTGTCACAGTCCGGAAGTTGTTAAACGAAAGTTTATCAATAGTTGCGGTATTGGATTTGATGCATATGTCGCATACCTAAATCAAAATTCAAAAAAGATCAAAGGCAAATTGTCTTATATTTATTCAATTATTATGGGATTGGTTAAATCAAAGGCCATTCAATTTACCGGATTTTTTGACTCTTTACCGAAAGAAGGCAATAAGTTATTTATTTCAATAGGGAACGGGAAAACCGCCGGAGGGGGCTTATTTTTAACTCCTTATGCTGAAGTTAAGGATGGACTTCTCGACTTTACT
>PGYT01000029.1 GCA_002839805.1 Ignavibacteriae bacterium HGW-Ignavibacteriae-2
ATTAATTTATTGTTCTATTTAATTTTTCTCGATAGGCTGAAATAAAATTTATATATTACTCATCAATAGGTGCTGACACATATAAATTTTTATATAACTATTAAAATAATCTAAAAAATTATCGAAGCTAAATTCTAGCGCTAATATGAGTATCTAATGACATCATCCAAAAAATGTTTAGTTGAAGATAAAAATATTTTTTATTTAAGGGAAGGTGCGGGCGATCCCATTATTCTGCTACACGGTATCACAACTTATTCCTTCATCTGGAGAAAAATTATTCCTCTATTAGCTAAACATTACGACACTATAGCTCCCGACCTTCTCGGCTGCGGCAGTTCTGATAAACCTTTGGATGAGGATTATTCTATTAAAAACCAGTCAGAAATTGTTGCCGGGTTTATCAAAAAGCTTAAATTGAACAGGGTACATCTTATTGCACACGATATTGGAGGTGGAATCGCGCAGATATTAGCTGTTAACTATCCGGAATTGATAAAGGATGTAACGGTTATAAATACTGTTGCATACGATTTTTGGCCAGTACAACCAATTGTGGCAATGCGCATTCCGGTACTACGGCAATTAGCGATGGCAACCTTAGAGTTTGGCGCATTTAAGTTTATGGTTAACAGAGGATTATTCAACAAAAAAGTTTTAACGGATGAACTTATGGAATTATTTTGGGAACCGATGAAAACACCATTAGGCCGAAAAGCATTTTTACAGTTTGCTAAATGTTTGAATAATAAACAATTGGTGGAAATTGAGGATAAAATACACAATATAACTATGCCTTTTTTAATTATACGTGGTGATCAGGATATTTATCTGAGCTCTGAGATAAGTAGAAAATTACACCAGAATATTAAGGGGAGTAAGCTTATAAAAATACCTAACGCAGGCCATTACATGACAGAAGAATTGCCTGAAGAAATTGCGAACATTTTAATGCAATTTTTATCGGAGAATTGAATGTCTAAAGAATTATTGAGTATAGTTAAAAAACTTGAAGAAAAGGTAAGACTGCTGGAGCTGGAAAACAGCGATTGGACAGATAGATCGGAAGATATATATCTTTTTGCCACTACTTCTGAGAGTATAAGCACCCTGTCGGAGAAACATCAAATTTTTGAGGTAGTACTTGAGAAAATATCAATAATTAAAGACTTTCCTTATTGTGCTTTCGGCAGTCTGAATAATAAAAATTTCATTATTGAATGTGAGTACGCGTCATTCTCCGAATCTGAAAAAGTTGTAAATATTTCAATTACGGATGATATTTATAAACGATTAAGTAATAATGAAACTATAATTGAAAACTATTTAGAAAATGGGTCGAATATATTTTTTAATTTTAACAGTTCTAACTTTACACCTCACAGTTATATAATTATTCCATTCACGAATAATAGTAACAAAATAGAATTTTTAATTTGTGTCGACAATAATTCAAAAGAACGAATAGAATTGATGCAGAATACAATTTTGCATTTTGTGAAAATTGTAAATTCACGCCTCGATAACATATATTTACTTGAACGACTTTCCGAACAAAAAGACCTGTTGGAATTGAAAGTTGAAGAACGTACGGCAGAATTATTGAAAGCGAAAGAAGTCGCTGAAAAATCGAACAGGCTTAAATCTGATTTTCTTGCCCAAATATCGCACGAGATAAGAACACCCGTGAACACAATATTAAATTTTACTAATCTTATTGAATCAGTTGTTCAGGATAAACTGGAACCTGATCTCCGTGATGGTTTTAAAATCATATATTCTGCAAGCAGCAGACTAACAAGAACAATTGATCTTATCTTAAACGTTTCGGAAGTCCAAACAGATTCTTATGAATATATCCCTAAAAAAGTTGATTTATATGCTGATGTATTTGAAAAACTATTAAAAGAATTTAATCAGGTCGCAAATTTGAGAGGGATAAAACTATTACTAACTAAAAGAACAGAATCGACTTGTATAGTTGCTGACGAGTATAGTATTGTACAAATTTTTTCAAATTTAATTGATAATGCTATCAAGTTTACAAAAAAAGGCCATGTCTTAATGGATATATCAAGAAATTATAATAACAAATTGATAGTAGAAGTTTCCGATACAGGAATTGGTATTTCAAAAAATTTTCTGTTACAAATATTTGATTCTTTTTCTCAGGAGACACAGGGATATAGCCGAAGTTTTGAAGGCAACGGTTTAGGCCTTACACTTGTAAAGAAATATTGCGAGTTGAATAACGCCACTATTGAAGTAGAAAGTGAAAAAGGAATAGCTACTAAGTTTAGAGTGTTATTTTAGAAATTTTATTATTGTATACCCTCAACACAATTTTTCAAATCAGAATAATAAATGACTTTTTTTTTGCCTTTGAGGTATTGGAGAACCGGCTCTCTAAATTGCAGCTGCTTAATTTGTACGGGCGGAAAAACTTTGCTTAAAAAATTGTTCAAATCATCACACTCAACAAAACAAACCCATTGTTCGGGCTGTAACAGTAAAGGATCTTTTCTGGCTATTGAAAACTGAAATGTCCACGACAATCCGTATTTTTTTGAAGCGGAAGTTTTTTGTGTTTTTACAGCCAAAGGTATTTTGTTTATTGTAAGATCGGGCGACCATGATTTATAATCGCCTACATAAATTGTATAATCGGGTTTAATTATGTCTGTAGTATATTTACTGAAAACCAGGTAAACGGCCTCTTCTCCAAGTTTGCTTATAAAATGATCATTCTCAATTTTTGTTCTTTTGTACTGGTCGCAATCATTGTAGTTTACAGTTTTTACGACGGCGTTTGCAAATTCTTTGGCTAAATAAATTTTTTTCGTCGGAATTTCTACGATTATTGGTTTTTCAAATAGTCGCATAATCTTCTTCTGATTAGTTGTTGTTTTTGCTTAACTGCACCCTCAAGTCAAAATTTGCTATTAATAATTCTTTCCCTTTTGCAGCTGATTTCCGTTTATAATTGTTCATGCCATATTGTAATTCCCATTCCACTTGGGAATATTCCTTATAAAGATTCCTTATATACTCGGAGTTATCGTATGTTATCAACCATTTGTGTGAACATTCTTTTACATCTGCAAAAAATTTTTCGTGATTAAATTCAGTATGCAACAATCCTTTTTTACCATATAAACGGGAGCGGCTAACCGAATAATACGGAGGGTCCAGAAATAAAAAAATATCCTTTCCCGGTTTTTTTAATAGTAAGGAATAATCTGAATAAATAAAATCAATTTTTTTAACTATTTCTGAAGTTTTTTTCAATCTATTTATGGAAGACTGTGTGAATCTGCCATCATAACTTGCTTTACTGTACCCACCGGCATCAACAACTCCGGAAAAAGTGATACGATTTAGAATAAAAAAATCGACTGCCCGGTCAAACTCAGATTGTTGCTTATTCCTTCGCGTCAATATCTTTTCGTATAATTTTCTGCCATCATTTGTTTTGTCGTATATAAACTGAACACTATCAATCAACTTTGAGGATTCAGTTTTTAATATTTCCCAAAAACAAAAAACATCGTAGTTCAAATCCGAGGCTACAAAAATTTTATTTTCAAATAATTGCAGAAAGTGCAAAATAAATGAACCGCCACCAATCATAGGTTCACGTAATTCGCAAAAATCGGGAATAAACCCTTTAATGAATTTAATGGCTTTTGATTTTCCACCGGGATATCTTAATGGGCTATTAATCACACTTTTTGTTTGCTTATTCGACAAATCATTTGTAATTAAATTAATGCTTTAGTTGCTGATTAAAAACTTATTTCATTATTTTCATTTTCAAATTTTTTCTTGGAAAAGATGTACACAGAAAAAGAGTTGAAACTGGCATTTGAAGAATCAATTGCTTTTACTAAAAATCATTACGAAAATTTTCCCGTTTTATCTTTGTTTGTTCCTAAACATTTGCGCAAATCTGTAGCCGTAATATACAAGTTTGCAAGAATGGCTGATGATATCGCTGATGAAGGAAACGCATCGCCTGAACAACGGATGGATTATTTGGAAAAATACGAAAGTCATCTAAATAATTGTTTAGCGGGAGTTTTCGACGATACATTTTGGTTTGCTTTAAAAACAACAATCGATAATCACAATTTATCCACTCAAAATTTTTTGAACTTGTTGAAAGCATTTAAACAGGATATTGTAAAAAAAAGATATGATACATTCGCTGAATTAATGGCATACTGCAATAATTCCGCAGACCCTGTAGGCCGGCTTATATTGGAATTGCATGGAATTCAAAATGAAGATACTAAGTTGTATTCAGATAAAATCTGTACTGCCTTACAGATTACCAATTTTATTCAAGATATTGGCGTTGATTGGAATAATGGACGAATATATATTCCAAGTGATGAAATGATAAAATTCGGAATTACTGAAAATGAATTTGACAAGAATAAAAATAATGATAAATTTAGGGAATTAGTTAAATATCAGGTCGATCGGGCAAAAATTATTTTTGATGAAGGACGTACTTTATTAGGATTCCTGAAAGGAGCGTTAAAATATCAGATCGCCTGGACTATATTTGGAGGCGAAACAATCCTAAATAAAATTGAGAAAATTAATTACGATACAAGAAAAATTCGACCTACTATAACAAAAATTGACTTACTAAAACTGATAATATTATCATGGAAAATATAAATCTGGAATCGGCCAAACAAATTTCAAAGAGCAGCAAAAGCAGCTTTTATTATGCGTTCAATCTTTTACCCGTTGAACAGCGTGATGCTATGAACACTGTATACGCATTCTGCCGCAGAACTGATGACATTGTGGATGAAGATTTTGAAGACAACAATGTTAAGTACGAGAATTTGCGCAAATGGAGAAATGAATTGGAGAGGGGACTACGCGGTCAGTCAGAATATTCCTTACTGAATAAACTTTCAATAATTATTAGAAAATTTAATATTCCTTTAGAACCATTTTTCGAGTTGATAAAAGGAATGGAAATGGATTTGCAGAATAACAGATATCAGAATATGGAAGAATTACTTACATATTGTTATCGAGTTGCTTCAACTGTTGGTTTGATGTGTATTGAAATTTTTGGATACAAGAACAAGTCTGCGCGGAATTACGCCATTAATTTAGGATTGGCAATGCAGTTGACAAATATATTGCGAGATGTAAAAAAAGATGCCGAGAAAGGCAGAATCTATTTGCCTCAGAGCGATCTAAATAAATTTAATTATTCGGAAAATGATCTTTTTAATAATATTTATAATAATGAATTTATTGCTCTTATGCAGCATGAAGGTTCTCTTGCCAAAAAATATTTTAAGGATGCCGATGAAGCCCTTAATTTTGAGGATAAACCTTCCATGTTTGCAGCCAGAGCCATGCAGCATATATATTTCAAATTATTAAAAAGACTTGAAGAAAAAAAATTCGACATCTATTCAGATGATATTAATGTAACAAAATTCGAAAAAGCATCTATTGCAGTTGGTGTCTGGGCAAAATATAGCCTGGTTTACTAATCTCATACTTATTTATCAATCAATAATTAATCTAATTATGAAAAAAGTCATTGTCATAGGCGGTGGTCTCGCTGGTTTAAGCTGTTCTTGTTCCCTAATTGAATCCGGTGCTGAAGTAATACTTTTAGAAGCTTCTCCTAAGCTCGGAGGCCGTGCTTATTCATTTATAGACGAGAATACCGGCGATATAATTGATAACGGGCAGCATATTATGATGGGTTGTTATGAAAATACTATAGAATTTTTAAATCAGATTGATGCTGCTGAACAATTGTTGATTCAAGATGAACTTAGAGTACCTTTTGTAATGAATGATGGAAGTATACATTTCCTCAGTTCTTCAAATAACAGATATCCAATTAATCTTTTAAGAAGTATAATTAAATTTACAGCGTTAAGTATAAAGGAACGTATTCGAGTATTAGATCTCTTTTTGGATTTATTATGTTTTGAGGAAGAAGATTTGATAGATCTAACTGTGAAAGAGTGGCTGCTCAACGAATCGCAGGATGAAAATTCAATTAAAATACTATGGGAAGTATTGGCTATAGGAACTCTTAATTCCAAAATTGAAGAAGCTTCGGCGGGAGTATTCGTTAATGTTCTTAAACGAATATTTTTGGGTGGACAGGAAGCCTCTAAAATAATGCTTCCGATCAATGGACTTAGTGAAATGTATGTAGCTCCGGCCGCCGAATTCATAAGGAGGCGTGGTGGAACTATTGTTGTCTCAGAGAGAGTTACCGGTGTAACCTTTGAAAGTGACGAAGTTGTTAGAATTGATACGAATAAAAACTCCTATACTGAATTTGATTTTGTTGTTTCAACGATACCTCTGCATGCATTATCTAAAATTGAATCAATTGAGAAAATTTTAAATCTGCAGTTAAATCAAATAAAATATTCTCCGATTTTATCCATTAATATTTGGCTTAGTAAAAATGAGTTTACAGAAAGTTTTTACGCCCTAGTCGATTCGGATATTCACTGGTTATTCAATCATGGATCATATATAAGCCTTGTTACCAGTGCTGCGGAAGGTTTAATCAATTTGACCGATGAAGAAATAATGCGCAAAACTATTAGTCAATTGTCAAACAATTTTTGTGTCTTTTCTCCCGATTTAATATTAAGTTACAAAATACTAAAAGAAAAACGAGCCACATATATTCCATCTTCTGAAAGTATTATTTGCCGAAATAGGATAACAGACTCATTTGGTAATTTTATCCTGGCTGGAGATTGGACGGAATTAATGTTGCCCGCAACAATTGAAAGTGCGGTTTTAAGTGGTCGTAAGGCCGCTGCGAAAATTTTGGAGTATAATCGCTGATTGATTCTATATTTTGTTCGTCAATCTAATTACATTAAAATTTATCATAATTTTATGAGGGAATTATGTCACAACTAAAAAAGAAACTGTTCGAAAAAATTGAAGAATGGCGTCCACGTACTACAAGACTTCTAAAGGATTATGGAGACGTAAAGTTGGGGGACGTAACTATATCCCAAGCAATTGGAGGTATGAGGGGTGTTAAATGTTTAACAACCGATATTTCTTATCTCGATCCATTCGAAGGCATTCGGTTTAGAGGTTTAACAATTCCCGAAACACTCGCAAAATTACCCAAAGTTCCGGGTTCCGAAATGCCGTATGTGGAGGGATTTTTCTTTTTACTTTTAACCGGCGATATTCCTACAGACGAAGAAGTTAATGAAGTTGCAGAAGAATTTAACAACCGCAAAAAAGTACCCGCTTATGTTTTTAATATTCTCCGCGCTATGCCTGCAGACTCCCACCCAATGACAATGTTATCAGCTGCAATTGTTGCTATGCAGAAAGAATCTGTATTTGTAGAAAAATATAATGAAGGTATAAATAAAATGGATTATTGGGATCCTACTTACGAGGACGCATTAAATCTTTTGGCGCGTTTACCAGAGGTAGGTGCATTTATTTATAGACTGAAGTATAAAGGTGGGGAAATAATTGCGCCGGATCCTAAACTTGATATGGGCGGTAATTTTGCTCATATGATGGGCATTGGTAAACCATATGATGATTTGTCCCGTTTATATTTTATTTTACACAGCGATCATGAAAGTGGTAACGTTAGCGCACATGCGGGACATTTGGTTTCAAGTGCCTTATCCGATATATATTACTCAATTTCTGCTATGGTAAACGGTTTAGCCGGACCTTTGCACGGTTTGGCCAATCAGGAAGTTTTGCGATGGCTTCAGGAGGTTTACGAAAAGAAAGGGGGTAAAATTCCTACTGAGGAAGAAATGAAAGAATTCGTATGGGAAACTCTTAATTCCGGACAGGTTATTCCGGGATTTGGACACGCCGTACTTAGAAAGACTGATCCTCGTTATATGGCTCAGCGTGAATTTTGTCTGCAACATCTGCCTAACGATCCATTATTCAAATATGTTGATCTTCTTTATAAAGTTGTTCCGCCAATTTTGGTTGAGCAAGGTAAAGCAAAAAATCCGTGGCCTAACGTCGACGCTCAATCCGGTGTTATTCAATGGTACTATGGCTTAACTGAGTATGATTATTACACTGTATTATTTGGGATTGGACGTGCCCTAGGTGTTTGCGCAAATATTATTTGGGACCGCGCTCTTGGTTATCCTATAGAAAGACCTAAATCACTTACTACTGCAATGCTCGAAGAAATTGCCGGTATAAAATAAATTTTAAAGCTGCCCATTTATTCGGTTCATGCTGAATATTATGGGCGGCTTTCTTCCTTGAGTTTTAATTATTTCTTTCCTTGTTTACTTATTTAATTCTTCTTAGATTTTCAACAAACTACTTTATTTGGAAAATGAATGAATGATATAAAAAATTTAATAGAAAAAATATCCGCCGGCAGGGCATCTTTGGATGATAATACCGGAAATAAATTGTTTAAAGATATTGTAGATGAAATAGAAAAAACAGCAGAATTGTTCGGTAAGAAACCTGATGAAACCGTTATAAGTAATTGGAATGATTTGCTGCTTCGAATTAATTCTTCACGTTTCGGACGTGAAATTGCCGCCCGATTAGATCCGGCAAAATTTTATAAATTGGGACAAATGCTTTCTTTAGCGCTAAGTGAAAATTCTATAATCTCGAAAGCTCTGATTCCAATTGTTCATGAATATCTTGACTTATTCAGGCAGCCTGAATTTCTAATTAAAATTTATAATCAAAGAATTTGGGACGAATTGATTCTTGATCTTATAAGAAAATCGAATTATAACTTTAAGGTTCTTTTCACTCAGCGTGTAAGAGACTATTCTTCAAAACCTCTTCTCGGATTGATTAAAAACAACAATATAAAAATGTACAGTTGGGATGAAGTATCGGACATTGTTTCGCATTATTTAAAAGCAATTTACTCTGCTTTATCAGAAGATTTAGATAACGAAATTAACGTTGCATTTCTTCTGGAGAATAGTTTAAATATGGCATGCCTGGATTTCGCATGTTTATCTGGCGGGGTCGTAAATGTTATGATTCCGTCTAATTCGGTTGAGCAGCATATTGAGTTTATCCTAAATGAAACTAAAGTTCCGCTTTTATTTGTGTCCGATGAAAAACAACTTACCAAGATTAAATCAATTAAAAATAAACTTACTTATCTCAGGAAAGTTATTCTTGTTGAAGGAATTAGCGCAGAATCCTGGGTTATAACATTCGAGAACTTTTTAGGTTCAGCTGCAGCAAACACAATTAAAAAGGATATTTTTGAAAAAAATCTGCATTCCGATAAACTTGCTACAATTATGTACACATCCGGTACTACAGGCGAGCCTAAAGGTATAATGTTTTCGCATACAAACATTATTTATAAAAGATTTTGCAGAGCTATGGCAATTCCCGGAATTGGAGATAAAGACAGATTCCTATCATATCTACCATTATTTCATACATTCGGCAGATACCTTGAATTAATGGGATCAGTTTTTTGGGGAGCGGAATATTATTTTATGGAAAACCCATCTCTTAATGCAATTTTATCGAATATGCAGCAGGTTAAACCGACAGTGTTTATTAGCATTCCCAAAAAATGGATTCAACTTTACGAGTATATAGCTTCGCAGGTTGATATTGAGTTGGAGGATGTAAGGCTAATTAAAGATACGGTTAAATCAGCCACAGGAAATGAATTAAAGTGGGGTTTATCGGCCGCAGGTTTCCTACCTCCTGAAATTTTTCAATTTTTTCAGAATAACGGTGTAGAATTGATGAGTGGTTTCGGGATGACTGAGGCCACGGGCGGTATTACGATGACTCCTCCTGAAAAATATAAATCAAATTCTTTGGGTAAGGCATTACCAGGAATCGAAATTAAAACCGCAGAAGATGGCGAACTTTTAATTCGAGGCAATTATGTTATGCTGAATTACTTTGGACAAAATAAAGATGAGGTATTCGATTCCGAGGGTTGGCTGCCGACCGGTGATGTTATGCGGATGGATGAAAATAATTTTATAGAAATAATTGATAGAAAAAAAGAAATCTATAAAAATGTTAAAGGGGAAACAATTGCTCCGCAGAAAATCGAGAATTATTTTCGTGATTTCGAAAGTATTAAACAGGTATTTCTTGTTGGAGATCACAGACCATTTAATACTCTGCTTATTTATCCGAATTATGATATTCCCGAATTATCTTTCCTTACGTTATCCGATGGTGAAAAAAATGAATATTTTTCCTCGTTAATAGTTACCGTCAATAATTTTCTTGCACCCTTCGAACGAATAGTGGATTTTCGACTTGTTAATAGGGCATTTTCAGAAGATCACGGTGAATTAACACCTAAAGGCACTTACAAAAGGAGAATGATAGAAAAAAATTTTGATGATGTTATAGAACCAATGTATGAAAGAAATTTCACCGAACTTCTTGTAGGAACATTTAAGTTACGAATTCCAAATTGGTTTTTAAGAGAAAAAGGCTGTTTGAGTGCAGATATAATTTACGAGAATTATAAAATTATCATTCCCAAAACCGGTTCAGGATTATTCATAAAAAAAGTTGATGATGAATTTGTTAAAATTGGTAATTACCGATATAGACATTTGTCAAATACTATAGAACTTCAATGGTTATTAATTGATCCGGAACTTTGGATAGGTAATAATCAACTGGTTGATTTCGCCGGAAATTCAATTATTCAATGGCAGCAAATAATAAACAGAAATCCCGGATTTTCCTTTTCCTCGATAATCGATAAATATTTACCTGATAATTTCGACGGAAATTATTTCAAACAAATCACCGAATCGGGTGAAAATTCAGTTTATGGTTTGCACCTTGCAGTATTAGCAATACAGACTGACGAGTATTTTAATTTGGGATTATCATACATTGAAAACTGTCTTACCGAAGTTGATTCAATTGTATCAAAATATTCATTCGAAATTTTAATGCGTCCGGATTATGGAAAATCAAAATCATCAAGAAGATTGATGCTGAAAACCGCTGTACAACACTCTTCACCCCATTCTCTCGCCACTTTTTTAAGAAAATATATCGATTATGATTGGGATATTATAGATGATGAAATTATAGATGTTACCTCTAAACAGGGGAAAAAACCCGATAAAATGAATACTCTAATATCATTGTTGAGAGCGAAAATAAAGGAATTGGAAATAGATGAAAAGATTGATGAAACTTGTATTCCTTCAATTTTTAAAATGGTTTGCCAGTATGGTATTAAACATCCCAGCACATACGAAAAAATTCGTCAGGTATTTGTAGAATATCAATTACAAAAAAGTAAACCAAAACTTTCTCTTTTAGCGCTTGAAACGCGTAATATACTTAGAAATGGTTTTAGAGCCTGGTTTGGTGAAAATAAATCCGTAGCAGTGGATATGGAAACCAATGAGGAATATGGATGGGAGGATGTTATTATATTTGAGGATGGTATTTCTAAGGATGATAAAGAAAAAATCCAAAAGTGTATTGTCGAGACCGTTCTTTTAAGTGAAGCTATTTTTTTAATATCTAAAGGTAAGGTAATACAGCTTAATGATCTGCTGCCAGGCGGAATCTGGATTAGTGAATTACGCAGATTTCATAATAAAACAAATTACAGAGTGTCAGTACAAACTCGTTTATACGGTTCATTCGAGCTTGTTTTTACAATTAATTTCTGCAGACAAAAAGATGATATAAACAACGAAGTTAGTTTACTTATTCTCGCAGGATCCCGCCAGTATCTTCAGGAGTTGGTGGAAGATTTTGGCGGTTACTGGGAGAAATATGATTTATGGAGCAGTAAATATATACCTGGGGATTCAGCCGAAAAATTTCTTGCAAGGGAATATAGGAAAATTGAGGATTTTAATAATAACAGGTTATATTTTATTTGGCCCTATTTTGTCTGGAACGCCGCCGCGGCTTATTTTAATTTTTGGAGATTAACTGATTATAAGGAAATTCTTTCTGACCCTTCTTTAGATAACTTTATTATTCCTTCTCATGATTACCAAACTGGAACAAAGGTAATTTCATTATCCCAAAAATCGCCTTTTATTTCGTTGACAGATCTTTTTCGAAATTTCTATAGTTTATTCATTGAGGCTGGTGAAAATAAATATCCTTTCCTCCATAGGAAAAAGATTTGGACATTCGCATTTGCAGGATTAATAAATGCTGAAGGAGAGGAATTAGGAATAAAAATTCTCAAGGATTTTAAAAATGAATTGATGAAAAAAAATGTATTTGAAAATGAACTTGAGATTGAACATCAACTGGATGAGTTTATTAAAACAGTTAGTGAAGGGAATTATGTGCCAAAGCTTTTATACTTTGCAATAAAACGTTTCCAGAGGTGGAAACAACTAAATAATGATGCCGATCAAACGGCTCAGGCGCAGATGCTTAATGAACTTTACGAAACCTACCGTCTGTCGGAACTTACGCAGGCATATCCGGAAGCTCGTGCCAAACTCTATTTTGAAACTGTATTTTCCAACTCATCAGATGAATTAAAAGTTGTACTTAAAGAAATTATTGAACAATACCACAAACATATTATTACTGAAGAAGAAGAATTATCGATGCTCTCAAACCTTTCATCGCAATTCAACTTATCGGAAAGTGAAAAATTCTTTCTTACCCGTTTAATATATCCTTATCTAAAACCATCCGATTCAGCTCACTTAATTGAATATAAAGTTGATGGCAAAGCTTCGTCAAATTTGGTGGTTGAATATGAAGATTCCGACGGTATGCAGTACTATATAAGGAAACCAATCTCTCCAAAAGAAATTTCTCGTCTGCATCAAATATTTATCGAAGCAAATTTACTTGTTACCTTCCGGCCAGAGCATGAATATCTGCTTGCAATATCTGAAAGGGGATTTATAATAGGCGGATTGTATTATTTGCGTCAATCAGATGGTTCTGCTTATATGGAAAAAATTGTTGTATCTAACAGATACAGGAGAAAGGGAATTAGCGACAGACTTATGAACGAATTTTTTGAAAGAATGCATAATGATAGAATTAAATTTGTTACAACCGGATTTTTCAGACCTGAATATTTCTACAAATTTGGCTTCAGTGTAGAGAAAAAGTATTCCGGACTTGTTAAAGAATTGAAATAATATAATTATTGTGCAGTATAAAGTGACTTGTGACTATTAATAAATAATTAATTTCTCCTATTATATGGAATTATTATCTCTTATAAATTAGAGATAAAAAAAAATTTTGTTAAATTTAATTCCCAAAGAAAACCAAGGAATCCTTTACTATGAGTTTCAAAAAAAAAGTTAAATATGTATTTGTTACAGGCGGTGTGGTTTCTTCTTTGGGGAAAGGAATAACAGCTGCTTCGCTCGGGCTTCTTCTTAAACAGCGCGGATATAGTGTTACAATACAAAAATTAGATCCATATATAAATGTTGATCCTGGCACAATGAGTCCTTTTCAACATGGTGAGGTTTATGTAACCGACGACGGTGCTGAAACAGATTTAGACCTTGGTCATTACGAACGTTTTCTAGACGTTAACATGAGCAGAGATAATAATACTACAACAGGTCAAGTCTACTTTGAAGTAATTAACAGAGAGCGAAGAGGAGATTACCTTGGAGCTACTGTACAAGTTATCCCGCATATTACAGATGAAATAAAACGGAGAATCTCCATTCTTGCTAATAGTGGCAATTACGATATTGTAATAACGGAAATTGGAGGGACGGTTGGCGATATTGAAAGTTTACCGTTTATAGAGGCTATGCGCCAGCTAATGCTGGAATTAGGTCGTAAAAATGTTATAAATGTTCACGTTACACTGGTGCCTTATATTGCTACCGCCGGCGAAATGAAAACTAAACCGACTCAACATAGTGTAAAAAATCTGCTCGAACTTGGCATTCAGCCTAATATGCTTGTTTGTCGGTCAGATGAGAAATTATCTGACGGAATAAGGGAGAAAATTGCGCTATTTTGCAATATCGATCAAAAAGCGGTTTTTTCGGCATTTAATTGTAGTACTATTTACGAGGTGCCTCTTGTATTAGCGGAGCAGAATCTGGATAGGATAGTTCTTAAAAAATTGAAACTCCCCGATATAAATATTGATCTCGAAAAATGGCGTGATTTTGTAAATAAAGTTAAACACCCTTCAGGCGAGGTGTCTATCGCTGTATGCGGAAAGTATACTGAACTGGCTGACGCATATAAAAGTATTTCCGAAGCTTTTGTTCATGCCGGTGCGGAAAATGATGTAAAAGTTAATCTTAGTTACTTCAGTACAGAGGATATTACAGCTGATAATGTTAAAGAAATTTTAGGCGGTTTCCATGCAGTGTTAGTCCCGGGTGGATTTGGAGAACGAGGTATTGAAGGAAAAATTGAAGCAATCCGTTATGTGCGTGAGAACAATATCCCATTTTTGGGTATTTGTCTTGGACTACAGACAGCGGTAATTGAATTCGCGAGAAATGTTTGCGGGATAAAAAAAGCTCACAGCTCAGAATTTGTTAAGACCAAATATAATGTAATTCATATTATGCCAGATCAGTTAAAAGTAAAATTAAAAGGCGGCTCAATGCGTTTGGGCGCTTATCCGTGTGTTCTAAAAAAGAAAACTAAATCATATTCGGCTTACCATAAAGAAAAAATTTCCGAACGTCACCGCCACAGATACGAAGTTAATAACAGTTTTATAGAGGAATTGGAAAAAGGGGGACTTATAATTAGCGGGCTTTCCCCGGATAACCAACTCGTTGAGATGATTGAGTTAAAAGATCATCCGTGGTTTGTTGCATGCCAGTTTCACCCGGAATTAAAATCTCGCGCGACTAAGGCTCATCCTTTATTCAGGGAGTTGGTAAATGCCGCGAAAAAACACTCAGAAACCAAAGCAGTAGTTGATGCATAAAATATTTGTTGTAATCATTCTAATAATTGCGTCGGATGTTTTCTGTTCTCAAGATTTGGATTCATTAACAAATGCCGGTTTGCAGCAGGCCTATCAATTTGAATTTCAGAATGCCGAAAAAACATTCAATAATGTTATAAATAAATATCCCGCTAATCCGGCGGGATATTTTCATCTATCTCAAATTTATCTTTGGTACTATCTGGGCTCTAAAGACCAGGGTGATCTTCGTGTATTTCAAAAATTCACTGATATAGCGTTGGAAAAAACAAATATATATCTTGATAAATTCGGGTCAAAACCAGTTTACCTTAATATTATTGGTAATCTTTATATGCATAAGGCTATGGTAGCTGCTGTTGAGGAAAAAACTCTGGATGCGTTTTGGGCTACAAAAAAAGCTTATGGATTTTTTGAAGATGCTATTGAACAGGATGAAAATTACAGTTCCGCATTTTTAGGTCTGGGCCTGCTTGAATATTCATTGAGTTATGTACCAAGTATGTTTAAATGGGTAATAAGTTTAAGCGGATTGGGTAGCGATAAAGAAAAAGGATATAGACTAATTTCTAAGGCGTATAAATACTCTTTTACTCAGGGTGCAAAAGTTGAGAGTTCCTTTCATCTTGGAAAAATTGTTGCTGAATATTTAGGTGATTATTCAAAATCAGTTTCTATACTAAGAGAATTGGTTCAAAAATATCCTAATAATCTTTTATTCCGTTATCAATTGTCTCTAGCTTTAATAGAAAAACGTGATTTGAACGAAGCTGAAAATAATTTACAATTTATTATTAAAAATAAGCAGCCTAAGTTTATACAGACAGTTGCATATTCCTATTTTTTAATCGGAGAAATTTATTTTAAAAGGAATGAGTTCAAAAGAGCCATCGAATACTATCAGTACTTTTTAGAAAACAGCACGGGTTTTGATTATTCGGGAATTGCATACTATAATACAGCTCTTTGTTACATAGTTTTAGGGAATACGCCGGAAGCAAAGAAAAATTTATTACTCGCCCGGAATGGAAATACAGACATCGCAGATGATATTTATGCCGCGAAAAGAAGTGAACAAATTTATAATCAACTGCTGAATGTAAATCAACAAAAAATATTATTGGCAAATAATCGGCTTCAGGAGGGGAATTATTTAGAGGCTGAGAAACTATTGGCGACTATCCTGGAATCCCTCTCTGGTGAGGATAAGGTAAAATCTTTAATAATTTTGGGTGAATGTGCTTTGATGTTAAAAAAATATTCCTTAGCAAATTCTTTATTTAAACAAATAAATACAAATTCTATTAAAGTTGAAGAGTGGATTTTACCCTATTTTTACTATTTAAAAGCCGAGCTAAGTTATCAGTTGGGTAAATATGACATTGCGGAGGATGAATTAAAAAAGGGTTATTCGAGGAATTCTTATGATTTTAAGGATAAAATAGATGCAAAATTAAATTTCCTCAGTAAAAAATTAACTTCTAAAAACCAAAAGTAGTTTCTTTTACCGGAGCTTCCGGTTTTTGTAAAAAAAATATGAAAATTTAACAACTTACATCAAAAAAACTCTAAATTTTGTCTCTTATTGATTATATTTCCAAATTAAAAAAATCTGTGTGGAAACACAAAGCTGATGTTAAATTTAGCTGTTTTTGTTTCAGGAAAAGGTTCGAATTTTCATTCGATACTTAGAGCTATTAGTGCCGGTGAAATAAATGCCGAAGTTAAATTACTTGTTAGCGATAAAAAATATTGCGGCGCTTTTGATATCGCAGAACAAAACGGAATAGATAAAATTTCCGTTTCAGAAATATCTAAGTCGGGTTTCATAACTTATAAAGAGTTATTTGATCTGCTGCATGAATTACAAATTAACTTAATTGTTTTAGCAGGATTTTTGCAGAAAATTCCTGTTGAAATTGTTTCCGCATATTCTTATAAAATTATAAATATTCATCCGGCATTGCTGCCGGCTTTTGGCGGAAAAGGAATGTACGGAATAAACGTGCACAAAGCTGTATTTGAAAGTACTGCTAAAGTTTCCGGCGCAACGGTTCATTTTGTGGATAATGATTATGACAAAGGAAGAATTATTGCTCAACAAGCGGTGGATGTTTCTTATGCCGAAGATCCTGAAGATATAGCAGCTGAAGTACTTCAGGTTGAACATAAATTGCTTCCATTTGTTATTAAAAAATTTTCTGAAAATAAAATTGTATTTGAAAACGGAAGAGTGAAAGTTTTACTTTAATTTTGGAGTTATATTGAAAAGATTTGCCCTCATAAGTGTTTCAGACAAAACAGGTGTTGTTCAGTTTGCTAAGAAAGCAAATGAGTTGGGTTACGATATCCTTGCCACTGGAAAAACAGCTAAAATTATTAATGATAATAATGTCAACTGTACAGAAGTTTCTGACTATACAGGTTTCCCGGAAATTTTTGCCGGTAGAGTTAAAACTTTACAGCCATCGGTATTCGGTGGAATATTGATGAGAAGAGACAATGAGAGTGATATAAGGGAAGCCGAAAAAAATAATGTTTTACCAATTGATATAGTATGCGTAAATCTTTACCCTTTCCCTCAGGTCGTAAAAGATCCTGAAAAAGATCTTCAAACAAAAATAGAAAATATTGATATTGGCGGACCTAGTTTAATTAGAGCAGCTTCAAAAAATTATAAATTTGTTTCAGTTTTAACGGATCCATCTCAGTACGAATCTTTTCTTGCTGAACTTGAGAAAGGAGAAATTTCGCTAAATACAAAAGAAAAGTTGGCCGCTGCCGCATTTGCCTATACATCATACTATGATACTCTTATAGCCAATTATTTTGAAAAAGAATTTCACCTGCCAATGCAGGCTATTCGTTTGAATTATTGTGTAAAAGATGAGCTTCGCTACGGAGAAAATCCGCATCAAAAAGCTTTTATAACAGGCGAATTTTATGATTATTTTAGCGTTCTTCATGGAAAGGAACTATCTTATAACAATATTATAGATTTAGTTGCTGCCGTTGAATTGGTAAATGAACTTGAACCGGTTTCTTGTGCCATAATTAAGCATACAAATCCGTGCGGCGCGGCAACCTCAGATAATTTGTTGGATGCATACACAAAAGCACTATCCTGCGATCCTGTTTCTGCTTTTGGTGGAATTGTAGCGGTTAACGAAACAATAGAAAAAGATTTGGCCGAAAAACTGAATGACATATTTTTAGAAATAATTTGCGCGCCAGCTTATACAGATGAAGCTTTGGAAATTTTATCGCGTAAAAAAAACAGAAGAATTGTTAGAATAAATAAAAAATTGCCTTCTGATGAAATGCTTGTTAAAAATATTCCAGGCGGACTGGCTTTACAAGACAAAGATAGTTCCAGAATAACTGAGAAAGATTTTAATTATGTTACAAAACGTAAAGTATCACATGCAGAACTAGAAGATCTTAAATTCGCATGGGTTATTTGTAAACACACGAAATCAAATGCAATTGTTTATGTTAAAGACCGTAAGGCTATAGGTGTTGGAGCCGGACAAATGTCGAGGATTGATTCTGCTAAAATTGCTGCTTCCAAAGCGCGTGAGCATGGTCATGACTTGGTAGGTTCTGTGGCCGCTTCAGATGCATTTTTCCCATTTGCCGATGGTTTAATTGAACTTGCTAATAACGGTGTGTCTTCTGTTATCCAGCCGGGTGGGTCGGTTCGTGACGATGAAGTTATTAATGCTGCCAACCAGAAAAATATAGCTATGATTTTTACAGGCATCAGAAATTTTAAACATTAAGAGGATTAATGGGATTATTCGATTTTCTTTCGACTGATATTGCAATGGATTTGGGTACTGCTAATACCCTTATTTATATTAAAGGTAAAGGTATTGTTCTTAACGAACCCTCAATTGTTGCTTTCGATAGGAATACAAAAAAAATAATTGCTCTTGGTAACAAAGCCAAGGAAATGCAAGGCAGGGAACACAGACAAATAAGAGTTTCGCGTCCCATGCGTGACGGTGTAATTGCCGATTTTGAAATAGCTGAAGGGATGATCAGAGCTTTTATTAAAAAAGTTAGCGGTACTTCATTATCCAGCAGACGTATAGTTGTAGCAATCCCAAGCGGAGTTACTGAAGTTGAAAAAAGGGCCGTGCGCGATAGCGCTGAGCATGCGGGCGCAAAAGAAGTACACCTTATAGCAGAACCTATGGCTGCCGCTATAGGTATAGGAATTGACGTAGAAGCTGCAGCGGGCAGTATGATAATTGATATTGGAGGCGGAACTACTGAGATAGCAGTTATTGCTCTTGCGGGAATTGTAAATGAAGAGTCTGTGCGTATTGCAGGCGATGAAATGAATAACGCGATAATGCAATATTTCAAAAAGAATTACAACCTGTTAATAGGAGAACGTACAGCAGAATCAATTAAATGCGAAGTAGGGTCTGCTGTTCCTCTTAGAGAAGAAATAACAATACAGGTTAAGGGACGCGATCTTGTTGGTGGTATTCCTAAAACTGCCGAAATCAGTTCAGTGGAAATTCGTGAAGCTTTAAATGAAAATGTGACCCAAATTGTTGAAGCGGTTAAACAAACACTTGAAAGAACTCCTCCCGAACTGTCGGCCGATATTCTCGACAGAGGAATAATGTTAACAGGTGGCGGCGCATTATTAAAAGGATTAGACGAACGTATAAGAATGGAAACGAATCTTCCCGTCCATGTTGCCGAAGATCCACTTACTGCCGTAGTGCGTGGTGCGGGAAAAGCTGTTGACAATATAAATAAATACCAGAAGGTTTTCATACGTAAAAGAAGTTATTAATGAAGTCTGCTTTTAATAGTTTTTATAAGAATTATAAAGAGTATATTTTATTTGCTATACTTCTGTTAATTTCAATCTCACTTCTTACAATTAATGCCGACAGTAAAATAAGAAAATTTAAAGCCATTGCATTCGGGCATTTTGCGATTGTAAGTGCGGGTGTATCTGAAATTATCGATTGGAGTGAGGATTCAAAAGATTTTAAAAAACTTCAAGAATTAAATGCCAAACTGACACTCGAAAACACACTTCTAAAATCTCGGGTTATTGAAAATAATAAACTTAGAGCCATGCTGGGTTTTAAAAACCAAAAGCTATATCCTCTTATTGCGGGAGAAGTTGTTTCAAAACACGGTTCAGTATTTAACGGACAGTTCATTATAAATTTGGGTACCAGAGACAGTATAACTAAAGGAATGCCTGTGATTACTGAAAAAGGAATTGTAGGTATGGTAACTAATGTATCCGACAAATTTTCTACGGTAAACCACATTTATAACAGCGAGTTTAATGTGGCGGTAACATTCGCTGAGAATAATACCGAAGGGATTTTGAGCTGGAATGGAAGAACGCTTATTGTTCGCAATATACCTACTACTACCCATGTTGAGAAAGATTATAAAGTAATTACATCTGACTTCAGCACGATTTTTCCAGCAAAAATTCCAGTTGGAAAGGTAAGTAGAGTTGAATCGTCTGCGGCTGGCTTGTTAAGTGATATTGTTATTGTTCCATTTGAAGAAATAGAATCTGTGGGAAATATATTTGTAATGAAAATTAACAAGCAGGAATTGTTCTTAAATACTACTCCGAATACTTCTAAAGATAAAGAGGAATAATTGAAGTATATTTATCCCATATTATTTTTTATTCCGTTAGCACTTCTTCAGGTTACTGTAATACCTTTTTTTTCATATAATTCCGTTTACCCCGATCTGATTGGTATATTGATTGCTATCCTGGGTTTTCGTAATGGCAAAATTTATGGTATGGCAAATGGCTTTTTTCTTGGTTTGTTATTCGATATTTTAACGGGCGGTGCAATTGGGCTATCAAGTTTTTCTAAAACTATAAATGGATTTATGGCGGGACATTTTTACAAGGAAGAAAGAAAAGATGAAGAAATTTCAAAT
The DNA here is from genome assembly GCA_002839805.1 of Ignavibacteriae bacterium HGW-Ignavibacteriae-2. Lineage (GTDB taxonomy): Bacteria > Bacteroidota > Ignavibacteria > Ignavibacteriales > Melioribacteraceae > PGYT01. The sequence continues at coordinate 20,888 of PGYT01000029.1, forward strand.
ATGAAGCTACTTCTCATAATCCTGATTAGCACTTCTTTGGATAGTTTTTTCTATACCTTTTTGGGTGGAAGTAAACTTAGTTTTAATGTTTTTTATTTACTTCTTGTACATGGTCTTATTCCAGGTTTTTATTCAGCAGTTTTTAGTTTACCCATTTTATTTTTTAAAGAAAAAATATAATTATGGATGACAATTCTTTCGGCGCCGGTATTAGGAAGGATATTCTATTCTATTCGATAATTATTATCTTTGGATTATTCTCGTTTCGTTTGTTTAAAATGCAGATACTGGATAATAAAATTTACCAGGATCAGTCTGAGGATAATAGCATTAAAGCGGTAACACTAAGACCGCCGCGCGGTGTGCTTTATGATAGAAACTTCCAATATTTAGTATCCAATAAACCTGCGTTTACTATCGATATAGTCCCATCAGAATTTGATACATCTAAGTCAGAAGTTCTTGAAAAACTTATTTCTGCAAATTCAGGTTATCTTAAAGGAGTTTTTGCGAAATTTCGGGGCTATCCAGCATATCTTCCGCAAAAATTGGCTCAAAATGTGGGCATTGAAACAATTTCCAGAATTGAAGAAAATAAAAGTTTTTTTAAGGGTATAAGTTATAATGTTGAATTACAGCGTGATTATTCGTTTGGCGTAAATGGCTCGCATATGTTTGGTTACACAAGAGAAATTGATGCAAAGCAACTCGCTTTAAGACGCGGAGAATACAGTATGGGTGATTACATTGGAAACAGTGGAATCGAAAAAACTTATGAGTATTTGCTCCGAGGTCAAAAAGGATATGAGTTTTATATTGTTGATTCGAAGCAACATATGAAGGGGAGATACGAAAACGGACAAAATGATGTTGTTCCCAGCAAAGGATATGATTTAGTTTTGTCAATTGATAGAGAGGCACAATATGTGGCTGAAAAGCAATTTCTTGATAAAAGCGGTGCGGTAATTGCTATCGAACCAGAAACCGGTGAAATTTTAGCGTTTGTAAGTTCACCGGAATTTAATCTGGATCAGTTGTCGTCTCTCGCTTCGGGTAAAGTTTGGCAGAAACTTACAACAGACAAAGATAAACCTTTGTTCAATAGGGCCACGATGTCAAGTAATCCACCGGGTTCAACTTTTAAAATGATAACCGCAATTGCCGCATTGGAGGAGGGAGTAATTACTCCTGAATTCACTATAAATTGCAGTGGGGGTTATCAATACGGGAACAGATTTTTTAAATGTACACATGTTCATGGGACTGTTAATGTTATAAGCGCTATTGAGAAATCCTGCAATACATTTTTCTATCAACTCATATTAAAAATAGGGCTGGATAAATGGGCGGGCTATGCGGAAAAATTTGGTTTCGGTAAAAAAACCGGGGTAGATATTGGTGAGGAGACAAGAGGAATATTACCCGATTCGAAATATTTTGATAAAACTTATGGCAAAGGGAAGTGGACTAACGGATACCTTATAAGTTTGGCCATCGGGCAAGGGAATATAATCACAACTCCCATTCAATTGGCGCAGTATGCCGCTTTACTGGCTAACAATGGAAATTCCGTGCAGCCTCATTTTCTGAAAGGTTACATAGACGAAAACAATGATTTTATTCCCGCAACTTTTAAAACAGTTCATACCGATATCAGTCAAAAAACTCTTGATATTGTCAGGCAGGGAATGTTCCTGGTAGTTCAAGGCGCTGGTACTGCAACACATATTAGAAATACAAAATATACAATTGCCGGTAAAACGGGAACGGTACAAAATCCTCATGGTAAAGACCATGCCCTCTTTGTTGCATTTGCGCCTTTTGATAATCCAAAGATTGCCGTTGCGGTGATAGTTGAAAACGCCGGTTTCGGCAGTACCCATGCTGCCCCTATTGCCAAAGAAGTTATAAATGCTTACCTGCAGAAACTTGAAGGCACTTATGAAAGTAAAGTTGCAGAAGCCAAGCCGGAAGAAGTTACCGATGAAAATTAATTATAATTTACAAGACAAGTTTGATTTAGGAATTTTCCTGCCCTTATTGGGTCTGCTTACATTCGGATTAATCGCGATTTATAGTTCCACAATAGATCATCCAACCGCTGTAAATAATTTTGAGAAGCAATTATTCTGGGCGGGAGCATCTTATATTGTTTTCTTTATAATTTATTTTTTACCTCCTGAATCAATTAGGTTTTCCGCTATACCTTTATATATAATTTCGCAAGTTTTTCTTGTTATTGTTCTTATAATGGGCCGTGTTACCAAAGGAGCTAAAAGCTGGCTCGATCTGGGACCCGTTGGGTTTCAGCCTTCCGAGTTTGCGAAAATAGGTTTAATATTATTTTTAGCTTACTGGCTGTCCAATAAACGTCACGACATAAATGATTTTAAAGAATTATTGATGGCAATCGGTATAGGTTTTATACCACTAATACTTATACTATTAGAGCCAGATATGGGAACGGCAATTGTTTACGGAATAATAACACTGGCGATGATTTTTTGGAGCGGTATTAGTTTGTTTGGTCTATTCGCGGTTCTATCCCCGGGTTTGGCAGTGTTTTCAACGCTTTTTGGTATACCCGTATTTGTGATTACCATGATTATTATTTTAGCTGTACTTATATTTTTTAAGAGAGAAATATTTACAAGCGCAACAATATTTGTGGTAAATCTGGGAGCCGGTTTCCTTTTTGAATTGGCAGTAAAGTATCTGAAACCTCATCAGCAAAAAAGAATAGAATCTTTTGTAAATCCGTTGGCAGATCCACTTGGGTCCGGTTATAACGCAATTCAGGCAAAAGTTGCAATTGGTTCCGGGGGATTCTGGGGAAAAGGGTTGTTCCAAGGCAATCAGACACAGCTCAATTTTATTCCTGAACAATGGACCGATTTCATTTTTTGTGTTATTGGAGAGGAATTAGGTTTTATTGGAAGCATTGTAGTGCTAATATTATTTTTAATCTTATTTGTTCGTCTTATTAGGCTTACAAAATTTACAAAAGACAGGTTCAGCAGTCTTTTAATTGTTGGTATTCTAGCGTTGCTTTTCTCACATTTTTTTATAAATATCGGAATGAATCTGGGAATTACTCCCGTAATTGGTCTACCTCTTCCATTTCTTAGTTATGGTGGTAGTTCCTTGCTAGTAAATATGAGTCTGATTGCATTATCACTAAATATATACAGAAATAGGAAACAACATAGTTAGGGATATTTTTATGAAATCTGTTGAAAAACTCACAAAAAGATTAGAAGAAGGTAAACATATATGCATTGGTTTAGATTCCGATAGGAATAAAATTCCCGAATATCTTAGGAATGATGAAGATGGTATTTTAAAGTTTAACAGGAATATTATTGAGAGCACCAAAGAAGACGTTTGTGCATATAAAATAAATTTAGCATTTTACGAAAAAGAAGGTAAAAAAGGGATTGATGCTTTGGAGCGAACTATGGATTTAATGCCTGAGGATGTATTTGTAATTGGTGATGCTAAACGAGGTGATATTGGAAATACTTCCGAAATGTACGCTTATTCAATTTTCGAACATTTTTTATTTGATTCCGTAACACTGCATCCATATATGGGTTACGATTCTCTTTTGCCCTTTTTTGAATATGAGGATAAAATAAATTTTATACTAGCGCTGACCTCAAATGCCGGATCATTGGATTTTGAAAAACTAAAATTAGATAGTGGTAAATATTTATATCAGGAAGTTATAAATAAAGCGGTGCAGTGGAATACAAAAAACAACCTTGGTGTTGTATTTGGGGCGACAAATCCTATTGAACTTAAAGAAGAAATCGATGCATTAAAGTCATTGTTTGTGCTTTTACCTGGTGTGGGAGCTCAGGGTGGCAGTCTGGAAGACGTAGCTTCAACCTTTTATTCAGCGGGAAATAAAAAATTTCTTGTCAATGTTAGCCGGGCAATTATTTATTCCGATAGTACTGAAAATTTTGCAAGTTCCGCCTCCGAAAATTTAAAGAATTATAATCAGAAAATTAAAATTATTGTTAATGCTTAAATAGATGATAGCATCTATTTTTTATAAATATTATATTATACCTCAAATGATTCATTTATTTTGAATTGACTCTCGCAACCCCAAACGCGAGAAGGGCATAAGAGGGCAAATATGCAAACTACTCCCAAAATTTTTGAGCGCAAGCTCCATGAAATATGGCTATCCCAAGATTTTAGTAATCCTTTAGAAACATTATCTGGAGAAGAAATAGTTATTCTGGATACCGGAATTTTAAATGAAGATACTGCCGGACCGGATTTTAAAAACGCAAGGATTAGAATTGGGAATTTAGTTTATATAGGGGATATAGAAATTGATTCTGATTACAATAATTGGAAAAGTCATGGACATAATATAGACAATAAACACAATAAAGTTATTTTACACGCCAGTTTAACCAATAAGAATAATCAGCATTATGTATATACAAAAGACGGCAGAAGAGTGCCAACAATCTGTCTCTCCCGATTTATTGATAAAACTGATCTTCATGAATTCGAAACAAGTTTTAAAGGAGAAGATGAAAACTCACAGCTCAAATGCAGTCATCTGTCGGACACTGTTGATTTCCATTTGAAGAAACGGTTTATCTCTGAACTTGGTATGCAAAGGTATCAAAAGAAGTGCGAAAAAGTATACAATAGATTAAAGGAACTAGCATATATTAAAGAGCTTCACTTAAAAGAACCTGTTATTGGATATGACTTAAAGCCGGAATTTGAAAATAAAAAATTCGAGCCTGAGGCATTCCATGATAAAGAAATATGGCAGCAATTATTCTATGAATTAGTTTTTGAGGCTCTGGGGTATTCCAAAAATAAAAATATCATGTTAAGGCTCGCTCAATCTGTTAACATAACATTCCTTTCTAAGTTAGGTACAATTAACGAATCACTAAGCTTTTATGAGAGTGCGTTATTTAATATTTCGGGAATATTACCAGAAAAGTCCAAATTTGATAATATTCAAATACCCGAATATATAAATAAGCTTTACACTGACTGGGAAATCATTAAAAGAGTTTATGACGGACAGACTTTTTATAACACAGATTGGCATTTTTTTAAATTAAGACCACAAAATTTTCCCACAATTAGAATTGCCGGTGGAGTGAAATTTTTAGAATCGCTTTTATTTGAGGATTTATTAAATATAATTTCGAAAAAATTTAGTGAAATCCGCAATCTTAATGTACTCATTAACTCGATACGCTCATTATTTGTGATTAAAGGGAAAGGATTCTGGAAAACACACTATGTATTTGAACAGACTTCAAAAGATGAAATTAAATATTTTGTTGGAGCTGCCAGAGCTGATGAAATTGTGGTGAATGTTGTACTCCCATTTTTTTCAGTTTATTTCGATTTATTTAATGAGCCTGAATTGAGAAAAAAAATTCTTAAGATATATAACATTTACGATCAGCGGTCAGAAAATAAAATAGTAAAAGAAGTTGCGGACGGATTAAATACCACTAACTTCCTAAAAAAAACAGTTCTAACACAGGGTATGCTAGAACTATTTAGAAATTATTGTTCAAAAAAGAAATGCCTTGAGTGTGAAATAGGTAAAATTATTTTCAACTAGAATGTAGATGTTTTTATGTATTCATACACATTGTAATCAATTTCAATAATTCTGTGTCAGTTAATCGCGGAACCACCCTCTAATCTGGTTATTTCATCCCTTATATTGGCCGCTTTTTCATAGTCTTCTTTCTCAATTGCTTCACGTAATTGATCTTTTAAGGTAGCCAACTTTGTATCTTTAGATTTTCTTTTCGGTTCGAAATTAATTTCTGGTTCCGGTTCAATATCAGGTTCAATATCGAATTCCGAAGGATTTTCACTGTTAGGTATAAATCCCGCTTTTTCCATCACATCCTCAGCGACATACATTGGAGAACCGGTTCTAACGGCAAGTGCTATTGCATCACTTGGGCGCGAGTCAATTAAATTTTCCATAGAGGCTATTTCAAGAATAATTTTTGCAAAAAAGGTATTATCCCTTAATTCATCAATAACAATTTCGTTTACATTAGCACTCAAATGATCAATAAGTGTTTTTAAAAGATCATGAGTCAATGGTCTTGGTGGTTTAATACCTTCCAACTCCATAGCAATAGCTTGAGCCTCAAATGATCCAATTATTATTGGCAAACGCCTATTACCGTACATTTCTTTTAACAAAAGTGCGTAAGCACCGCCAGCCGATGGGCTGGCGGATAATCCTAATATTTCTACTTGTACTTTATTCAAGGTTGTTCCTGTTAATCCTCTTTTACTTTTTTCAGTTCTTCAATTAATACAGGCAAAACTTCAAAAGCGTCACCAGCTATACCATAATCGGCAACCTGAAAAATTGGTGCATCTTTGTCTTTATTTATAGCAACAATATACTTGGATGATCGCATACCTGCAAGGTGTTGTATAGCGCCCGATATTCCAACAGCAACATAAAGAGTAGGGGAAACTGTTTTACCTGTTTGACCAACCTGCTCGGAATGTGGTCGCCAACCTGCATCTACTACCGCTCTTGATGATCCTGTAGCAGCTCCTAAAACGTCTGCTAACTTTTCTATTAATTCAAAATGTTCCGGACCTTTCATACCTCGTCCGCCTGAAACAATTATTTCTGCTTCCGCGACATCCAGTTTGCCTTCTGATTTTTTTATTTCGATAGTTTTTGTACTTAAATCAGTTTCTGTTAATTCGTTTATAACTATTTCAGGTGCATCTTGATTCGGATTTCCGGGGTTAAACACATTTGGACGAATTGTAATTACTTTTTTAGGAGATGTAATTTTAACAGTGGTAAGAGCTTTAGATCCATATTCCGGTCGAACTAATTGAATTTCACCGTTTTCAATATTACATTCCACAGCATCCATTACAATGCCGGAATCCATTTTTACTGATAAGTGAGGAGCTAAGTCTTTACCAAGAGCCGTATTCGAAAATACAACAATATCAGCATCAATTTCAGCAATAAAATCAGAAACAATTTTAGTATAAGCGCTTGTTGAATAATCTGCCAGTGAGCTATGTTTTTTGTGTGTTACTTTTTTAATACCATATCCGCCAATTTCCTGTAAATTGTTTATCTCATCACCAACGCTTACAGCTTCAACGTCAAAACTTAATTTCCCCGCTAAATCCGATGCGAATTTTGCAGCTTCCAAAGAAGCTTTTTTCAGGAGACCGTTTCTTTGTTCAAGAAAAACCAATATTATATTTGCCATTATATTCTCCTCATATTACTTTAGCTTCTTCTTTTAATAAACGGACTAATTCCGGCACGGCACCGGCATCATTACCAATAATTTTCCCGGCTTTTTTAGGAGTCGGTTTTTTCATAATTACCACTTCTGTAAAATTTTCTGCGGGTAAAGCTGGTTTTTCTTCAATTGTTTTTCGTTTTGCAGCCATAATACCCTTTAAAGATGCGTAACGCGGTTCATTTAAACCCTTTTGAGCTGTAATCACTGCAGGCAGGCTGGTTTCAACAACTTCTTTACCCCCTTCAATTTCACGTTCAGCTGTTATTTTATTGTCAGTTAAATCGAATGATACAACTACTGAAACCGAATTGAAACCGAGTAATTCCGCAGTAAGCTGACCTACAATAGAATTATCATGGTCGACCGATTGTTTCCCAAAAAATACTAGTTCAGCATTTTGGTTATTTATTTCATCTGCAAGAGCCTTTGCAACAGCCAGGGAATCTCTGTAATTATCGTCTTTCAGTAAAACACCAGAATCGACTCCCATCGCAAGAGCTTTTCTAATTGATTCTTTATTGTTTTCACCACCAAGGCTTATTACAACAACTTCACCGCCAAGTTTTTCTTTCGTTTTTAGTGCCTCTTCAATAGCAAATTCGTCGTAAGGATTTACTACATAAGTCACTCCGTTAGGATCAATTGATTTACCATCGGATCCAATATTAACTTTTGTTGCCGTATCGGGCACATGGCTAACACATACAGCTATTTTCATTCTTCCTCCATAATTCAACAAATTGGTTATCGAAGATATAAAGTCTTTCTGAAAAAACAAAAATAAGTAATTCTTAATTCCCTTTTGAAACGATTTTTTATACATTTAAACTAAATTAAATACGGATAATATGATTAAAGAATCCCCTACTGGTATTGTTGAACCGATTGAAGATATTAGCACCGAATTACATCTTGCTTTTAAAGTTATATTATATAATGATGATCACCACTCCTTCGATGAAGTTATAGTGCAACTGATTAAGGCCGTTAAATGTAGCTTTGAGAAGGCTCGCGATTTCGCATTTGAAGTCCATGTAAAAGGTAAAGCTATTGTTTTCAGCGGTGAACTGAATAAGTGTCTTAAGGTCTCCGCTATTTTACAAGAGATTGAACTACATACTCAAATAGTTTCGTAATTATCTGTTCATTAAAACTTCCATTCGAATTTAATTCGGAAATCTCTATATTTAATTTTCTATTTTAAATTAATTATAATGGTGAATATGCAGATAGGATTAGTTGGATTACAATATTCAGGCAAAACAACCCTTTTTAGTACAATATCGGGCACCGACAAAACGGACGCATCTCAGGGAAAAGAAGAAGCTCAAATAGAAGTCGTTAATATTCCGGATGAGAGGTTAAACAAACTAACCGAAATGTTTCAGCCGAAAAAAACAGTTCACGCAACTATTGAAGTTTACGATACTCCCGGATTAAGAATGTCCGACGATGGTAAAGTTAAAATCACTACTACTTTCTTAAATAATGTTCGAAATAATGACGCGTTGTTTTATATTATTCGTCAGTTTGCCGAGGATACAGTTTCTCATCCAATGAATTCTATTGATGCAATAAGGGATATAGAATTTCTGGACACCGAATTTTTGTTCTCAGATCTTGCGTTTCTAGAAAGTCGTATTGAGAAATTAAAAAAAGAGGTGATGAAATCGAAAGATGAAAGATTGAAAAAAGAACTGCCTCTTATAGAAAAATGTTATGCTCATGTTGAAGCAGAAAAACATTTACGTACCCTTACACTCGACGAAAATGAAACAAAAATGTTATCGGGTTATCAACTTTTAACACTTAAGCCTCTGGCTATAGGCATAAATCTGGATGAGAGTTCAATTAATAATGTGAACGATATAATTGATTCTATTAAAACTAAATTGAACAATCCAGGAGTTGAGATTATTCCCTTTTTCGGTAAAATTGAATTCGAGTTATCCCAGCTTAGCGCGGAAGATCGCGCAACTTTTATGCAGGATTATGGAATAAAAGAATCTGCTTTAAGTAAAATTCTTAGAACTTCATATGAAATTTTAGGTCTGCATTCTTTCTTTACTGTCGGTGAGGATGAATGTCGTGCTTGGACTATCAGGAAAAATGATACTGCTCAACAAGCAGCAGGTGTAATACACACAGATTTTTTTAATAAATTTATTCGTGCTGAAGTTGTTCATTACGAAGAGTATCTTAAACATGGTTCTTTTCCTAAATGTAAAGAAGCCGGAGTTTGGCGTTTAGAGGGGAAAGAATATATTGTTAAAGACGGAGATATTCTTTCTATAAGACATAGCTAAAAATTAATAAAATTGGAGACAAATTTTATGTCTAAAGATGTAATAAAAAATTTAAAACCTGCTTTATTATGGAAATACTTCTATGAAATTTCTCAAGTTCCTCGCCCCTCGAAAAAGGAAGAAAAGATAAGAGAATATGTTATTGATTTTGCACAAAAACATAGTTTGGAGTTTGTTGAGGATAAGGTTGGCAATATTGTGATTAAAGTTCCTGCTTCAAAAGGTTTTGAAAATAAACCTACTGTGGTATTACAGGGTCATGTGGATATGGTTTGCGAAAAAAACAAAGGTACAAATCATGACTTTGATAACGATCCGCTCACATTAATTAATGAAGACGGTTGGATTAAAGCTAAAGGAACCACACTCGGAGCAGATAACGGAATTGGCGTTGCTGCTGGAATGGCAGCCGCTACAGATCCTGATTTACAACACGGACCGCTTGAAATTTTATGTACTGTTGATGAAGAAACTGGACTTACCGGCGCCAACGCGCTTAAACCTGGCTTTATTAGTGGAAAAATACTTCTTAATCTGGATAGTGAAGAAGACGGAGCTTTTTATGTCGGTTGTTCCGGTGGTGTGGACACATATGGGGTATTTGAGCTGGAACTTACAAAGGCTAAAAAAGATCATGAGCCTTTTGAAATTATGGTAACAGGGTTAAAAGGTGGGCACTCGGGATTAGACGTAAAAGCTGGTAGAGCCAACGCCATTAAATTGCTAGCACAGTTGCTTAATAGAATGAACGATGTAAAATTTAGTATTGCTCAAATAAGCGGGGGATCAAAAAGAAATGCAATTCCGCGTGAAGCCGAAGCAGTTATTTTGATTGATCCTAAGGATAAAGCCAAAGTCCAGAAAATTGTTAAATTATTTGTGCAGGATTCTCTGCTCGAATTCAACACGAATGATGGGGGATTAAAAATTTCCTTCACAAAGAAAAAAGACAAAGTTAAAAAAGTATTCACAAAACCATTCTCAAAAAAAATTATAAGAACATTGCTAGCATTACCTCATGGAATAATGGCAATGAGCGCCGATATTCCGGATCTTGTTGAAACCTCTACAAATTTAGCTACAGTTACAATGGAGGATAATTTACTGCAAGTTGGCACTAGTCAAAGGAGTTCAATAGAAAGCGCCAAAGAAAACATATGCAACAGCGTAAAAGCTGTATTTAAATTAGCCGATGCCAGCCAGATTTTATTAGGCGATGGTTACCCTGGATGGAAACCTAATATGAATAGTGAAGTCCTAAAAAGTTCGGTTGAAGTCTTTAAAAAATTATATTCTAAAGAGCCACACATAAAAGCTATACATGCCGGGCTTGAGTGCGGAATACTTGGGGATAAATATCCGGGTTTGGATATGATTTCGTTTGGCCCAACAATTCAGGGTGCACATTCGCCGGACGAAAAGGTTAATATCGCCGATGTAGAAAAATTCTACAATCTGTTAAAGGGAATTTTAAAGGAAATCTAATTTTTAATAATACTAATTGAGGCGAAAGATTTTTCGAAATCTTTCGCTGATTTTCATTTCAACTTTTAATTATAAGATAGGTGGGTCTAATTAATGGGACATCAAAAAGATTTATTCGAAGTACCAAAAGTTAATTCAGTACAACAAATGTTATTGAATACTGTGGATAAATATAAGGACAAACTAGCACTCGAGGATCTTAACAAAACTCCCATTGGCAGATTAACATATAATGATTTGTTGGATAAAGTCTTAAGATTTGGAAACTCATTAAAAAAAATAGGGTTAGCTGAAAGATCTCACATAGCGTTGATTAGCGAGAATAGGGTTCAGTGGGCGGTTACTTTTTTAACAAGCATGACATTTAATTATGTGATTGTTCCAATTGATAGAAATCTTACTGAAAATGAAATTTTAAATATAGTTCACGAATCAGATTCCGAAGCAATAATCTTCAGTGAATCTTACGAAGAAATATTTTCGGGAGTTAAGTCTTCACTAAAAAAAGTAAAACACCTTATATGCATGGATGAACCAACACAGAAGAAAGAGATTCATTCTATGGTAAACATGATAAATTCTAATCCTGCTTTCGATTTATACAAGTTGCCATCAATTAATCCTAATGAAACAGCTGAAATTATTTTTACATCTGGCTCTCTTGGCAGAGCTAAAGGAGTTATGCTTTCTCAGAAAAATTTAGCTTCAAATTTAGTGGATATGGTCAGTATGCTTTTTATGCATCCGGAAGACAAATTCCTTTCAGTACTACCTATGCATCATACATACGAATGTACATGTGGGATGTTGTGTCCTCTTTATTGCGGATCATCAATTCATTATGCCCGATCTTTAAAGACCGTCACAGATGATTTAAATAAAGTCAGTCCTTCAATTTTATTAGGTGTTCCATTATTATACGACAAAATGTTTAAAAAAATAAGTAAATCGATAAACGAAGATAAAGTGAAATCGAAGATCATACCTCCTCTTAAAAAAATAACTAATCTTTTGTCCAGTGCCGGTTTAACTGATGTGAAGAAAAAAATATTTAAAGAATTGCATGCGCGGTTCGGCGGGAATATAAGAGTATTTATAGCGGGGGGCGCCGCTCCCGATCCAGAAGTAGCTAAAGGATTGCGTGAGTTTGGTTTCAGTTTTTTACAGGGTTATGGTTTAACGGAGACATCCCCAATTCTTGCCTTAAACAGAATTAACGATTTTAAGGATAACGCTGCCGGACTGGCTTTACCAAGCGTGGAAATTAAAATAACAAATCCTGATGAAACTGGATCCGGAGAAATTTATGCCAAAGGTCCAAATGTTATGTTGGGATATTATAAAAATCCAAAACTTACTGCCGAAGTATTTGACGGTGATTGGTTTAAAACAGGAGATATCGGTTTTATTGATAAAGATGGATTTTTACATATAAACGGCAGACAAAAAAATGTGATCATCTCTAAAAGTGGAAAAAATGTTTTCCCTGAAGAAATTGAGGATGGTTTGAACAGAAGTCCATATATATTGGAATCAATTGTTTATGGATCAAAGGATGAAAAACAGGATGAGATTATAGCCGCTCAAATAGTAGTTG
>PGYT01000030.1 GCA_002839805.1 Ignavibacteriae bacterium HGW-Ignavibacteriae-2
TACAATCAAGTGTTTGTATTGCTGAACAACAATAAGGTTGAGTCCGATTTCATCCATATTAAAGGAAGCCGCATAATAATCACACTGCCGAAAGATGAGTTGGACAAAAAAGATTTATTAAGGGTAACGTTTTCTGATAACGGTATTGTGAGCAATACTCAGCATGTTTTTCTCTTTGACGGTAAACCGGGTGATAATAATAATTTTACTTGGCACGACGGCATTATCTACTCGCTTATGATTGATAGGTTTAAAGACGGCGAAACAAAAATAAACAAACCGGTAGTGCATGATTCCTTATCACCAAAAGCAAATTATATGGGGGGTGATCTGCAGGGGGTAATAGATAAATTAGAAGATGGCTATTTTGACAGTCTTGGTATAAATACTATTTGGATTTCGCCGGTAAACGACAATCCCGATGAAGCCTTCCGCGAATTTCCCGAACCACACAGATATTATTCCGGATATCATGGATACTGGCCAATCAGTTCCAATAAAGTTGAAGATCAATTTGGAAATATGGAAAAATTGAAGGAGCTTGTTAGTACAGCGCATTCGCATAACATTAAAATTTTACTCGACTTCGTTTCTAACCACACTCACATAAATCACCCGTACTTTAAAGAGCATAGGAACTGGTATGGTGTGTTAGAGCTGCCAAACGGTGAGCTTAATTTACGCAAATGGGACGAATACCGATTAACCACATGGTTCGAACCGTATTTGCCATCCTTCGATTATCTGGGTTCGCAGGAAGCTGTTGACACTGTTACGAGTAATGCGGTATGGTGGCTCGAAAAAACAGGCGCCGATGGTTATAGGCATGATGCCGTTAAACATGTTCCCAATTTATTCTGGCGGACTTTAGCAAATAAAATAAAAAAGAATGTTTCACCTAAAAGACAAATACCGGTTTATCAAATTGGAGAAACTTTCGGTAGTTATGGTCTTATAAGTTCGTATGTAAACAACGGACAGCTTAACGCGCAGTTTAATTTTAATTTGTATGACGTTGCTTTGCCTACATTTCTTGATGAAAACGCGTCATTCGATAATTTAAATAAAGAAATGCTTAAAACATTTTCTGTCTACGGAAATCAGCATTTGATGGGCAATATAATGGATAGCCACGATAAAAACCGCTTTATGGCATTTGCGGATGGCGATCTTGATGTAAGTGAATGGAGTGCCGTAGAGACTGGTTGGAATAACCCGCCTAAAGTTGATAATCCTGAAAATTATAAGAAACTGATTCTTTATATGGCATATATGAATACCATCCCGGGATTGCCTGTAATTTATTACGGAAGTGAATTCGGAATGACAGGTGCTTCAGATCCAGATAACCGAAGAATGATGCGCTTTGACGGACAATTGAACGCTGGCGAAATTAACACTTTGGAACATGTTAAAAAAATTATAAATATAAGGAAACAACACACCGCCTTACGAACCGGCGATTTCTTTGTTTTGCAGGCCGACCAAAACATTTACTCTTATCTGCGCTCCGATATGAATGAACGATTATTGGTTATTCTTAATAAAAGCAATAAGATACAAGAAACAACGTTAAAAATTCCATTCAGTTATGATGTGAAAAAACTTGTTAGTTTAAAAGACGGGGCTGAAGTTAAGGTTAATTCAAATGAAGTAAAAATAGCACTGGGTTCAAAGGACTGGCAAATTTATAAATTGAACTAAGCGAGTTACATAAGCGCTTAAGTTTGGATTATTTCTTAATAATAAATTATTAAAAATAATTCTCGAAACACGGTGATTGTAAATATTAGCGCCTTTTTAAGGCGCTAATCAATTACAAACATCACAATTGCCGCACGCGGGTTCTCCCGGAAATCCAAAATAATCGGAAATATAAACTCTTCGACACTCACCGGATTTAAAATAATTTACAACCGACAATAACTTTTTATTGTCATTCATAAGTTTTTCTTTTAGTCTGGCATCGTCATCAAGTTCACTGGGTAAGGCGTCAACAATTTTAAGATTTTTATTTTCAACGTCTCCCTCTGTTACGCTATACCTGTCCAGCATAGCGAGAACTGTATCAACACGAAAATCGTTTCTGTCCTTAAAACTCATTTGTTCACGCAAATATTCCGCGCCCATCGAATTTACTTTATCCATATCGGATTTTAAGATATCATACATTCTCGAATAATAATTGGCGTCTGGATTTGCCCATTTAATAAATTGCATTTGAGTGTATAAATCTTCCTGATTATAAAGCATCATACATAAAGAATCTTTTCCATCACGTCCCGCGCGCCCAATTTCCTGATAATACGATTCTATTGATGAAGGAACCTCTGCGTGAATAACAAAACGAATATCCGGTTTGTCAATCCCCATTCCGAAAGCGTTTGTTGCTAAAATCAGCTTTTGTTTCCCCGAAAGGAAATCACGCTGTGTTTGTTTCCTTTGACGCGCTTCCAGCTTACCGTGGTATACGCCGTGTTTATATCCCTTATCGCCGATTATTTGAGAATAATATTCAAGTTTTTTTATCAAAGAAAAATAAATTATTCCTGAACCATTAAATTTATCGAGTACTTTATAGATGGCGGTTAGTGTTTCCTTTTCGTCGTAAATATCAGCAGTTTC
Source organism: Ignavibacteriae bacterium HGW-Ignavibacteriae-2 (assembly GCA_002839805.1). Classification (GTDB taxonomy): domain Bacteria; phylum Bacteroidota; class Ignavibacteria; order Ignavibacteriales; family Melioribacteraceae; genus PGYT01. The sequence continues at coordinate 2,626 of PGYT01000030.1, forward strand.
CAATCTTAGGTTGGGCCGTTCAATTCCTTCATGATAAATTTTAATTTCATTTTTAGTTAAGCCTAATTTGGCGATTATATCTTTTTGTACTTCGGGAGTCGCGGTGGCTGTTAGAGCTATTGTAAGAGGATTTCCAATCAATTTTCTGAATTCTGCGATGCGTGAATAATCGGGTCTGAAATCGTGTCCCCACTCTGATATACAATGCGCTTCGTCAACGGCCAACAAGGATATTTTTGCTGTCCTTATTTTATCAACAAATTCTTGTTTGCGGAATCTTTCAGGAGTTACATAGAGTAATTTTATTCTGCCGTTTACAAATGAATCCAAACGTTTAGCTCGCTGTTCGGAGGAAACAGTTGAGTTTATAAACGCAGCAGGAATATTTTTTTGTTTAAGAGCATCCACCTGATCCTGCATTAGAGCTATAAGAGGACTGATAACAATTGTGCCTCCCTCGAATAATAAAGCGGGAATTTGATAACAAACAGATTTCCCCCCTCCAGTAGGCATTAACACAAGAGAATGAGCGTTATCTTTTATAAGTCTATTTATTATATTTTCCTGCGTTCCACGGAACGAAGCGTGTCCGTAATATTTTTGCAAAATGTCTAATGGCGTGTTCATCAAGTTTATCGGTTTATTCACCAAGCGTTCCTGAATAAATTCTCAAAATAATTATTTGTTTATAAGATAAATTTCATTTTGGGGTGTACTCATAAATTCACATCCGTTATCCGTTACCCAAACAATTTCTTCCATTGTAGCAATGCCGTACCCTTCAATTGTCAGGCGGGGCTCAATAGTAAACACATTACCTTTTTCAATCGGAATGTAGGGTATGTTGCCATATCGTTCCCAGCGCGGTCCAAGCATTGCTCCGCCGTCATGAGCCACTCGACCAACTTGATGTCCCAAACCGTGAGGGTATTCATCGTAACCCTGGCTTGTGATATAGCTTCTCGCAATATCATCAATTTCCCATCCGAGTTTTCCCGGTTTCAACTCTTTAGCCGCCATCTGAATTGAATCGCGGATTACGTTAAATCCCCGCAATACCTCTTCAGGAGCGTCTGTTTCGCCCTCTTTAAGGACATACCATGTACGTTGAAGATCAGAGCAATAACCATTGTATTTTATACCGAAGTCCATATTAATTACATGTCCGGGCGCAATTTTTTTATCTGTAGGTCCCGAATGAGCACCTGCGGTATCCGGACCCGTGAAAACAGCCGGGCAATGTTCCTCGTCCCACGCCATTTCAAATCCTCTCTGTTTAACCAGCCCTTTTACAAAATCAGCCACATCTTTTTCTGATTTACCCACTTTAATGAAGTCCGTTACCTCATCAAATATTTTTAGCGTCTCCACAATAGCTTTTTTAATCAAATCAACTTCCACTTGGGATTTACGTCCACGAAGAGCTGAAACAATTTCTTCCGAAGAAACAAGTCCGTCTCTATAAGGCGTATCTTTCAATAGTTCCGTCAATTCCAAATAACATCCGTGAGAAAGTCCATCTGCTAAACTGGAGTTACGTGAAAAATTCACCGCTATTTTTTTCGGTTTGTATGTATCTAGAACTTTTAATAAATCATCTTTTATGCCTTTCAAATAGGGAACAATAAATTTAAATGTTCCTACTGTTTTCATATTGGCTTCTTCCAGGGAACCTATTACGGCGGTCGTGTCTCCGTTGGCCGTAATAATAAATGCCGAATGCCATGTGGCTCCTGTTCCAACAATCATATCCATCATAGGGTCTTTAAAATTTCCAGTCTCTCTAACGAATGTCATCCACATGTCTATATCTTTTTCATTTAAAATATCCACAGCTTGTTTCTGTTTTTCAATAATCATTTGTTTTTCCATTGTTGACCTCTTTGTTGATTAAAACAGTTTACTCAGAAAATTATATAACAAATCCTGCATTAATAAAATTATCTTCCCACAAAATTATTCAGGATTTCGGGATCAAAAGATGTTTCAACTATTTTCCCAGTTTCTCGGTCCAAAAACTCCACTTTAGATGGTTTTGCGCTCATTCCGATAACAGTAAACAAAAACCAGCCCCATCCGGAATAAAAAGTTTTTACCTCGTACTTTTTAGAAAATTGATTAACATTATTTTTATTCACAGTAATCATAATTTAGTCCGGTTTAGAGTTATTTTTGTAGTTTTTTCAAACGGATACTAAGATGGCAAATAAAACAAATCCAGAATAATCAGTATATTTTAATACATTAAATCTAATTATAATATTACGTAAAGATAACAATTGGAAATTAGAATGTCTCATGATCATAAACATAATCATATAACATCAACTACCGGCAGATTGTTTTTAACGATGGTTTTAAATTTTACAATTACAGCTGCGGAAATTATTGGGGGAATTCTATCGGGAAGCCTTTCATTAATATCGGACGCCCTGCATAATTTCAGTGATGGAATTTCAGTAATACTAAGTTATATAGCAATAAAGTTAAAGAGTCGTAAAAACTCATACAATCATACATTTGGATTAAAACGAGCTGAAATATTGGCCGCGGCATTAAATTCATCAACACTAATTGTAATATCGATTTATCTTTTTTACGAAGCGGTTCAAAGGTTTTTTAATCCTCAGATAATTGAAGCACAACTAATGATAATTGTAGCCAGTATAGGTTTGGCGGCAAATATTGCGGGAACGCTTTTATTGCATCGCGATTCTAAAAATAGCATCAATATTAAAGCATCTTATCTGCATCTGTTGAGCGACGCCGTATCGTCTGTAGCAGTTATTCTGGGAGGATTAGCAATTTATTTATTAAATGTTTATTGGATTGATCCTCTGCTTACAATATTAATTGGAATTTATATTGTATGGGAAAGTTTTAAAATACTTAGCGATGCCACCCATATTCTTATGGAGGGCACGCCAGAAAATATTAGTGTTAAAGAGATTAAAAAGTTAGTTTCGGAAATACGTGGTGTTGTTGATATTCACCATATTCATGTATGGTCTGTTGGTGAAAACGATATTCATTTAGAGGCGCATGTTAACATAAATGATATGATGATTAGCGAAAGTGTTGATATTCGTTTACTAATTGAGAATACATTGAATGAAAAGTTCGGAATAAATCATGTTACATTGCAGCTGGAGTGCAACAATTGCAAAGACACTTCTTTAATTCACCAGCATTAAATAAAAGACCGACGCGGTTTAAAAATAAAAAACCCTTGTAAAAATTTACAAGGGTCTTTGTGGGCAAAAAAAATTAGTTTTCTACAATAGCGTCAACAGCACAAACTTCCACACAAGATTTGCAATCATTGCAGAGTTCAGGTACTATAAAAGTATAGTCTTCAGATAAAGCTTCTTTAGTTTCGCCATTAACAGAATAGCTTTCGCCGGCATTATATATTGCATTGCTTTCGCATTCATCAATACAGGCTGAACAGTTTATACATTCATCAGTTACACGCATTTCTTAAAACTCCTTTATTGTAATAAGTAAAATATATTTTACTCTGTAAAATTATTTAGTCTTTTAATAATTAACAAGAGAAAATCATCCGAAAATCATAAAAAGTCCCGCGGCAAACAAAAACAGAAGGATAAATTTGTTATAAACAATTGAAGAAATTTTACCGAATAGAAATTTACCGGCAATTTGTCCAATAAAAATAAACGGAAGATAAATGAAAAAATTTGTTAAAACGGAGCGGGTAGTTAATCCAATCATCAAGTGGCTGAAAACAATAAGTACCGAGCTAAAAATAAAGAAGCCGGTTATAGACGCCTTCTGTTTGTATTTATCCCAGCCGTGCAAATAAAAATAAATGAGTACAGGAGGCCCATTCGTATTAAAAGCTCCGCCGAGCAGACCCGAAAAAAATCCAAAAACATATGCCCACTTATCACCTATTGTTATTGAATGACCAACTTTACCGAGTGAAATTAAAACAAAAAGTATAAGAACAAAACCAAGCAGGAATTTAATTAAATCCGGATTTGCTGTGGATAGGAAAAATGCGCCTGCCGGTATGCCTATTATCGAACCTAAGATCAGATTTTTGAGTTCAAAAAATTTTATATGTTTGTGTAAATCTATAATCAGATAAATATTTATAATCAATCCGAACAAAGCACACATCGGAATCGCAAGTTTTACATCTATAAAAAAAGTTATTATAGATAATGCGACAAGCTGGAATCCAAAGCCGCTAAAACCCTGAGTGAAAGATGCGATCGTAAGTATTATTCCGATTAGTAGAAATTCGAAGGACAAAAAAAATTCCGTTTAACATAAAAATAAGTGTCTTAAAATAATAAATTAGCGGGCCACTCTATAATGATAATTATAACGCTAATAAATTAATTTTTATAATTTCTTGGATAATTCATGCGGGTTCACTAATTTTAAATTGTGCATATGCACAAAATGAAATTATGGGAAGAAACAAAAAACATAGACGATGTCGATTTCTTAATGAGAAGAAAGTTTTTAAGCCAATTGGTATACCAATTACGGATTTACCAACTATTGAGATAGAAACGGATGAATTTGAAGCGATGCGTTTATGTGATATTGAAAATAAAAATCAAATTGAAGCGGCGGAAGCAATGAAAATTTCGCGCGGCACAATTCAAAGATTGTTACAATCGGGCAGATATAAACTAACGCGAGCCATTCTAAATAATAACGCTATAATAATAAAAAATAATATTTGAGGATTTATAATGAAAATATGTATTCCTACTTACGGAACTAGTGGATTAAAAGATTCTATCTATAACCATTTCGGGAGCTCAAAATATTTTACAATTTATGATTCGGAAACCAAAGAAATAAATGTTATCGAAAATTTCAACAGTCATCATCAACACGGACAATGCCAGCCTCTGAAAGCCATTGAAGGGTGTAATGTTGATGCGGTATTAACAAGCGGGATGGGAAAAAAAGCTGTTCTAAGTTTAAATGGTGGTGGCGTAAAGGTTTTTCTGTGTGAAGAAAATACAGTAGAAGAAGCTATAAACAAATTTTTGGATGGATTTTATACGGAACTAACTGTAGATGGCGCTTGTGGCGGACATGGTCATCACACCGATCATTTGCACGATCACACTCATTAAAGCTCCAATTGATAGATCAACCGCTCTTATACAGTTTGCTGAAATTAGTTATAGTCCAAAAAAATATTTGAGAAAATTATGGGATAGCTTTATCTTTATTAATAATTAATTTCAGAGGCAAATAAATGACGTCGATGGAAACAATAAAAGATTTTGTATCACAAAAAAATCTTGCGGTAGTTGGTGTATCACGAAATCCGAGAAAATTTGGAAATGTTATATTTAAGGAATTAAAGAAAAAAGGATACAATGTTTTTCCTGTAAACAACAACACAAGCCAAATAGAAGGTGAGCTTATTTATACATCTCTGGATAAATTACCCTCACCGGCCGATGGGGTTATAATAAATGTTCCACCCGAAAAAGCCAAACAAGTTGTTAAGGAAGCAGCTGAACAAGGAATCAAAAGAATTTGGTTACAGAGGGGGTCTTCAAATAAAGATGTTTTAGAATCGTGCCAACAAATGGGATTAAAATATATATCCGGCGAGTGTATTTTAATGTATGTCGAGCCGGTTGAATCCTTTCACAAATTTCATAGAACATTACGAAAAATATTCGGCAGATTACCCAAATAAAATTTGTTTCTGCAAAGGTAAAAATTGGTAGCAACCGCTAACAAAAGAACCATATGGTGGATAGAGATTGCCATTCTCTTTTTATTAATATTTCAAATGTTTTTGATATATAAATTCAATTTGGGAAAAGGGGCAATTCCACTATTAATAATTCAAATTATCGTCTATGGATTGTTATCAACAATTTTCTACTTTATGTTATCGCCAAAGATCATTTTTGGCACACCTAAAATTCCTATAGAGTTTGAACGGAAACCGTTGACTGAAAGTGAATTTAATATATATTCAAATAATTATTTACAATCCATAACCGGAGTAAAATTCTTTTTTATTCTACTTTTCACTTCTTTAATTCTGAATAAAATTTTTGGAGAATCCGTTTACGCGATTGTTGTTGTTTTTGCTGTTATAGTTATAAAATTATATTTAATTTTTAGCTTTATTAAAAACGTCGCGCATGCAAATGGGTATGTTGGTCTTTCAAACATGGATGTCCTCAGGAATTTTATTATTTACTACAATCCAAAGGATAAAAGAGCGGTTGTGGATAAACCGTTCGGATTGGGAAGTACTATTAATTTTGCAACTAAAGAAGGCAAAATAATTTTCGCCGTATTAATTTCAATTCCTATTACAATTCTATTAATTATATTTATTGTACTAGGCATAACGGGAAAATTATAGATAAGTTAAATTATTTCTAAAACTTACTGTAAAAGTTGTACCTTTGCCCTTTTTACTTTTTACGGAAATATCGGCCATATTAATTTCGCAGTATTTCTTTACTAACGCTAAACCAAGTCCATTTCCCTCATAAGTTCTCGTATAACCTCCATACTCCTGCGAAAAGGGTTTAAATAAATTCTGCAAATACTTTTTAGACATTCCGATGCCAGTGTCTTTTACTTCTACATAAAATTTATTATTTGCATCCTGATTTATTACAACAGTAATTTTGCCATGCTGAGAATATTTAATAGCATTATCTATAAGGTTGGCAAAAACTTGTGTCATTGTATACTCGTCTACTTTTAACTTGCAGTTATTGCAATTATTTTCAACACGTAATTCCAATCCTTTTTCGTATGCCGCATTATGGAACTCTGAGATAACTTCGAGAAGTATATCATTATAAAGATTACACTTTTTCAATTTTGGCAAATATGTTCCCGTTTGAATTTCGGACATATTCAAAATCAAATCGATAGTGCGTATAATCCTTTTACTTGCGTTATTTATTATTACAAAACTATCAAATAAATCCACATCAATTGAGTTCTGAATATCTTCTTTAATTAGTCCAATAAAACTGAGAATAGTATTTATTGGAGTTCTTATTTCATGCGACATCTGAGCGATAAATTCAGTTTTCAGCATTTCCGATTTTTGAGCTTCATTTTTCGCGGACTCTAGAATTCTTAAAGTTTCTTTTTGTTGAGTAATATTTGTTATATAAACTAATTGCGCCATTCCATCGTTCAATTGAATATTATTAGAATCGAGTTGAATATGCACTGTGGACCCATCGCTGCGCAGTCCAATGGTTTCGTATCCCGAAACAAAATCATCATTATTTTTAGGTTCAAATAACTCTTTAACTTTATTCCTGAAATCTTCGTGGATAAATTCAACGGCGGATTTATTCTTAATATCAGAATAATTTGAGTATCCAAACAGGTTTAGAAAAGCCTTGTTATTATATATGATTTTTCCGTTTCGTGTAACAATTGCTCCAATAGGTGCTGTTTCAATCATTGTTCTGAATCGAAACTCACTTTCAACTAGAGATTTTTCCGCCAATTTCTTTTCGGTTATGTTTCTGGATTGGACAGATACTCCATTCGGAATATTTTTTACAATTATCGGATTGAACGATATTTCATAAAATTGTTTTTTAAGACCTATAAAAATTATTTCCTCGATAGAAAAAAATTCAGGCGTCAATGCCCGGTTATAAAGTTCAATCCAGCGAGACTTTTGCGATTCTGATAAATGTTCAACAACATTGTCTCCAATATTAATGTCGTGTTTTGCAATCGACCAAAAATAATCTTTGAAAGATTTATTCATTGTAAGCAAATTAAAATTTGTATCGAGTGCCCAAATAGCATCCATGCTATTTTCAATTGTGGCTTGTAAATTTGTTCTGCTATTGCGAACGTTATTTTCGGATAAAATTATTCTGGAAACATCTTTTATTAAAATTATGGCGTATTTTATTTCGGAAAGAGTATCGAGGCTAATTGTAAAGTCTAGATAAATTTTCTTTCTATTTAAAGGTTGATAATTTGCGTAGGTTTCCGAAGTTTTTCTATTCTTTTGAAGTTCTTCGAAAACAAATTCAAAAAAAGGAAACCCGAGACGCCTAAAAATCTCAAAAGCGTTCTTTTTAATTATACTGTCTTTATCAATATCCAAAATTGAGCAAGCCGAAGAATTTATGTCTAATACTATTTTAGAATCCAGCTCTATTAGAATAATTCCTTCACTAATTCTGTCCAATAAACTTCTGAATCGATATAACTCCGACACATTCTTTTTTAATTCGGCTTTTAATGACATAGTTATTTTGTGATCTTCTCGCGTAGCATCAATCGGGGAGTTCTGAGTGGGTGTTGGTTGTGAAACATTTGCGGTCTTTTTCATCTGCAACCTCGCGGCATAATTTTATACAGCGCTACTGTCGTCTATGTTGGGTATAACTTAATTAGTCGGTGAATCGTAAAGAGGTAGTATTCTTATACACTGATAAATATATAAGAAGAAAATTAAGATTCAATGATAATCTTCGGAAATTAGAATAGCGCGGTTCTATGAGATGAAATACTTTTTTAGGGTTGAAATTAAATATTTTTTGCTTTCAAAAATCAGTAAAACGTAAAACGGGACATATTCTATTAGTGAAACCCACCAAAATTCCCGCCATCCATCAGCCATTGGAGTAAAATTACTGGCATTACTTGTAAAAAAAAGTGAAATAATAGAACTGAAGGCAAAAACCGGATTAATAGCCGCAATCCATCCAAGGTACCACGGAAAAAGTGTCGCTGAAAAAATTATAAAACAGATCCAGACCGCGTAGACGGCTTTAAGAAAATCATTATATTTAATTGAAATACTCCCAACTGAAATAATAAAAAGCATCATTAGTATTATTCTAACTGTACTTCCATCATGTAAAATAAAATACAACACTTTATATAAAGATCCGTTAAAACTCCATTTACGCAAATATTTGGATAAAGATTCCAATAAAACTCCTTCGCGAGGCATAAATGGATATTGAAAAAGAAATATTATAGCAAGTGTGATTATTAAAAAATAGAATGTTTTTTTTAATCCGATTTTTTTGATAATTAATGGAAAAACAATTGCGGGAAACATTTTTGTCAAAATGCTGATTGCAAAAAAAGGTGACGCTGCAAAATATTTGTTCTGAAGAATATAATAGATAAAAATTACGAAGAATGTAATTCCAACAGCGTCGATATGAGAATTTATAAAATACTCCATAATGGGGAGAGGAAGCCAGGCATAAAGTATTATATAATTAGGATTTTGTTTACGAAGGAGTAATATTTTTATTATAAAAACCAGCGTAATAAACTCGCAAAGAAGATATATTAACTTTAGCCCCTTGTCGGATTCGCCCCCTAATATATAACCGGAAAGGAAAACGAGCTGCGCAAAAGGAGGGTAAATGGCTGTCATGTTTTTAAATGTTACCAATGCAGGTAGTTTTTCTGAATGCAGGTATTTCAATGAAACATCATTTGGTGGAGCATCAAACGGATTGTGCCCATTATATATTATTTTTCCCTCCCAAATATATCTGTATACATCATCCGAAGTTGAAGGAGAAGAAGGAATTAAAGTTGCCCTGAAAACCAAACCGGATATCAGAATTAATAATAAAATATTTTTATTACCGGCGAGTTCATGTTTTGAGCGTACTAAAAGAAACGCAGCATAAAACAAAATAAAAGCAAAACAATAAACTATAATATATTCTAAGATAGCTGTATTCTTTTGAGTGGTGACAAATATTATATATGCTAATTCGCTTAAAACAGCAATTAACAACAAATAATAAAAGGTGGCTTTTCGACTTAATAATTTTTTCACAGCATTTACAGCTTGAATGAATTTTAAAATCATTTAAAATATAATTCAGATACAATATAAATGTAAGTAAATTTAGGAGAATCATTTAAAATCATTTGAGTGGAATAAATGAATAAAGCCTTATCGATCGGTAAACGAATTTTAATAAACTTTTGTTTCTTAATATTATCCTCACTATTATTTTCAGCTTGTGCTTCTGTTCCTAGGTTTACAAGTGCAGCTGAAAACACTGAAAATTCTGATTCAGTTGTTGAAGAAGAATATAAATTGCTCGATGAAAATACCGAACCTCTAGAAAGTGTAGTAGGCATAGCTTCCTTTTACGCTGAACCATTTGACAAAAAGGAAACAGCCAGCGGTGAAATATACGATAAATATGCTTTAACGGCCGCTCATTATTCTTATCCTTTTAATACAATAATACGTGTTACAAATCTTACGAACAATAAAATGGCATTTATTAGAATTAACGACAGGATGCCCAAACATCCGGCTCGTATTATCGATTTATCTTATGGAACCGCATTGCAGTTGGATATGATAAGCGAGGGACTTGCCAAAATAAGGCTTGATATTTTACAATGGGGTGAGGAATAATAATCTTTTTCAATAAAAAAGGTCTGAAGGGAATTAAATGCCCGAATAAAAGAATAAACAATAATTAGCAATCTTTTATCCGGGCATAAAAGTTTTATCTTACGTATTTCCACCAGTAAAAATATTTATCTTCTAATTCAGCGATTGAAGGCATTGGGAAAAATTTTAATTCGTCGCCTTCACTAAACCAGAATCCGTGACGTAAAAATTTATAAGATATTTCACGCAGTAAACTTCCCAAACCAATTGTTTTGGTCAATTTAGCCGGCTTAGTTTTTAATTCCATTATACAATCAAAAAACCTGTAAGGATTAACGCTCGGCAGTTCAATACTAAATATTTCTTTGTTTTTATTCTGCTCCAGGAACCGTGAAATATTAAAATCAATTTGAGTGAAACAAATTTTAGGAGCGCCCTTGGATTTTGTTTCAGTCGTAATAAATTTTCCAAATTCTCTCTGATCGAAGGTAGAGGCTACCAACGTATCAAGTGGAGTAATTTCCTGATATATTCTTGTTAAACCCGGTTCATTATAAGCAGTATATTCGGCAGGCTCAATTGAAAGAACTTTACCATTAGCTGTACATAAGTGAAGTTTTTTTATAGCTTGTAATTCAACATGTTCTAAAACATTGTAAGATTTTACAAATTTTGTTTTCTTTGGGGAGCCGTCCGGATGCTGTACAGTAAGCTCGAGATATTTTTCAATTTCAAAATGAGGATTTCTGTAATTAATATCGATTTCGGCAAAAATAACTTTCCCGCTAAAATGTTTTGCACTGCCGGTTGTGTAATGTTCACCAAATTTATCGGGCTCCAATTGCGAAGCAACTAAAGCATTAATAGGAAAAACAATCATATACAAATGTTTTTCAAACTCTGGCATTCTCTTCTCCCTTGCTAATTATTATTCGAAAACTAAAACTATAAAATAGGCTTTATAAGAGCAAGAAAGTAGATTGAATCTTTAATAATTTTGAATCATCTAATCAACGATAAATTTTAGCAATAGGGGAAAAAATGCAAAAATATTTTTTTAGAATAGGATTAGGAGCTGTGGTAGGGGCAATTTTGGGCTATAGCTATTATTACTTTATCGGTTGCAATGGATCCTGCGCAATAGCCGGCAATCCGTATATTTCAACTGTTTACGGATTATTGGCCGGAGTGGCAATCGTTTTTCCATCAAAAATTAAAGACAAAAAAGATGAAAAAGCTGAAGGTTAACAAAGAAATAGAAATTGAAGATTTGACAAGGTTGTTTCCAGAATCAGTAACATTTTTGAGAGACAAAGGAATAAGATGTTTAAGATGCGGCGAACCGATATGGGGCACTCTTGAAGAAGCCGCTAGAGAAAAAGGATTTTCTGACGAGAAAATTGACCAAATAACCGAAGAATTAATTAGATTCGTGGGACAAAAGTAACTATTGTTTTATATTGCCAAATGAATTTTTAAAGGTTATAACAATGTCACAGAAAAATTTAAATACTCCTCAGGAATCTATGGAAAAAGGAAAGATTACAGAAAAACAGAAGAAGTGGATTAAAGGTGGAATATTTTTCGCCATAATTTTGGGATTGTTTATAGTTAACAATTTAAATGGTGGACCAGAAAACGGCCCTTATCCACCAAATTATATCGAATTTGGAAATAAAACTATTCAACTCTCACAATATAGCGGCAAAGTTGTTATCCTTGATTTTTGGGCAACATGGTGCGCTCCCTGCAGAAAAGGCATACCGGAATTTGTTGAATTAAAGAAAGAATATGAAAATAAAGGTTTAGAGATCATCGGAATATCCGTAGACGATCTGCAGAACAAAGATGCGGTTGAAAATTTTATTAAAGAATTTAAAATAAACTATCCTGTAGTTTGGGGCAATCAGTCCGTTCGGTTCAGGTATGGAGGAATACAATCGGTTCCAACAACCTTCGTTCTTGATAAAGAAGGGAATGTTTTCTCTCATTATGTTGGCTACACAGCTAAAGAGACATTTAGAAAAGATATCGAAATTATTTTAGCGGGAAACACAGTAAACAGAGAATCTGTTAAAGCTCCCGATTTTGAATTACCACTGCTCAATGATATTAAATAAACAAAAACCCTCGTTCAAGAGGGTTTTTGTTTAGGCCAATATTTAATCTTATTAAACAACCTCTCGGTATTCTTCTTCGGATAAAAGTTTACTTACAAACTCCTTTAATAATGTAGTTTCTCGTTCCAGCTTCCAGAGTTTATTTTTTAATTCCTCATAATTAAGATAACGAAGCTCAGTGCATAATTCTTCAATAACTTTTATTCCGGTCTCTATTTTTAGTTCGTTTTGTCTTTCAATCATATTAACCTCCATTCTAAACAAATCACTTAGCAATAAATACATATTATCATCGAGCAGAAACAGTCAAAAATTTAGTACCGAAAGCCCAAATAAAACATACTGTCAGGGTGAAATGCTCAATTTTCTTGTTTAATATGCTAAATAAAAGGTTAGTATGCCAGAAAAACAAGACAAAAAATCGCCTTTAGTGATTTCCGTCACCAAAGTTTTTCGGAAGAATATTTTTAATTTCCAGGTATTCGCTCAATCTTAGAAGTACATCCCACGAATAAATTCCATAATCGTAGCCGTCTTTCCATTTAATTTGAATGGCATATTTGCCAACGAGCTCAATTTTTTCAACTTCGTATTTGCCTGGTTTATCCGGCCCTTTTGTCGGTGGTTCGTAATGTTTCCAAAGGATTGTTTCTCCTTTGTTTCCGGCGTCGGGAGATTCGTCGCGTAAAAATTGGAGAGGAAAATTAACTTCTTTTCCATCATCCCAAATAATAAACAACGATTTATTTTCTTTATTTAATTTTATTGTTTTTGGTACGGGCATTAATTTTTCCTCCAAAATAACGGGCTTAAATATAGTCTTTAATAGAGCTATAATCGGGATCGAATAATCGTTTATAATTTGTCATAGCAAAAGAGTCTGTCATTCCCGCCATATAATCACAAATCAATCGGATTCGTTTAATTTTATCCTCTTCATTTCTAATTAGCATATCGCTAAAATCGGGCAATAACTTTGTTTTCTCATTCTTTTCAACATAGTTTTCCACAAGAGTAAGAAATATCTGTTTAAGCATCATATCACCCTTAAATTCCATTTGGTGAAGTTGTGAGGATTGAAATACGAGTTCAGCGGCAATTCTTTTGTATAGTTCCACTTTATCAATAATATCTTTTTCTAAAACCAATTCGTATTTATAGCGGTTGGAAAGATCGTCCATAAATGTATTTCGTTCCTTAATCTGGCAGGATTCAATTAAAACTCCAATCTGAGAACCGAATTGGGATTTAAATTTACGTTTTCTAATCCACTCGATAATTTGAGAAAAATTTTCCTTCTGATATTCTGTAAGCGAATCAACATTTCTGTCGTACCACCGCTCCATTTTAATGATTGTAATAAATCCGCCTGAAATACTATCAACTATATCATTAGTGGCGTAAGCTGTATCATCTGCCCAATCCATAATTTGGCATTCAATACTTCTGAAATTATTTAGTTTTTCGCCGGGTGTTAAATCTGCAGGAATGCTTTTCCCTCCGAAAACAAAGTTTACAGTTTCTTCCTGGTAATCATACAAAAAATGATTATTGGGATTATTAAACTGATTGTGCAAAGATTTATATTTTAAAATAGAGTCTATCAGAGCACGCGTTGGCTTCATTCCCCGACGAGCATTGTCGAAGGTATAAAATATTTCAGTTAGAAGTCGAAGGGTCTGTGCGTTGCCCTCGAAACCGCCGTATGGTTCCATAAGTCTGTTTAATGTTCTTTCGCCGGCGTGTCCGAAAGGCGGATGACCCAAATCGTGGGACAAACAGGCGGATTCAACAAGATCTGGATCTACAAAATATCCGTCTGAAAAGATCCCATCATATTTTTTTCTTATAAAATTACAAATTGATCGTCCAATTTGTGCCACTTCAATCGAGTGCGTAAGTCTTGTACGGTAGTAATCATACTCGCCAGGGATAAACACTTGTGTTTTTCCCTGCAGCCTTCTGAATTCGGATGAATGAATCAGTCTGTCTCTGTCAATTTGAAAGGGTGTTCGGTATTCATCCGTTCTTTCGCTTTCGTTTACTCTTTGGAAATCAAATTCGTTATAAAAACAATTAGTCATAAATATCACTATATGATGAACAAAAGATTTGTAAACTTAACAAATAAGAATGAAGATATGAAAAATGAATGAGTGCTATCGATAGCGAAAATAATTCTGTCCTAATTTTTTTTTAATCGTTTGTTTTAATAAAAACTAATCCAATTTTTTTATAAAATGCAATTTGCCATCACCAGGAGCATCAATAAAAATAATATCACCCTGTGTAAAATGATTCATTAATAACTGCGCCGATAAAGGATTTATAAGATGTTTTTGAATTGTTCGTTTAATTGGTCGGGCTCCAAATGTTACATCGTAACCCACTTCTCGTAAAAATTCCTTTGCGTCGTTGCTCACCTCAATTTGAATTTCTTTTTCAGCAAGCAGTTTTTTTACTTTTCCCAATTGTATTTCAATAATTTCGGTCAGTTCAGTTTTCAGCAAGGGTTTGAAAAATACAATTTCATCTATCCTGTTTAAAAATTCAGGACGAATTGTATTGCGTAAAAGTTCTGATAATTTTGATCTTATATCACCCATTAGATCAGCAAAATTAGATTCATTCATTCCATGCAGGTGTTCCTGTATCATTTGAGAGCCCAGGTTCGATGTCATAATAATTATAGTGTTTTTAAAATCAACAGTTCGTCCCTGGTTATCAGTTAGTCGTCCTTCATCAAGCACCTGCAGTAAAACATTAAAAACATCATGATGAGCTTTTTCAATTTCATCTAAAAGAATTACGGAATACTGCTTACGCCTTACGGCTTCTGTTAATTGTCCGCCCTCTTCGTAACCCACATATCCTGGAGGGGCTCCAATTAGTCGTGACACAGAATGTTTCTCCATATACTCCGACATATCAATTCTGATTAAAGCATGTTCGTCGTTAAATAAAAATTCAGCCAACGCTCTTGCCAGCTCGGTTTTTCCCACACCTGTTGTGCCAATAAATATAAATGATCCGAGCGGCCTGTTGGCGTCCTGTAATCCTGCTCGTGACCGTCGTATTGCATTTGCCACGGCAGAAACGGCTTCGTTCTGCCCCACAACGCGTTTATGAAGCTCATCTTCCATTCTAATCAATTTGGTTCTTTCACTTTCCAGCATGCGGTTTACAGGGATCCCTGTCCAATTGGCTACTACTTCTGCTATGTCTTCTGCGTCAACTTCTTCTTTTAAAAGCTTCTTATTTTTCTGGATATTAAATAGTTCTTTATCCTCGGTGATTAATTTTTTTTCAAGATCTGTTATAGTTCCATACCTCAATTCAGCTACTTTTCCCAAGTCACCTTCCCGTTCATATTTATCTGCTTTCGCGCGGGCTTGTTCTATTTCTGTTTTCATATTTCGGATTGCTTGAATTTTATTTTTCTCCAACTGCCAGTGGCTTTTCAGTTGATCGCGTTCTTCGGTTAAATCTCCAAGTTCTTTTGATATTTCATCCAATCTTAGGGCCGATTCATTGTCTTTCTCTCTTTTAAGCGCTTCTCGTTCAATTTCAAGTTGCTTAACTTTTCTGTCAAGCGCGTCAATATCTGCGGGCATAGAGTTAATTTCAATTCGTAATTTTGAAGCGGCCTCATCAATCAAATCGATTGCTTTATCGGGCAAAAACCTGTCTGATATATATCTGTTCGATAGCTGAACGGCAGCGACGATCGCTCCGTCAGTAATGCGCACTCCATGGTGAACTTCGTAACGCTCCTTTAATCCACGTAGGATTGAGATTGCGTCATCTTCATTAGGTTCGGCGATAATCACAGGTTGAAAACGTCTTTCTAATGCAGCGTCTTTTTCAATATGTTTTTTGTACTCGTCCAGCGTTGTAGCGCCTATTGCATGAAGTTCACCGCGAGCAAGTGCAGGTTTCAAAATGTTAGCGGCGTCCATGGCTCCATCTGTACGTCCAGCGCCAACAAGTTGATGAAGTTCGTCTATAAACAAAATTATTTCACCCGCAGATTTCTGTACTTCTTTTATAACGGCTTTAATTCTTTCCTCGAATTGACCTCGATACTGCGTCCCGGCAACAAGCGCTCCAATATCGAGGGCTATTACACTTTTTGATTTCAAGTTTTCGGGCACATCACCCAAAACAATTCTATGAGCTAGTCCCTCGGCAATTGCGGTTTTTCCTACTCCCGGTTCGCCAATTAATACTGGGTTGTTTTTTGTGCGGCGGGACAGCACCTGAAGGACACGGCGGATCTCATTATCACGACCAATTACAGGATCCAGCTTGTTTTGTTTTGCAAGTTCGTTTAAGTCTCTGCCGTATTTTTTTAGAGCCTGATATGTATCCTCGGGGCTAGGAGATGTTATTCGTTGATTCCCTCTAATGTCTTTTAACGCGGCAAGGACAATCTCTTTTGTTAAACCTTTATCATTTAATAATTCGCCCGACTTTCCCTTATCATCCGTTAAGGCCAAAAGCATATGTTCTGTAGATATATATTCGTCTTTAAGATTAAGCGCTTCTTTTGTGGCACCATCCAAAATTCCGGCAGTTCTTTGAGACATTTGCTGATTGCCAACTCCGGCGCCAGTAACTTTAGGCAAATTTTCAAGAAGTTCGCCAAGTTTAATACGAATCTGATCCACACTTGAACCAACCTTTTGAATAATAGATACGGCAACATTGTCGGTGTCTTGTAGCATTGACGCGGCAAGATGTTCCGGTTCAATAATTTGATTATTATAGTTCTGGGCAATCTCTACAGCGTTCTGTATTGTTTCCTGAGCTTTTATTGTAAACTTGTTCATATTGAAATTCATGCGTTGCCTCATAAAAATATTCAAAACTAATAGTATTAAACAAAAATTAAGAAGAAGATGTTTCGAATAACGTAAATATACACAGGTAAACTGAAATAGTGTATAATCTAAATCGGGCATGCTCTGTTTCATTTCAAGAAGGATTTATTTTTCAATTATAAATAAATTCACATTTCTCATTTAAGCAGAGAAAAGATTGATTAAAAGCGGGCGGTCAATTTCTATTTTTCCTAAATTAACAGCTTAAATTCTTATCATTAAATGACTTTCAAAATACTATTATGAAAAAACAGTTAATTCTTATTATTCTATTATTGACAATCCCAATTATTTCGTTTGCCCAATCAAATAATCTTAAACACGAATTCCGCGGAGCCTGGGTTGCAACAGTTGCCAATATTGACTGGCCCAGCGACTTTACATTGTCGACAGGACAGCAAACAATAGAACTGGTGCAAATGTTCGATTCACTGCAATCGGCGGGCATAAATGCGGTTTTTTTCCAAATACGTACTGAATGCGACGCGTTGTATAAATCACAATATGAACCCTGGTCATATTGGTTAACAGGCAAGCAGGGAAAAGCGCCTGAACCGTATTACGATCCTCTGCAGCTTGCAATTTCTGAGGCACACTCCAGAAATATTGAATTACACGCCTGGTTCAATCCCTACAGAGCGGTAAAAAAAATTGGTGCTTACGATCCGGCCCCTAATCATATTTCCGTTACTCATCCCGAATGGCTTCTTACGTTTAAAGATTACAAAATGCTCGATCCAGGCAACCCTGACGCCCGGGAATTTATACTTAATGTAATGACGGATGTATTACTCAATTACGATGTAGATGGAATTCACTTTGACGATTATTTTTATCCTTATGGACCAAAAATATCCAACGAAGACTCTCTGACATTCATAAAATACAACAGGGGAATAAAGGATATAGACGAATGGAGACGCGATAATATTAATCAACTTATGCGTGAAATTTACGGTGTAATTAATACAAACAAACCTTTCGTAAAGTTTGGTATCAGTCCTTTCGGTATTGTTAAAAATGAGTACGCAGGAACAAACGGTTTTAATTCCTACGATGTTCTTTATTGTGATCCTTTAACTTGGCTGAACGAAAAAATTGTTGATTATATTTTACCACAACTGTATTGGGAAATAGATCACGAATTGGCTCCATACAAAAAATTACTGCCTTGGTGGGCCTCGTTAACTAAAGGAAGGCATTTGTATATAGGTCATTTTTCCAGCAGAATGGCCGACAAAAAATATAAAGGGGACAAAGCCGAATTGGGCAATCAGATTAAAATGAATAGAACCACCGAAAATGTACAGGGATCTGTATTCTTTAGCGCAAAGTCAATCGTTAAAAATTGGAGCGGTTTTGCGGATACGTTACACACTGACTATTACAAGTTTACGGCATTGCCGCCAAAAATGGATTGGAAAGATACAATACCACCATTGCCACCGGTTGACTTAAAAATCGATAAAAACGGTAACGATGTGATTTTAGATTGGAGAACTCCGGGTCCGGCTGCGGATGGAAATTACCCGGTTAATTATATCGTTTACAGGTTTGTGTATGGTGAAAAAATTAATTTAAACGATGCTTCTAAAATTATTCATAGAACAACGGCCGGGGAATCTATTTTCATTGAGAATAAAGAAAAGTTAAGTACATCCGAGTATATTTATTTGGTTACATCAATCGATCGATTGGGAAATGAAAGCGAAGGAGTTATTACTAAATTTAATAACTGAACTGAATGCCCAGCACAAAGTTCCATCCAGAAAACGAAGATTCGTTTTCTTGTAAATCAATATTGAAGTAACCGGATTTGGCGTATAATTCGGTTACACTGCTAATATCGTAAGCGATTTTTGCGGATATTTGATTCTCTAAATTTGATGGAAAATAGAGATGTTTTTCTGTATTGAAATTATTTTTAAATCTGAATTGATTCTGATAATAATCTATTAAGAGTATTAAAGACAATTTATTAGCGATCTTTTTACCAAAGGCCAGATTTACCTGATGCTCGAGAGATGTAGATTTTGTTATATCAGAATCGTGAATTAGCAAATAATAGTTTCCCCTTAGAATAAAAGATCCAAAAAAATCGACCATTATTGCCGGACCGTAACGTAAACCGTTATTCTGTTTTAGATAATTGTTAAATATAAATCCGGCATCATAATTCGAGCTGAATTTTTCTATATAAATACCATAACCGAAATTTAATCCAGGTCCGAAATTTTGAAGCCACATCACATCGGCAAAAATCAGCTCAATATCCAATAATGCGGAAGTGTTTTTAATTCTGTTTGAGTAGCCGAATTTTAATAAAATGGAATTTAGTGAGTCTAATATTTTGGAAATGTCGCCGCTTATGTCCAGCATCTTATACTTGGAGCTAATTTCGGATGAGTGAAAATTATGACTCTGACCCGAAAAATTTATTCCCCAACTGAAAGATTTTTCGTACTGGTAATAGGAGCCTGCGGATTTCAATTTTAAGGAAGTTAGTCCGTTATTTATTCCGAAAATTTCAGGTCGTGCCCGTAATTCAATTGAAGCGACACGATTATCATCGTGATAGTTATATTTTAATTTTCCGTCGATACGACTTTCAATTTTAATTTGATTTTCAAGGGGTTCATTCAGAGTGCCATAAATTCCACTTTCTAAATCAAATTTAAGCGAAAATTGCGCAAGACAATCGGTTGGAAAAAATGAATAAATAATTAAAAAATAAAAGTAATATTTAACGGGCATTATCCTCATTCTTAAGTTTAATATTTAGGATTGTCTTGTATTTAGATAACCGGGATTCGACCTCAATTAGTAGGCTCCTGTATTCTATCAATGAAATATTATTTGTACCATTAACATACTGGTTTAATTTGGATGGATCCATTTTGGAAATATTACCTGAAAATTTTAACTGGTCAAGTATTATCGAGAAAGTTTTTACCTGAGGCAATAAGTTGTTTTCACGGTTCGCATAATAAAAATCGATATCGCTGTTTTCAATCGATTTGTTTGCCTGTGCGCTTTGTTTTGATCGGGCGAGATTAGTTCTAAAATCAGAATCGTCAATAAAATCATCTACTTTTTTCTTAAGACTCAGCATCTCATCAAGCCTATCGCTCTCCTTTCTAATTATGGAAATTTGTTTGTCTGTTTCCGCAAGGGCGGCTTTAATATATTCTATATATAGCTGTTTTTCCTTTTCATCAGTAATTGAAGAGAGCTCAATATTTACTAATTCATTTGGGTTATAGGAGAGACTGCCTACTGGCGGTTTTACTATCAACCGTTTTTCTATATAAGAAAGGATATCGAGGTTCAACGTCCCTTTATTGCCTTCATATTTTTTGTCATACTCGAGCTTTTTTAACGAGTCTATTTTTATAGTATACAACTTGTCCAAATAATTCTTTTTCTTTTCAATCTCTCTGTTATATAAATCAATTTTTAATTGAGTTTTGTTAATAGAGCCTGATATTACTACCGCGCCCGACATTATAGATTCTATTACATTTTGATTGGGGGAGTTTTTCTTCTTCTCGAACTCAATTTTCTGAATTTCTTTATTATAAACTTTGTTTAAAGAGTCCAGAATTTGGTATTCAATATTAATTTTTTTTGTAAGATTCAGATATTCATTTTCGTACTTTGTTAGTGATTGTGGAAGTACATAGCCGAATGAACATATAAAAATCAACAATGTGATATAAAATTTATTTAAACGGCATGTATCGGTTATAATCATTTTTTTACACTCTGTTATAATAAACCAAATTTTTCAAGTTTGTAGTAGAAAGCGCTTGTTTTAATGCCAAGTAATTTAGCCGCTCGATTTTTCACACCATTAGTTTTCTTCATAGCCTGCATAATCAGTTTTTTCTCATATATGTATAGTGCTTCATCTAGCTTCAAATTTTCCAGCTTATCGTGCAACAATGGATCGCTATTTAAATGTTTTGCTATTAAAAAACTATCTATAACATCTTCATTGGAGATAACAAGCAACCGTTCAATCAAATTTTCTAACTCCCTTACATTCCCAGGCCAGGAATAATTTGTTAATAGCAGTCTGCCATTATCATCAATGGATTTCCTTTTTGTTTTAAATTTCGCAGCTAGTTTTTGAAGGAAATAATCCGCGAGAAGCGGAATATCTGTTTTTCTTTCACGCAGTGATGGAAGCATAATAGGAATTACACTAAGCCTATAATAAAGATCATTTCGAAACTTATAATTATTTATCAACTGTTTTAAGTCCAGGTTTGTTGCAGCAATAATTCTGACGTCAACGTTTAAAGTTTCTTCACCACCTACTCTTTCAAATTCACCTTCCTGCAGCACACGTAAAAGTTTTACCTGCATTGTCGGGGATAAGTCACCAATTTCATCCAAGAACAAAGTTCCATTATTTGATAGTTCAAACCTGCCTTTTTTTTGTTTTACCGCCCCTGTAAATGAACCTCTTTCATGCCCGAACAATTCACTTTCCAACAGATTATCATTTAAAGAACCGCAGTTAAGCTTAATAAATGGTTTATCGGCGCGCGTGCTTTTTCTATGAACAGCTCTAGCTATCAGTTCCTTGCCCGTTCCGCTTTCCCCTTGAATAAGAACAGTACTATTTGTTAGTGCCACTTTGTCCACTGTATCAAACAAATTTTTCATTATTTCTGAATCACCAATAATATCATCGTAGCTTTCGTACAATTGATCATTAAGTAATTTGTTTTGCTCTAATAAATCATTGATTTTTTCTTCTTTTACAATTTCGCCCACAAGATTATTAATACGCAATCTCAATTCCTCGGGCGAAAACGGTTTGGTTAAAAAATCAGAAGCACCAAGCTGCATAGCTTTAACCGCGTCTTCAACTGTGCCATAAGCTGAAATAAGAAGAGTTTTGATTTCTGGATTTTTTTGTTTCAGACGTCTCAGCGTTTCAATTCCGTCTATCGGTTCCATCTTTAAATCAAGTACGGCAATTTTAATTTTTTCATCAGTAAAATTTTCAGCGTCAATTCCATTGTCGAATTCAAATACAAGATATCCCGCGCGCGTTAGAGTTTCTTTAATTCCAAGACGCATTGTATTATTGTCTTCAACTATAATTATTGTAGTCTTGCTCATATCAACTGTTTATTTTAATAATAAAAGTGCTTCCCATTGAACTCGATTCACGCAGAAATAATTCGGCGTTATTTTCTTCGCACAATTTTTTACTGATCGCCAAGCCAAGTCCGGTGCCCTGTTTTTTTGTTGTAAAAAAAGGTTCAAATATCTTGCTCTCGGCTTCTTTCGATATACCGTTTCCTGTATCGTTAATAATAATTTCGGAATGGCCATTTTGGGAAATAAAATCTATTGTAATTTTTCCACCATATGAAGTTGCATCAAGGCTATTAGAAACCAAATTTACAAGGATATTCCGCAGATGACTCGGATCGAACAAAATATTATCGGAAGTTTGCACACAATTAATTGTAATTTGTTTATCTGTAGAATTTTTCGCAAAAATATTTTGTATCTCTGAAAAAGTAGATGATAAATTACACAGGTGAGGATTAGCGTGAGCCGGCTTGCTGTAGTCCAGATAACTGGTTATTAATTCCTTTAAACCGGAAATTTCTTTTAAAATTCCATCTATATAATTAGTATTTTTTTTTTCTTTAAGTAAGTCCTCTTTTGTAAGGTTTGCTAGCAGTTCAATTCCTCCCAGGGGATTTCTGATTTCGTGTGCAATTCTGGCAAGCATTTCTTCTTTTTCCTTGTGGTGTTTCATAAGGTTGTTTTTCATCAATTCCATCGCATCGGCTAAAATTTTAAGTTCACCAGTTACTTTATCCGGTTTGATCTCATTAAAGTTTCTGCTGCCTATCTGTTTGCTGAACCACACTAGCTGATTAATAGGGTCAACAATTTTTTTAGCCACAAATAATCCAGCGAATATTGTTAAAATTACTCCGCCAATTCCTATATACCAGAAATACATTGCGAACAATTCAACTTTCTTTAACCGTAATGCATTTTCACGCACGGCAAGCCAATGGTTATCAGTCAGTTTATAAAACCCCCACATATACCAGTTACCCGTCTTACTTTTAAATGGCAAAGAAGTAATTGATGAACATATATCCAGGGCATCTATTTCACTTTTATTTAGATACAGACTCGGTTCAAGCATATTTAGTGTTTTTCCAGTATCCGAATGTACGAGCAGTTTAAAATTAAAATCAAAAATGAAAACTTCTTGAACTGAGTTATCGCGGCTATTTTTTTCAAACAAATCTTGGAAATAAAAGAGGGCACCGGGGGATAAGACGCCCAAAGGTAATGTTTTAAGATATCTATCCTCTATCTGCAAACCAACCGTTTTAACGTAAAGATTTACCTGATCTTTAAGCTGGTCGAGGTACAATTCTTTTATAAACAAATAACTTACGCGCGCAGTTACAACAACAATAATAATTGACACTACACTGAAAGTAACAATTATATTTGTCCTTAAACGGGAAGCAAAAAATATTTTTTTCACTAAATTCATAATGCCGCATAATTACATGTCGTTAAAATAATCCCCCCGTTGTTTAAATTCATTATTAAAAAGCAGTTGTTATTTTTTTATTACAATTTTAATGAAATAGTCTTTATATAAAAATTTAACACCGTGGATTGGGTATGGAACCACTTCTATAAGCCCGATATTATAATTATTTATTGTCGTGTCTTGTGTAAATCCGGAATAAGTATTCAGATTAAATATTTTTTTTTGATCACCAAGCTCATAAGAAAGTTGAATCCTCGCATTTCCTTCCCAAAAACACATTAGATTTATAGGGCACCTCGAATCTTCGAGTACATCGTTAAAGCTAATTTTTAAATTATTTTCTGCATCTTCAACAAAACCCTCATAAGGAATTGATAAAGTATCACCGTAAATAATTAAATGTTCGCCTTCAGGATAAATAATAGTATCTGAACAACTAAAAGCATATACACAAATAATAGCGGTGAAAACTATTAGTAATAGAATTTTGTTTTTCATTTGTATGTACCAACTATTTGTAAATTGTTAAGAGTATAATTTATTTCTTCATCGGCAATTTGAGAAGAATAATCCAGATTTAACATAGAAGGATAACCCAAAGATTTATTATAATCTACTTCGAACTTTGCCATCGATTCCGGATTAAGTGAATCTATTAAAAGAAATAAATCATCCACTGTTTGAAACAGGCTCCAATATTGCGGATCCAATTCCTGTCCGTTTTTAATATTTACAACTTTATTTATAGTATTTCCCGATACGGTTATTTCAAAAAATTTACCTGCGTTCAAGCAGAAGCAATCCACTTTTTCATTAATTGTATATGTATAAATTCTTTTATTATTCCATTTAGCTTTCGCCGATTCCAAATCCAACGATTCGGAATTTATCGGATTGGCGTCGCAATAAAACAAAAGGAAAAGAGAACAAATAATTAGAATTAAATTTATCAGTCTCGTACTCGTCATAACAATTCCTCAATTACATTTCTAATTGTAAAAAAATTAAAACCCGGCTTTGAAACTGAGCCACCATTGCTCAATACGAAAAGTATTTTCAAACTCAGGATCCATTATCAATTCCACCTTCAACTGGTCAGAAATATTTATATGAAATGAGTTAATTATATCGAAATAATCCTCAGTTAGTCTTTCGTCCGGCTGCGTATAACGTTCACCGAAATTGTTTTCTTCTTTTTTTATTCCGTTCTCTATTCTGGTTCTGTTCGAAAATATAGCGGTTGTAACGTCTTCTATCTTCCAGGCATTTAAAATTCTGTTTACACCGAGCATCATTCCCCAATGTTTACTAAAATCGAAATGCAGTAAAACAGGGATTTGTATAGTCCATGTATTAGCCGAATATTCCCAGTTCAGAGTTTTATTTTCAGATTCGAACAAAGTGTTTTGATAAATTCTAGAGTCGGAATTGTACTCACTATAATAATCCGAATTTCTATTTACAAGAGCGGGTTCAGTATTTGTGATCGAGGAAATTTCTTTTTTAATGTACAGACCAGTCATAATTTTAGTGATTTCAGTTAATTGCCAATTCAGGTTGAGCATAAATTCGTGACGGGTTGTTTCCCTTGATCCGCTGCCGATTCTGCTGTCGTGCAATGCTGAGCTGCTGCGGTTATAGTTATAAACTTTATTATAATCGTCGTACCATCTGCCTGAGTTGTAGGATGTATCGTTTATTTCAGATCTGGAATCGGTAGTCACCTCGGCGAAGGTGTATTTATAATACCAATTTACAGAACTGTTTCCGTCAAAAATTTTGCTCGAATTAATTCCTAAATAAGTTGTATTTCCATCCTGTTTCCAGCTCTGATGTTTTGTGAAATCCGACAGGTAATAATACCATGTTGGGGAAATATCGGGCTGGTTGGATTGACTAAAATATTTATTATCAGACAGAAACTTCTGATCGGCATTGCCCCTTAATATCCCGGCTTTTATTCCCAAAGAAATCATGTCCGAAGGTTTATAAATTACTCCAGCGCTCACATCAAAGTGATCGTAATTCTGATCTCTTTCTGTAATACTGGAATTGCTCCAATCGTAATTATCGGTATCACCATACTCATCATTTTTGATGTCAACGAAACTTCCATCTCTGGTGTGAATTACTGAATTGATCATAAGTCCGAAACTGAATTTATCCGATAGTTTATATCCGGCAAATGCCGTTATCATATGCGCCTCATTCAACATTTCATCTTTTCCGGAATAACGATCTTCAATGGGAATATTAACTTCAGCAGCTCTGGAATTAAATGAATCGTAATAAATATTTTTTGAATAAATGGAATAAGGCATTTCGTAAAATTTCTCCTCATTGTAAATCAATTGATAAGTTCCGCCAACATAAAAGCTTTTATTCTCTTTGCCGAAAGGGAAGTGGATAATACCCAAAGAAAAAACAGGCTCAGGTTCATCTCTCGTTTCCGTAAACCATCTAGAGTCGAAAGGGGGATGCCATCGGAAACTTGAAAGGTCATAATAAACTGGATAAATATAATTGTTCATCACAGCCGGTTTGGTTCTATCTCCGCGGAAATCAAGATGAATGTAAAATTCTTTCTCCCCTATTTGAGGCACCATTGCGGGATTTAAATAAATATTAAGAAACGGATCGTCGATTAAACCAAGTGAAACATCTTTAAATTTGTAAATACCATAAGTATTCATGTAATGACTGTTGAAATACATAGATGAACTTTCGAAACTTTGTTCCGTAGTTCGTTCCCCGTAGTATTGTGAAAAAATAATTGATGGTAAAAGCAGCATTAATAGAATTGATTTTTTCATTTTGTATTCCTCATTATTAAGCAGGTATAAAACCCCAAAAACTGTGCCCCGAGGTTTAATGGAAAAATCTTTTAATTCTATTCAAAATAACCAACCATGCGCTTTCTCTTCATTTCACACATATCAGAAAACTGAGTAATATTCAGAAAACTGATAAGAAGAACTAGATTTAAATAATTATATGGTCGAATAAAATAAAACAGGTTTCAAAACGTTTACTTTCATATAAAATTTTTTTTTGCTTTTAAAGCAACCTTACCATGGTGTGGTGAGTCTAAATATCTGTACTAAATCAATTATTTTTTAAGGAGAGATATGAGGAGCATTTCGACTATTGTTTTAACATTGTTTTTTATTTTACCATTCGTCATACTCCCGGCGGAAAAATCTTTTTCGAGATCTAAAACGGTGCAGGCAATTAAGTTGTCGGATAATATAAGTTTCGATGGCAAACTCTCGGAACCTTTTTATACTTACACTCCTGTTGATGGTTTTATACAACGTGAACCGAATGAAGGTGAGCCGGCCTCAGAAAATACTAATGTATGGATCATTTACGACGAATCGTATCTTTATGTTTCAGCAAGAATGTATGATAGCAGTCCAGAATCCATTGATGCGAGCTTAATGCGAAGAGATAACATGATTGAGTCTGATTGGTTTTTTGTTTATCTCGATCCTTATTTGGACAGAAGAACAGGGTATTATTTCGCGGTAAATCCGGGGGGATCTTTACTGGACGGTACCCTTTTTAACGATAGCTGGGACGACGATTCATGGGATGGAATTTGGGAGGCAAAAACAAATATAGACGACGAGGGATGGTCTATGGAAATGCGAATCCCTTTTGCGCAATTGAGATTTAATGAAGCCGAAGAAATGAAGTGGGGAGTTAATTTCAATAGGGATATTAAACGCAAAAACGAAATGACCTATTTTGTTATGATTCCCAAAAAGGAGAGCGGTTTCGTTTCTCACTTTGCAACTCTGGAAGGATTAAAAGGCATCAAATCCTCTCAGCGTTTCGAAATTCTGCCATACGTTGTTCAAAAAGCACAATACCTCATTCACGATAAAGAAGATCCTTTTTATAAAGGCAATCAATATAAAACTGCAAT
Organism: Ignavibacteriae bacterium HGW-Ignavibacteriae-2; assembly: GCA_002839805.1. GTDB lineage: Bacteria > Bacteroidota > Ignavibacteria > Ignavibacteriales > Melioribacteraceae > PGYT01. The sequence continues at coordinate 30,518 of PGYT01000030.1, forward strand.
CGGTGCGGATTTTAAAGTAAGTATTGGAAGTAATTTAAATCTAGATGCAACCATAAATCCTGATTTCGGTCAGGTTGAAGTTGACCCCGCCGTTGTAAATCTTTCTGCTTTCGAAACGTATTATCAGGAAAAACGACCTTTCTTCATAGAAGGATCAAATGTGTTTAACTTTGGAAATATAGGAGTAAATAACAACTGGGGCTTTAATTTCGGTGATCCTAGTCTTACATATTCACGCAGAATAGGGCGCTATCCGCAAGGTGACGTGTCCGATTATGATTACAGCGACATCCCAACTGAAACAAGAATACTCGGTGCCGCCAAATTAACGGGGAAAGTGAGCGACACCTGGACTTTGGGAGCCGTAAGCGCGGTTACCGAAAGAACCTTTGCCACTTTAAAATATCAGGGTCAAAAATTTGAAGAACAAGTCGAACCCTTAACACATTACGGAGTATTGCGAGCCCGTAAAGAATTTGACGAAGGAAAACATTCTTATGGCATGATAATAACGGCGGTTAACCGGGATCAGAATACTAAATTAAGTGAATCTTTTGTAGATCAGGCCTACACTTTTGGCGTTGACGGTTTTACAACTCTTGATGAGGATGGCGAATATGTTTTAAAAGCATATGTTATCGGTTCATATGTACAAGGCTCGAAGGAAGCCATACTTAACAAACAGGAACAACCATATAGAAATTTTCAAAGACCTGATGCAACTTATAACGAATACGATCCTAATAGAACATCACTTTCCGGATTATATTCTCGAGTTATGTTGAACAAACAAAAAGGAAATTTTTACATCAATACTGCTGTTGGTTTTGTAACTCCGGGGTTTGAATACAATGACTTCGGATTTCAAAGACAGTCTGATGTAATTAATGCTCATGCCGTTGTTGGGTATCGTTTCTTTGAGCCAAATAATATTTTTAGAAAAAGCTGGCATTATTTAGCCCATTTCGAATCATACGATTTTGAAGGAAATAATACCAGCAATGGTATTATGGCGTTTAACAGTTTTCAGTTTTTGAATTATTACAATTTTGGAATTAGAGCAAGCTATAATTTTGATCAAATAAGCAACAGACTTACACGCGGCGGTCCGCTGGCTAAAGAGCCTGGTGAATTTTGGATGGGTGCAGATTTTAGCACTGATGGCAGGGAAAAAATAGTAGGTGAACTTGAGGGTGATTTTTGGAAAAACAGATTAGGAGAATACGGTTATGAGTTTGGTTTCGGTATTGATTGGAAACCTAATACCCAACTGAATATAAACATTAATCCTTCTTATTCCCGTAACAGCATGAAACGTCAATGGGTGGATTATTTTGAAGATTCTTTTGCCACCTCTACTTATGGAAATCGTTATGTTTTTGCTGAGATCGATTATCAAACAATTGCCGGAAATATTCGTCTGAACTGGACTTTTACACCGCAGTTAAGTTTGCAAATATTTATGCAGCCGTTATTTTCTGTGGGTGATTACAATAATTTCAAAGAATTAAAGCGGCCAAGGTCTTTGGATTATAATATATATGGTCGTGACGGTTCCAGCATAAGCTATGATGAAAAGTCTAATAATTATACTGTGGATCCGGATGGAAGCGGACCGGCGGACTCATTCGAATTTGAAAATCCTAGTTTTAATTTTAAATCGTTGCGCGGTAATATTGTATTAAGGTACGAAGTGCTGCCAGGCTCTGTTTTTTATTTTGTTTGGACTCACAATAAAACGAATGAGGCTTATCCGGGCAGACTCAGACTTAATAGGGATTTCAGAAAACTCTGGAGTGAAGACTCCGACAATATTTTTATGATAAAATTTTCATATTGGTTTAATACATAGTGTTTATATCACCTTAGAGCAAGTGCCTTTCCCAAGGTTAGCCCGCATGAACACAAAGTCTGTATCATGCGGGTTTTTTTATTTTTAAAGATTTTAATCGCCAGAAATAGTAGGCTGTTACTATTGAAAGTAAAAATGTCGTTAGCATAGAAATACTTGATGAGGGTAATTTAAATAGTCCCCATAGGTGATAATAAGAGGACAAAAATGAAAGTATCATTAAATAGATCAAAAATTTTCTTAATAAACGTTTGTTCACCGATTCGGTAAGATATTGCTG
>PGYT01000001.1:5000-64753 GCA_002839805.1 Ignavibacteriae bacterium HGW-Ignavibacteriae-2
TAAAAGGTAATATAGTTTCTACAATCAAGAACGAGTATTTAAACGGACATAAATTATTGTTAGTTCGCGAAATTGATTTAGAAGGGAACTTTATAGGTAAAACAGATTATATTTCTTTAGATCTCATTGATTCGGGAATAGGTGATACTGTTTTAGTTACAAAAGAAGGAGATGCAGTTCAACAAGTTCTTGGACACAATAAAGCCCCTGTAAATACTATAATAGTGGCAAATGTTGATGATATTGAGGTGGAATCGGACGACAACTAATTATATGTAAAATTGAACCAAAATCGATTTGAAATCTTAGCAAAATTACAATTACTTCTCTCCATCGAAAGAGTGGGCCCATCAAGAATCATAAACCTTTATAATAAATACAATGGAATAGACGAAATTTATAATTCTTCTTATTCTTCATTATTAACTGTTAACTCCATCAATACACACATTGCAAAATCAATTTTACTCTCAAAGAATAGAATTGCAGAAAGTTACGCAAAACTAGAAATTGAAATAAAAAAATTGAATGCTATAGGAGCAAGAATAATTTCCTTTTTGGACGATGATTATCCGGAATATTTGAAGAAAATATTTTCTCCCCCAATAATATTATATGTTAAAGGTACTATTCCAAATGATGGAAAGAATTCTATTGCGATAGTTGGGACCCGCAGACCCACCGATTACGGAAAACTACAAGCAAAACAATTTTCAGAAAATCTAACGATGCAAAACATAACAATTATCAGTGGTTTAGCCCGTGGAGTCGATTCTATAGCGCATAAAGCATGCCTTAATCATAATGGCAAAACAATTGCTGTAACGGGCTCCGGATTAGATGTAGTATATCCTCCTGAAAACAAAAAATTGTATGAAGAGATAGCTGCTTCCGGAGCTATTATTAGTGAGTTTGAATTAGGAACAAAACCGGACGCTCAAAATTTTCCTAGAAGAAATAGAATAATTTCAGGATTATCGGCGGGAACATTAATAATTGAGACTGGAATTACAGGTGGCGCCATGCAAACCGCAGCACACGCATTAGATCAGAACAGGGAAGTTTTTGCGATTCCCGGTAATTTAGGAATTACTCAAACCGAAGGAACAAACAGACTAATACAACGAGGCGAGGCGAAACTAGTTACAAATGTGGAAGATATACTAGTCGAATTAAATTTGTCAGTAAAATCTGTTGATGAAACTGGAACAAAACAAGGATATGAAGACCTGAATCTTTTTGAAGAATCAATTCTGTTAAAACTAACAAATAAACCTATTCAAATAGATGAACTGGCAGATGAATTAAAGATGTCATCAACTGAATGTTTGGTCTATTTATTGGCACTGGAATTAAAAGGATATGCTAGGCAGTTACCGGGGAAAAATTTCATTTTAAGCAGATAAATCTACAGATACTTTTTTAAATCTTTCCAATATTCCTTCAACCTTTCTTTCATTTGTTTTTCCATTCCGTTTCCAGTTGGATAATAATACTGACTTCCTCTAATTTCTTCGGGAAAATAATTTTCCGAAATAAAATTAGAATCGAAATCATGAGGATATTTATATCCTGATCCGTAACCGACTTCTTTCATCAAATTTGTGGGGGCGTTGCGTAAATGAAGAGGAACACTGTACAACTTATTATTACGAACTTCTGAAAGAGCCTTTTGTATTCCCATATATGAAGCGTTGCTTTTCGGGGAAGCCGCTAAATAAGTTACACATTGAGCTAAAATTATTCGGGCTTCCGGCATACCAATTTTTTCCACCGCACCGAATGCTGCCTCTGCTAGGACCAAACCATTGGGAGAAGCATTTCCTATATCTTCTGAAGCAAGAATTATCAACCTTCGGGCTATAAAGAGAGGATCTTCCCCTCCTTCCAACATTCTTGCCAACCAATAAAGCGAAGCATCGGGATCGCTGCCCCTTACACTTTTAATGAAGGCCGAGATCACATTATAATGATCCTCTCCCGCTTTATCGTAAAAGATATTTTTTTGTTGAATAACATTTTCGATAACTTCTTTTGAAATTTTAATTTCGGATTTATCGATGTTGTCGATAACCGCGCTTTCAATTGTATTAAGTAATGTTCTGGCGTCTCCACCGCTTATATAGTATAAATAATCGTAATCAATTGATGTGATATTAAAATCGCTCAAAAACTTATCATTTTTAATTGCGCTGTCTATAATTTCAGTTATGTTTTCTGAAGAAAGTTCTTCGAGTATATAAACACGAGCACGAGACCTAAGCGGAGGAATCACCTCAAAAGACGGATTTTCAGTAGTTGCGCCTATTAAAATAATTTCGCCCGATTCCACAGCTGCAAGCAAGGCATCCTGCTGGGATTTATTAAACCTGTGTATTTCATCTATAAATAAAATTGTTTTCTTAAAATGCTGCAAATTCTCCTTTGCAACCGAAATAACTTGTCGAACATCTTTTACACCCGAAGAAACGGCGTTTAATTGAAAAAATTCTGATTGGGTTTGATTAGAGATTATTTTTGCAATTGTAGTCTTCCCTGAACCCGGAGGTCCCCAAAGAATAAACGAAGACAATTTATCACTTTCGATCATTTTACGAAGAGGACCGTCTGGCCCAACAAGTTTTTGCTGTCCCCGAAAATCGTTTAGTGTTTTCGGTCTAACTCTTTCTGCAAGAGGAATTTGCGGTATTGTTATTTTTTCACTCAAAGTGGGTTGTATGGTGATTAACTATTCTTTTTTTTCAACTTTTAAAGCCTGTTCCTTTGTACCAATCATGTGGTACTTAACACGCGCTATTTTTTCAATTTTATAAAGACTTGTTTTAACAGAATCTATTTCGGCGTTAAATTGTTCAATTTCCGTTTCAGTATTGTTAATCTGAATATTAATTTCCTTTATCTCTTCTCTCAATTTTAAATATTTAAGCACTCCTGAATTATTAAAAACTAAAAAAACAATTAAAGACACGAAAAGAAAGAAGTAAATAATTTTTTTAAAATTTATATTTTTCATTTATTACTATCGTAAAGAGTTTAGAATTATTTTATCTACCAACTCTTCATAGGTTATTCCTTCGGCTTTTGCTGTTTTAGGTAACAAACTTGTGCTGGTTAATCCAGGCAAAGTATTAACTTCAAGACAGTAAGGTACAAGTTCTTTGTTGAGCCGGAAATCGATACGTGCATAACTTTGACATGAAATTGAATTATAAGCTATCATTGTTTGATGTTTTAGATTATTTAATACATCTTCCGGGAAATTTGCTGGTACAATATATTCACTCATTCCGTGAGTATATTTACATGTATAATCATAAAAATCATGTTTGGGTTTAATTTCCAGAGGGGGGAAAGCATGACCATCAAGAATTCCTACAGTAAGTTCGTAACCATCAATATATTCTTCCACAAGAACTTCTTTGGAATATTTGCCTGCTAGTTTAATTGCATCTGTAAATTGATCGGAACTATTACAAATGGATAAACCTATTGCCGAACCTTGATTATTAGGCTTAACTACGCAAGGGAATTTTAAACCGGAATTAATTTTTTCAATTGTTTCGATTATATTAATATTGTCTGTATCAATTAGAAGCCAATTTGGCGTATTAACTCCATAATGTTTAAACATAACTTTAGTGAAAGTTTTATTCATCGAAATTGAACACGGCAACACACCCGAGCCTGTGTACTTAATACCCCTCATTTCCAAAAGAGCTTGAATGGTACCGTCCTCGCCCCACGTGCCATGCAAGGCAATAAATGCAGTGTCTACGTCATCAAAAATTTCAGAATTAATTATATCTATATAATTTTTCTGATTAACCGGGGAAAAGCTTTCTTGACTAAAAAAATTTTCTTCGCTGTTAGGCTGATTAAGTCCATAGGCTGGATCTATAATTACATATTTATAACCAAGCTTTTTTACAGCTTCCACCACACCTTTGCCGGAGGAGATAGAAACTTCTCTTTCACTGGATGCTCCCCCCAGAATTATTGCGACTTTAATTTGACGTTTATCCATTATTTTTTCGTCTCTATATCAGTAATCGAGTCGGTTTCTTTTATCTATTTTTATTCCATATGTTGACTCAGCAATAGAATAAAGTTCTTTTAGTTTTACTAAAGGAATTGTTTTCTCGCGCCCCATGCTTCTGGCAATGCTCAAAGTTTTGGCAGAATGTTCGAGCTTTTCCATTCTGTAAAAAGCGCCTTGAATATTTTTACCAATAGTTACTACACCATGGCTTTCAAGCAAAAAAGCCCACGAAAATTCCACATAAGGCAGCATTGAGTTTGGTAATTCTTCAGTAGAAGGCGTGGCATATTTGCAAAGAGGAACTTTACCCAATGATAAAACAACTTCGGGAAATACAGGCGTCGTAAAGCCTTCTCCTAAAGCTGCAAAGGCGGTACAATAAACGGGATGACAATGAATAACGGAATTAATTTCCGGCCTGTTGTTGTAAATCACTAAGTGAATTTTATTTTCGGTGGACACCTTCCCGAATCCCGAAATTCTGTTACCATAATTGTCTATCTCAAGAATATCCTCGTATTTTATATCACCTTTACATACGCCAGAAGGGGTAATTAAAATTTTGTTTTCATCAATGCGCGCAGATAGGTTTCCATCATAGGCGGATACAAAACCTCTTTCGTAAACCTTATGACAAGCTTCTACGAGTTCTTCTTTCAGATTCATTCGCTTTCGAGCCTCTCCATAAGTTGCAAATTAATAAGTGCATCGTTCCCAGTAACTTTAGGAGTTTTATTTTGCAGAAAACACTTCTGTATTTCTTTAATAAGAAGCCCTTGATTGTTTGCCTTTTTCTTGAAAGCTTTTCTCGCTTCGCCCGATAAGTCTATAATAATTTTACTTGACGCATTTTTTCGTCCAACAAGATTATCGATACTTATTGAACCATTATATCCAAGAATTTCAATTCTGTTTATCGGTTTTTTAGCATTATACGAAACATTGAAGTAACCGTACCCACTATTCTTAAATTTTACAATACCATTTGCAAAATCTTCAACTTCACCTTTATAAATTATATTATCAATGTTCCCTTTAATGTCAGAAATCTCACCTCCGAAATATAATAGAAGATCTATCATATGTGAGCCGAGGTCCCTAAGCGCTCCACCGCCCGATTCAGCTTTATTGAATCTAAAATTGTCTGATGGAGAATAATCTATATTTAGATTGGTGGAAATAGAGACTATTTTGCCAATAACTTGCTTATCAATCAATTCTTTAGCTTTTATAACTAAAGGATTATACCTGTAAACATAATTGAGGGTAAGCAAAACATTATTTTCGCTACAAGTCTTAACCATTTCAAAAGCTTCTGCAGTATTAATAGCAATCGGTTTTTCGCAAAGAATATGTTTCCCGGCTTTTGCCGCGGCTATTACCTGCCATGAATGATCGGAATTTCTGCTGGATATGTAAACAGCATCAAAATCGGCTTTTAAAAATTCCTCGAAATCGTTGAATGCTTTATCTGCATTAAACTTATTAGAAATAAACTTAGCTCTATCTAAATCTGAACTGTAAACAGCAACCAGATTATTTCTTTTAAGAGTTTTCAAATTCGGCAAAAAACTATTTTCGAGATATTTTCCGCAACCGGCAACACCCCATTTTAGCCAAGCCAAATTTCTTTTAGGCAGCCCAATTTTACTTTTAATAGTTTCCATTTATAGTTTTAGCTTCGACATTAGTTTCTTTATTGGATCAGAGTTTTGCATAATATAAAAATGAATTGCAGGAACATTATTATTAAGCAAATCTTCAACTTGTTTTACAGCCCATTCGACACCAATTTCAATAACATGTTCCGGTTTGGCTTCCATTACTTCACTGGCAAGATCATTTGGCACATCAATATGAAAATTCTTTGGTAGGTTATGTATATGCGATTTTGTAGTAAGGATCTTTAATCCGGGAATAATTGGGGATTTAATACCCGCTTGCTCACATTTATTCCTGTAATTATAAAATTTAGAATTATCGAGGAACATCTGCGAAACTATATACTCAGCACCTGCATCAATTTTAGTTTTAGTGAATTGAATATCCGTTTCGAGGTTAGGGGCCTCAAAATGTTTTTCCGGATATCCACTGGAGCCAATACAAAAATCCATAGGCTTGGCATCTAATAAACTATCTTCAATATATTTACCATGATTTATATCAGTAATCTGTTTTATTAGATCAATTGCAAATGAGTTGGTGCTTCTGCCAAACTTAATCGGTTTATGAAAACCGCTATCATCCCCTCTAATAGCCAGCACATTATCGATTCCTAAAAAATGAAGTTCGATCAAAAAATCTTCAGTTTCTTCACGTGTAAATCCTTGACAAATTACATGAGGCACTGCATCAACATTGTATTTATTTTGAATTAAAGCGCAAATACCCAATGTACCGGGACGCTTACGTTTAATTCTCATTTTAAAGTCGCCTGGAGCTGTTTCTTCATAGTACACTTCGGCTGCATGACTTGTAATATCAATGAACGGAGGATCATATTTTATAATGTCGTCTAATACGTTCATCAACTGTTTAATGTCTCCTCCGCGCTTTGGAGGTATAATTTCAAAACTTATTACAGTGTCCTTGGCTTTCGCCAGATGTTCAATTACTTTCATGTTATCCTAATAATTTGAGACCAAAGTTAATAATTTTTTTTATAAACAATTTTTCAAAAAATATTTATGCTATTGATTTTCATTTAATTCAGCTTTTGTTATTCTAACAATCCAAATACTTATTTATTCTTAAGGATAAGCAGTTGAAAAGCGGATGGATCAGAAAAATCGGGTTCGACATCCAATTCTATGTATTTACCATTTAACCACATTTTCGTCATATCATCGTAATGATCACTCATTATGTGTCCTGATTGGCCCGTTGGCATTACGTAATAAAACTTATTAGGATCAGAAAAATCATAAATATATCTCATAGACGGGCCAAGTTTTACCTCATAAGGTGATGTAAAAGAATATTCGGTGTTAAAAACAGTAGTTCCATCTCCGCTAATATCAAATGGTCCGATATTAATAAGTTTATCTATAAATATTGAAGCACCGCTAAATGGATGTTTAAATGTAACTGTATGAAGATTAAGCCACTGCCAATTTTCAATTTTCTTACCGTATGTAATTTCTAATAGTTCAAGCGCCTCAACAAAACTTTTTCTAATTATTTCATCTAAAGTTTCAATTTTTTTGGTTCTTATGTCATCAATCCAGCTTATATTTTTACCGGCAAATATCTCCTCTATTATTCTGTACGGAACATTTGCAATAAAAACATATTCCAAAAATAAATTTTCGCCCATTTCGTCAACAAACAGATTCCGAAGTAATTTATCATAAAATGTAAGATAAATTGAAGGTGCCTGGGAGTCTTTATTCATCACATTATCCCATTGACTCAGCAATTGCAAGGCCGTTTTAAGATTGGCATCACCAATATTTGTTTTTTCGAATGCTGTAAATATTCGCGGGACAACCATTTTTGCATAATGAGAGTAAAAATCATTTTGCAATTTTTTATAATCGGAAACAGACAGCAAATTTTTGCCTGTTAACACTTCATTTATTCTTGTTATACGGGAGGCCGGTTCCCATATATTAGAGATATGATAAGGAAAATGTGCTACTGTTTTATTATTCGCCGAAGCTATGAAATTTTGAGACGGATTAAAAAGTTTGGGCATATCCTCGTAGGGGACAAAACCTTTCCAATCATTTGCTTCCGTTGTACCATCATAAATGAGTGTCGGACTAGAACTATTACGTATCGGAAGTCGGGCGGCACATATGTAACCGATATTGTCGTCTTTATCGCCATATACAAAATTCTGACCAGGCACTGTAAAATTTCTTACAGCCTCAGCAAATTCCGACCAGTTTCTGGATTTATTAATTTTGTACATAGCAAAATATTCATCGCTTAGTTCACTTGCGGTCCAACGCATACTGATGTTAGCTTTATTTTGCTCATTATTTGGAAACAAAACATTATACGGATGAATACCAGATACAATTGGTCCTCTGTGAGTTGATTGTATTTGTAAAACGACATCCGATGAATCTTTAACTTTAATTGTGTCTTTAACAATTGATAGAGTTTTCCACTCATTATTAAAAAAATATTTTGTTTTTGAACTGTCAAATTTCTCCAGGTAAAAATCCGCGTCGTCGGTCATTACGTTTGTTAATGCCCAGGAAATATTTTTATTTTTTCCAATTACAATTGCTGGCACTCCCGGTATTGTAAATCCTTCGGCGTTCCAATCAGCAGCTTTTATTACTGCCAGATACCATTTGCCAGGAACTGAAAAAGCAAGGTGAGGATCGTTGGCAATAATTACTTTTCCGGATTCCGATTTACGGCTGTTAACCACCCAATTATTTGATCCTATATGTGTACCCCCCATACCGATGAATTCACGGAATTTACGGTCGGTTTTAATAAAATCCATATCTATAATTTCTGCAACATTAAAACCTTTAGGGATAATTGTTGGCGCATTTTCATCAAATCCTGGTAAAATTTCAGAGACTTTTTCAGGACCAAATTTTTGAATTAGATGACTAAAAGCAATATCTGTCCACCAGCTGATATTAAGTTCCCAGGCCATAAGTTTAGCGACTAAAAGACTATGTATTGGTTTCCACTCTTCAGGTGAATAACCCAACAAATCGAATTCAAATGAATATGTATCGTTTGATTTAAGATAAGCATTTACTCCATTTGAATATGCGGTTAACATAATTCTGGTTTTTGGGTTCAACTTTTCATAGTTCTTAACAATATTGCTTTTAAGTCCTACAGTTCTAAACATTAAATCGAAGGGCAATACTTTACGTCCCATTACTTCGGCTAATCTGCCTTCGGCTGCCCTGCGGATTAAATCCATCTGGAACATTCTTTCCTGCGCATGAACAAATCCCAAAGCAAACGCCGCGTCCTCTTCGCTTTCGGTTTCAATAAACGGCACACCGTATTTATCTCTGTATATTTTTACATCCTTCTCTATACCCTCAACTTTAACTTGTCCGCTATAATTTGGTATAGGTTCCAGCATAACTTTATATGAAATAACAAAAAAACCCGCCAAAATAATTAATAAAACAAGCCCCAGACCAATAGATATTTTAATCCATTTCTTCATATTCATTACTATTTAATTTTTATTCCCTGATATAAATTAACACTCAATTAAAAATTAATATATATCCAAATATTGTTTGAGGTAATACTAAAGCTGAAATTGTCATTTAATTTTCGAATGGCATAATTGTGTTAATTTATTCAATGCTTCTGTTTCGCCAATAGCTATCAGGTTATCGTTTTCCAAAATTTCTGTTGATGATTGGGGATTATAAATAAAACTTCCTTCCTCTCTGTAAACAGCAACTATAATTATGTTCAAGTCCTTTCGTATGGGAGAATCCATAAGTTTAATCCCAATAAGGGGAGAACCTTTTGTAACAATAATTTCTTCAAGATTTATGGCTATATCTTTGTCACGAGCAACTCCATCAATAAAATCCATCACTCCGGGACGTATTAATAGTTGAAGCATTCTATTTCCACCGAGCTCATATGGTTTAACTACTCTATCGGCTCCGGCCTTAAGAAGTTTAGATTCCGTGCCTTCATCAATTGCTCTGGCAACAACAAATACATTCGGATTCAATTCTTTAGCCGATAAAGTTGTGAATACATTTTCAGCGTCTGTCGCCACTACTGAAACTAGTCCTTTGGCTCTTTCAATTCCGGCTTTGAGCAGCGCCTCGTCACTGGTTGCATCCCCGTCAACAAAGTAAAATCCTTTATTTATAAGATACTCCACATTTACAGGATTATTTTCAACGACTACAAACGAATATTTATTTTCCTTTAGCGCTTCACAAATTTGTTTTCCCATTCTGCCGCATCCGCATACTATATAATGGTTAGCGAGCATTTCAAGTTTTCTTTCCATTCTTTTTCTCCTAAACAATTGTTTCTCAATTAAAACTTGCGCCGCTTTACTTACCGTGTATCCAATTGTAAGTACTCCAGCAATAATAAGAAAACTCGTAAACAACCTGCCTATATCGGAAAGTGGCTTTACTTCTTTAAATCCAGTTGTGGATATTGTAATTACTGTCATATAAAATGATTCGAGTATTGTCCAATCGTGTTCGATAATTTCGAATCCAATAGTACCGATAACTATAATAGCAAATATGCCAATTAGACCATTCTTAAATTGATTTGTACCGTTACCAGACATATTAACTACTAATTTTTGAGTAAAAAAAACTAATTTTAACTTAAAATTCAATACTATTTATTTCATGAGAGGCAATTTACCGATAAATTTCGGTGATTCACCGATTTTTTATACTAACAATAATATTTATAAAATAAATTAGTTTCAAAAAAAGAGAGGATATTATGAATAAAGCGCAAAGTAATACCCGGCTGATAATAGGACTCATAATTATCGCTATTGGTGTTATCTTCCTGCTGGGTAACCTGGATATTTTGGATTACGATATTCCCAGAATAATTTTTCGTTGGCAGTCTATTCTTATTATTATAGGGCTAGTAATCTTTGGAACCACTACAAATAAGTCAACGGGTGCTGTATTAATTGCCATTGGGCTAATAGGGCATTTTCCGGAATTTTGGCCTTTGCTTCTTATAATAATAGGATTATACATTATAATCCGAACCGGTGGACTTTCTAAATCCAAAGAATCACCGGAATTGAATGAGACTGGACCCGCAGCATCAAGTGAATTTTTAAATGATGTGTCCATATTCGGCGGCGGAAAAAAATATATACAAACCGATAATTTTAGAGGCGGCAAAATTACTTCCATTTTCGGAGGTTCTGAAATAGATTTGTTTGATTGCAAATTGTCCGAAGGATATCATACAATGGATGTATTTGCTTTGTTTGGAGGCTCAACTATAATTGTTCCTTCCGATTGGAAAGTTGAAATTGATGTTGTTCCTATATTCGGCGGTTTTGTTGATAACAGAAGAAAGGATCCAAATCTTATACAACGGGATGATAGAATACTCTATGTAAAAGGATTGATTCTTTTTGGCGGCGGCGAAATTAAGAATTAAATGGAGAATGAAATGAAAAATTTGAATGCACGAACGATAATTGGCATAATACTGGTTCTAATCGGGATATCTTTTCTAGCGGATAATATATTCTTTCTTCCTTTCTATTTCAGCCATTATATTTTTTCTGTTCCTTTCCTACTGGTTGTAATAGGATTAATAATGCTATTGAACTCCAAAGACTCACACGCCGGATTTGCGCTAATATTCGTAGGTGCAGCTTTACTTATATTCAGATTTTATGAAGTGCCTTTCCGCGAAATTTTTAGAGATTATTGGCCATTAATTTTAATACTATTCGGCGTATACATTCTAATTAAACCTCGCCGGGAAAAGCATAACAAAAAAAACGAAGCATTTGAGTTCAGCAATAAAAGAACATCTGATTCTAACAAAAACTTGGAAGATGATTATATTAATGAGGTTGCCGTTCTAAGTGGAGTTGATAGAAGAATTATCTCAAAAAATTTTAGGGGCGGTAAAATAACTACAATGTTTGGTGGGGCAGATCTCGATTTTAGTGAGGCCAAACTGGCTGAAGGGAGAAATGTAATTGATCTGATTACTTTTTTTGGCGGTACTGATATTCGTGTTCCAAAAGACTGGAAAATTGTCCTTTCTATTACTTCAATATTCGGTGGATTCGATGATGAACGCAGATCATCCAGTTCTGAAAATATAGATGAAGCACGCGTTCTTGAAATAAAAGGAGTGGTGTTTTTTGGCGGCGGAAATTTAAAAAATTAATATTATGAAAAATCCTTTTATACAAAATACTTCGAGTTTTATAGCATACCTTATCGTGTGGTCGATTATTACAATTAATCATATTTTAGTTGCAAAAATCCTGCTCCATGTTAGAATTGACTATGCGGTATTCGACGCAGTTATACACAATGCATTATATATGATTTTAGGATTAAGTTTATGGTATCCATCAATTTATTTAAGTATAGATAAAAACAAAATCTGGAAAACAATTTCCAACCATATAGCAGGTGGGATTTTTTCAACGGTTATTTGGGTTTATGCGGGTTATTTTATACTTTCAAATTCTATAGAAAATAAACAATATTTAACTTTCCTAAACGACGCTGTATACTGGAGGGTTAATATTGGATTACTTTTTTATCTTGTAACGGTAGTATTTTATTATGTAGCATATTATTATAAAGGATTCAAAGAAAAAGCTCAAAACGAAGCTGAACTAAAATCACTTGTAAAAGAGGCCGAACTAAAAACTCTTAAATATCAGATTAATCCGCATTTTATTTTTAACAGCTTAAATTCAATTAGTTCTTTAACAATTTCTAATCCTGATAAAGCTCGTGAAATGACAATTAAACTTTCCTCCTTTATGAGAAAAACCCTTTCCAGTAACGAATCGCAGATGACACGGCTAAAAGATGAAGTTGATAATTCCCGCTTATATATGGAGATAGAGAAAATTAGATTCGAAGACAAACTTGAATACGTTGAGTCTTTTGATGAAAACTGCAGAAAAATTAATGTACCCAACATGATTCTGCAACCTCTGTTTGAAAACGCGATTAAACACGGCGTTTACGAAAGTACAGAGAAAATTACGATTAGTTTATCGTGTAAAAAAGAAAAGGAATATCTGAAAATATCATTACAAAACAATTTTGATCCTGAAGGTGTCAGCCGAAAAGGCGAAGGCATTGGATTAATGAATATTAAAAATAGATTAAAATTGATTTATAATGAAGACAATCTGTTAACTTTTGACAGACTCGAAAATTTGTTTACTGTCAACATTTATATCCCATATGAATAAAAATTTGGAATGTTTATGAATAAAATCAGTTGTATTGTAATTGACGATGAAAAACTCGGACGTGATGTTGTTCTTGAATATTTGAAAGCACATATCAACATAGAAGTTATTCAGGAATGCAAAAACGGATTCGAAGGAATAAAAGCAATTCAGGATCTAAAACCCGATTTAATTTTTTTAGATATACAGATGCCAAAGATAAATGGATTTGAGATGTTGGAATTATTGGATGAGCCGCCAACAATTATATTTACAACGGCATTCGATCAATATGCATTAAAGGCATTTGAAGTAAACGCTATCGACTACCTTCTGAAACCATTTTCAAAAGATCGTTTTGCAGAAGCTGTGGAACGAGCCGAAAAAAACATTAACAATAAAATCGAATCCTCAAAAAATATCGAAAAATTAAAAACACACGTTGCCGAGAATTTAGAATATTTAAATAGAATAATTATTAAAGAAAAAAGTCGAATAAAAATTTTACCTGTGGAGGAAGTTGAAATCCTTGAAGCATTGGACGATTATGTACAGATTGTTTGGAAAGGCGAGAAACTACTAAAACAAAAAACAATGAAATATTATGAAACTCATCTTGATCCCAAATTATTTCTACGTATACACCGATCATATATTGTTAACATCAATCAGATCAAAAACATAGAATTGTTAGAAAAGGATACTCACCATGCTTTACTGCACAATGGATTAAAATTACCGATTAGTAAAACAGGTTATAGTAAAGTTAAAGAACTTTTAAATATGGGTTGAGCGTTAAGTGAGTAATATATCTACAAATAACTGTTATATAAGTGATTGAAGTTTTACAGACCTATATGTATATTTTGGTTCAAAAATAATAAAACGGATTTGTAATGGATAAAGATCTGCAATCGATCCAGGAAGTAAGAGAATTAATTCAACTCGCCAAACAAGCTCAATTGGAATACAAACATTACAGCCAGCCCCAAGTTGATAAAATTATAAAAGCTATGGCAGATGCCGGTTACACTGAGGCGGAAAGATTAGCCAAACTTGCTCATGAAGAAACCGGATTCGGGAAATGGCAGGATAAAGTAATAAAAAATCAATTCGGGACAAAAAACGTTTACGAATCGATTAAGGACTTAAAAACAGTAGGCGTAATTGGAGTTGAGCACAATGGAAAAGTTGTAAAAATCGCGGAACCTATGGGTGTAGTAGCCGCACTTATTCCATCTACCAATCCTACATCAACGGTAATGTTTAAGGCGATTATATCTTTAAAATGCCGCAATGCAATTGTAGTAAGTCCTCATCCAAAAGCAGTAAATTGTACATTTGAATCATTGAAAGTACTTATTAAAGCTGCTGAAGCAGCAGGTGCACCAAAGGGCCTAATTCAATGTTTAACTACCCCCACTCTACCGGCTACGGAAGAATTGATGAAAAACAAGTCTGTTGCTGTAATTCTTGCCACTGGTAGCAATCCAATGGTTAAAGCCGCATACAGCGCAGGTACACCCGCATACGGAGTTGGTTCGGGGAATGTTCCGGCATTTATAGAAAAGACGGCTAATGTTCAAAAAGCAGTAGCAGATATCGTTTCGGGAACCACTTTCGATAATGGTACTTTGTGTTCATCTGAACAAGCGCTTATTGTTGACAGACCGTTGAAAGATAAAGCTATTGCCGAGGCAAAAAAGCTTAACTGCTACTTTGTTGATGAAAATGAAAAACTGAAATTGGAAAAAGCAGTAATTAAAGGGGGACACATTAATGCGGAGATAGTTGGTAAATCCGCTAAATTTATAGCCGAATACGCCGGATTTAATGTGCCGGAAAATACTTCCGCATTAATTGCTTACTGCGATAGTGTTGGAAGAAACGAGCCTTTATCTATGGAAAAACTTTCGCCGGTGCTTGCATTTTATACAGTTGATGGTTGGCTGGAAGGATGCCATAAATGTATTGAATTGCTTGAGTTTGGAGGCATTGGACATACAATGGCAATTCATTCTAACGACAAAGAAGTAATAATGAAATTCGCGCTTGAAAAACCGGCTTTCCGGATTGTTGTAAACACACCAAGTTCACTCGGCGCTGTAGGTTATACAACTATGCTAGCTCCATCCCTTACATTGGGAGTAGGAACTTGGGGCGGATCAATTGTTTCGGAAAATGTAACCGCAAAACATCTTATGAATATTAAAACACTCGCATTTGAAACAAAAGCTATCAACGAGGGATATTCTGTTTCGTCGTTTGAAGATTCACCAAAATATTCAGGCGAAAAACGTCATGGTTTTCAGGAGGAAATTGAAGAACGGCTTCGCGCCCGTGCGGGCAATCCTGTTGTCTCTTCTTTTACTCCGCAGGGTAACAAATCAGCTGAATCTAAAAAAGTTTTCGGTTCGGGGATTTCCTCTTCGGAAATTGATAAAATTATAAAAGAATTTAAATCCTAGATTTTTGTGTCTATAAGTCATATCTCTTCAAGGAGATTGATTTATGGACATTTTATCAGCTATATCTATCTAATTTAAACTTTTCTCCCAGGTACAGTTTACGCACTTCTTCATCTTCGGCCAAATGATCAGCGGTGCCATCCTTAAATATTACGCCGTTAATAAGAATATATGCCCTGTCAACGATGCTTAAAGTTTCATGCACATTATGATCCGTAATCAGTATTCCAATTCCTTTGTGTTTAAGGTTAGCAACTATATTCATAATATCTTCGACGGCAATAGGATCAACACCCGCAAATGGTTCGTCAAGCAAAATAAATTTTGGATCCGTTGCAAGTGCTCGGGCAATCTCAGTTCTCCTTCTTTCGCCTCCGCTCAATTGAAAACCTAAACTTTTTCGAATATTATTAATACTGAGTTCTTCCAGCAGACTATCTGTTTTAATTTGACGTTCCTTTTTACTCATTTTCATCATCTGCAAAACAGCCATAATATTATCTTCTACACTTAAGCGCCTGAATACAGATGCTTCCTGAGGAAGATACCCAATGCCCATTTTTGCCCTTTTATACATTGGTTCACCGGTTATATCCACCGACTCCAGAAAAACTTTACCGTTATTAGGTTTAATCATACCAACTATCATATAAAATGTAGTTGTTTTCCCTGCACCGTTCGGTCCAAGAAGTCCTACAACTTCACCCTGATTAACTTCAACCGATACTTGTTTAACAACGGTTCTTTTTTTATAAATTTTTACCAGCCCTTCGCTTCTTAAATTCAATCAGTTACTCCCGTTTTTTTTGTAACCAAAATTAGGAATTACATCTAGTATATTTTTTTTATCGGGTTTGTTGGTATAAAGTACAAATGAAGGCAATGTAAACTCCCTTTCTTTGCCTTTAATTAAATTTTCGGGATGAAATTCACTTTTAATGGATCCATAAAGTTTAACATCGGAAACGGTGTTATCTTTAAAAAGCAGTTTTGCTCTTTCAGAACTGGATTTAAGCACTCCGTTGGGCTCGTCCTCTTCAAATACATAATAATAACTAAGTACATTTCCTATTACTTCAGTTTTTTGGAGCTTATTTTCATCAAAATACATAATTGTTCGTTCACCGGAAATTTGGTTAAATCTATTTTCGTAATTTTCTTCTTTGGATAACACGAACGAATTTCCGAGAACATCAATCCATTTGATTTTTTTATCTTTCATTTTAACTTTTACAGTATCGCCTGTTAACTGACTGTTCTCGTACCAAACGATAGGTTGTGTAACATCCGTCTCCAATTTGTAAGTTAATATCTCATCTTTTGCACGGAACATTATACTGTAATTATTAATTGAATAGAAAGAGCTTCTTATTACTTTTACCGAATCAGAAGCGACCAGCTTTTTTGTGCTGTCTTGATATGCCTCCATAACTTTGGAAATTACAATAAGTGTATCCAGCTGACCATTATCGCTTGTATCAATCTGTGTTAGCGCCGGATTTTGGGATATAAAAGTATATTTATTCACTCCGTCATCCTTCAAATATCCGCCTGTAATTATCACATTATTTTCGGGATATTGAATTTTAATATTAGAATATCCATAACTGAGATCTTTATTTCTGAAATGCACGAGGCTATCCGCAGCAATCTCCGATTTGTCATCAAATATTTTCACATTTCCAATCGATACGGCCTTATCGAGATTATTATAATAAATCAATTGATCCGCCAAAAGAGTGTTTACAGAATCTTTTAATTTAACATTATTAAAGAATTCCGCACGATCATCGTCAAAATAATAATATCCTTTATCGGCAGTAAGTGTTATATGCCCATCGTTTAGTTTAACTGGAGTTTCCGAGAATGTATATTTTTCATTGCCGAAATAAAATCCGCGTTCAGTATAAATTGTAATCGAATCCTGCACAGCAACCACATCACCGATTAATTCTGCTTCGTTCCTGGCTAAATACTGGATTGCTTTTTTACATGTTATACGCACATTGCCTTGAGTCATTACAACATTACCCAAAATTTCACGAATATTCTGACCATCAATATATTTACCCACAAGACTATCGCCCAAAATTGTTATCTTTTCATCTTTTTGCGCGAATGTTTCGATAGAAACCATTAAAAGCAATATCAGCATTAATGATAATTTAGTCATCAGTTTTTCTTTTTAGCGGTTGTTTGATATGTGATATCGAAAACAATATAATTGCGTAATAATTGATCAGACTCAAATCCATATCCCTCAATTATTTCATCTTCGGTAGTAATTTTAACAAATTTATCCGTAACAATTTTTTTATCGGATTTACGCCACATCAATTCTTCGGTTTCAAGTTTAACTTTACTGCTGTCGTTAAAAGCTACAACACTGTCTATTGCAAACATATTCTCTGTGATATCGTCAATACGACCTTTTTTGGAAGTTAATTGTGAAGCTGGTTTATTATTTTTATCATAAAAATCTATTTTAACTTTTGTTAAAAGTTTTTCCCGCGGTTCATTAAAAATTCTTATATGATCCGAATATAAAATTGCTTTTACATCTCCATTTTCAGAAAATATAATTTCGCTGTCCCAACTTTCCTGCACAGGAAAATTTTCGTCTTCCAGCGTATAATCAACTTGCGGCTTTACTTTCGACTCGGTGCATCCGTTAAATAAAAACGATAATGATAAAAGAAGAAGAATATTAAGAGTGATATAATGAAAGAGAATTTTCATCTTCTTCTTAATCCAAGTTTAACAAGATCGTGCAAGTGAACAATTCCGATCGGATTATTATTTTCAGAAACAACAACCAAAGCTGTTATGCTGTATTGTTCCATATGTTGAAGCGCAAATGATGCGAGATACTCGGCTCGAATAGTTTTAGGATTTTTAGTCATCACATCTTTCGCAACAATTTTATAAATCTCCATATTTTTTTCAAGCAGCCTGCGTAAATCTCCATCGGTTATTATACCTGTTAACACCCCTTCTTCGTTAACTACAGATGTCATTCCAAGTCTTTTGGAAGTCATAATAAAAATTAGATCTTTTAATGCCGTTTTTTCAGATACTATTGGGACGTCTGTGCCTTTATACATTATTTCTGAGATACGAAGTGAAAGTCTTTTACCGAGGCTGCCCGCGGGGTGTAACATTGCGAAATCATCCTCTGTAAAACCCCTTTTTTCAAGTAAAGCTACCGCTAACGCATCGCCCATAACCAATGTTGCAGTAGTAGATGCTGTTGGTGCTAGATCGTAAGGGCATGCTTCTTCCTTAACTCCCACATCAAGTATTAAGTTGCACTCGTTTCCAATTGTTGAATTTCTCTGCCCGAGCATTCCTATTATAGTAACACCCAGGCGCTTAAACATGAATACCAAATCGATAAGTTCTTCCGTACTGCCACTTTTTGAAATCAGTATCGCAATATCACCCTTACGGACCATTCCTAGATCCCCATGCATAGCATCTGTAGGGTGTAAATAAAATGCGGCCGTGCCGGTTGAGTTTAACGTAGCAACAATTTTTCGAGCAATAAGCCCGGATTTTCCCATGCCCGTAAATACAACTCTGCCTTTAGATTTATAAATTTCGTTAACTGCCTTTACAAAATCACCATTAATTTGATTTATTAAGTTTCCAACAGCCTCACTTTCAATACGTATTACTTCCTTGCCTTTCTCTAAAATCGTTTGATCTGACAATTGAACCTCTATAATTTCTTAAAACTAAATAAATTTCTTTTTTGTTTTACAGGCTTATCAACTTTTATTTCATCGAAAATAAATTTTTTCATGTAACGATTATAATTTATGAAAGCGGATACAATTTCACCTTCAGTAAACTTAAATAAATCTTCAAAAAAAATATTGACGTTACTTCTTTCTTTTATTCCTTTTAGCATTAAAAGCTCATTTATAAAATTGGAAATCGGAATTAAATGATTAATTCCATCATTGGAATCGTAAAGCCAAATTCTTTTATGCTTTGGAGCCACGGCAATAACAAAGCGGCCGCCGTTAAATGGAATTTCTCTGATTTCTGAATTATCATTAGGAGCTTTTTGTCCTGGTAACCAGTTACTATAACTCCAGCTTTTTAATTCTGCTTCCAATCCATTTTCTATTTTAATTTTATAAATCTCATCTAAATCAACTTCTATTTGGTAGTACCGTTCTTCATGAATAACAATATCAAATTTATATTCATCATATAAAACTGTTCCTGCTGCGAGTATTGGTGCGGAAGAATTTTCAATATCCGGTTTATCATTCCTTGCGCCTAATATTAAATTTCCGTTTCCAAACCTTCCATTTCCAATAACAAAGTTTTGTTCAATTTTACGCCTGTACACCGCATATCCCGGCCGATTCCCGGGTAGAAGCTTAAATAATGCTGATAATTCCAGTTTATTAAGAGGACGCGGATACAACTTTTACTCCACTAATAATTTTTTACCGCTTTATCAATTTTTTGAACAATTACCAAAAGATCTTCGAGTTCATTAATATTTAGCTGACTACCGGCATCGCTTTTAGCATTTTTCGGATCCGGATGAACTTCCAAAAAAAGCGAATCAATTCCTACTGCGGCTGCAGCTTTCGCCAATGGTTTAATAAATTCGGGATTGCCTCCGGAAGTATCTGTATTACTTGGCATTTGAACTGAATGAGTCGCATCCATAACAACGGGATAATTGAGCGCCCGCATAATCACAAGAGAACGCATATCAACTACGAGGTTATGATACCCAAATGTTGTTCCCCTTTCCGTAAGAAGAATTTTATTGTTGCCTGTAGACTTAACTTTATTAATAGCATGTTCCATATCTTCAGGCGCAAGAAACTGCCCTTTTTTAATATTAATTATTTTGCCTGATTCTCCGGCGGCAATAAGCAAATCGGTTTGCCTGCAAAGAAATGCGGGTATCTGCAGGATGTCTGCCACATTCGCAGCTTGTTTAATTTCTTCGGGAGTATGTATATCGGTTAAAATGGGCAAATTAAACTCGGCTTTTATATCCGACATTATTTTTAGAGATTCCCGAATACCAAGTGTTGAAAATGAATTTATACTTGTTCGGTTAGCTTTTTTATAACTCGACTTAAAAACGTAAGGTATGTTCAGTCTTTGGGTAATTTCTTTTACTCTTTCGGCGACTTCAAATGTAATTTCTTTATTTTCAACTACGCAAGGTCCGGCGATAAGTACAAAAGGACTATCTTCGCCAAAAATTATTTTGTTCAATTCAATTTTCATTATCCAGCTCATTTAATCGAATAACATTTTCTCATCTTTCTTTGAACTTTTTCTTTTCTGATTAAATCTAGCATATGCAAGATCGGTTGCTTCTCTGCCGCGAGGAGTTCGCTGAATAAATCCCTGCTGAATAAGAAAAGGTTCGTAAACTTCTTCGAGCGTTCCGGCATCCTCGTTAACCGCAACGGCAAGTGTATTTAATCCAACCGGTCCTCCCCCAAACTTCTCAATAATGGCAAGTATAATTTCTTTATCCATTTCATCTAATCCGAATTCATCAACTTCCAATGCACTTAGAGCTTTTTGAGAAGTATACAGGTCAATACTGTCCTTATCTTCAAAATCAGCGAAATCACGCGTGCGTTTCAATAATCTGTTGGCAATTCTCGGTGTACCGCGAGATCGTTTTGCAATTTCGGCCGCTGCGTCTTCATCGATTTTAATATTTAAAATAGATGAAGATCTTTTAACAATTTTTGTAAGTAATTCGGAGTTATAATAATCCAATCGTGATTTTATTCCAAACCTGTCCCTCAAAGGTGCTGTTAATAATCCGGCGCGTGTTGTAGCCCCTATCAATGTATATTTTGGCAATTTAATTTGAACACTGCGCGCGTTTGGTCCGGAATCGATCATAATATCCAATTTATAGTCTTCCATAGCCGAATATAGGTATTCTTCCACGACAGGTGATAGTCTATGTATCTCATCAATAAAAAGCACTGAATTTTCTTCCAGGTTAGTTAAAATGCCAGCCAGGTCACCTGGTTTTTCCATAACTGGGCCAGAAGTAACTTTTATATTTACGCCCATCTCGTTTGCTATAATATGGGACAAAGTTGTTTTGCCGAGTCCAGGTGGTCCAGTTAAAAGAACATGATCCAGACTTTCATTACGTTTTTTTGCCGCTCCAATAAAAACCCGTAAATTATCAGTAATCTTTTTTTGACCTTCAAATTCTTCAAATCCTTTTGGTCTTAAAGATTGCTCAAATGCAACCTCTTCATTCTTTGGAGAGGAATCGGTCGTTTCTGAATTTCTCATTTAGCACCGGGTCTAATTTTATTAATATTTGATTTTATAGTAGCATAAATTGTTTCAGAATTTTTGTTGTAATATTCCAATAGCCACGTCATTAAAAGCATTGCGCTCATCAGTAAAATTACAACAATAAAACATTCGAAAACATTTAAAGTTTCTCCAAATACATAGAGCAATCCCGGGAATAATGCCGATCCGTAAATTATCATAAGATGGACTGCATAAATTACTAAGCTGTGCTTTCCGTATAATTGAACTGCTTTTGGCACACTCGTAATCTGCTGTGTGAGTAAAATTACAATAGAATTTAGTACTAAAATAATACCAATCCGCCAAAAAGGTAAACTGTAAGCGGAATTCCAGAAATCAGGTTTACCTTCGCCAATTCCTTCAATAAGATTGAGAGAATAAGATAAAAATATCGATAAAAAACCTATTGCGGCAAGCCCTACTGCAAGTTTTCTTTTATTCTTCATCCCATTTGCCGCTAAATATTTTCCAAAAAATGCCCCGGCTAGTATGAAGCCAATCCATGGAAATAATGGGAATATTGAACCATAATTAGTTGTAAGATATGAAGCGAAAAACAGTGGAAGATAATCTGACCATTGGATTTGATTTATGACTGGCGAGAAAAGGAAAAAAATCAATGTTCCTGTAAAATAAAAATATAAGGAATTTATTTTCGTGAGTTCAGAAATATATCTAACAATCATAACGGAAAAAAGTCCGAAACCGATTAAGTGCAAAGCATCCACGGCAAAAAAAGTAAGCCATTGTTTTTCTGTTATGAAATCGATTCCGGATAATTTAAATGTGGGAAACCGTAGTAGATAGCCCACAACTAGTAATAGAATTACTCGTTTAAGTCCTTTCTTTATTCGAATATTTTTAAAGAAGGGATCCTTGTTTTTATTTAGAAGGTAGGTGAAAACCGTTCCGGCTGTAAACATAAAAATAGGGGCGGTAAATCCTCTTATTGTAAACCAAATATTAAACACAATTGAATCGAATGAACGATAATCGTTCGACAATAATGCATGTACTGTATGTCCTTCCAACATCAAAAAAACTGCCGTAGCTCGCATAATATCAAGAAATATTATTCTCTCTTTTTTAGGCTGCACAATATTCCAATTTTCCTATTATAAAGTTGAAAAATACACAAAGTGAGTGAGATTATAAAATAGATATGAAATATGAATAAGAATTTAATCCAAGAAACGCGGATGTGACGATACCCATCTTTGCAGAAATTTTATTATTTCGGATGTGGTGGCTCCGGGTGTAAATAACTCTCCAACTCCCATTTCTTTAAGTTTTTTGATATCCTCTGCTGGAATGATTCCACCACCGAACAACAAAACATCTTCCATTCCTTTTTCTTTCATTAAATTAAGGATTTTAGGGAATAGAGTCATATGAGCACCCGAAAGAAGGCTTACTCCAATTGCGTGAACATCTTCCTGAAGCGCAGCTTCAACAATCATCTCCGGAGTTTGGCGAAGACCTGTATAAATAACTTCCATACCCGCATCGCGTAATGCAGCCGCAACCACTTTAGCTCCGCGGTCATGTCCGTCTAATCCGGATTTGGCAACAATAACTCTTATTTTATTCTCCAAAACGGTTCCCTTATTATTTAATGAGATAAAAATTTTTCGGCTTTAGCAAAAATTCCGAATAACCCGCCTGTATGAAGAAACAATATATTACTTTTTGTCTTCCCTTTTAAAAAATTTTCATTATATGCGAAAAACGCTTTCCCGGTGTATGTATTGTCCAGCATTATTCCTGTATTCTGAACGAAGTCTTTAATTAGTTCTATTTTATCCATTGAAATATTTTTATAACCTTCTTCGGAGTAACCGTCAAGCAGTTCCAAGTTACTGAAATTTACATTTACATGTAGATTATAATTTTTAATACATTCTTCAACTATTTCGATGATTTTTACTTTCATTTCCTCGGCGCGTCCAAAAACATTAACACCAAATACTTTTGAGTTTATTCCACTTAGAGCCATTCCTAACAAAATGCCCGCTATTGTTCCGCCACTTCCATTGGCACAGCAAATACCATTAAACTCTTTTGAAGATATTTGACTTTTCAGTTCTTCAACAAAATTTATATAGCCCCAAATTCCCAGAGGGTTAGATCCTCCGGTCGGCACAATATAAACCTTTTTCCCGGCACTTTGCAATTTTAACGCATCACTCTGCATTAAATCGTCAACATTTTTATATTCGCTTAATTTAAGGAACCTTGTCTCTGCTCCAGCCAACTTATTTAAGAGTAGGTTACCTGAATATTTTTTAGACTGTCTTCCCCATAAATAGATTTTACTTTTTAGACCTAATCGGTTACAAGCATAAACAGTTGCCCTGCAATGGTTGGATTGATCACCACCGCAGGTAAAAACATAGTCGTAATTTTTACTTTTGGCGTCGTATAATAAATATTCCAGTTTTCTTATTTTGTTGCCAGATAATTCAAGCCCTGTGTAATCATCCCTCTTAATAAGAAATTTACATTTATTGTACTCCAGCTTTTGTATTGGAGTTGGGATGTTGGCGAGTGATAGCTTTCGGGGAATTTTCATTTGAATGAATTATTTTAAATTAACATATTTTTCATAATACTTTCGTGCAATTTCAAGATCTTTTGGTGTGTCTACAGATAAACTTTCGAATTCTGTAATTACAACTTTAATTTTTATTCCGTTTTCCAACATACGCAGCTGTTCCAGTTTTTCTATCTGTTCGAGATCAGTCGGGGGCATTTGCGTAAAATTTAATAAGGCATTTTTTCTATATACATATAGCCCAATATGTTTATAAACATCTGCCATATTAACTCTGTCAAGATTAGTTTTTGCATCTCGTACATGGGGAATTGGTGCGCGGGAAAAATAAAGGGCAAAATTATTATAATCGAAAACAACTTTAGGAATTGAAGTAGATTTAAGTTCTTCGTACTTGTCAATTTTTTTTACAAGAGTAGATACCTGAACTTTTTTATCGAACAAAAGAGGTTCAATAGCCTGATCAATCATTTTTCCCTGAATGAAAGGCTCATCTCCCTGAATATTTACAATTATTTCAGCGGAAAGTTGTTTGGCAACATAAGCTATTCTATCCGAACCGCTGGGTAATTCTTTTGGAGTCATATATGCTTCAGCTCCAAATCCTTTAGCAACGGCTAATAATTTTTCATCGTCTACAGCAATAACAACTTTTTTTAACAATTTAGATTTGAGGGCGCTTTCATAAGTATGCTGAATCATAGGCTTACCACCGATATCGGCAAGTGGTTTCCCCATCAACCTAGTAG
This sequence comes from Ignavibacteriae bacterium HGW-Ignavibacteriae-2, assembly GCA_002839805.1. GTDB lineage: Bacteria > Bacteroidota > Ignavibacteria > Ignavibacteriales > Melioribacteraceae > PGYT01. The sequence goes on from PGYT01000001.1 coordinate 30,043, forward strand.
AAGCAAAACGCGCAGGAATAATTCCTATAATCATAATAATTAACTATTAATCGACTTTAATTATTTTTGGCACTTTAAAAAACTCATCATTTGCCTCAGGTGCGTTTTTTAATGCTTCCATACGGGAAACCGTTGGTTTCAAAATATCGTCGCGGAAAACGTTTACATTTTCAACAGGATGAGACAGAGGTTCAATGTTATCGGTATCAAGTTCATTCAGTTTATCTACATATTGCAGAATTTGATTCAGTTGATCTGTAAAATTTTCAATTTCGCTGCTAGAAAATTCCAACCTTGCTAGATTAGCTATATATTCAACATCCTTCTTTGATACTGCCATAAAAAAATCCCCTAGATTAAGGGGATAAAATTACGAAATTAATTGATTTAGAGAAACCATTAACTACATCAACCACTTGTATTTCAATTTTTGTTCCTGGAACGGCATTACTCAACGCGCTAATTTTAACAGCTGATCTATTGCTATTCAGATAATTAAGATAAAGATTAGGATCGGACTGCCATGAATAAAACGGTTCTTTTGTAGCGCTGCCTCCGTAAGTTTTAACTTGAATTTCAATCCCTTCCGCGCCGGGAACCAACCCCAATTCTTTTTCACCTAATGGATCTCCAAATGAGGAATTAAAATATATACCCGGTATGGGGTCGAAGAACCCAGCGCTGCTGAAGGTGCCCTCTACAAAGGAATTTATAACATTATCTTTTATCATGAGTTGCAACAGATGATCTCTGTTGCCGCGTTTAGGACTTTCGTATTCGAGCCAGTAAAAACTGTTCGCGTATTTTGTTATATCCAGTTGAATCTCTGCAAATATTTGAGTCAGCTGATTAGTTTGATCAATTTTAAAGAAAGCCTCCGTCGCAATTAAATCTAATATTTCAGGGTCAATATCAGCGCCTAAACCGACAGTGTATACCTTTTTGCCCGCAACTGCGTCCAGTGCATTCGAAAGAGTTTTGGATCCCTGAGTATCATCTCCATCTGTAAATAATATCATATAACTTTGTTGAATTAATGTTGCACTATATGTCTCTTTTAGTCTGTTAGCGCCTTCAATAACAGCACCGTAAAGATTGGTGGTTTTTGCACCAGGCGTTATTGAATTGATTACGTTTATTATATTTACTTGATTAGCTTTTCCTGTGAAATCAATTATCTGCACAGGATTAGATGAAAACATATACACCGCTATTTCCTGCTGATCAATCATATTGTAAACAAAATCTTTAGCTGCATTTTTTATTTGCTGTAAATTGTTCGGGTCGCTTGCAGTTATACTTGAGCTGTTATCCAGCATAAGAACAGTTCTAAGCACATAAGGGTTATCTTGCCGTTTTGTAATTTTCATACTGGATTCGAGTAATGAAATTTTTTGAGCGTCTTCCCAAATAATAAAATCATTCGTTGTTAAATTAGTTATACCCTTCTCTTCAACATCCAGCACTTGAAACAAAATTTTAACTTTATTTGGAGTCTCCGTAGATAGACTATGTTTAAGCATAATAAATCCGGGCTCGGTTATATGATCTGATTTGGTGATAAAAGACCATACCTCACTTGGAACTTCCGTACCATCATCCAAGATTGATATCACTTGCCAATAATAAATTTTATTATAGCCTTGCGCATAAACAGTAGCGGATTTTGTATTTACGTCACTGCGTCCAAGCAATTTAGGAGGATTTGACGTATCAAGTAAAATCCGGAAAGAATCGGCACTTTCGGATTCCCATGAGAGTTTAACTAAATTATCCACATCAGCGGAGCCGTCACGGGGCGAAGGATTTAAAGCCACATATTTATTTGAAGGTGGAGTTACAGGATTACCATCCCTATTCCCATCGTCATTAAAAGTACAGGAAGCGCTTAATATGCCGATCAATATTAAAAAAATTATATTTTTCATTTTTATTTTATGCCAGTTATTTTACTAATAATTTTCTTGGAATTCATAAACTGTTAATATATGAAATCCGTTTTTTCACTGATGGATGGCTGTAAAAAAACCATTCAACTAATGGATGAGGCTCTTCGTCGCCTAAATTTTGTTTAGTAAGTTTATTTAATGTTTCTATAAATTCCTTTTTTTTCCCTGTCGATTTCACTGCATAATTATCGGCCTGATATTCAAATTTTCTCGAAATAACATTCCCAATTGGAGTAAGAATTAAACCAATCAGCATGCTCCATAATACAAGCACTGGCATGGATGCTATTTCTGTGCGTGAATTAAAACCGAACCACCTTAAAGAGACATCAAATAAAACGGCTATCGAAAAGAACATTAAAAAACTAATTACAGTGCTTATCATAATATTTTTAATAATATGTTTGTGTTTGTAATGTCCAAGTTCATGAGCTATTACTGTTTCAATTTCATCATTAGTATATTCTGCCAAAAGGGTATCGCCAAGTATAATTTTTTTTGTTTTTCCCAAACCCGTAAAAGCTGCATTAGCTTTTTTTGTGTTTTTACTCATGTTGAATGAAAATATATTTTCAACCTTCATGCCAACATCGCTAGAAAGAGCTAATATCCTTGTTTTCAAATCATCATTTTCAAGTGGCGAGATTTTATAAAATAGCGGCAGTATTACAATAGGAACAATTTTGGCGAGTAAAACCGAGACGACGAACATTATTAATGAAAATGGAAGCCACCAATACCCGCCGAACGTTTCAAGTGAGAAATAAAATATAAATAATATGGGCATTCCAATCAATATTCCTACAATTAGTCCTTTAAGGTCTTCCCATATCCATTTAATGAAAGTTTGGTTGGATAGATTGTACTTATGTTCTAAATGAAATTCCACATAATATTTAAGCGGGAAAAACAAAACTGACAATACAGCACCGGAAATTATAGTAAAAAGTGCCAATACCCCATAATCATTTGAAACAAAGGTGCGAATGTAATTTTCAAGAAAAACGCTGTATTTAAATGAGACAAAAAAAAGAATTAGTACAAATGTAAGTACTGATTCAGATATTCCTACAGATAGTTTGATGTTATTATATTTTTTAGCATTCATAATGTGCATAATTAATTAAATAGTTGGTTTAAAATAGAAAAGGCAGCGGTTAACTGCCTATTTTTTTTGAGTGGAATTATTTTAGATATAATATAATTTATTTTTACCATCAGTTTTTTTATTCTTCAGCCCTTCCTGTTTATTCCCATTATAAGGACATTTTTCGGGTATGGATTTTATTTTTCCTGAATTGGAAGATTTTTTTTCATTTTCTTTCATAATGAAAGGACAAGTTTTCTTATCATTTTTTTCAAGATTCTTAATATATGGGCAAACAGGCGTTTGTTTTTTCCCTAACTCATAATGATTTGTACTTCCAATAAATAAAAAACTTAAAGCAAAAAAAATAACTAACACATTCTTTTTCATTCTAACCTCCCCTTTATAATTTCTCAACAATTTGGGAAGGACATAAGTTCGATATCTCTAATAAATTAAATCATTAAAGAGGCTCTACTTATTTTGAATTTGGCGTTAAAATAGATTTTTAAATTTTTTCGAAAGAATTATTTGGAAGCCACCCTACTTTACCGTCGCTCAATCGGATTTTTGACCAATCATTAACTTTATCTTCCAGTTCGAATTTTAATCCTTCGTGTATAATAAATACATCACTGCTCTTCTGATCAGGTGTTTGTTTGGCAGAGACTTCAGTTTTAATTACAACGCCATAATCCGTAGACATTTCCCTGTTATAAACAGAAAATAAAATGATAATAAAAAGCACAAATACCGCGAACGATATAGAACCGGACATAAAACCAATTCGCTGAATTCTTCCCGATTTACCGACAAAATAAAAAGTTAATGACAATAATAGTGTTATAAATGATAAGGACACTAATACAGACCAACCATTAATACTTAGAGAAGTGAGCAACAGCTCCCACCATTCTGTAATAAAAAGTTTGGGCACATTTTTTATTTTATCGACGGTCCGGGCATTAGCAATTTCCAGGTTATATTTTAAATCATCATCGTTTGGTGATAATTTTAGACCTCTTTCATAATTTAGTATTGCATACCCCAGTTGGTTTATTCTAAAGTAGGAATTGCCCAGATTGTAAAACAAAGCATCAGATACATAACCTTGGTCAATAATTTTATTATACTCAACTATAGCTTCATTAAATTGTTCTTCCTGGTAATGTTTATTTGCTTTTTCCATCAGGTTTTCCACCTGAGCACTGGAAACTGAATATAAAATAAAAGTCGAAAGCAGAATTATTTTTTTGAGCATATTGTAATCTTTATTTTTTTCTGATGAGAATAGAGTTTTCCAAATTTACTATCACTTTAACGGTTTTTTCATGCAATTCACCCGATTGAATCTGATCACCCAACTGGGGCGCAAATCTTATAAATTCGCATCTGTCTAATATTTCTTTAACTTCATCAATTAAAGAATCGTTAACATTTTTGTTTTTAAGAAGACCAAGAGCTTTGTCTTGAGTAAAATCCGCTTTTTGAAGATTTAGTTTATCTTCTAAATATCCTGCAATAGCTTTAGAAATTTCGTTGTGAAATTTGCTTATATCATTTTCATCAAGAGCCTTCTTTGCATTTTTTAATCTTGCTCTTGCATTTTTTTCCGCTTTCTGATATTTAACAAGTTGAACATTGCCATTTAATTTATCCTGCCGTTTTTTAATTGTTAAAATGGATACAAAAATAAGAAATGGCAAAGCTATAGAATACCAAAACCAGGTGCTTATCAGATTGCTCTGGTCTATTTTTTCGAGATTAAAATTGGATGTTTTTATATACCTAATATCTTCATTGAGTAGTTTAACATCCTCTTTTGTAAAACCAGTAACCGAATTTTCAGTATAATTTTCGCCTCGTTTTATTATAAGTTTATATGAAGGCGAAGATATAGTAATATATTTTTTTGAATTCGGATTAAAGTATGAAAATTGAATAGGCGGTATTTCTTTTTCGCCGGCAACTCTGGGCACAATTAAATATTCACCAATTTTACTTCCGCTTATAACGTTTTTTCTAATGATGTTCTCAGAAGTTTTTGGGTCATATTGTTCAAAACCCGAAGGTAATTTTATCTTCGGTACTTCAAGTAATTTGATGTTACCGGTACCCGAAATATTTATTTTAAGTGTAACCGGTTCGTTTGTTTCAACATTAACTTTATCGAGATTAGTTGAAAACTTAAAATCACCTACCGCGCCGTTAAATGATTCGGGTTTCCCATTAGAAGGGAGTTCGCTGACATCAACTGTTAATGTGTTAGATTTCGCAAGATACTCAACAGTTTGTCTTGTACCGAAAAAAGAATCATTAAAGAACTCATCAAAAATATCTCCCCTTTGTTTCTTCCTCTGAATTATAACCGGTATGTTTAACTCAAAAGGGGTTATAGTAAGTTTACCGCTCTGCGAAGGGAAAAGTGCTACACTCTTTAGAACAGCCGAACGAAAGCGCTGACCTTTGTACATTTCAATTTCAAATCGAAGATTATTTATAGCTTCTAATTCTTCAGCCCAAAAGCCTTTATAAGTCGGAAGTTTAGTTATTTGAGGTGACGATATTTCCAATCGGGTAAGCAATTTGTATGTAACTGTTATCTGTTCACCTTTATAAGCAGAACGTTTATTAGCTTCAGCTATTATAAATAAATTTTCCGCTATATCTGATTGCGACATTGAAGCGTCATCGGATTTCTGCTGAGCCGACTGCGTGCCTTGAATTACTTTGATTACTACGGGATTAGTTTTGTACTGACTGCCTTTAAATTCTACTGCAGCCGAACCAATTGTAAATTCTCCAATTTGTGTGGGGGCCAAAACATATGAAAATGTAACGGAAGCTGACATCGAACCGTTTATTATTTGCACACTTGACGATTGATTTGGTCCGCTTAAAATTCTAAAACCAGAAAATGAAGGCGGCTGAAAATTTTTAATTCCGCTGTTATCTCCGCCTGTAAATTCAAAGTAAACCTGCACTCTTTCATTTTGGCCTATCGTCGTCTTATCTGCTGTAGTTTGGAATTGCTGTCCAACTATTAATGATGATATGAAGAATAGAAGCAAAACAAAACTAATAACCTGTTTGAACATTTTCTTTCCGATTACGTTATTCATTTATTAATAGAATATATAACTGATATTGCAATTTACCAGTCTTTTTCTTTTTTAGATACTTTCGCTTTACGTTTTCTCAATTCCTTTTGCAGATCGGCTTCATTCTGTTTTAATGCCTCAAGAATTCTTTGAGCGTCTTCCTTAGAAATTTCTTCCTTCGGTTTTTGTTGCTGCTTCTGCTGTTGATCCTGCTGTTGATCCTGCTGTTGATCTTTATTCTGCTGTTCGTCTTTCTTTTGCTGATCCTGATTATTTTGATCCTGCTTATCCTGTTGCTTATCTTTATTTTGATCTTTGTTTTGATCCTGATTCTTATTTTTATTTTCCTGATTTTTATCATTTTTAAGCATGTTAAGAGCATATGATAAATTGTATTTTGTCTCAGGATCGTTGGGATCAAGTCTCAAAGAATTTTTATAAGCCTCCACGCTTTCTTTTATCTTATTAGATTTAAGCAGAGCATTGCCAACATTGTGCATTACTTTGGAACGTTTATAATCATCATCCGTAAGTGCAATTGCGTTTTTATAAGAATCAATAGCTTCTTCATATTTTCCTTGTTTGTAAAGCGCGTCTCCAAGATTAAAATGCCCTTCGAATGTTTCAAATGTTTTTTCAATTCCTTTTCTAAAATTCACTTCGGCATCGGGGTATTTATTGTTTTTATACAAATCCACACCTTCATTAACCAAACCCCTAAGACTTTGTCCGACGGCAATATCAGCATTTAATAATCCAGTAATTCCGCCGAGCAATATAATTTTATATATTAATTTCATTTGAATCAGCCTCTTCGAATTTCATAAAGAATTTCGATTTGTTATTTGAAATAAAGAACTCCACAAACAATAAAATCAGCGCGGGAAAAAGTAGGTAATAATATCTATCCTCATAGTCTGTAATTCTAGTTGTGCCATACTCAGTTTGTTCAAGTTGGGCCAAATCTTTATAAATCAATTCGAGTTCATCATCTGTGTTTGAAGATCGATAGTATTTTCCATTACCAGCCTCAGCAATTTTCTGAAGAGTAAATTCATCAAGTTTGGTTAGTACTACATTTCCATACATATCTTTTTTGTAACCCGTCTGAATACCGGAATTGTTATACAATGGAATAGGCACACCCGTAGGCGATCCCAAACCGATTGTGAATGTCTGAACACCGTTGCCTGCCGCTTCTTCAACTATACCTGTAATGTTCCCCTCATGATCCTCACCATCAGTAATAATTATTATAGCTTTTTTTGTTTCAGCGTCCTTCTTAAAAGAATTTAACGCAAGTTTTATTGCCGGTTCAATTGCTGTGCCGGCTTGAGGAACTGAGGAAACATCTACAGCATTTAAAAATAAATTAGCCGCGGAGTAGTCAGTGGTCAAAGGAAATTGAACATAAGCTTCGCCAGAAAAAACTATCAAACCTATTCTATCGCCACGCAATCTTTGAATAAGCAACGCTATTTCGTGTTTGGCCTTTTCGAGTCTGCTAGGCTTAATATCCTCGGCAGTCATACTTAAAGATACGTCAAGTAAAATATATACATCAATGCCCACTTGTTTTACTTCTTCAACTTTAGAACCCACTTGCGGATTAGCCAATGCTAGAATCAGCAATATAAAAACAGCAAATATTATTATAAATTTATAAACAGACTTAAACCCGCTGCGCATAGGAAGTAAAACTTTTTGAAGTTTTGATGACGCAAAGTCATTTAACTGTTTTTTCTGGATTCTATACGTATACCAGAAAATTATTGCCAAGAGAGGCAAAAAGTACAACGCGTATAAATATTCGGTATGTGCAAAACGGATCATAATCTATTCAATAATATTATTATAAAAATTTATTTATAATCAAGGCAATCTTCTAAGCCAGGTTCTTGTTAAAATAAACTCGGCTAATAAAAACAAGAATCCTAATCCTATCCAATTATAAAATAATTCCGATGCATTTCTATACGAAGTTATTTCCACCCTTGTTTTTTCAAGTTTATCAATTTGTTCATAAATTTCGAGTAGTTTATTATTATTTGTGGCTCTAAAATATTGCGCGTCGGTCATTGCGGAGACCTGTAATAATACCTTCTCATCGATTTCCACAGGAACCATTTGATATCGTTTTCCAAAAGGGGTGTTAAAAGGGTAAGGAGCTTCGCCTATTGTACCAACACCTACAGAGTAAATCCTTATTCCAAATGATTTAGCTATTTGTGCTGCAGTAATTGGGTCTATTTCACCACTGTTATTCACACCGTCAGTAAGCAATATAATCACTTTGCTTTTAGCTTTACTATCTTTCAATCTATTTACGCCATTTGCAATTGCTGTACCAATAGCTGTTCCGTCTTCAATCATTCCGCTTTTAATCTCTTTTATAAGACCGCGTAAAACAGAATAATCTATTGTAAGCGGGCATTGCGTAAAACTTTGGCTTGCAAAAACAACAAGTCCAATTTTATCTGAAGTACGGCCCGCAACAAAGTTATCTATCACTTCCTTGGCTGCTTCGAGTCTATTAGGCTTAAAATCTTCAGCGAGCATACTGCCGGAGATATCTAACAGCATAACAACATCAATTCCTTCTGTATATACATTCTCACCGCTCGAAAAGGACTGGGGACGGGCCAGAGCAACAATTAATAATCCAACAGCAAGCGCACGAAATATGGCGGGTAAATGTATTAGTCTCTCCTTTATTGTTGTTTTGGCAGAGCTAAAAATCTGAAGTGAGGAATAGGTTATATCGGGTGTATTTTTTTTATATTTTTTCCAATACCAAAATAACATTAGCGGTACTAAAGAAAGAAAGAATAAAACGTAGGGATATTTGAATGTTATGTCACTAAACATTTTTCACCTCTAACGTCTCAACTTTTACTTCCTCCTCAACTTTAGTTTTGTTCACAATCTCATAAGCTTGTTTCATCATATCTTCGTTAATTGTAGGTATGGGCTTAAATTTGGCAAACTTAACCAAATCGGCGTTGTTCAAAAATTCATCAGTAATTTCAACTATCTCTCTGGTATCGTTAATATTTTTAAGACTCAATAACACTTCCGAAGAAGTCATTTCAAGAGCACGAAAATTAAACTTGTCTTCAAAATACTTTCGGATAATTCCAGTGATCTCGGAATGGTATTCTTTTATCATTCCCTGCTGCCAAAGTTTTTTTGTTTCTAATTCCGACAACGAATCCAAAGCAATTCGATATGGCGGCAGTTTAATAATTTTTTTCTGAGGAACAATACCTAGTTTCTTTTTCCTGTAATAACGATATAAAAAGTAAACTCCAACAATTACTACCACAACAATCAAAATAATCAATAGAATCATCAACCAATCCAATTGAATCTTTAAAGGAGCTTTTACATCTTGAATATCGCCTTGCGCATTTATTTCAATTGTTCTAACAATAATTTTAACAGGATTAACATTAACAAATTGCGGTTCAGAATTACCATCTAAAAAATAATTTATTCTAAAACCTGGAATAGTAACATCTGCCGAGTCGTATTTGGAGAAAATATATTTTCTAAGAATATGCACTGTATTTCCACTTTCCTCAGAAACAACGGGCTCTTCTTTTATAAAATCGAGTACGGTTATTGAATCCTGAATCTGGGGAATTTCAATACGCGTGTTTTTGGGGTAATTAAGTTCCAAAGTGTAATAGATGTAATCCCCAACTATATAATCGGTGGTATCAGTATTTGCAAACACCGTTACAGATTGAGCATTTAATGAAATAGCTATAAAAAAAAGCAGCAGAATATATTTTAATTTACTAATCAATATTTTTTCTCTCTAGCTTTGAAGAAATTAACCAAAGGTTTAACGTAAGACTGTCCTATATCTATCTTAATTGAATCCAGTCCGGCTTTCAGAAATAAATCTTTTCTGTAATTCTCGTTGTCTGACAAAGCGGAATAAAATTTATCTCTAACTTCTTTGTTGCTCGTATCAATAAACCTGATTTTACCTGTCTCAGCATCACGAAATTTAATAAGTCCGGCTTTTGGCAGATCGCGCTCGCGAGGATCGTGAAGTGCAATACCAACCAAATCATGTTTTCGACCGGCAATATTTAAAATTCTATCGTAACCTTTATCTATAAAATCAGAAATAAGAAATGCGATACTCTTCTTTTTAATAGTATGGTGAAAATACTCTAGTGCACTTCTTAAATCTGTTTGATTACCACGAGGTTCAAATGATAAAACATCCCTAATAATTCGGAGAACATGACTTCTGCCTTTTCTTGGCGGGACAAATTTTTCAATTGTATCGGTAAATAATATCAGTCCTACTTTATCATTATTTTTCATGGCCGAAAAAGCAAGTATTGAGGTAAGTTCTGCGGCAATCCGTTGTTTTGTTTTTTCCACTGAGCCGAATACGAGAGAGCCGCTGAGATCGACTAAAAGCATAACGGTTAGTTCCCGCTCTTCCTCAAAAACTTTTACATATGGATGTCCGAATCTTGCAGTAACGTTCCAATCGATGGACCGAATATCATCTCCGACCATATATTCTCTAACTTCGGCAAATTCCATTCCTCGTCCTTTAAAAACGGAATGATATTCACCCGAGAATACTTCGTTAACTACGCCTCGAGTTCTAATTTCTATCTGTTTAACTTGTTTTAGTATTTCCCTTGTTAACATGCACTAAAGCCTTTATTTGAAAATATTGAGAATACTCTTTAGCATTCTTTTATCGATTATACAATTCTAATTCTTATATAATGCTCTGTTCAGTTAAAACCATAAATAATGTCATCGATATTTGATTTTAAGGAACTTCAACAGCGTTCAAAATTCTCTGGATTATAATTTCAGATGTAATATCCTCGGCTTCTGCCTCATATGTTACAGCTATTCTGTGACGTAAAATATCCATACAGATACTTCGCACATCTTCAGGTATTACGTAACCGCGACGTTTAATAAATGCCATAGCTTTCGCGCCCAGCGCGAGGTTTATTGAAGCTCGCGGTGAAGCCCCATACGATATAAGATCTGTCAAATCTTCAAGTCCAAAATCTTTTGGATTTCTTGTTGCGAACACAATATCTAAAATATATTTTTCGATTTTTTCATCGACGTAGATGTTCTGAACGAGGTTTCTTGCTTTAATAATTGCCTCAGGAGAAATTACAGGCTTAATTGAAGGCATAGCTCCGGCAACATTCAATTTCATAATTTTCAGTTCTTCGTCTCTTGTTGGATATGTGATTTTAACTTTCAGCATAAATCGGTCAACTTGAGCTTCGGGTAAAGGATAAGTACCTTCCTGTTCAATTGGATTTTGTGTGGCGAGGACAATAAAAGGTTCTTCCAGGGGAAAGGTTGTAGATCCTATGGTAACTTGTCTTTCCTGCATAGCTTCCAATAAAGCACTTTGAACTTTCGCCGGGGCACGGTTAATTTCATCAGCTAAAATAAAATTTGAAAAGATGGGACCTTTTTTAATCCCGAAATTACCTTCTTTTTGGTTATAAATCATTGTTCCGAGCAAATCAGCAGGAAGTAGATCTGGCGTGAATTGAATTCTTTGAAATTTGGCCTGCATAGACTGCGCGAGCGATTTGATGGCCAGCGTTTTAGCTAATCCGGGAACTCCTTCAAGAAGTATGTGACCGTTTGCAAGTAAACCAATCACAAGTCTTTCAACCATTTCTTTTTGTCCGACGATTGTTTTTCCAATTTCGCCGATCAGTATCTCAACAAATTCGCTTTCCTGTTTTATTTTTTCATTGAGTTCTGTAATCTCCAAAAGAAACCTCTCATATATTTGTTTAATTATTTTTTATTCGATGTTTTTTTACAAAGGCACTATAAGTATTGTTTCACTTATCTGAATATTTTTTTAAAACATTAAAATTTTAATTCCCGGGTTCACTCTTCACCTCTCATAAATACACTCTCAAGTAATCGAACGGATTTGATTTCGGAATGCTTGATTAAAACTAACTGGTAAATTTATAAAAATTATAGAGAATTAGTTTGATGAATAAAACCAGGCCAGTAAAATTTTATCGGATGGATGTATACATCCCTCTTTACTAAAATAGTTTGGAGGGATATAAATTTTATAATTTTGATAAAGCGGATTCAAGCATTATGTTTACCTCACCGGCAATCCTGCCCAAACTTTCGTTTTTAACTACAGACATAGCTTCCATAGGATTCATTATGGCAACTTCAACCTTTTGGTCCTGGGTTTCCTGCACAATTACATTACATGGCAACAGAACACCAATTTTATCTTCAGCGGTTAAAGCTTTATAAGCAAATTGAGGATTACAAGCGCCCAAAATTTTGTATTGTCTAAAATCGACATCCAGTTTCTTTTTCATAGTCGCTTTAACATCAATTTCAGTGAGAATACCAAACCCGACTTCTTTTAAGTTTTCTGTAATCTTTTCGATTGTTTCCTCGAAAGTAAAATCAACTTTTTTTGCAAAATAATAGCTCATTATATCTCCCAAATATTAAAATAATTAATTAGTGAGATGTTATTGGATTGAATTGGTTTCATCATTTATTGTTTTTTAATAATAATTTAATAATTTAAGTCTCTGACGGATTTTTATGGACAGTATTATATAATGCAGAATAATCCAAATCCCCCATGCCGGAATTTACCGACTCCTGTAAAATTATTCGAATTCCCTTTAATGTTTCAGTATTGATATTTTTTTCACTAAATGCGGCTTCAATTAAATTAAGATCTTTAAGCAAATGTTTAAGCGGAAAATTTGGATTACTAAAATCTCTTTCCAAGTAATTATTTAGCTTTTTGTCGAAAGTAGGAGCATAAAGAGCGCTTTGACGAACAATATCCATAAAAAGATTAATATCAATATTATTTTCACGAATAAATCCAAGACTCATTGTAAATACCGATGTTAAACCGATTATTAATTGATTAAGACCCAATTTAAGGGCAGAAGCTTTGCCGACACCTCCCACATGATCAATTCTATTTGAAAATGAAGTAAAGAGATCTTTGTGCAGTTCAAATAAAGGAGCGGATGAACCCACAAGAACTATAAGTGTTTTCTGTTGTATCTGTGAAATACTGCCTAATACCGGAGCTTCCATAAAATTACAGCCTATTCCGTTCAATTCATTCTCGAGCATAATGTTTTCTTTTGGAGATATAGTACTCATTTGAATTACGGTTTTTCCCATTAAGTCTTTTTTATTAATACAATCCAGTAAACTTCTAATGGCATTATAATCCGAGACCATAAAAACAATTATATCAATTCCGCTAAATGCCGTCTTTAAAGATTCCTCAATTTTAGCTCCAAATGATTTAAGCGCTTCGGCTTTTTTTATATCCCTGTTATAAACAGTTACATCCTGTCCGGATTCCAATAATTTCTGTGCCATAGGCGCGCCCATTAAACCGGTCCCAATAAATAATATTTTCATTTTTCTACCCTAATGATTTAACCAAATTTACTAAATCCAATTCCACTTCCTCTTCAGTATAAAAAGGCTCACCGTATTGTTTACCTATTTGGAAACCGTAAAAACGCGAACGCGCGTCCAGATAATTTACAAATTTAGGGTCACTTATATAAGTATTCGGTTCAGTGCTATTGGGATCATAAAATTGTGTTTTATATGCGAACACAGATTTCATTTTTGTATCAAAAAAATCCGATATATCCACAATAAATTTGGGTTCGAATTTATATGACTGCATGAAATAAAATATTTTTTTTGGTCGGTAGGCCTCATATTTTTCATCTGCATCGGTAGTGTTATAATTGGCAAGTCCGGCAAGAAAGTAAGCTTTTTTAATCATCTGGCTCACAATAATATGATCGGGATGTCTGTCATTTTTATATGGAGCAAATACAATTTCGGGTTTATAATTTCTTATTTTGCCTATTATCAATTTCAAATAGTCATCGTTTATCTCCAAACGGCCATCCGGCAATTCCAAATTTTCTCGTACTGCAAGTCCAAGAATTTTTGAGGCTTCATCAGTTTCGCGTTGTCTTGTTACAACATTTCCGCGTGTACTTAGTTCAGCTTTAGTAAGATCTATTATTCCAACTTTTAAACCGCCCGATACCATTTTAGCTATAGTTCCCCCCATACCTATTTCAGCGTCATCCGGGTGAGCTGCAAAAATCAATGAGTCTAATTTCATATAATACCTTTTATTGGCTAAATAACTTTTTAAATTAAATATTTCTGTGAGAACAAAAAACAGATTTAAGTTTTTTCCCTTATATAACGCATTAATAGTAGCGCAACTATTTATTGTAAACCCAATTAATTATATTTCGGTTCAAAATATCACTATAAATAAAGAACTATGAACGACAAATACGAATCAGTTATTGGATTAGAAGTACATGTGCAATTATTAACCGACACCAAAACGTTTTGTGGTTGTCCAAACAAATTTGGAGCACCACCAAATTCTAACGTTTGTCCAGTATGTATGGGACATCCGGGCGTGCTTCCGGTATTAAATAAAAAAGTTGTTGAATTTGCCGTATTGCTTGGATTAGCGACTAACTGTACTATAAATGAGAAATCGATTTTTGCCCGAAAAAATTATTTTTATCCCGACTTACCCAAGGGATGGCAAACCTCTCAATTTGAGAAGCCAATATGCGAGCATGGTTTTATGGAAGTAGACAAATCCGACGGAACCAGAAAACGGTTAGGCATAACCCGTATTCACATGGAAGAGGATGCCGGGAAATTAATTCATGATCAGGATTCCAGTTCACTTGTAGATTTGAACAGATGTGGAACACCTCTGCTTGAAATTGTAAGCGAACCGGATATGCGCACAGCAGAAGAAGCATACCTGTACCTATCAAAAATTAAACAGATAGTAACATATCTTGGAATTTGCGACGGTAACATGGAAGAAGGATCTCTGCGTTGCGACGCCAACATTTCAATACGTTTAAAGGGTGAAAAAGAACTTGGTACAAAAGCTGAAGTAAAAAATATGAATTCTTTCCGTAATGTAGAAAAAGCCATTGCGGTGGAAATCGAAAGACAAATTGAAATAGTTGAAGATGGTGGGAGAATTATACAACAAACATTATTATGGGACGCCGACCGAGGCATTGTAAAACCGATGCGCAGCAAGGAAGAATCACACGATTACAGATATTTTCCCGAGCCCGATCTTATGCCTGTTGTAGTAAATGCCGAGTGGCGAAATGAACTTTCAAAACAGATGCCTGAATTACCTGAAATCCGAAAAAATAGGTTTGTTGATCAATACGGGCTTCCTGAATACGACGCTTCTCTTTTAACAGTAGAAAAACAAATTGCTGATTATTACGAAGAGATACTAAAAACAACAAACGATTATAAAACCGCAAGCAACTGGGTTATGGGTGATGTTTTAAAGGTTCTTAACGAAGAGAAATTAAATATTACAAATTTTCCTATTTCAGCTGAAAATATCGGGAAATTAATAAATCTTATTAACAATGGAACAATTAGCATTAAAATTGCCAAAGAAATTTTTCCCGATCTTATTAAAACAAATAAAGACCCTAAACAAATTGTTGAAGAAAAAAATCTAGTCCAAATAAGTGACACTTCCCTTATTGATGAAGTTGTACAAACGATTCTGAGAAATAACCCCGGGCAGGTTCAACAATACCTTGATGGGAAGGATAAGGTGATTGGTTTTTTTGTCGGACAAATAATGCGTGAAACAAAGGGAAAGGCAAATCCCCAAACAGTAAACGAAATATTAATTAAAAACTTGGACTCGTTAAAAAATTAATTCCGACACAGGGGAATAATTCTTAAATAAAGATATATTATTTATCCGCTCAAAATAAATTACGGAAGATAAATTCCCCCTAATATTGTGGCTTTTGATGCGCCTGTAGTTCGCGGTATATTTGTACAGTTTCCATTAAGTGTTTCATTTGCTAGAACAGCAAAACAAATTGCTTCTTTGGCATCGGAGGATAATCCAACTTCGTCAATTATTTTCACCTGTACAGATTCTCCAAAATATCCGGAAAGACATTTGTAGAGAAAAGAATTTTTTGCTCCTCCACCGCTGATTAAAAGTTCATCGATAATCGTTTCCTTTTTAATAAATTTATAATAATTTCTATAAACGGCGAATGAAGTAAATTTTGTAACGGTGTGAAGCCAATCCGCCGGAGTCACAGATTTAAATTCATCCAGCAAATCATGTAAGAAATTTTCTCCGTAATATTCACGACCAGTAGATTTTGGCGGTGTTGTTTCTATAAAAGAGTCTTTTATTACAAACGCATTAAACAAATCCTCGTTAAAATTTCCACTTGCGGCAATTGCGCCGTTTTCATCATATTCTTTGTTAAAAAATCTATTCATTAAAAAGTCTATCATCATATTACCAGGGCCTGTATCGAAAGCAATTACATCCTCTTGTGTCCCTTTCTTATTAAGAATTGTAAAATTTGAAATCCCACCTATATTTAACAAAGCCCGGTTTTTTTCGTTAGAGTGAAATATTATATAATCAAAATAAGGAACAAGAGGCGCCCCCTGTCCGCCAAGGGCTACATCGCCTGTACGGAAATTACCAACTGTAACTAAGCCCGTTAGTTTTGCTATAATAGCCGGATCGGCAATTTGCAAAGTGGAACTAACATTTTCACCGAACAAATTTACCGATTTGGGTAAATGGTGAATCGTTTGCCCGTGGCTGCCGATTAAATCTATGTCTTCGAAAGCCATGTTTAATTTATTAAGTAAATGCTGAATGGCTTTCACGTAAAATTTTGGCAGAAGAAAATTCAGTTGGGATATGTCTTCAACATTACTGGTTTCTTTAACTGAATTACGCAACACAAAATCCTTTAAGCCCTCGGGATAAGGATACTCGATAAATCCAACCAAATCTATTTTTGTATCGATGCCTTTTCCATCAATTTCAACCAGAGCAACATCCACGCCGTCGACTGAAGTTCCAGACATTAATCCAATTACTTTTCTGATTTTCTTTTTTGATATACCAATAAGTTTTTCCAATTTGTTTCTCCTAAATTAACTCTCTATTATCAATATATTCACATGGTTAAATAAAATAAAAACAAAATAAATTTTAGAATCAATAAATCGAAAAGAAATAACATTAACAAACATAAGAAAAATTATGCAACACATTTTAGGCGCGCACACTTCCATTGCCGGGGGCATTCATTATTCGGTTGATAGAGCACAAAATAATGGATTTGCCGCAATGCAAATTTTTACCAAGAATAATAATCAGTGGAACGCCGAACCGTTAGACGAAAAAATAATTGCTCTTTTCAGGCAAAGTTGGAATTCTTCCGGAATAAAATTTATTGTTGCCCACGATTCCTATCTTATAAATTTATGCGCAAAGGATAAACAACTTCTTAATAAGTCGCGCAAGGCTTTTATCGATGAACTGGAAAGATGCGAGCAACTTGGTATTCCTCATTTAAATTTTCATCCTGGCGCTCATGTAGGACAGGGAGAAAGCGTGGGAATAAAAATCATTGCTGAGTCAATAAATATTGCTCATGAAAAAACTTCGAATTACAAAGTAAAAAGTATGATTGAGCTGACTGCTGGACAAGGGACAACTCTTGGCTATAACTTTGAACAGATTGCGTCTATCATCGATTTGGTTGATCAGAAGGAACGAATGACAGTCTGTATTGATACTGCCCATATTTTCGCCGCCGGATACAATATTCGGGATTTAAAAGAATATAAAAATGTAATAAAGGAATTTGATTCGGTAATTGGTCTCCACAGATTAAAGTGTCTCCATATGAACGACAGTAAAAAAGCGCTTGGCAGCAGGGTCGACAGGCATGAGCATATCGGCGAGGGATTTATAGGGCTTGAAGGATTTGCCAATATTATGAATGATACAAATTTGCTTTCTATACCCAAAATACTTGAAACTCCTAAGGGCAAAGAGATGAAAGAGGATATAGAAAATTTACGTATACTGCAAACATTAATAAAAAAAGTCGTTAAATAAAAATTTTAACGACTCACATAAATTTATAATCTTCTTAAACTAAATCGGTAAATCTTCTTCCCTCATAGCTGGTGCTTGTTCAAATCGCGGAAGGTCACCATGAAGCAGATCAAGATTTTCGAACCGCGCATAGTCTTTAAGAAATTTCAATCGAACATCGCCCACCGGACCGTTACGTTGTTTACTAATTATCACTTCTCCAACACCTTCGGTAGGCGACCCGTCTGAATAAGCAGTAATTCCGTAAACTTCAGGACGATAAAGGAACAAAACCACATCGGCGTCCTGCTCAATTGAACCTGATTCGCGCAAATGAGAAAGCATAGGTCTTTTATCCGAAGTTGATTCAACAGCGCGGTTCAACTGTGAAAGAGCAACTACGGGAACATTAAGTTCTTTTGCAAGAGCTTTAAGAGAACGGGAAATTATGGATATCTCTCTCTCACGGCTGTCAACATTTGTTCCCGCACTCATTAACTGAAGGTAATCCACAATCACCATTCCAATATTTTTTTCGGCCTTTAGTCTTCTGGATTTTGCCCTCATCTCCAAAACAGATAAGGCTGGAGAATCGTCAATATAAATCGGTGCCTTGCTTAATTTATGGACAGTGCGGCTAATTTTTGCTCCGTCTTCGGCCTTAAATTTTCCAGTTCTAATACTGTGAGCATTTATTCTGGCTTCCGCTGAAATTAAACGCATTGCTAATTGTATAGTGGACATTTCGAGACTGAACAACGCGATAGGCACATTATGTTCTATTGCGGCATTACGGGCGAAAGACAAAGCAAAAGCCGTTTTACCCATAGATGGTCGGGCGGCAATAATCACCAAATCGGATTTTTGAAATCCTCCCAACATTTCGTCGAGAGCAAAAAAACCGGAAGGGACTGATACATTAGACAATGTTTTTGAATGGATAGCCTCAATTAATTCGAGAGCTTCTTTTACGGCCTTATCCATAGAAGTAAATGATTCTTTTGTTCCTTCCTCGGAAATTTTAAATATTTTAGATTCAGCTTCATCGAGCAAATCGAAAACATCATCTCTTCCTTCGTATGCGGAACTGGCTATTTCCATTGAAGTGGATATTAACTGCCGTAAAATCCATTTTTCCAAAACTAACCTGGAGTGATAATCCACATTTGCAGCTGAAGAAATATCCTGTGATAATTTACTTATGTAAACTATACCGCCTGCCGCGTCAACTTTTGCCTCTTTTTTCAATTCCTCATACAAAGAAACCGTATCCACAGGTTCATTGGATTGATAAAGAGATATAACTGAATTAAATATCACCTTGTGCTTCGGGTCAAAAAAATGTTCGGGTTTAAGTACTTCAATTACTTTTGGAATTGCGTCATTATCCAGAAGCATTGCGCCTAATACATTTTGTTCAACTTCCACAACAGCCGGCGGTTGCTTAGCGGCCGCTTTCAATTGATCAATATCTAACTTTTCTTTTTCTCGTCCTTTTGCCATAATGTCTACTTATTTAATTCATCATATAATTTTCGAACTTTTTTTACGTCTTCCCAACAGCCCTTTTTCCAATTCGGGTTGCGCAACAAAGCGGCAGGGTGATAGGTTGCCATTAATTTTATACCGTTAAAATCATATACATTTTCCCTGAGCCGCGTCAATGATTCGTTTTTACCTAAAAGCACATTCGCTGAGATACGCCCCAGGCATAGTATTATTTTCGGATTAATCAACTCAATCTGTTTCATCAAATAGGGTGAACACATCGCTCTCTCGGCCGGCAGAGGATCCCTGTTATTAGGAGGGCGACATTTAAGAATATTAGCGATATAAACTTCTTCCCTATCGAAATTGATGGCTTTAAGAATATCGGTTAATAATTTACCCGCTCTGCCAACGAATGGAATGCCTTGTTTATCCTCTTCGGCACCAGGTGCTTCGCCTATAAGCATCAAATCGGCATTTGGATTTCCGACACCAAATACAAAACTTGTTCTGGTAGAGCCAAGAATACATTTCTGGCATTGATTAATTAAATTATCCAGGGTTTCCAGATTCTCGGAGTTTTGAAAATCATATTTTTTCGTCTCAAACTTCACTTGTGTTTTCTCTTTGATTACTGTGGGTGTTTTTAAAGCAATTTCTTCAGCAGTATTTTCGCTTAGAATAATTTCTGGAATCGGAACATTTTCATACAGATCATCACCAAATATTTCTTTCTGAGTCTGTAATATATTTATTAATTCAGCAATATTTTGGGTCATCATATTTTGTGTGTTTTTTCTACATATACAAGGTAGGTAAATTAAAGAAAAATAAATTCTTCTGCATTATTGTAATTGAACCATTCCTAATTTTCGTTTCTTGCCTTAAACAATTACTGAATTTGAACATTTAATTTAGTGGAAACTTTTAATAGATTGAATGTCGTCTTTGTCTGTCAAGTGGGAAAAATATTCTATTTAATTCAATTATTAAAGGTAATAACTAAGTGGTCAATAACAATGAGGTTTTTAATGCTGCAAACAGCATAAAGAATAATTTGGCTGTTACTGCCTTGCTGGAATCATTATCCGAGGCAGTTATAATAATTAATGATTCTGGAAATGTTGTCCTTATTAATAATCGAATGGAAGAATTATTCGGTTATAATGCCGATGAGGTAATTGGCAAACCTCTTGATGTTTTTTTACCGGCAAGTTTCCAGAAAAGACATGAAGAACATATACTAAATTACTTCGAGAAACCACATAAACGCCCTATGGGTAAAGGTCTGGAGTTATATGGCAGACGTAAAGACGGCACAGAGTTTCCTGTTGATGTAAGTCTTAGTGCTTTCCATAGCGAAACGCATAAATTAGCCATAGCATTTGTTATGGACATCACTGCAAGAATACAAGCCCAGGATGAACTACGCCAGCAGAACGAGGATCTGGATGCTTTCGCACATACTGTAGCCCACGATCTTAATTCAATTATTAATAGCATAGTAGGATTTAGCCAATTACTTGTTGAAGATAATAGCTATTCTAAGGAAGAACGCTCCGAAATTCTATCTCATATATTTAAAAGCAGCCATAAAATGAGTACAATAATTAAGGAATTACTGATTTTTGCAAACATTAGAAAAACAGAAGTGGAGTTGAGTCCGATTGATACTTCCAAAATTATTGAAGAGGTGATAATACGATTAGGATTTCAGTTAAACGAAAATAACGCAAAAATAATTATCCCCAAAAAATTCCATACCGCCCTTGGATATTCTGCCTGGGTTGAAGAAATCTGGTATAATTTGATTAGTAACGCCATTAAATATGGAGGCACTCCTCCAGTAATTGAACTCGGCAGTGAAGTCGCAGGTGATTCAATTCTATTTTGGATCAAAGACAATGGTGCTGGATTAAGTGATGAGGGTAAAAAAATAATTTTTACTTCACCGGAAAAATTACATCAGCAAAATAGTAAAGGATTTGGATTGGGACTTTCAATCGTTAAAAGAATATTAGATAAGATAAACGGCTCGATTACCTTAGAGAGTGGGGCAAATACTGGCTCTAAATTTATTTTTTCACTCAAAAAAAAATAAAAGGAGCAAATATTTATTTATCTGCTCCTTTAACAAATGTGGATTAAAAACTAAATTTTTTCTTCGTCTTTATAACGATATTCAATTCCATCAGTAATCAGTTCATTTAGAGCTGTTTGGTGAGGTTTTGGTCTAGCTTCAATTTCTACAGATATTTTTATAAGATCGGGATTAACTCTGTCGTCAAATTCGTCCTCTGGTCCCGTAACAAGATTGTTAACAGCTGTATTATATTCCAAACGATATTCGTCGTTTATTTGTCTAGCCCGTTTCGAAACAATTATAACAGCTTCATAAATGTTATTTGTTTTACTATCAATATTCTTTAAATCAACCGGATTAATGTTCATTTAATTTATCCTCCTGTATTTCATTTTTTACAATTTCTAAAACTCTTTTTTTGGCGTAAACGAGATCTTCGTTTATCACGATGTAGTCAAACTTATCTTTATAGCCTAATTCCATCTCAGCACGTTCAAATCTTTTTACTAAATCTTCTTCGGATTCTGTATTTCTTTTAATTAATCTGCTTTTTAAAACTTCTATACTTGGAGGCATAATGAAAATAAGTACCGAATCTGGGTACGCTTTTTTTATGCTTAAAGCCCCTTTTACGTCAACTTCAAGAACTACTGAATTGCCATTATTTATTTTTTCATCAATATGAGATTTTACAGTTCCATAATAGTAATCATAAAACTGTTCCCATTCAATAAACTCGTTATTTTTAATTTTACGTTCAAACTCAACTTCAGAAATAAAAAAATAGTCAATACCCTCTTTTTCGTTTTCTCTCTGTTTTCTAGTTGTAGCTGAAACAGAAAACTCCAGATTGGGAATTTCCTTCAAAGTATTTCTTACAATTGTTGTTTTACCGGAACCACTTGGGGCAGAAACAACAAATAATTTTCCTTTATTAACCAAAATTTACTCGATGTTTTGAATTTGTTCCCGAATTTTTTCCAGCTCTTCTTTTATATTAATTCCAATGTTAGTAATAATTGTAGAAATAGATTTGCTGTTTATAGTATTCGCTTCGCGATTCATCTCCTGAATAATAAAATTAAGTCGTCTTCCTACCTCATCCCCATTTCCAAGTGCATTATTAAACTGTTCCAAATGAGATTTTAAACGAATACATTCCTCTGTTACATCATATTTTTCTGATAATAACGCCAGT
This sequence comes from Ignavibacteriae bacterium HGW-Ignavibacteriae-2, assembly GCA_002839805.1. GTDB lineage: Bacteria > Bacteroidota > Ignavibacteria > Ignavibacteriales > Melioribacteraceae > PGYT01. The sequence goes on from PGYT01000001.1 coordinate 52,968, forward strand.
TCCATTTTTAATCTGTCATCATACTGGTTCAAGTCCTGCAATAGTTCTTTTGCCCTGTTCTTTAATTTTTCGTAATAACTCGTTAATTCAACGGGGTGCAATTTTTCTATTTCTTCAACCGATTTACTAATTAAATTTAACCTGGCTTTTAAGTCTTTTACAAGTGTGGCACCTTCCTCTTCACGCATCTCAAGTAAATTAATTATTGCGTCATTTAGCGCTTTTCCAGCAACCTCAAATTCTTGCGTATTGTCAGCAATTTGATCGGAAAATATTAAGTTTTGAAACGACAAAAGATTTTCTAAAGAAATTTCTGTTTTAACATCGGCTTTATCTCTAAGTTCATTAAGGACTTCTATTAAAGATTTTAGATTGTTTTCTTCAATTACCGCAATTTTATTGCTGAGTCCATTTTTTTCTATATAAATATTAACAATTACTTTTCCACGTTTTATTCGTTCTTTTAGTGTATTCCTAATTTCAAGTTCTTTATCAGCCAGAATTTTGGGGAGCTTAAGTGATAAATCCAAAAATCTTGAATTAAAACTTTTTACTTCAACTTCAGCAGAAATATTACCGTTTTGAGCGGTAGCTCTGCCATAACCAGTCATACTATAAACCATCATAACCTTCAAAAAAATTTGACCTTAAATCTACACAATTTTATGCTGTTTGACAAAAGCAACCGGGTGTTATTTTCTTATTAAAATGCTTCGCCGATTCCGAGATGAAATACTAGTGCACTTCCTAATATATTCTTTTTGTTGAAAAAACTTTCCCGATTGTTGGGATCGTAAAAGTTAAAACCGAAGTCAAGTCTGATAGGAACAATTTCCGAGTAATATCTAAAACCAAAACCGACTGCTACGGCTAGTTTATTGAACTTAAATTCATTAGGCCCCATAAAAGTGTTTCCATAATCAACAAAAAATGCCGAGCCTAAGTTGCCCAAAAACCGCAATCGAGCCTCAAATGAACCTTCCAATTGGAAGTACCCGCCTAATTCTTCTCCTCTAATTAAATAGGCCTCTAAAGTTTCCGGAGTAAGTGATTCTATGTTGATTTTAGTAGTGCCAGAAACCAACTCCCTTGCCTTCCATCCTCTTACGGAGTTACTTCCACCGGAAATAAATCTTTGGTTAAAAGGTACAAAGAATTTATCTCCTGAAAACGTATGAATCTGACCGATTGAAAATTTAACACCCAATGTTGAGTTTCCATTGGATTCAAAAGGTATAAAGGCAGCGCTTGTTGCCAGAACTTTATAATATTGCGGTTCGTTAAAATCAATTTTGAATATTTTACTTACAAAATATGGAACCAGATTGGCATTCTCCAAAACCAGAATAAGCGAATAACCACTTGTTGGAAATATAAAATCATTCAATTTAATCGTCCGGGCTTCCAACCCAATTAACGAGTTATTGGATGTGAAAGTGGGAGTGCCGAGCGTGTCCAAAGCCTGGATGGTTATCAATTTTTTAAGGTAATTCGATTTATAATAAAATTTTGTGTGCTCGTAATTTAGATAAGTAGTTAAAGACGATAAGTAAACTTTTTGTGGCAGCTCAAAATTAAAACTGAGTTTACTACCTATAATTGTTGCGTTATAATCTCCTTTCCTTTTTTGGAGTGTTAAATAGTTTTCGAGCCGGGTAAATATTGGACTGCCGAATAAAAATGGTTGATCTAACAATACCCTGACATCGCCGTAACCATCAATTGTGGTATCCGAAATAACAGGATTGGATAAAAACTCAATTAAATTTTGTGAAGCGGCTGAAGTTATAAAATTAAATTTCCGCGCATTTCCAAAAAAATTTTTTCGGGTGAATCCAAAACTTAAACCAAGATTTAGAACGTTGTTTTCGTTATTTATAATAACTTCGGGCGAAAATTCATTTAACAGACCAATATCAGTACTTATTTGCAGTGGTACGGTATTTCCGCTTGTATCCGCTGTAATACCTGCAACTAAAGCGGAATTGAAAAAATTGGTTCTATATAGTCTTGTTTGCGACATTTGAAATTTGCCAAAATTATAAAACTCCCCCGGTTTTACATTTACAATCCCCGATATTAATTCATCATCCACCAAATCTTTGCCTATGCCCGACTTCTCAACTCTTACATTACTAATCACATACCTTTTACCGGGAATAATGTTTAAATTAACATCAGCAGTGCTTTTTATTGTATCTATAATAACTTCAGGCAAATCACTTGTTGCAAGCATTAATCCTTTATTTTTAAGATAGGTCAAAATTTCTACTTTGATCTGATCAACAATGTTTTTCGAGAAAATATCATTAGTGTCAATTTGGGAGATTTCTTTTATATGTGCTTTAAAATCATTATGAATTTTTTCAATCCCTTTAACCGAAAAAGATTTGAAATAAACCGGTTTTCCTTCATAAATATTATAAGTTATGGATGCTTTACTTGAGGCTGTATCAATATTATATTTGTATGAAAATTGTGATTCAAAATAACCGTTATCGTAATAAAAATTTGACAGAGCGTTTATATCACTTTGAATAAGAGTGGAATCAAAATAAACGGCTTCCTGCCCAAACCCTATTATTTTATTAAGAAATTGAGACAGCCAACCTGGCGATTCTTGAGAGACAATTATGCTAGACAGCCTTGAGTTTGAAATGTTCTCATTTCCGCTAAATTGTATTTTATCCAATTCAATCAATTTTTTTTGAGAGAACACAAATGGCGAACTCAAGAAATAGGCTAATGATATAAGAATAATATATTTTGAGTAAATACGATTCAATTTTTATCCTAAAATGAAAAAATTATGGCCTAATAAAAACTTTTGTGCCAACTTTAACTACTGAGTAAAGTTCATCAGCATTTTGATTGTTTATAGCTATCGATCCATTAGTCCAATTAAAAATAAACGGTAAATTCCTGAATATTACATCGTATTCACCAATACCATGAATTCCAATGTCCGATCCCAACGAGTTATTTTTTAATGGATAATTGCCGATTTTAATTTCAGACATATAACTATTATATTCTTGTCGCGATATAAAATTTGCTCTCAGCGCTTCAACAGCATCGTTTTCATTAGGATAATCAAGCAAAAACATTTTATGGTACTTATGTTTCGAATAAATTTTACTTATTTTATAGACACCTGAGGGTGTTACAAATTCACTCGATGCAAATTTTCTGTGCGTTTTACTGCGTCCAAATACAGCTTTATAGGATTTTACAAGAACTGTGTCCTCGTACAATAATAGTTGATGTTTGCTCTTTTCAATTACCAGTTTCACATTCGATAATGAATCGAATCCTTTGCTTCGCATTTTCTCTACAAGGGAAACTTCGTTCAGGTTAAGAATTATCCCATAAATTAATAACCCGATCAAAAACAACATTCCGCTGCAGATGAAATAAACTACATTTTTTAACACGTTCTATCTATAGAATATTATTAATATCTAGATGAAAAATAAAAGTGAATGTTATTCTTATTATTATAACTGCAAATATCTTACTAAATATTATCATTAAATATAAAAATAGTAATACGCAATAAAAACGTTAAACCTAATTTGATCCCTGGTGAGACATAAGGAGCGCAATTAATGCGCCCCTTACAAATTTGATTTTTATGCTTTTGCACTGTTTATTACTTCTACAACAGCTACTGCAGTCATATTGATTATATCATCAACAGTCGCTCCTCTTTGCAGAACATGAACAGGTTTATTCATTCCCATCAAAATCGGTCCTATTACAGTTGCGCTACTTAATCGTTCGAATAGTTTGTAAGCGATATTACCAGCACTGAGGTTAGGGAATATTAGGACGTTGGCACCGCCTTGAACTTGAGAGAAAGGAAATTCTTTTTCCAATATTTCCGAAACTACAGCTGTATCCGCCTGCATTTCGCCTTCGCAAATTATATCCGGTCTTCTTTCGTGAACAATTTCGACTGCTTTTTTAACTTTTAAAGACTGCTCATGTACAGAGCTTCCAAAATTACTGAATGAAAGCATTGCAACCTTAGGAATCATATTGAATTTTTTTACAGTATCGGCGGCACTTACAGCTATTTGCGCCAGTTTTTCCGAATCTGGATCTATATTTACTGTAGTATCGGCAAAGAAAAATACCTTTCTTTTGATAACTACAATGTACATTCCGGAAACAGTTCCATAATCTTTACTAACACCAACACATTGTAGTGCTGGACGAATAGTTTCTGGATAATGGCTGGTTAGTCCGCTTATCAAAGCATCGGCATGTCCCATTTCAACCATCATTGATCCAAAGTAATTTGGTATTTTAATCAGTTCCAAAGCTTTACGCTGAGTTATTCCTTTTCTGTGACGTTTTCTATAAAACTGAGTTGCATATTCAGACAACATTTCACTTGATTCAGGATCGAATAACTCAAAATTTGCCTCGTTCAAATTAAGTTCAGCTATTTTCGCTTTTATTTTGTTAAGATTACCAAGTAAAATAGGTTTAGCGATGTTATCATTAAATATTGCATCGGCTGCCCTAATTATTTTCTCTTCCTCACCTTCCGGAAAAACAACTTTTTGCGGATTTTCCTGAGCTTTGTGTATCATTATTCTCATAATTTCTTGTGAGAAGCCCAGTCTCTCCTGTAATTCTTCCTCGTAGGCCTGCCAATTATCAATTGATTTGCGTGCGACACCTGTTTCCATAGCAGCTTTAGCAACAGCTGGGGCAACTTTCCATAAAACACGCGGATCGAATGGTTTTGGGATTATATAATCCTGTCCGAATGAAAATTCTTTTCCACCGTAAGCTTTAATTACAACGTCAGGAACTTGTTCTTTTGCCAATTCGGAGAGTGCTATTACTGCAGCCATTTTCATTTCTTCATTAATTGCTTTAGCGCGGACATCCAGTGCGCCTCGGAATATAAATGGAAATCCAAGTACATTATTAACCTGATTAGGATAATCACTTCTGCCGGTAGCCATAATAATATCATCTCGCACCGCTTTTGCTACTTCATATTTGATTTCAGGATCTGGATTAGCCATTGCGAATACAATTGGATTCTTTGCCATAATTTCAATTAATTCTGGTCCGATAACATCTGCTTTGGACAAACCTAAAAATACATCAACATCTTTCATTGCTTCTTCTAAAGAGGATAATTCCTTCTCCTGGGCAAATGCTTTTTTGTACTCATTAAGATCCGTACGTCCATTGTGCAAATGACCTTTTGAATCGAACATGGAGATATTTTCTCTTATTACTCCAGCACGTATATATAAATTACAACAAGCTATTGCCGATGCACCAGCCCCTGAAACAACCATTTTTAAATCTTTAAGTTTTTTCCCCGCAATTTCAGCTGCGTTAATTAACGCCGCACAAGATATTATTGCGGTCCCATGTTGATCGTCATGAAATATTGGAATATTGGTTGTCCGTTTAAGTTCCTCCTCAATCTCGAAACACTCCGGAGCTTTAATATCCTCCAGATTTATTCCACCAAATGTAGGTTCTAGTAATTGAACGAGTTCAATCATTTTTTTAGGATCGTGAGTATTTACTTCCAAGTCAAAAACGTCAATATCCGCAAATCTTTTGAATAATACTCCCTTGCCTTCCATAACAGGCTTACCTGCTGCGGCTCCTATATCGCCAAGACCTAATACCGCAGTTCCATTGGAGACAACTGCAACCAGATTTCCTTTAGCGGTATAGTTATAAACATCATCTTCGTTCTTGTGAATTTCTCTGCATGGTTCGGCCACACCTGGAGTGTAGGCCAAAGATAAATCTCTTGATGTAAAACAAGGTTTGGAGGCAATAACTTCAATTTTACCTTTTCGTCCCTCGCTGTGGTATTTCAAAGCTTCTTCTTTGGAGATACTCATATTAATACTCCTAAATAATAGAATAAGATTCTAAAATATTTTATTTGGTATTATAAAATAGGAATTATTCTTTAAACGAAAAAAGCCGGACTATGCCGGCTTTGACTAAAATAGAAAAATTTTTAGACTTCCATTATTTCCGCTTCTTTATGTTTAATCAGATCATCTATTTTTTCTATATGTTTATCCGTAAGATTTTGAACTTCACCCTCGGCATCATGCTTTAGATCTTCGCTAAGTTCTTTGTTTTTTTCCAACTTTTTAAGACTGTCGTTTGCATCTCGCCGTACGTTTCTTATTGCGATTTTAGATTCCTCACCAATTTTTTTTACAAGTTTTACCATATCCCTTCGTCTTTCTTCAGTAAGAGGCGGAATAGGAACTTTGATATTTGTTCCGTCGCTTATTGGATTTAAGCCCAGATCTGCAGACAAAATGGCTTTATCAATTTCCACAACCATATTTTTATCCCAAGGTGTAATCGACAAGGTGTGGGAATCGAGAACAGAAACATTAGCAACCTGGTTAAGCGGAGAGGCAGACCCGTAATAATCTACACGGATACCGTCTAGAAGAGCTGTAGTAGCTTTGCCTGTTCTAATTCGTGTAATTTCATGCCTAAAGGCTTCGATCGTTTTATCCATACGATCTTTTGCATCTTTTAGAACTGCGTTATTCATTGTCACCTCAAATTTATTTTACTGTAGTTCTATCAACTTCAAAAAGACCAACCGCTGTACCTATATTCTCTCCAGTAATTACTTTAAGCAGATTATCCACAGTATTCATATTAAAAACAATGATCGGCAAATTATTTTCCTTACACAAACTTATTGCGGTAAGATCCATTACTCGTAAATTTTTATTTAATACATCATGATAAGATATCTCCTGGAACATTAAAGCATCGGGATTTTTTTCGGGATCGGAGTCATAAACGCCGTCAACTCTGGTTCCTTTAAAAATTGCATCAGCTTCAATTTCAACTGCTCTTAAAGAAGCGGCTGTATCGGTACTAAAATAAGGGTGTCCGGTACCTGCTCCAAAAATTACGACTCTACCTTTTTCAAGATGTCTTATTGCTCTTCTTCGTATATAAGGTTCTGCAATTTCATTCATTTCAATCGCGCTCATAAGGCGTGTAAAAGTACCGTTTTGTTCTAAAGCATTTTGTAAAGCGAGAGCATTAATCATTGTGGCAAGCATACCCATTTGATCGCCCGTAACTCTGTCTATTCCCTGTTCGTGAGCGTTTAATCCCCTGTAGATATTCCCTCCTCCAATAACTAAGCCCACTTGAACCCCAAGTACATGAACTTTTTTGATTTCGGAGGCAAAAAAATTAAGAATAGCCGGATCTATACCCTGCCCTTTGGAACCCATTAAGGATTCGCCGCTTAATTTCAGAAGTATACGTTTGTACTGTAAATTATTATTCATCTTACACCTAATATAAAAAAAAAGGTCTTATTAAGAAATAAGACCTTTTTAATAGATTATTTTTTTTCGTCGCTTAAATGATAGCGGTAGAATTTTGAAATTTTTACATTCTTACTGTGGGCTTTATTAAAATCCGCAACAACCTCTTTAATGGCTTTTGTGTTATCTTTAATAAATGCCTGCTCTAGTAAACATACTTCCTGATAGAATTTATTTAATTTACCTAAAGCAATTTTTTCCAAGATTTGTTCCGGTTTGCCTTCTTTTCTCGAAATTTCTTTATATATATCAATTTCTTTTTCAATAGCTTCTTTAGAAACATCTTCAATAGAAAGGTAAAGTGGTTTCATTGCGGCAGTCTGCATAGCAAAATCTTTCAAAAGGTTAACTATATCAGCTCCGTCAGTATTTTCGGCTTTTATTAAGACACCAAGTTTTGAACCATGATGTATGTAATCTACCAATAATCCGTTCTCAACATTTTCGATTGCGAAGCGGGATATTTCAATTTTTTCACCAATTTTTCCGATAATGGTTTCCAATTCATCAGATACTTTTTTACCATCATACTCAGATGCTATTAAATCTTGAACACTGGCTGGTTTATTTTTAACAATAGCATTTAAAATAAAATCGGCAAAGGATAAAAAGTCATCACTATTGGCTACGAAATCGGTTTCACAATTTACTTCAGCAATTACCGCTTCTTTCCCATCATTGAAAACTTTTATTTTGACTATACCTTCGTTAGCGTCTCTTTCAGACCTTTTAGCAGCCACAGAGGCGCCTTTTTTTCTAAGAATTTCAATCGCTTTTTCATAATCGCCGTTGGCTTCAGTCAGCGCTTGTTTACAATCCATCATTCCCGCGCCGGTTTTATCTCTCAACTCTTTTACTTGTGATGCACTAATTGACATAACTTTATAGTTCCTTACTTTATTACAATTTCGTTTTTGTGGTCCTTCTACTCAGCTGATTCTTGTGCTTGTGGAGCAGAGTCATCGGCTTTTGGTTTTTCCTCTTTAGGTTCTACCGCTTTAACTTCCTCTGTTTTTACTTCTTCAGTTTCAGCAGCTTCTTCATGTTCAGCTTTTTTTACTCTTGGACCTTTTTTAGGTTTTCCGTCAAGTTTTACACGTCTAACCTTAACTTTCGATTCATCATCTTTTTCTTCATCGCCTCTTTCTTTTTTAAGGCGTTCTTTTTCAGCAGCTTCGCCAGCTTTATATTCTTTAGCTTGTGCATTACCTTCAATTACGGCATCAGCCATAACGTTTACAATCAAATCAATAGCTCTAACAGCGTCGTCGTTGCCGGGAATAATATAATCTATATTATCAGGATCGCAATTAGTATCAACAATAGCGAATAAAGGAATGTTTAATCGGAGTGCTTCTTTTACGGCGATTGCTTCTTTTTTGATATCTACTATAAAAAGAGCGCCCGGCAATTTATTAAGAGATTCAACACCATCTAAAATTTTTCTTAATTTATCTCTCTCTCGAGTTAACATTAATCTTTCGTTCTTGGTAATTTTTTCGAAAGTACCGTCACTTTCCATTTTATCAATTGTCTGTAATCGTTTAATACTTTTACGAATTGTTTGGAAATTAGTTAGCATTCCACCGAGCCATCTTTCACTCACCCAGTTACTTTCAGATTTTTTAGCAGCAGTAGCTATAACTGATTTAGCCTGTTTTTTGGTTCCAACAAAAAGCACCTGTTTACCCTGAGAAACAATTTCTCTCAATTTATTTGCTGCGACCTGAACAGATTCCTGAGTTTTTTTCAGATCGATAATATGAATCCCATTTTTTTCCATAAAAATGTAGGGTCTCATTTTGGGATTCCATCTGCGGGTTAAATGACCGAAGTGAGCGCCGGTCTCGATAAGTTGGGTTAATTCGAGTTTTGCCATTATTGTAACTCCTGTTTTTCTTCTACTCCCTTCAACTTTACCTTTAATCCCTTTTTTTTAGCGGGACACAGGAGGTAAATCGGAGAGTATGTGTATTAAAACTAAGGTGAACTGAAGTTCACCTTATTGTAATTAAAAAAATCTTGTAAAAAATTTCTGACAAATAAAGAGAAATTATCTCTTAGAGAATTGAAATCTTTTTCTAGCTTTTGGCTGACCGTATTTTTTCCTTTCAACCATTCTAGGATCTCTGCGCAATAAGCCTTGAGCTTTTAACGCGGGTCTGAAATCTTCATTTATAGTAATTAGTGCTCTTGCTATGCCGAGTCTTATAGCTTCAGCCTGACCAGAGAATCCACCTCCGTTCACATTGGCTAAAATATCGTATTTGCCTAATGTTTCGGTTATCAATAAAGGAAGTAAAACATCATCTCGATTATCCTTTAATGGAAAATAATTATCGAATTCTCTCTTATTGACAGATACTTTTCCAGTACCGCTTCTTAAAATAACTCTAGCTGTAGCATTTTTTCTTCGACCAACGAATATTTTATCAGCCATTCAATTTCCTCTTAAAAGCTTAATTGTTCTGGTTGTTGTGCCTGGTGAGGATGATTTTCACCAACATACACTTTTAATTTTTTTATTAATTGTTTTCCTAATCTTGTTTTAGGAAGCATACCTTTTACAGCATTTCGGATCGCAAAATCAGGTTTTTTGATTTGCATTTCTGGAAAGGATGAAATAGTAACACCGCCTGGGTATCCCGAATGCCTAAAATATGTTTTCTGCGATTCTCTTTTACCGGTCAATTTAATTTTATCAGCATTGATTATAATAACAAAATCACCCGTATCCATATTCGGCGTAAAAATAGCTTTATTTTTACCTCTGATTACGCTGGCAACTTGAGAAGCCAATCTACCCAAAACTTGGTCTTTAGCATCAACAACATACCATTTATGATTCGCATCTTCGGTTTTAATAAACCTAGTTAGTTTTTCCTGTTTCACAACCTAATCCTCCAAAGTGCACATTTTATATTTTTACAAAGTTCACAAAAATATATCTAATACATTATAATGTCAAGAAATATGAAATTATTTAAACAACGAATTAATTAGCAAACAATAATTTATGCTGTTTATTGACTTCTACAAAAGTAAATAAACAGCTGATTTTGGCAAAAATAGTGAACTAATTGGACGAAAAAAAGGATTAAGATTATACTAAAATAATTTGATTTGATTTAATAATTATCTTCAATTTAAGAAGATATTATTAACATCCTGCTTAATTAGTCTGATTTATAGCGCACAAAACCAAACATAGTATACGGGAAATAGTCTGAAATTACTAAAAACCCAAGATCATCAAGTTTAACTAAACCTTCCCAATTTCTTCCTTCATTCGAAGTCAGTTGTAAATATACAGGTTCTTTCGGGCCCATATATATTTTATTTTCTCCTATCTGCAATTGAATAATTCTTTCAATCGAATCGAACTTATAATTAGTGCTTCCTACTCCAAAATTATTTGCTATTGAATCTGCCGCGGGATTTAGTTTTTTTATATCTCCTGAGTACAAATAATTCATTGCCCAAAAAATCCCGGTGTCATCCGCTTCAGTAGCATCGGTAATTCTATACTCTATCGATGATAGTTTAATATTTTCAATAATACCCGACGAAGTATTAATTTTATGAACGATTGGAGGATATACAACATTTTTCCCATTGGCTTCATGAATACAGAGTAAATTATTTTCATAATAAACAATAGCCTCTTCCCCCATATTTTTTAATTTAGAATTGGAGACAATTGTTTTTTTACTATCCGCGTTTATAACTATTGAGTCTAAGTTACCATACACTTGTCCTGAAACTATAAAACTCGAAATAATTTTGTCATCAAAGGATTCAATAGACAAATACACTTTGCTTCCGTTAAAAGTTATTGCCTCATAACCAGATCCTTCGGCTTTTCCAATATCATCTAAACCTTTTGCAATAAAAGGGATTTCAATTGCTTCAAGCGGCTTCAAATTAATTCCATTTATATAATCCAATATTTGTTGTTTTCTGAGAGCCAGTAGCGCTCCATCGAATCTTTCGCTAACAAGATGTGGGTATTGCGGAAGAATTAAAAGAAATTCTCCGTACCATGCCAAACCCGAAGCTTCAATATATCTTTGCCCGGCTTTGCCATTCAGTTGTATTTCCTCAACAGGATACTCTGGTATCATTTTGGTTTCTTTTGGAAAGATATTTTGTTCGCGATGGTAGCAGGAATAAAAACTAATGCCCGATATTAAAAGCAGCAGAATAAATATTTTAACCCGATAACCTTTATTCATTTTAAGAGTCCCTAATGAGATTGAATGTTAATTAAATTTGTTTTTCACTTATCTGTTTAATTCAGAATCTAAAATATCATTTTTGTGTGAAGTATAAGAATTAGTTAATTTGAGAAGTGCATTTTATTAAAATTTTGGATTAAAAATATGAAAATACTTGTTACCGGCGGTTCGGGATTTT
>PGYT01000001.1:64769-219529 GCA_002839805.1 Ignavibacteriae bacterium HGW-Ignavibacteriae-2
AATTAATGTTGTACGACATTTGTTGAATAAAGGGCACGATGTTGTATCGATTGATTTAATAGAGTTTGATTACTCAGATGTTAAAAATAAAATTAAAATAATAACCGGTGATATCCGAAATGTAAACGTTGTGAACAATTGCATGAAAGGGATTGAAATAGTAATTCACACAGCGGCAGCTTTGCCTTTGTACAGCGCCGAAGAAATATACACTACCGATGTTAATGGCACACGCAACCTTTTGGAGGCTGCAGAAAAAAATAATGTAAAAAGATTTATACATATTTCATCTACTGCAGTTTATGGAATTCCGGATCATCACCCAATTTATGAAAACGATAAACTTGACGGAGTTGGACCTTATGGAATTGCTAAAATTGAAGCTGAAAATGAATGCCTGAAATTCAGAGAAAAAGGAATGTGTGTTCCAATATTACGACCCAAATCTTTTATTGGTCCCGAACGTTTGGGTGTTTTCGCTCTGTTTTACGATTGGGCGCAAACTGGTCATAATTTTCCTATGATTGGAAAAGGTGATAATAGATATCAATTATTGGATGTAGAAGATTTATGCGACTCAATTTATAGTTGTATACATTTAGATGAATCGGTCGTGAATGACACTTTCAATATTGGAGCAAAAGAATTTTCCACAATGCGTCAAGACTATCAGGCTGTTCTTGATAAAGCCGGTTTCGGAAAAAAAATAATTGGATTGCCTGAAAAACCGATAATACTTACACTGAGATTTTTGGAACTCCTTAAATTATCTCCTCTATACAAATGGGTTTACGAAACTGCGTCTAAGGATTCTTTTGTTTCCATTGAAAAAGCCGAAAAATTTCTCGACTTCAAACCCAAATATTCCAATAAAGACGCATTGGTTCGCAATTACGAATGGTATATTGAAAATTTAAGTTCATTTAAAAACCAAAGTGGGATTTCACATCGAGTTCCCTGGAAACAAGGAATACTGAGTCTTGCAAAGTGGTTCTTTTAACAATCAGTTTGAGTTTTTCGCTCTCATATTTTGGATTGTTGATTGGTGTTTTTTGAGGGAAATATTTTTACGATTTTGGAATCCGTTGGAAATACCCAGCTTCAGATTTTTTTTATTGTAGTTTTCTCATAACAATCCAAATCGATTAAAAGAATTACAACAACTATTGCTTAATAAATCAACTTATTACTTATTTGTTTCTACTATTATCCGTAAAATTGTATCTTACTTTAATTCATCTCTCTAATAATTCTTTATGATTTAGCATATTTAAAGTATATTTTTGCACTCGAAATTTTAAAGGAGTAAAAAAGGAGTAAAAATGGCAAATAAAAAAGATTATTTAAAAGACGTTGTGAAGCATATAGACATCAAAGAACACAATGTGGTTAGTCTTGTTGATTCTATGAAACATATGGCTTTTTCTGCACGCGACTTAAACAGAGCCGCGCAAATTTACGATATGATGCTCAACGACAAAGAATGCGCAGTTATTTTAACTTTGGCTGGAAGCCTTTTTAGCGCCGGACTAAAAAAAGTTGTATACGATTTAATTTCCAACAATATGGTTGACGCAATTGTTTCGACTGGAGCTATAATGGTGGACCAAGATTTTTTTGAAGCTCTCGGTTTTAAACATTACATCGGAAGTCCATTTGTGGATGATAATGAAATGCGCGATTTGCATATAGACAGAATATATGACACATTTATTGATGAAGATGAATTAAGAATTTGTGACGACACAACCGCCGAAATTTTTGATAACCTTGAACCTCGCCCTTATTCATCAAGGGAATTATTATATGAATTCGGAAGATATCTTGAAAATAATGGCGGACCAAAAGTAGACGATAGTGTTATTTATGCGGCTTATAAGAACAATATTCCCATTTTTGTTCCAGCATTTTCAGATTGCTCAGCTGGCTTCGGCATTGTAATGCATCAACACAAAAATCCTGAGAAACATCTTTCTTTCGATTCAGGTAAAGATTTTTTGGAGTTGACACAAATTAAAATGCATGCTGGTGAAACAGGGATTTTTATGATAGGCGGAGGCGTTCCGAAAAACTTTACTCAAGATATTGTTGTTGCTGCCGAAATATTACAGGAAGATGCTTCAATGCACAAATATGCTATACAAATTACAGTTGCTGATGACAGAGACGGAGCACTTTCCGGCTCAACATTAAAAGAAGCCAGTTCTTGGGGTAAGGTAGAAACAACTTTCGAACAAATGGTTTATTCGGAAGCGACAATTGCAATGCCTTTGGTTGCTGGTTATGCTTATCATAAAGGTGCCTGGAAAAACAGAAATAAAAATGAATTTCAGAAACTATTTTTGAAAGAAAAAGCAGAAGCTTAGTTTTTCCTATTAATATTTATAATAAACGCGGTTAGCTTAACCGCGTTTATTATATCAAAAAATCCTTCCTTATTAAATCGGTAATAAAGTTTAACAAACTATTAATTCTGAAGATGTTTTTTAATGATGATTTATGAACTTATAATCATTTAGCAATGTTCAAATAAAAAAATTAAAAAGGTTCTAATGGATTCATATTATACTTTAGAAGTTATTGATATCAATAAAGACTATGATGATACGTTATGTTTAACTTTATTAGAAAAAAATAATAAATTTAAATCTTTCCACGCGGGTCAATTTTTAACTCTTTTGATTGATGTGCAAGGAGAAGAAGTTAGACGAAGCTTTTCAATATCCTCCTCCCCAGAAGAACTTCCAAAAATTATGCTGGCTATTAAAAAAGTGAACGATGGCGTGATTTCCGGACATTTATTCAATAAAATTGCTGTAGGAGATACCTTAAAGGTTCTTCCTCCTTTGGGTAATTTTACTGTAACCACCTCTCCCGAAAACGAAAGACATATTGTAATGTTTGGTGCGGGCAGCGGAATTACTCCTTTATTTTCCCAGTTGAAATCTATTTTAAACAATGAACCAAACAGTAAGGTTACCTTACTCTACGGCAATAGAACTGAATCATCAGTAATATATAAGAAAGAACTTGATGATTTACAGAACATTTACAACTCGAGGTTCATTATAAAACACCACCTTACACAGCCTCACGAAGGCTGGGATGGGTTTGAAGGTAGAATAACTAAGAAAACTGTAGTCAATTTCTTATTGAGCACACCTGATGCTGTAGGAACTGCTGTGGAATATTATTTGTGTGGTCCGGACGAAATGATGCAATCTGTTATCTCAGCTATAACTGAACAAGGTGTGAGTACAAAAAAAATTCATCGCGAGGCATACAATACTTCGGTTGTGGAAAAAGACGAGTCAATTGAAATAATCCAGCGCGAAGTTACAATAATTTTTAAAGGGGATGAATTCAAAATATTAGTTGAGCCGGGTAAAACCATTTTGCAAACAGCATTAGATGCTGGAATTAAATTGCCCAATTCTTGTCAGTTCGGTTCTTGCGCAACGTGTAAGGCCAAACTTCTTTCTGGCAGACTTCAATTGATTGATCAAACAGCATTGACAGAAGAAGAACTGGAAAATGGATTTTGTTTGACCTGCGTTGGACACCCTGCGTCGGATAACGTTGTAATTCTATACGAAGATCAATTTTAAAAAAAGAAGGCTACTATCAACTAAATCACGAGATAATAGCCTTCAAATTTAAATTCTTACTTAATTTTCTCTATTTGCCAAAATAAAAACTAGCAAGTGATTCCGCCTGCGCTTCAGGTAAATTTTGAAGAATATCTTTATAAATTCTTTCTTTTTCGGTCACTTTAATATTCAGTTCGGTTATAGCTTTGTGTGTAATTCCATCAATTTCATGTTGGAAAAATGAAACCGCGGCACGTCCAATTTTTAATTCTTTTAGCTCCGAATCCAATTTTTCCGAGTCTAACTCACAAATCCAGTTTTTAGAATAAGTTGTTAAATCCAATAATTCTAAATTTTCTATTAGGGACTTATTCGTTTTTATCACTTTACCAGACACGGGTGAATAGAAATTATATTTACGATTCCCTTGTTTTATGCTGAATAAACTTTGACCCGCATAAACTTCCATACCTAAGTTAGGGTACTCGATACCATCTATTCTGCCGATTATTTTTTTTGCGAAATCATCAATTCCAACCTTTACATTGCCCGGCTGTTCCACACTTGTCCAAACATGACCTTTCGAAATAAAAACTCCGCCAGGAATAGCGAAGTCACATACTTCTTCCTGTTCATTCTCTTTTAAATGAGTAATATGCACAGAAGGTTTAAGAGCCAAATCAATTTTATGTTTTCGTTTAATCAGGAACTCTTTTGTGTTTTTGAGCAGTTCGTCTTCAGTAAATGGTTTTTCCAGATAATCCATAGCGCCATACTTCATACACTCCACTGCCGAACTTACACTGGCGTATCCAGTAATTATTATTACATCAATATCAGGTCTAATATTTTTAACCGCCTTACAAACTTCTTCACCGCTCATCTCCGGCATTTTTAAGTCTGTAAAAACAAAATCATAATGATTTTTTTGAATTAGTCCTAAAGCTTCCTGCCCTTTTTCAACAGTATCTATTGAATATCCGTCTATTACAAGAATTTTTCTGAAACTATCCAGTATTATTTCCTCGTCATCCACGCAAAGTATTTTAGCTTTGGCATTTTGTACTTCCACACGCTTAAGAGTTTTTGCTTCATTACTGAAATCGAACGAGAGACTTTCTTGCAAAACAGCTTCTCGCTCCCTTTTTATTTTTTTTTCTCTGGCATTTTTAATTAATGTTCTTATCGCCAGATCGGCAATTATAAATAATGCCAAGAGCACTACTAGAATTAGGAATGTCATATTTCCTCCGAATTGTTTTTAAACTTTAATATCTATCGGAACTGCACGAAACTAAATTTTTTTTATCGTTTAGCAAACTGTCGGGTAGTATTAACGCAAGCCAACCGTCAAAGTAAGGATCTTTTTCAATTAGATTTATATTAATATCAATTTTTTCATTACACAAAATTATTTTTCCGGAAATTGGAGCAAAAACTTTATGAAGGTAGCCGAATTCATCTGTTATTTGCATAAATTCTTGTCCTTGTAAAATAGAGCTACCTACAGGCGGCATACTTACTTTTTCAATCTGACCAATAGTTTTAAGGTACAAGTCTAAAATTCCGCATTTGTACAAACCTTCTTTTTCGGGATTTACCCATGTTGAAAAACCAAATCTTAAATAATTGGCAGGACAAGGCGTAAAGTGATGCATTAGCTGAGAATCAGAATTAGAACATTTCTTTAGATTTTTAATAATTTCAGAAAATTTCATCCCTCTCGAAATACAGCTTTCCAATTCTTCAAAAGTAAAAGGTTTGGATAGATAATCAATTGCCCCATGTGTTAGAGCTTTAATAGCATTATCAATTGTGGAATAACCTGTAGTAATTATTATCGGTATATTTAATGCGTTTTTTTCCAGATATTCAAGTATTTGAAATCCATTAATATCAGGAAGCATCACATCGCAAATTATTAATTTGTACTTTCCTTTAATAATTTTTTCGAGACCTAATTTCCCAAATGTAACATAATCAACTGAATAATTATCTATTGAGGCAACTTTTAAAATAGAATCTATAATTACCTGTTCATCATCTATTACAAGTATATCAAATTTATTTGGCATATTTTTCTTCTAGTTAATAACTACAGGAAATTTTATTTTAAAAGTTGTCCCGATTCCAACTTTACTTTCAACATTAATTCTGCCATTATGGTTATCCACTATGCCCCAAACGACAGATAATCCTAAACCAGTTCCTTTTTGACCTTTAGTTGAGAAAAAAGGATCAAAAATTCTTTCGAGAGTTTCATTCGAGATACCTTCACCGTTATCTTCTATTTTTATTTGCAAATAATCACTTTTCCCTTTTTCATCAATGTACTCCCATTTTTGCCATGTTCCGCCAAATTTTGAACAACCGATTAATTCGCCTTTTTCAGGAATCGTAAGTTTAAAATAACTCGAGCCACATTCAGGACAATGAGAATCATTGACCATAAGAGAAATGTCACAAGTCGGACAACTTAACTCGAATGGTTTATCTTTAATCAGTGGTATTCCGTAATGATGCCTGTGCAATCCGTAGATCGGATCCAAATGAATATAACCCTCATTCTGCTTGTACTTCGCTTTCACTTTAATTGATGGCAATCCCTCAATCTTGTGTTCTTCATCCATAAGATTATGAGAATTAGGGCATACTGCTTTTTTAATCTGAACAATTCCTTTAGGAGAAAGACTAACAACTTCAGTTTTAATTTTAATGATTCCATTTTGCTCTCTCAAAGAATCTAACGCATTAACAATTAAATTTATAAAGACTTGCTGTATTTGATTTGGATCAACAACTATTTCAGGCAATTCTTTATCATAAAGCAATTCAACTTTTGCGTTTTTTATTTTTATTTCATTCAGAACAATATTTAATGCCCTATCTATAACTACATTTACATCGGTTTTAATCCTTTTTGGAACAGACTGACGGGCAAAGTCGAGAAGTTGTTTAACTATTTCGCGGCTGCGTTTTGTTTCCCTTACAATCACATTTAAATCGGATTCCAATTCAGGGTTACCCTTGGCTCGTTTCAATAAATAACTGCTGTAAGTTAGCACCCCTGTAAGCGGATTGTTTATTTCGTGAGCTACTCCCGCAGCCAACTGACCTAAAGATGCCATTTTATCGGATTGAAATAATTGCATTTTCATTTCAGAAAGATTCTTTGTCATTCTATCGAAAGAGTTGGAAAGAACACCCAGTTCGTCTTTTGATGTAGAACTGATTCTGTAATTCAGATTACCTACGGCCAATTTGTTAGTTGCCTCAACAATTTTTTTAACCGGTTTATCTACCCACCTGTTAATAAAAAAAGCGATAATAAGTCCCAGTGAAATTATTGAAACGAGAGCCAGTATTACAATAAGCAGTTCGCTTTTAGCTAATTGATAATCTACGTTTCTAAGATCAACTGTAATATCTAAAAGGCCTAATATTGATTGGTCCTCGGAATGTGCGTGACATTCAGCTGTATAACATGACCATTCATTATATATAGGATTA
Source organism: Ignavibacteriae bacterium HGW-Ignavibacteriae-2 (assembly GCA_002839805.1). Lineage (GTDB taxonomy): Bacteria > Bacteroidota > Ignavibacteria > Ignavibacteriales > Melioribacteraceae > PGYT01. The sequence goes on from PGYT01000001.1 coordinate 71,870, forward strand.
ATTACACCAATTACTCTCGTTGAGTCCGGATGCAATCTAAAAATTCTTGTTTTATCGTTTATTTTTAGTGTTGTTACCGGTTTAGTATTTGAATGGCACACAATACAGTTTTCGGATGTTTGGCTTAATTTTACGCCAACCGAATTTTTATCACTCGAATAAATTACTTCGCCGGCTTTATTAAAGATTTTTATTTCTTTAATGTTGGGTTCTTCCGCAATTTTTTCGATTATGCTTATAATATGTTCTCTTCGATTTACAAGCATCTCATCGTGTGTACTTTTTTTAACTGTCTCACTCAACTGATTGGCGTGACGTTGAACCTCTTCAATTAACACGTCACGTTGTGATGTTAAACTGATAAAAGCGAACACACCAATAATAATTACTGCAGTAAAACTCACAAGCAGTATTAATTTTGTGCTTAGTCTTTTAAATATCATTTTCACTATTCATTCGCCATTATTTAATTTTCTTCCCCGGTAAATTAGCTGGAAACGATTTATCGTCATGACAATTTTCACACGTTGGTTTCTGATAGTTCGCATTTGTATGACAATCGCTACAATCTATTTCGGCATGAATTTCATCAAGTACCAGTTTAGCTTTCCTATGATCAAAAGTACCAGCTTTAAATTCTTGATGGCAATTGGAACAAGTTCCCTTTAAGCCTGTAAATGATTTCGGCTTTTTATGACAGTCTCTGCATTTCAATGCTGCGTGAAATTTGGAAATGTCAAAACCAGTTTTAATTTTATGATTAAATCCTTCCGTCACTTTTTCCATGTGGCAATTGTTGCAATTTTTAGCCGTGTCGTGACAACTTGAACATAACTGATGTTTTTGATTTAACGTTTTATTCTGTTTCTTAATAATTTTTTCTTTTGCGTGGCACTTAACGCAACTTTCGTCCTTATGACAATCTTTACACTCAAGTGAAAACAAATTTGTATGATCGTTATGGTAGAATGTTACAAATTTATTTTTGCCGCTCTTTGCATTATAAACAACTTTGTTCGGAGCAATTACTTCAGGATGAATTCTGTCTTTCTTAGGTACTGTTTTGGTGATTTTATTTTTGCCCGAATCACTATTTTTTGCATGACAGTACGTACATCCTTTGTCATCGCTCCACAATTTGTGGCAATCGATACATTGTCTGTGGTAAGCTCCGTTCAGATCAGGTTTTCTTAAATCGGCTCTTTGTCTGTTTACATCATGACATTCTTTACACGCCACTACTCTTCCAGGAGGATTATAATGATGACACATACTGCATCCTCCGCCCATTTGGGACATTTCAGAGTGTGCTCTATGTGAAAAAATTACAGGAGAATAAAGGTCCTTTTCCTTTTTAAGTATGTCTATTTTTATTTCCAGTGGTCCTTCAGACGGTGAATGATGGACTGTAATCATTGTATGGCGGGGACAGTCTTTGATACAAGGTTCATTTTTTGTCGGATTTTCACATGAGTGACAAAATGAACAATCAACTTTTATATCCGAATGTTTTTGCTGAGAATATAATGCCGTGCTAAATAAAATTATAGATAAATAAAATAATATTTTCTTCATCACTTGCTTCCTTGAATTGAGTATTTGGTTTTAAATACTCCCGCTTTTTCAGGAATACTAATAATTGGGAAATACTTAACAATAAGTCTGTACATAAGAACTTCTATGCATACAAATCCGAGAGTTACTGATATTTCCCCAATCGAAGGGAAATATGAGGTGGTTGCATATGGTGGATTGTAAGCAACAATAAAATTATTCAAACGATTTAATACTACTCCCAAAATTACGAGCATCGATGCAATAAATATTCCTAGAGGTGATTCCCTAACAACTTTTGAGAAGAAGAGACGCATCGGGAGTATGATGCCGAAAATAATTTCAATGGAAAACATTACACTTTCTGTACTAAGCACCATCAAATATACAAACGCTTCTCTTATAAGAATGTCAATAACTTTGAACGCCAGGTATATACCTAACATTGGACCTATATATGATCCTAATTTGCTTAGTACGTGCATTTCAGGTTTTAATTTGAACGATCTTGAGGCAATTAACGATTCCATTATTACCATAGGGAAACCCACACAAATTGCTGAAATCAAAAACAATAAAGGTAATATTGGTGTCTGCCAAAGTGGATGCATTTTCGGTCCTGCAATTACCATCAAAGTGCCAAGTGAAGATTGATGCAAACAAGATAGTACTACACCTGCGATGATAAAAATAAACATGGTTTTATCGAGACCTCTGTCTAGCATCCTCAATAATTTGTCTACTGGCGAATTTAGCTTTGCAAGCATCCCTTTAAAACGGACATTTCCAATAAATTTTTTCGTTACAATCGGCAGAAATTCTATGTAGAGTACCGAGACATAAATCATAACACAAATACCAACCTCAAATAGAACACTATTACCATTCCAAAAAATCAGGGGATGCCAAATAGAGTACCATCGCCCCAAATCTATTGCAACACTTAATGCCACAAAAGTATAGCCAAGGAGAGCTGTTAGCAGTGCCGGTCTTATAACAACTTCATATTCTTCTCTGTGCATAATATGGCCAAGCGCGGCAGTGGTAAAACCTCCGGCGGCTAAAGCAACTCCGGCTGCAACATCAATTCCGATCCATATTCCCCACGGATGTTGATTATCAAGATTAGTTATAGCACCTACTCCGAAAATTAATCTTAATGCAAGAAATATTAATCCGTTTAAGGCAATAAGAGAAACTAACATTACACCGGGTGTGAAATATTTTTTAGTCATTTGGGAGGGATTCATCAACATTTCCATATTAATTCTCCTCCTTCTTGTCACGGTTCTTAGAAATCCACATTACTCCGCCTAACAAGGCATAAAGAGCCACTGGGGGAACAAAATATGAGAAAATACCATGCTGAATGGATTCGGATACTCCTGGTGCCGATTTATCGCCAAGTGTAGGGAAATCCAGATTCTTGAAATCTACACCAGCCATATACATCCAGGAAGTTCCACCAACCTCAGTTTCTCCCAATATATGGTTGTTATATCTTTCCGGATAATTTTTAATTTTTTCCTGTGCAACCTGCACTAAATCTTCTCTTCTGCCATAAGTAATTGCTTCAACCGGACAAATTTCAATGCAAGCTGGCAGTTTGCCTTCTGCAGTTCTATCGAAACAAAAATCACATTTACGTATTTCAGGCTCCAATGCTTTATGATAATCGAATGAAGGTATTTGAAACGGACAAGCGACCATACAATATCGGCAGCCTATACATTTGCTTTCGTCCCATACAACAGAACCGTTTTCTTTTTTAGAGAAAGCCCCCACAATACATGCTGAAACGCATGCGGGCTGATCACAATGCATACATTGAACTTTAACATTTATCGGAGATCCGGTTTTATCATTCTGGTATTTATTGACTACCGTTAGCGCAGAATAATCCGGACGTCTTTTATTATCAAAAACAGATTCATTTTCATAATCATCAATTGATCCGGAGGGCATATCGTGTGCATTTTTGCATGCCCATTCGCACTTTCTGCATCCTATACAAACTGTTGTGTCCACTAACACGCCCATCCTGTCCTTAGACAAAATATTTTCCGGGCTCGCTTTTGTTATAGAAGGAGTAATTCCCGCAACGCCTATTGTTGAAATTCCAATGGCTGAAAGTGATTTCAGAAAATCTCTTCTGCCTTGTGTTGCCATTTTTTATTCTCCTGTATCTTTCATTAAGATTAAATTAGAATTCCGATAATTTGATCAACCAAATGCGTATAAGAGGTTTCATTATCCCTTTATCTTTTTATCTTGGAACATAAGGTTCTTTTATCTTATTTTTAACTTAAGAAATTCTTGTACTTAAATCAATCATTGCAGTCAGGAATTGTTGAGTAAATGCATAAAATATTGCAGAAAATATAAGATAGAATATAACCGTTTGGTTATAATTTAATTTAAAGTTTTTAGTTTTCTTCTTAAATGCAATTTCTTTAAAAGTTGCATATACATAGGGGTGTTCGCCAATTATAATTGATTTATTTATCAAATACTCAATTTCATTTTGCCGTATTAATCCCCTAAATATTGCAGAGAAAATTTAGCGGGACCTAGTTAAAGAATTTTTGTGGGGGCAATAGGTAGGTTTTTACATAATTACTTTTATGTTTGATATTCATTATGACGCCGGATATTAAGATATTTTGGTATAATAATAGAATATTGCATTAAATTTTGTTATTAAACAAATAATAAGACTAGTGAGATAATATAAAAACCAAATTAAGATCAACCAATGTGTTACCTTAGCCGTTATTCTCAGTTTTAACTATTTTATTTAATCAAAGACATTTTTTTTGAACTAAAAAATTCGCCCGTTTGTAATCTGTAAAAATATGTTCCGCTTGAAAGGTTTGCACCGTTAAAAATCACTTCGTAATATCCCGGTGATTTAATTTCGTTTACGAGCGTTGTAATTTCCTTTCCCAGAATATCATAAACACCAAGGGTTACATACCCAGTCTTAGATATTTCGTATTTAATAATTGATTTTGGATTAAACGGATTGGGATAATTCTGATGTAAAACAAAACTATCAGGAATCTTTATATCTACATTACCAGCAATCAGTTTGGTTTGAATGGTCATTGCCGGATCACCCAATAAAGTAAACCTTTTCGAATACTCGTCAGTAAGTTTCTGCTGAACATTTAACAGGTGATCTCCAATCCTCCCAAAATTATTTGTTCTAATCTGTTTATAAAATTCCGAAATAAACCCATACCCCGAAGAGGCATAATTTAATCCTGAAGAGCCAATACTTGCGACGGCACCTTTATCTTTGCCGAAAATCAATCCCTCAGCAATTGTGGAATCGTTTTGTTGGTCGAATAAATAATCACAAGAAATACTGGTTGTAATAAAAGGAAAATTCTCGTTTGTAAGGTTCTCTATATCATAAATATCAAACAAATTACCATTAGACCACTGGTAATAGCTTCCATGTCCTAAATAATTGACGAACATTGTCCCAACATTTAACGCATTTATAAATTTATCTTTCACATTAACGAATACCGTATCCTCGAAAGCAGAGTGTTTATTAATCTTCCAATTACTGCCGTTAAAATCCTCAATTAAATTATCCGCCATATTATTAAATACTGCTCCTTCATTCTTGCTCCAATCCGCAAGCAGCACTAAATCCTGAGGATAAACGTTTTTGTTTCTCTCGAATAATTTAATTTTTTCTGTTACAATATTGGCTTCGTTAATATTATTTATTGGGATCCTACCTATTGCTATATCCGGAATAATATCATTCTCATATTTATTTATGGCGTAATAGCTATCCACTGAAACAGAATCCACCAAAGTGGGAAAAATTGAAGCTATTCGGATGGAGGGAATAAACTCGATGTCTCCCGCCAACAATATATATTTTGGTTTAGGGTCATGCCAATTTGTAAGCGCGTAACTTATAAAATCTCTAATGGATTCCGACGATTTAACCGAAGGAAATTCTGACTCGATATCTTTAAGCAATATAGTGTAAACTTTAAATCCTTCCGATTCTCTAATTTCCCTTAACTGATCAAAAGCATGCTCGAATTGTTCAACGGTAATTACAATATAATCAGATTGATTTAACGAATTTTTTAATTGTGAAAATGACTGCGAAGAAATAAATAAAAAAACAAATAAGAATATAAATAGTCTCATCGCCACTCCATTACAATGATTGATTATAACGATAAATAAGATAATATTTACAGACTTTCAGAAAAGGTCCAAAATCGAGAACTATTCCTTTTCCATTAAAATATTATGCGGAGATTATTATCATGTTTTCCATTTAATGTTACAGCCTATACTAGGCGTCTGATTAGGATTTACAGGTTTGCTTGAAATAAGACTATCCAATGCATCCTTAATGTCTTTGCCTGTTACAGGTTTATCATTATTAGGACGTGAATCGTCGAACTGGCCCCTATAAACAAGTTTCATATTTTTATCGAAAATATAAAAATCAGGAGTACATGCCGCATCATAAGCTCGAGCTATATCTTGCGATTCATCAAATAAGTATGGAAAAGGATATCCAACCTCAATCGCCAATTCCTTCATTTTAGCCGGCGAATCTTCAGGGTAATTATTTATATCGTTAGAACTTATCCCTATAAAAGAGATTCCTTTACTTATATATTCATTAGCAGTTTTCGAAAGTTCCATGTTTATATGTTTTACGTATGGACAATGATTACAAATAAACATTATTACTGTAGCTACATCCGACTTTAATTCACTAAGGGATTTATTTACATCTGTAATTGTATCGAGTAAATTAAATTCAGGAGCGGTTGTTCCTAATGGCACCATGTTAGAATTTGTTGAAGACATTTACTTCCTTTCTATTTTTTCTAATTTCATCAATTAATTACGATGAAGCTATTCGTTTCTGTATTTTGGACCAACTTTCGGTAATTAAAAAACTCTCAGGGATATTTGCAACCATCTTAATAAATTTTTTATAAGGTATGGCAAAACTCAAATAATTATTTTTAATAAATGGTCTTGCGGAAATATCAAAAACTCCCAATACAGCTCTCGGATTATCTTTTAAAGACTGCATATAAGGTGCATAAACAATTGACGAACAACCTGATGAAAACGGAGAGACTACACCATTCGGGTCAACTTCATCAAAGTTTGCAAGAGTAAATAATCCTGATAGTACATCCGGCGCGGCGAAAAATATAATAGCTATGGGTTCTTCGTTTTCATCGAGAGAATCAAATCTTTTAAATACTAAATATTTACCAGGCGCTTGAACAGGTAATTGATGTTTCATCGCCTGATCAACTATCTCAGGAGTTTTTTTATACCTCTCACCCTCCAACTCACCTTCAATTCCGCAGGATAAAAAATAATTAAAATTTTCTCTTACAGTTTGTTTAAAACCGAAATACCTTTTCGCCCCGGCGCAGTTTGTTGAATCAACATCAAAATAAACGTTAAATCCCCGTGGGACCTTAAATAAATCGGAAATTATGCAATGACTGCTTTTTGGTTTCGGAATGTTTTTTACTACTTCTTCATCATCGGTATAATAAAAAGCTATCGGTAATTCAGCACCTGGAAAATAAGTTTCCCAGTATTTCAAAAATTCTGTTTTTAATTTTTTATCCATTCCCTCAATTTCCAATTATTTGTTTAAAAACGTTATTTTAATAACACCACGAAAATCTCCAACTTCATAACCAGTCGCCTTATCATTAGGATAAAGCTGTTTTAATTTTGATTTTAATTCCGCCTCAATATTCTCCTCTTTGCCATGACACGCTGTGCATAATCCGCCGATTTTTAATGGTTGATAGTAATTAATAAATGTGCTGTCATGCAGAGCAATTTTTTGCAACAAATTTTTAGGAGGATTTTCCCATTTTTGTTCAAAATATTTTAAGGCCTCTAATTCCAGTTCGTCCGGTGCATTTTTAGGATTTCTGAATTTTTCAGTCACTCTTTTAATATTCACAATTGTTTTGTTGGATTCAACTAGTTCTAAAGTTAGAGGAATCGCTTTTAAATTGCATACTCCAATTGCGTTTATTACTCCTTCTTCTTTTATAGCCCGCATTAATTCGGCCTTTAAATTGTTTGTTAATTTACCGGACACTACTCCGCCTAATAATTCGTATTTTGCAATTTCATCTGAAGTTGGTTTCAAAATAATTATTGATTGTTGTGATAAAATTAGTGTTGAAGTTAATAGCATTAACCAAAGCATTATTTTTATTCTCATCTGGAAACCCTCCTTTTGAGTTTGTATTCTGTTTAAAATTTCAACAAAATGCATTTAATTACAATTTAACTTACTCCTAAAGCAACTTCAACAGAGAATTTTCAGCACTTTAACAAATACTTAATTATCACCATTTCTTCTCAGTTAATATTTTTATAGCTTTACACCCAATTTATTTTAGACTAATAATCCTATAATTTATGCATGACTTAAGCAAACTACGCAATAACATCAACAAAGTTGATGAAGAAATAATAAAACTGCTTTCTGAAAGAAGAAAACTAAGCAAAGAAGTTATTAAAGCTAAGGACGAAAGCGATAAGCCTATTCGCGACCAAAACCGTGAAACTGAGCTTCTAAAAAAAATTATAAAATACGGAAAGGAAAAAGGTATTGACGCACATTTTCTTACCAAAGTATTTTATGAGATTATTGAAGACTCGGTGAGAATTCAGATGAGTGAAGTTCAAGATCTAACCGGTCAGCAGTTAAACGGACGTGATGTAATTACGGTTGCAATTCAGGGAATTGAAGGAGCCTACAGTTTTTTAGCGGCAAATAAATTTTTTGCACATTCAGGAAAAGATCTGGAGTTTGTAAAAAAGAAAAGGTTTGAAGAAGTTGTTACAGCCGTTGAAAAGGGAGAGGCCGACTATGCTTTTCTTCCCATTGAAAATACAACTTCAGGCGGAATAAATGAAGTATACGACTTAATGTTAAATACCTCGCTATCCATTGTAGGTGAAGAGACATTCCGGGTTAAACACTGCCTTGCTGCACTAGAAAATATTTCAATAAATAAGATAAAAAAGATTTACGCGCATTATCAAGCTGCCGCACAGTGTAGTAATTTTATTGAATCATTGCCAAATGTTAGGATCGAATATTTCGCTGATACAGCTATGTCAGTTGAAAAAATTAAAGAGGAGGGCAACCCAGAATTTGCAGCAATAGCTAGTGAAGAAGCTGCGAACTTATTTGGTGTCCATATTTTAAAAACCGATATAGCAAACCAATCCGAAAACTATACTAGATTTTTAGCGGCTGCTAGAAAAGCTATAGATGTTGATCCCCGCATACCTTGTAAAACGTCTTTAGTTATGGCTACCGCACATGTTCCAGGTTCATTAGTTGATGCTTTAAATGTGTTTAGAAAATTCAATGTTAATATTACAAAACTGGAATCACGTCCAATACTTGGCAATCCATGGGAAGAGATGTTTTATCTCGATTTTGAGGGAAATATAAAAGACGAAACAATTCAACACCTTATAGATGATCTTGGTGTTTATACACGTTTCTTCAAAATTTTAGGTAGTTATGCATCACAGGAAGTTTTAAAAACAAAACTTGAAGCGTTTGCAGTTACCGAGGAAGCACCATCTTCAGAAGTAAAAAAAGAAGTTAAAGTTGAAAAGAAAATAAAATCCAAAAAGTCTGCCAGTTATAAGCTTGCAAGCAGAGATTATAAAAGCGAAGATACCATCATTAAAGTTCGTGATGTTGAAATTGGCGGTGCCAACTTTGTTGTAATGGCGGGTCCATGTTCCATTGAATCGGAATCGCAAATACTTAGCTGTGCTGCTGAAGCGCGTGAACACGGCGCTCAGATTTTACGAGGCGGTTGCTTCAAACCTCGCACATCACCATACAGTTTTCAAGGGCTGGGTTATGAAGGTTTGGAGATGATGGAGCGCGCGGGGAAACGTTACGATTTACCAATAATAACTGAAGTGCTCGCGCCCGATCAGGTAATTGAAGTGGCTAAACATTCTGATCTGATTCAAATAGGTGCCAGAAATATGCAGAATTTTTCGCTTCTTAAGGAAGTTGGTAAAATTCACCGCCCGGTTCTTCTAAAACGTGGCATGATGTCCTCCCTAGATGAATTATTGAATGCGGCAGAATATATTCTTTCTTATGGCAATCGTCAGGTTATTTTATGCGAACGCGGAATACGAACTTTTGAAACAGCTACACGAAATACACTAGATTTGAGCGCAGTACCCGTATTAAAAGAACTTACACATTTACCAATTATTGTTGATCCTTCACACGCTTTGGGTGAAAGGGACAAAGTAATACCAATGGCTAAAGCCTCTAAAATTGTTGGTGCGCACGGCATTATTGTGGAATTCCACCCAGAACCGGAAAAGGCGCTCAGCGATGGGCCACAGGCATTATATTATCATCAGTTTGAAGAAATGATGAGAGATCTGAAAAAATTATAATTGAATAATTTTTTTTTGACTCGGGACTGCTGCCCTCATAAGATAATTACGAATAATGTGATTATTAATAAATATTCGATTATTAATTTGCCCTATTTGAAATTAGGGCAAATTATTTTATAAATAGTACAAAGCTTTGAATGATATAATATAATAACTTGCGTTCGTAGATGTAAACGTTAATGCCGCGTCTCCAGCAATTCCGATCTTAAATCCTTCTCTGTTATTATCTCTTAAATCCCAGCCCAACAATACAGAAAATGTAATCCCGTAATCCCATTTATTTATATCGCTGAACGTTCTGTCATTTAATAAAACTATACCTATCAATTGTTCTGTAAACATTCTTCCATTAAGCGGTTGATTTAAAACAGCATTTAACGAAAAACATTGGACAAACGGATAATATTTTCCAGCACTGTTTTCGGGTAAAAAATAATTCACTTTTCTTGCAATAACATAAGATGATCTGATACCTATTTCGGTACCCAGAACATTATCGATTCCAATAATTATTGTACCGGACAAACTTGTTTGCGACGGTGAATTACTTTTGATATTTCCTGTACCAAGCCCGGCCCCAAAATAATAATTATCCCGCTGAGCAAACAATAAAATTGGCATTGTTAGAACAGCAGCCAAAATATAACTCGATTTTAATTTCATAAACCTTATGTGAAATCTTAAAAAGATTAAAGAAATAATTTAATCATTGGAATATTGATTTGGATTTTCTTCTGAATCCAAAATAACAATAAAATACTTCAAATTTTATTTCTAATTAAAACCTTGTGTTTGTTCTTTATTTTTCATTTCTGCAGTTATACTTTTTTTGTTCGTCCACTATTGGCATGCCTCGTATATCAATCGGCCGGAACTTACAGCCGAATCGTTATCCCACAGTTGATTTGTTTCTTCAATTGATTCGGTATTCAGTATAAATATCCCGACGCGTAATCCATCACTAAATGAACTGGTTAATACAATTTTTTTCCAGAGCCATAGCCAAAGTATTATTAATATTCCTCATTTGTATTTCGGCTATTTTTGAAAAAATATGATCAAAAATTGTTTTTTTTTATAAAACAAAAAAATACTGCTAATGTTGAACTCATATTCGTCCGGTGACTAAGCGCACAAATAAGATGATATGGTTAACAAAACAATGAATATTTTTAAGATCATTTAATATATTCCAAAATTAAGTTTAAGTTAATTGTTTATTATAATTAGAAATTTTTTAATATGTAAGGGTAACTAAGTCTTCAAGTTTAGTATTTTACAATATTGTTTTTGTTAAAATTTGGAAATAGACCAAAAGAGATGTTAAAGATATTTGTTTTTATATCATTATTTTTTTGTGGAATTGTATCTGCCCAAAAAGACAGCCTTTGGGTAGAGTTTAATTATTCTGCTGATGCCAATCATAAGGTTTATTTGACGGGAAGTTTTAACGATTGGAATTCGAAATCCCATAAATTGTACTACAATAAAAACCGCTGGACAATTAGCGTTAAACTAGCTGCGGGATACTACTACTATAAGTTTATAGATAACAACAGATGGATTCCAGATCCTAAAAATAAGAATCGGGTCAGTGACGGAGGTTCGAGTTTCAACTCGATTATTAAGGTAGGTGAGCCAGAAAGACCTTCAAGGCAAAAAAACTCAAAACGTTTGAATAAAAGCCGACTTCCTGAGCCAATTTTAGAGGATAATCCAAAGTGGGTTGATCTTTATTATAAAACCTGGGAGATCGCGTGGTCTAAAATCAGATACGGGACGGATGAAAACGGATTCGTTGAAAAGTATATTGACGAAGGATATAATGATCTGATTTACCAATGGGATACAATTTTTATGGCCGCATTTGCCATATATGGAAAAAGAATTTTTCCGGCTATGGAGTCTTTGGATAATTTTTATAATAAACAAAGACCTGACGGTTACATCCAAAGTGTTTATTCCGAAGTTACTGGAAAACAAGTAGCCGAGCCATCTTTTGATGAACCGGTTATAAACCCCCCACTATTTGCATGGATAGAACTGAAATACTATCAGATGACTAACGATAAGTCAAGGTTGAAACGAGTTTTACCAAAATTGATAAAATATTTTAATTGGATAGAAAGACACAACAAAAGTATAATTGCTAAAGGAATATATTTTACAACTTCATTAGGTAGTGGAATGGACAATATTCCACGCGAAGGAGTGGGTAAGGGCGGCTGGGTCGATTTTTCGAGCCAGCAGGCATTAGCTGCAAAGTGTATACATGAAATCGCGGAAATATTGGGAGAAAAAGAAGAGTCCATTCGTTTTAGTAAACGTTTCACAGAAATAGAGAAACTTATTAATTTGTATTGCTGGGATTACGATACTGGATTTTACCGCGACTACCGTGCGGATGGAACATTGAGTGCAACAACTTATATAGGAGCTTTTTGGACTCTGCTTTCAGAAGTATGTGAAAATGATAATTTTATTAATCTGCGTGATTATTTAACAAATCCGGAGGAGTTTTGGAGACCAAATGTTGTACCTTCACTTTCAGCTTCGGATCAGGACTATGACACAAAAGGATATTATTGGCGTGGAAGCGTTTGGTCGGCTACAAACTATATGGTTGTTAAAGGATTGGAAAAATATGGCGACTATCAGCTCGCGCATCGTATTGCACACAACCATATTGAAAATATAGCAAGGGTTTATTATCAGTTTGTACCGGATGAAGAAAAAATTGCTTTTGAAGAACGTTTCGGCGACGGTTATAAAACAATATGGGAATGTTATAATCCTGAAAAACCGCGTCCCGCAACACGCTGGGATAATACGTTTTATTCGCGTCAGGATTTTGTCGGGTCTTCAGGATTGGGCCCTATAGCAATGTTAATCGAAAATATAATCGGCATTGACTTACGTGCCGATAAGAATTTGATTCGCTGGCAGATATCGCGTGAAGATAAACATGGTGTAAATAATTTGCAATTCGGAAAACAGATTGTCAATTTGGTGGTGAAACCAAAAAACGAATTACTCTCTTTCGAAATATTCTGCACAAAAGCTTTCGATCTTGAAATTGTTTGGAATGACAATCTTTACACAAGAAGAATAAATCCCGGTATTAATATTTTTAATATAAAATAATCCAAGTCTTTTTATAAAACTTGGATTATTTAGGATGCTCTTTAGTTTGTTAATTAATGCAACATTATATTACCAATAAAACCTTACTCCGAATCGAGTCATAACGCCTGTCATATCAAATACGCGTTCAAATCTGTGAGCGACATGCCCATAATTGTCCTCTACTTCGTATGTCCAGCTCGGCTGACTATTATGATATGTCATTTCCACAAACACATCGGACCTGCGGCCGATTTCATATAATAAACCAAAACCGATACGCCAACTAAAATCAAATGCACTTTCGAATTCATCATTACTAGGATTATCAAAATTGTTGTAGAAAATAAGAAGCATTTCGGCACCTATGCCCCCCGTGGCATAGGCACTTACTCTGGGCGACATTGGGAAATAACCCGACATCGTAAACAGCAAAGGGATGCTGTGTAAATTTGTTTCAGCACGAACCTCGTTTATTGTACCGCTTGGACCAAAATAAAAATCGAATTTTTCCACAAGGGTTTTATCAAGATAATTTTTGTGGAACCAATCTATGCTCCAACCTATCTTGAAATTTTTATCCACAAATTTTCCACCCTCATAACCGATAATAAATCCCCCATCGGTTGCAGAAGGCGAAAAATGTCCCAATTTAATTTCACCAGTATTCCTTTGCGCTGATAAAATTAATGGGGCAATCAATAAAAAAAGAATAATATTTTTCATATCCCACTCTCTTTTGTCAAATGAATGTTAAAATATAAGACAAGATAAGTGCCAATTTTTTATTGCGATTTTATGGTAATAAGGAGCTTAATAAATAATTATGTACATCATTTTATACACAAAGGAATACTTTCGTGTACACTAATTTTTATTTTTACAGGGTTTTAACAATTTGTGAGATTATTTTTGTTGATTGTTTTTAGATAGAAGTTAAAAGATAATATTTATAAAAAACACACAACTAAATGGTGAAGAACCCAAGTAATTGCGAAATTATTATTTATGAAATTAAACAACTCCGGTGAACAAGCCAGCCGCTAAAATTAAAAGCATTACAGCCACAGTAATCTGAATTCCTTTTAGAGTAATTTTATCGAGCAATTGTTTTCCGATAAATGCACCCAAAAACGCAGCGATTATTCCTACAATAATTAAATCATAAATACCTTTGTTCTGCATTAGAGAAATATCTTTCGTAAAGAATGTAAAGCCATAAACAATTAGTCGCGAGATATCTATTACAACTGCCGAAGTTACCATAGTACCAATTAGAGCATTTTTATTCATACCTGTTCTTACTAAAAACGCAGTCCGTAAGGCGCCCTGATGACCAGATATACCGCCAAAAAATCCCGAAAGTAATCCACCTAATGGAATTAATTTATCCTTAACTTGAAAATTTTTTAATGATGGGATTAGTTCGAATAGTGAGAAAACAACCATTAATATGGCAATAATAATTTTTACCGGAGTAATAAAAAATTCTTTTCCCCATAGCGAATAACTTGCTAAGTAATTAAGATTCGAAATAAATGACAACAAATAAGCTCCAACAGCAGCCGCAATAGCCGCGGGCAAAGCAAACTGAAGTACAATTTTCATTTCCGCGTACTTGCCCATTAAAATAATTTTAAAAATATTATTGGCAAGGTGAACAATTGCGGTGGCGGCAACGGCAACTTCAACCGGGAAAAACAACGCAAAGACGGGCATTAATAACGTGCCTAAACCAAAACCCGAAAAGAAAGTCAATCCGGAAACAAACAACGCAACAGAAGCTATAACAATATATTCCAAATTTTATCCGATAAGTTTGTATCCGATACCGTGAACAGTTAAAATTATTTTCGGATGATTCTGATCGTCTTCAATTTTCTGCCGAAGTTTTAAAATAAAATTATCTATTGTGCGGGTAGTTGTAAATACATCCTGTCCCCAAATCTCTTTAAGGAGGTCGTCCCTGCTTACTGTTTTATTTTTCATCAAGAATAAATATTTAAGAACATCAAATTCTTTAAGAGTCATTTGAACTGAGTTATCACCATCAAAGGCATTGTAAGTCGTAAAATTGATTTTTAATTTTCCAATTTGTACAATGTCCTTAACATTTGACTGATCCGAAATCTCGCTTCTGCGCAGAACAGCTTTAATACGCGCAATTAGTTCCCTTAAACTAAAAGGTTTTGTAACGTAATCGTCAGCACCAAGCTCCAAACCGAGTACCTTGTCGATCTCTTCGCCTTTAGCAGTAAGCAGAATAATTGGAGTTTTATTTCCATTCTTACGCACATTTTTACAGACATCGAAACCTGATAATTTTGGCAGCATTACATCAAGTAATACCAGATCGAAATTACTTTCCAAAATTTTCTTCAGACCTGATTCACCGTTGTCTGCAAAATCGATTTCGTAACCTTCAAATTCAAGATTGTCCGCTAAACCCATTCTCATTGTTGGTTCGTCTTCTACTATTAAAATTTTGGTCATAGAATCCTCAAATTTTAGTATGCGTCTTAAGTGAAGATAAGAGTAAAAGTACTACCCTCTCCCGGGATACTGTACAATTTTATTTTTCCATTATGAGAGTCAATTATTTGTTTTACAATTGACAAACCCATACCTGTACCCTTTGTATTGTGCACTAAACCGTTGGAAACTCTATAAAACTTATCAAAAATTTTCTTCTGATCAGCCTCCGCGATTCCGGTTCCATAATCTTTTACGGAAATATAATTTTTAATTCCATCCGACCCGGTAGAAATTTCTATAAGTTTTTTTTCACCGCTGTATTTTACTGCGTTATCTACTATGTTTATAATAGCTTCCGAAATAGCTTCCTTATCAATATTTACTTTTAATTTTGCCGGATGCAGCGAAATTTTACATTCAAAGCCCTGGTTTTTCAGATGAAAATTATAAGTAGCCATTACATTTTCTACTATCTCATTCAGATCGGTTGATTCAAATTTGTATTCTCTCTTACCCGCTTCCATTTTTGAAAAATTAAGAATTGTATTTACAATTCGGCTGAGACGATTGGTTTCCTGGCTTATGATTTTGTAGTATTCCTGTTTCTTCTGTTCAGTGGGCACTCGATTTAACTCTAGAGTCTCAGCAAACATGCTTATCAGTGATAATGGCGTTCTCAGCTCGTGCGAAACATTTGACACAAAGTCCGAACGAATCTGGGCGAATTGAATTTCTTTTTTTATACTCCTATATACAAGAATAACACCTGCAACAAGTACGAGTGTTATTAATATTATCAAAATTAAATTTGTTACGGTTCTTTGGGCAACTAAACCATCGATAGTTCTGCCCTTTAAGGAAATAGCTATTTTATAATTCGGCAGCAGCCATAATTGACCTTCGCGCTGAAAGTTTTCTTCCTCATTTGGAAAGTTAGAATACACTCTTTCGTTATTTATAGAGTTGTAGCATGATATAATAATATTATCGCGGGATATTTCCTGTATTTTTGGCGCCAACACTTCGGTTACAAATAATGCCGGATCAATAACTACTCCACTTAATTTGTAGTTAAGAAAATTAGTATTGGGAATAAAGGCAAGAACCGTATTCTGACCGGCTGTTACACTGGGGAGAGACTCAATTTTTTTGTACCCTGTTTGCCGATAAGCGAACAATCTTTCAATTTTTGTTTTATTTTCGTTTAGTATACTTGAAATCTCCGCCGAGTTTTGAACTGAAGTAAAACTTCCATTTTTATTCTGAAAAACAATATTCATGCTTAACAAACTATCTGCTATAAAAAGCCTGTAGATTGAATTATTCTCCCGCATAAAATTTGTTGTTATTTCGGAAAGATTTTTAGGATTTGTTCCCGCTTTTAAAAGCATATTATTTATGCGAGTTGTCCAGCCCGATACATAATCTTCAGAATATTGATTAACTGAATAAATTATTGATTCGAGCTGGTTTTTGTAAATTTCATCGATAATTTCTTCGTCGCTGTTTAACGAAGATACCTGGAAAAAAGTAAATAATATGAGTGGAATAAATACAATAACACCTAAAATTAAAGCTATTCTTTTCAGAGATTCATTCATGGTGATTCAATATTTAGTGATGCGTTAAATTATTAAAATTCATAAACATATAGAATTGATAAATATCAAATGATATTAGGCAAGTTAAAAATTCTTTTTGTAAAATGTGGGGCGTTAAATTAAAAAGCTGAAAGTTGAACGACCTCCAGACACTCACCTGAAAGAACTATATTTTTGCTTTTTTCAACAACAACTTGTTTGTCATCTCGCAGTGCTATTAAATCATAATCGCTACATACAATTTTGTTGATGTCTGCAACCATTAAAACTGTCTTGAATTCAAACATACGAATTTGTTTGTATAGCTCTTCATCGCAGCCCAGTTTAGCGCTAACTCTACCGAACCAATCATTTCCTATATCCACTTTAACATAAAAGTATCCATTTTCTTGGTAGGTTTCTACAATTGAGGAATCTATTATTACTTTTCCCTTATTTAAAATTTCGGCTTGATACTCGGGTGTGAAGCATAATGCCGAATCCTGCACTTTTTCTGCTTTATGAGCATGCACCAATTCATATATTTTATCCAATTTTTGGGAGTATAAATATTTTTCCGGACGTGTTTCATTAAAAATATTTGTTATCTGCAGAGCTGATAAGAAGATATAAAAAAGATAAAAAGCTATTAAAATTTTTAATATTTGTAAAATTTTTTCCATCAACGCATTTCTTTTATATTTTTTTGTACAAATTATATACTATTTATTTCTCTTTCAATAGTTTTATAAACTTCAAATTATTGATTAAAATTATCGGATGTAATAAACTGATTTTGTTTCAGACAATTAATTTCAAAATTTTTATAATTAATCACTATTTTAGCAATCGATTCACACTTTAATTTATTTAATGAAATTATCTTTTAATCGAAATCACATTAATATCTCTAATAATAATAGGAGAAGTAATGAAATTTTTTAGAATAACTTTGCTTATTTTTTTATTTGCATTGTTTAATTCAGTATTTGCATCTGTAAAAGACGATACTTCAAAAGACAAATTAAATTCAAATACATTCGCAGGATTAAAATTTCGCAGCATCGGCCCTGCTTGGAATTCAGGACGAATAGCAGATTTTGCAGTTAATCCTAAAGATTTCAGCGAATACTATGTGGCTACTGCCAGCGGACATTTATGGAAGACTTCAAATTCTGGAGTAACCTGGTCCGCAATCGCGGATTCACTTCCCTACTCATTGGCATGTGTTGTGCTCGATCCGAACAATCCTTTTGTGGTTTGGGTAGGAAGTGGTGAAAACAATCATCAGCGCGCATTGGGTTATGGTAACGGTGTTTATAAATCGACAGATGGCGGCAGTTCCTGGAATAATATGGGTCTTAAAGATTCAAGACAGATCGGTGGAATTGTAATAGATCCTCGTAACTCCGATGTTGTTTATGTTGCTGCTGAAGGCTCGGCTTGGGGACCAGGTGGTGAGAGAGGTTTGTATAAAACAACCGACGGCGGTAAAACCTGGAATAGAGTATTATATGTAAGTGAAAATACGGGTATAAATAATATTGTACTGGATCCTAAAGATCCTAACGTTTTGTATGCTACTTCCGAACAAAGAAGAAGACATCATTACACAAAAATTGGGGGCGGACCAGAATCAGCGGTTTATAAATCAACGGATTCTGGTGCCAGCTGGAATAAAATAATGTCGGGCTTACCGAGTGTTGATATCGGCGGTATGGGAATTGCCGTCTCACCTGTGAACACAGACGTTGTGTATTTAATTATTGAAGCGGCTGAAAACAAAAGTGGATTTTTCAGATCTGTAAACAGAGGAGCTTCCTGGGAAAAAATGAGCGACTATAGTGCCAGCGGTCAATATTACAACGAAATTTATTGTGATCCGATTAATGTTGATAAAGTCTATTCTACTGAAACTGTAACGCAGGTAACAATAGATGGCGGCAAAACATGGAATACTCTGGGTAATAAAGACCGTCATGTTGATGATCACGCTCTATGGATTAATCCTAACGATACAAAAAATTTATTGATTGGGGGTGACGGTGGTATATACGAGACATTTGATGCCGGCGCAAACTGGCAATTTAAACCAAACCTTCCCGTAACCCAATTTTATAGGGTTACCACAGACAACGACCTGCCTTTCTATAATATTTATGGCGGTACGCAGGATAATCAAAGTATGGGAGGTCCTTCACGTACTCTAAATTCCGATGGCATCGTTAATAACGATTGGAAGATGACAGTGGGAGGTGATGGATTTTTTCAAGCGGTGGATCCAACCGATCCGAATATTGTTTACAGTGAATGGCAGTATGGTAACATTATCCGATACGACAAAAAAAGTGGCGAAAGTATTACGATTCGTCCGGAACCGCTGAAAGGTCAAAAAACTTTTAAGTGGTACTGGGATACTCCTTTTATTATTAGTCCACATTCCAATACTAGATTGTATATAGCGGCGGAAAAAGTTTTTAGAAGCGACGACAGAGGCGACAGCTGGCAACAGATCAGTGATGATCTTACAACGAAAACAGACCGCAATTCATTCAAAGTTATGGATAAATACTGGAGTACTGACGCGGTTTCAAAAGATGTTTCAACTTCACAATTCGGATTAATAGTTTCTTTGGATGAATCAAAAATTAAAGAGAATTTAATTTATGTAGGTACAGACGATGGTTTAATTCAGGTTACAGAGGATGCAAAAAATTGGCGCAAATTGACAAATTTTACAAATGTGCCTGAGTTTACATTGGTAAGTGACATATGTGCATCGCGTTTTAATGAAAATGTGGTTTACGCCACATTTAACAATCATAAACGTGATGACTTTAATCCTTATGTTCTAAAAAGCGAAGATAAAGGAAAAACATGGAAATCCATTTCCGGAAATCTACCAAAGAATGGTCCTGTTAGTACAATTATCGAAGATCCTGTAAACGCGAATCTATTATTTGTTGGAACAGAATGGGGTATTTATTTCACCATAGACGGCGGACAAAAATGGATCCAATTAAAATCGGGAATTCCAACCGTAAAAGTGCCCGATATTGCTATTCAGGAAAGAGAAAACGACTTGGTTGTTGCAACTTTTGGAAGAGGATTTTACTTAATAGACGATTATTCTCCATTGCGCGATGTTAATAAAGAAATGCTAGAAAATGATGCGTTCATTTTTCCTATTAAAGATGCACTAATGTTTAATGAAGCCAGGGGTAAATATGGACAAGGCGCATCTTATTATAAAGCCCCCAATCCCGAAATTGGCGCTGTGTTTACCTATTATATTAAAGAAGTGCCTAAAACTTTAAAATCAATTAGGAAAGAGAAGGAAAAAGAATTATTCAAAAAAGGGGAACCAATAACTCAACCGAGCTATGAGGAAATAAAAAAAGAAGAGGATGAAATTGATCCGTATTTGATATTTTCTATTAAAGATGAATCCGGAGCTGAAATTAAAAAATTATTCGTATCGGCCGGCAGTGGTGTTAAACGTGTTGTTTGGGATTTGAGACTCGATCATTTTAATCCTTTACAAGCGCCCAAGGACAAATTTAATCCCACAAATAAAACAAATTCAAGTTTATTAGCATTACCCGGAAAGTATTCAGTTTCACTTTCCATGGTAGTTAGAGATGAAGTAAAACAACTTGCTGGGCCAACTTTTTTTAATGCCATTCCCTTAAATAACACAACTCTCCCGGCTGAAAACAGAGCTGAACAGGTTGCCGACAATAAGAAATTTTTGGAACTTGCAAAAAAAGTTGTCGGCGCAAGAGCGCAGACAAACTTGATCGCAAAAACGCTCGAAGATATTAAACAAACTGTTAGTTTAACATCGGGTACTCCTTTAGAGTTATTTAATAAAGTTAAAAAAGTTTCTGATGAGGTTGCCGATATTTTATTTAAGTTCGAAGGCCAACCGGCAAAAGCAAGCAATGAAGAAATTCCACCGGCACAAATGCCACTGAACTGGAGAATTAATGAAATGGTTTATCCTACTTGGAGCTCAACATCAAACATAACAAAAAATCAGATAATTGCGTATGATATATTGAGCGAAGAACTGCCTGAAATATTAAACGCTTTAAGGAGGATAACTAATACAGATTTAAAAGATATTGAAAAGGAACTTGAAAATTTGGGAGCGACCTGGACGCCTGGTAGAATCCCTGAAATAAATTAGCACTGTTACTTTGTAACAAATATTTTTAAATGAAGCCGACAACTAAATTGAAGTCGGCATCATTTTAGTTTATTTTTTTTTATTATAAGACCTGCTATATTTTACTTTCATAACAATTAGATGTAATTAATTTAATTTCCCTAATAAGTACAATTATCTTAACAATGCATGAAAAATTTTAAATTTACTATTTTTTCCTTTTAATATGTTTTTCATAAACTGCAATCCATTGTTGCGGGCTAATTTTTGTGCATAATTCTCCAATCAACTCAAATGGAATCTGATCTATTTTTTTAAATCGTATACAACTTTTACCCATATCCAGCTTTGTTTTTGAAATCTTCTTATAATCTGCTGTAAACCATTCCAGCAATTTTTTATCCGAATAAATTCCCATATGATATACTGCGATAAAATTTTTCTGAGATGCGATGTTCATAAATGGTAAAGGTAGTTTGGGATTACAGTGATAACCTTCGGGATAAATGGAATGAGGAACAACATAACCGAGCATCCCGTAATTTATTTCTTCGGCAAAACCTTCTGGCAGATTTTTTAAAACAGTTTCCCTTAGTTTAATTACAACTTGTTTTCTTTCAACTGGAAGTGAATTTATATATTCCTCGGGTGTTGCGGCATTAGATATCATAATTAGTCCTTTTACCAAATTAAGAAATTTTAAAATATCAATTCATATTCTGTCTTTCAATAAAACTTACTTAGAATATTTTTATAACATCCCTCTGATTTACATGAATGATTATTAATAAGATAAATTTTCTTATGATTAAATTTGAATTGATAAATTTAATTTTGTAATTGCCGCACTTAACTGTTAAACTTATAGAGCCAACTAATCTTTTTAATGGTATGTTATTAAGTTTTAAGTAATGGTTAATTTGATAGACATAGTAATGCCGATTCTGTGTTTATTCGTACATTTAATTTTATATGAATTATAATTCTGTATTTTGAGTAAAAGAATTATGAGAATATCTATAATTATTGATTTTTAAGAAATGCATAATCTCAGTTTACTTATAATTATTTTGTTTTTATTCAATTGCCATTTTCAGGCGCAGACGGAAAAAACTAAATATGTGTATGGAGGGGATAAAAATTTTTCCCCTTATGAATATCTTAACGAAGAGGGAGAACCAGAGGGTTTTAATATAGATGTTATAAAAGCTATCGCTGCCGAAATGCAGATAGAAGTGGAGTTTAAACTTGGGCATTGGTCTCAGATTAGAGAAGAACTTGAACGAACAAATAAAATTGATATCTCTGATATGTTTTATTCGAGTATTCGCGATTCCCTTGTAGATTTTTCAATACCATTCACAATAGCTTACGATGAAATTTTTATAAGAAAAAACACCAAAGATATAAATTCGCTGGAAGATTTATACAAGAAAAAAGCAATTGTTCAAAACATGTCTTTTGTATATGATAAACTTAAAAAAAATTATCCTTCAATAGATCTAATAACTGTTGAGAGTGAACCCGAAGCTCTTCAATTGCTCTCCAGCGGAATAGGCGATTGCGCAATACTATCCCAAACGGTAACACGTAATATTTTCCAAGTTAAAAACTACCCTAATATTATAAGGGCCGGTTCTCCTATATTTCCGAAAGAATATGCATTTGTTGTTAAAGACGGAAACTCCGAATTATTAAGAATAATTAATAATGGACTCGTAAGGTTAAAAGACAAAAAAATTCTGGATGAAATCGAGGACAATTGGTTTGGGCAAAAAGAAGAAGAATATAAGAGTATTAAAACCTTTGTGACTTATTTGATTTATCTGCTTATATTTTTGTTGCTTATAACTAGTGTGATAATTGGGTGGAATAGAAGCCTAAAAAAACAGGTGCTTCTAAAAACCGCTTCACTATTAGATGCTCATAAAAATTTTTCCGATACTTTGGAAAACATGAATGAAGGTTTTTATTTGGTAAATAAAAACTGGACAATAATAAATATTAACGAACATGCGGCAATTTTATTAAATAAAAATTCCAATGAAGTATTGAATAAAAATTTATGGGAAGAATTTCCTCATTTAAAAGCTCACCTATATTTAGCTTATATTAAATCTTTCGAAATGCAAAAAATTTCTCATATAGAGTTCTTTTTTGAGCCTTTGGAAAGGTGGTATGAAAACCGCATAATACCATCTGAGAATGGCCTGGCAGTATTTTTCAGGGATATTACAGAAAAGAAAAAAGCTGATGAAATAATAAAAGAATCTGAATCAAATCTAAAATCTTTGATTGAAAATAGCACTGAGGCTATTTGGGCCATTGATAGTGAATACAAGTTCATAATTTATAATAATATTCTCGAAAAAAGATTTTACGAATTCTTCGAAAATCCAATTTCAAAAGGAATGAGTGCTATTAATTTCAAACGAGTTGAGCAAAATGAATTTTGGAAAAACAAATATGATATGGCCCTTTCAGGTAAAAAGCTTTCTTTCGAAATAAATATTAGAAACCATAATGATCTTAAATATTACGAAGTATATCTTAATCCTATAATAATCGATAAAGTTGTTAAAGGAGTTTCTGTATTCAGAATTGATATTACTGAGAGCAAAAAGCGTGAAATACAGCTTACTGAAGCAAAAGAGAAGGCGGAAAAATCCGATAAATTAAAAACAGAGTTTTTAGCTCAAATATCACATGAGATAAGAACACCCATAAATAATATTTTAAATTATACAGGACTACTGAGCGATAAATATTCAGGTAAACAAGACGATGATACACAGCTTATTTTTGAAAGTGTTGCCTCGTCCAGTAAGAGGATTATGAGAACAATAGATATGATTCTAAATATGTCAGAAATTCAACTCGGAGCTTACAATTCTATTATTAAAAAAATCGACTTAATTGATGACGTAATAAAACCGATTATGAACGAGTACAATTATAATGCTATCGATAAAAATATTGATCTCACATTTTCGTCCGCTTACGACAAAATGTTTGTAAATGGGGATCAATATAGTCTTTTACAAATATTTTCAAATCTTATTGATAATGCAATAAAATATACGAAAGAGGGAAATGTATCCGTAGATGCCTCATTAAATTATGATAACGAAATAGTAATTACAATAACTGACACCGGAATTGGAATTTCCGATGAATTCTTACCGAATATATTTGAACCCTTCAGACAGGAAGAACAAGGATATACGAGAAGTTATGAAGGAAACGGAGTAGGCTTGGCCTTAGTTAAAAAGTATTGCGAAATTAACAATGCCATAATAGAAGTAAAAAGCTCTAAACTAGAGGGTACCACTTTTACTCTTTATTTTGAACTTGTTAAATAACCGTTTAGCTGTGTAAAGGAAAGACTCCCCTTATTAATAATTTGTTAAATAATGTATGGGGTATTTTGTTCTATTATTTTTGATTTCCTATAAACAATTTATTTAATCGCTCCCCAGCTTATTTAATTCAAAATTTTTAAAACCAGAAACCACTTTCAAATTTTTGATAAATAATGTAATAGAGTAAGATTTTTGTGCTTCGCCATTTACCTTTCTATCAGTTCATAAATTTATTTGTCGATTTATACATGATAATACTTGAATCAGTATTAAAATTTTCATTTTCAACTTCATCTACAAATTGCATTTTTTTTAATTTAGATATCGTTGTTGACGTAAGTTCATCAAAATCAATTTCTATCTGCATATCCGATTTATCTTCCATTTTAATCTTATACAATTGCATAGACTGGATATAATTACAGATTATTTCATTAATTGATTCAAGTATTGCTCTATATATAGAATAAGAATTATCTTTTGAAATCTTCTTTCGTTTATGCTTTAATTCTTTTCTATAAAAATCCAGGCTTAATCCTATAATAATCAATACCAGCGCACCAATAATTCCTATAATTCCATAGTTTGGATTGTTTACTAATTGGTCCAAAATTTTATTGAATATTTGTGGATACAACACAACAATAGAAATTAGAAGAACTACTGAAATAGCAACTGATATTATTGTGTATTTCAACGATTTCATATTAATAATTAGGGTATGAAAAATATTACTATAAATATTATTTTTTTTCATAATTAGTCCCCTTAATTTACATTTCAAATTTTCTTATAAATTTACACCGATTTAAAATATAATATATATTAATCTTCCAGAAATTTTATTAGTATAACTACCTATGTAAAAAATTCATCTATGAATTTGAAAGCTGAATTTATAATGCGGTTTACAGAAATAGAGTTAAAAAATATTTTATTATCCAACTTATGATCTTTTTAAATATCTAATCCTGCAATTTATAGGCTAATTTCAGTAAAATCATCGTCGTTTTACACTATTCATTATAGCGGTTGTTTTAAATTTATTTTCAAATAAATTATTTATGAATTGGTTCAGTTAATACAAGCATGTAATACTAAATAACATTTTTATAGTTAAAAATTATTTACTTAAAATTTGTGACACTAATTATCAATTCGAGCAGTTTTTATCAGGATTTTTAGCAAGACAAGTCATGTAAAAATATTCAGGTATAATTCTTTTATTTCCAGTATATGGTTTGTTAAATTTAATTTTCTCAATCGCTTTTAGCGTTACAACTATGGCAGGAATCTGTAATTTAAATTGTTTTAGAATTTCCGACTTATTTTTTATTCTCTTATAATATTGGTACTCAGTATATGAGTAATAAAATTTTTAATGCTAGATTCCGACAATTTGTCATTTTATTCTGATATATGAATTTTATTTTTATGTTTCAATTACTTCATCAAAGTATACAAATGCATTTTTCCCGAGTAGTTTCTAAAGATTTAATTGATTCAAGTAAAAAACTACTAATTATAGTATATAAGTATAATTGCTGGGCCGTGTTTACTAATTTTTTGATTTGATGGCTGTGCTTAATCATTTAATAAAAATGATTCGAAATTAAAAATAAATTCAAATTATCTTTGTTCAACTAATTTTAATCGAATTACTTATATTTGGACTACATCGGAACACATTCAAAGTAAAATGAAGCAAAAGTACAGAATCGAAAGTAAATATTCTGATATCACAGATTTTCTGGGCAATCTGCGTTCAAATGGTCTCTATAATAAAATTTGTGATAAAGTTAGAGGCGAGATTGAAATCTGCTTAGTTGAGGCTTTAAATAATGTCGTTCGTCATTCATATAAAGAAAAAGAAGACAACGTGATTGATTTGGAACTGACATCCACCAATGATTCGTTTGAGATAATAATTACGGAATATGGTCTGGCTCGTCCTAAATTGAGCAAACCTGAACTTAATTTTGATCCTGAAGATATTGAAAACCTGCCCGAAGGAGGTATGGGTTTATTTCTTATTGATCAAATTATGGATTTTACAGAATATAATTCAGTAAATGGCACCAACAGGTTTAAAATGATAAAAAATTTGAGTTGATTATTTTATTAAACTTTTTCCTTTTTCCGCTGTCTAACACATGTCGTTTTTGCTACATCATTCTTTATTAAATTTATATCTTGGAAATTCATGAAATTTAGGATTATTACAATTATTTTGCTTTTATTTTCAAGCTTTATTGTCGCTCAGGATTCAACAAAAAGTCAGGCATTCAAAAATAACAGGGCGAACAATATTTACCCTCTCATTAAACCCAAAGCGCCTACTTACCCTCTAATGGCAGGATATATTCTTCAGAAATACGCAAGTGAAGAAGATCCTCTTGCTCAGCATGAATTAGGATTGCGACATCTATTAGGAAACGGTTTTGCTAAAGACACAGTAAAAGCGGTTTATTGGATAAAAAAAGCTGTCGATAAAAACCTTACGGCAGCAAAATATAATTATGCGATAATGTTGGACAATGGAATCGGCGTGCCCTGGAATCCATTTGAAGCGTTTACTAATGTAAAGTATGCCGCAGAAAATGGTATGCCTGAAGCACAGTTTTTTTACGGTGTTTTTTTTACCGACAATTTGGTGATAAATCGAAATTATAATGAAGCATTTAAATGGTTTAGTAAAGCCGCTGAGTTAAAATATCAGCCCGCCATAGACGCGAAAAAAAGGATGGAAGAAAGTGGTCTTATTGTTTTATCGAACGATGAAACGTCAACTGGTATAGCAGTTGCAAAAATTGATTCTTCTGTTGTCGGCAGTTCTGCAATATTTAATCCTGATTTTGAACTCAATTTTTTCGATTTCGAAAATACTGATAATCCGAAAGAGGAAAATTTAAAAAAAATTTATGAGAAAAATTTCGATGAATTAAAAACCAGCCTTGGACTAAATTCATCGGTATCTGCCTCGGCTCTGAAAGATTCATCCGGCCAAGCTTTGGTAGAATTTGCAGCCGAAATGGGCAGTCCCGAAGGTTTGTTAATATTGGCTAAAGATTATGAAAAAGGGATAACCAAAAAGGCAAATTCTACTTTGGCTATGGAAAATTATATTAAAGCATACCGACTGGGGGCTATGAAGGCCGTTGAATATATTTTTAAGATTATCAGAACTAATAATTTTTTCGTTAAACTTAAGAAAGAGACAGATAAAAATAATACTGACGCAATGTTTGCCTGGGCGGCTCTAACAGCTTTGGGTTTCGATTACCAATTAACTGCGGAGCAGGCGCTGAGTTTGCTTACAAAAGCAGCCCAAAAAAATCATATCAATTCCTTGCTTGAACTTGGACTTTGTTATTACAATGGCACTCTTGTAAATAAAAACAAAGATAAAGCTTATGAGTTTTGGAATAAAGCAGCCGCTTTAGGAAGCTCAGAGGCCAAGGTAAGATTAGCACTTTCAAACTTAATGGAGAAAAATGAAAATTCTGATTATAACTCGGACATTCATAATCTTAAGGAAGCTTTAGAACAAGGTTCAGTTTTGGCCCAAACAGCTTTAGGTTATTGCTATGAAAACGGTTTAGGAGTTAACAAGGAAAAAGCGCAGGCAGCAAAACTTTATAGAAGTGCGGCTAACCGGGGCAGTGAGGCTGCTTATAATTCCTTAAAAAGAATTTATAACCAATTGAGACCCAATGACGAAGAGTTCATTATTTACGATATGAAGTAATTTCAGTTATTTTACTTTTAGTATAATTAAAGTTGAGTCATCATGCAGACTGGCGTCTCCCCTGTAATACACTAAATGTTTATGTACGATCTGTTTTAATTCCAAAGCTGATTTATCTGCGTTTTCAGTTATAACTTTTTTTAATCTTTGCAAACCGAATTGAACTTTATATTGATTCATAGTTTCGGTTATACCATCAGTATACATAATTATTAAATCGTTTTTTGCCGGTGTAAACTCCTCAATTGCCAACGTTTTTTCAAATAGCCCCTTGTCATTCAATCCGATTCCTATACCTTTGGGATTTATTTCCGAAAAAGTTTTGTTTTCTGAATTATATAAAAGGATAGGATTATGTCCTGCGCTGCTAATTTGTATTTTGCCGTCGTTAGTAAGTTTTGCCAATTGTATAGTTAAAAAATATTCCTTACGTAATTTCTGTGAAAAATAATTTTTCAGGTTTATTAATATTTCAAGAATGTCATTATGGTTTTTTACAAGGAATTGGGTTATAGCCTGTACCCTCACCATATATAATGCCGCCGCCATTCCTTTACCTGAAATATCGCCTATCACAATATAATTTTCATTATTGTCGTTATTGCTTTTAAGAAAATCAAAATAGTCTCCGCCAACCTCTTTGGCAGATTCGTATAGCGTTGCTATCTCGAATCCTTCAATATCAGGCGGTTCGTTGGGCATTAAATTATTTTGAATTTTTCGGGCCAAACTCATTTCGTCTTTAACAGTTAGTTTATCAGCGAGTTCAAAAGCCAAAAGGAAATTGATAATAAGGAATGAGAGGATTAAATAACTGCCTGTATCGTTCATATAACCGACAATAAAGATAAGCAATGCAGCAATGTAAAATATCCGTCGGGCAGCCGTCATTTTTAGTAAAAAAGCGTTAAAAAGACTGCGAATAAAAATTAAACTTCTTGTAAAACGATCTTTGTTAGGATCAACTTTTGGCATTTCATTTTTATAAAATTCATATACTTCAGCGGATTCTTTTTTAATTAATCTTTCAATCTCATCCATCGTAAGATCGCTTGTATACAAATCGAATATTCTTTTAATAGGGTTTGAATTAGGCAAGTATTTTCCGGAATTGTTATTTAATTATTTCAACTGTTTTTTATTAAAAACCATAGAATTAGACGAATAAAAGATACTTATGTTTCTTTAATTATTTTACAAAATTATTAATCCTATCCACCCAATTTTAAAAGTTCATTGATAATAAAAATAAAACCACTTAAATTCGACATAAGAATCCAATTTTCAGTCAGGAGTTAATATGAAAAACTTAGCATTTATTTTGTTAGTAATTATATTATCCTCTTACTCACAATATTCTCAAGTAGTGAGCGGTGAAACTCAGGAGTGTCTTGATTGTCATAGTTCGGTAACACCAGGCATTGTAGGGGATTGGCAGAGAAGTTTGCATTCAAAATCGACCATATATGAGGCCTTGAATAAAAATGAATTGGAGCGGCGGATTTCAATTGACACTTCGAGTGAGCTTGCGAGTTCTCAATCAACCATAGGCTGCTTCGAATGTCACTCCTTAAATACAATAGATCATAAGGACTCCTTCGAACATTTTGGCTATCAGATTAATGTTGTCGTTTCGCCTAATGATTGCAGAAAATGTCATCCCGTTGAAGTGGATGAATACAAAGTCAGCAAAAAAGCGAATGCTCACGACAATCTTTCAAAAAACAAGTTATTTACAACTCTTGTTAATACTATAACTTCCAACAAAACATACCAAAACGAAGAACTTATTTTCCACGGACAGAATGATTTGGCATCCGGCGAGACCTGCTATGCTTGTCATGGAACTGTTATAGGAGTTAAAGGACTAACAAAAATTGAAACAGATTTTGGAGAAATTGAAGTTCCCGAATTAACAAATTGGCCGAATCAGGGAGTGGGAAGAATTAATCCGGACGGCAGCAATGGAGCCTGCACATCATGTCACCCTCGTCATTCTTTTTCATTGGAGGTTGCAAGAAAACCTTATACTTGCGCACAGTGTCATCTGGAACCGGATGTACCGGCATACAATGTTTACAAAGAGAGTAAGCATGGAAATATTTTTAGTTCAATAGAGAAAGAAATGAATTTTACTGCAGTACCTTGGAAAGTTGGCAAGGATATCACCGTTCCAACATGCGCCACTTGCCATAATTCTCTTTTAGTAAATAACGATGGGAACATAATAGCGGAAAGAACCCACGATTTCGGATCCAGATTATGGGTGAGAATTTTTGGACTGCCTTATTCTCATCCGCAACCAAAATCTGGAAAAACATACGAGATAAAAAACTCCGACGGATTACAATTGCCTGTTAATTTTATTGGCGAATTGTCAACTGATTATTTATTAGACAAATTTGATCAAGCCGATAGAATGGACAAAATTACTTCGGTTTGCAAAACATGCCATGGCACAAGTTGGACTGAAAAACAAATTGCCAAAATTGAAAAAGTAAATGCCGACGCAGATGCGATGGTCCTTGCTTCAACAAAAATATTAGTGGAGGGGTGGAATAATGGCGTCGCGAACAATAACAATCCGTTCGATGAAAATCTTGAATTTTTGTGGCAATCACAATGGCTATTTTATGCAAATTCAATCCGCTATTCGACCGCAATGATGGGACCTGATTATGCCGGATTTAAGAATGGTTGGTTTAATATGACACATAATTTACAGAAAATGAAGGAGCTGATAAAGAAGGAACAATAAAACACAATATCGGTATAAATTCAATATTAATAAAAATAGCTAAATATTAGCATTACTTAGAAAGTGTGGATTTCTTGATAATAAGTCATTATGTCATTATATTATTTTATTCGATAAATCTTCTCTTTTTATCTTTATTTACCTATTTTTACCGAATTGTTTTAGATATAGAGAAAGTTGAAAATACATGAAATCAATATTGATAAAATTGCTTCTTTTTGCACTAATGTGCTTTGTTATAGTCGCCGGTATTTCTTTTCCAATAGTAGATAATCCGCAAGCCTGGAACGAATTTCCTTTGATACCTGGTTTGGGGCAGCTGGCAAAAATTATATTCTTCCATGTACCTACTGCCTGGTTGGCTGTATTAGCTTTTTTAATGGCAATGATTTATGGCATTCGCTACCTAAAAAACCATAATTTAGATGATGACGCTAGATCTAATTCAGCTTTACAGCTAGGTTTTGTGTTTAGCATTTTAGCAACGGTTACTGGTTCTGTTTGGGCCAAATTTACATGGGGCGCTTTCTGGCATTGGGATCCGCGTGAAACAAGTATATTTATACTATTACTTATTTACGGATCACTTTTCGCACTGCGTTCCGCAGTGGAAAACGAAGAGAAACGTGCAAATCTTTCCGCGGTTTATTCAATATTAGCATTTCTTACAGTTCCGTTTTTTGTTTTTATTATGCCCAGAATTATGACGGGTCTGCATCCCGGATCTGCTAATGATGATAACTTGGGTCCCGTTGTTGATTTTAAGATGAACAGTAATATGCAATTAGTTTTTTATATATCTTTATTTACTTTTACCATTCTCTATTTCTGGATGTGGAAGATAAATTACAAATCGTTAATTATTCGCGACAAACTTAATAAACAGTTAATCTGAGGTAAACATTGGAAGGATTGATCGGCTTTTTAGAATCTAATTCTATATATATTGTTCTGGCCATAGTGCTTATTGTATGGATAGGAATTTTTACTTTTTTATTTAATACTGACAAAAGATTAAAAAACATTGAAGAAGAAATAAAGGCAAAGTGACATTATGAATAACAAATATATATTCGGCGGCATTATAATAGTAGTTTTCTTCGGCATTATGGGATATCTTTTCACACAAACCAATGTTGGCTACGAAGAGGACTTCGCAAAAATAAAACATTCCAGCAAAACCATTAAAGCTACTGGAAGCTGGGTGAAAGAAAAGAGCTACCAAATGGACAACGAACAGAATATGTTCACCTTCTTTATGAAAGATTTCAATGGAACGGAATTGAAGGTAATGTATAAAGGCGCAATTCCAAATAACTTTGAATCTTCCACGAGTGTTGTTGTAACAGGAAAATACACCAACGGCGTATTTAGGGCATCGGATATATTGACTAAATGTCCTTCGAAATACGAATCTCAATACGAACAGCAGGCAAAATCATAACTTCGCCCAAAGGAGAAAAAAATGATAGGTAATATATTACTTACACTTGCCTTGCTGGCGAGTGTATTCACGGTAATTATGTATTTCCTAACCTATAAAGGTTATGGAAATACATTAAAGTTAGCGCGCATCGGTTATCACTCAATGGCTATATCTGTAATAGCCGCTTCGGCTATGTTGATGAATGCTATTTTAACACATCAGTATCAGTATAAATATGTTTTCAACTACAGTAACGGCGACCTCCCTACCGGTTTATTAATGTCAACTTTTTACGCTGGTCAGGAAGGCAGTTTTCTGCTCTGGATATTATTTTCGGCCATTGTTGGACTTATTTTGCTGGAGTACACATCTAAGCGGGATGACCTTGAACCTCGCGTAATGATGATTTTTTCTCTCGCAATAGGTTTCCTTTTAATGATGATCGCACCCGGTTTAAAGAGTCCATTTACTTTTATTTGGACCGAACCCCAATACATTGAAGCCGCGAAATTCAGCACACTTTACATTCAGGTGGCTGCTTCTGGTCAGTTAATAAACGCGGTTCCTTTTCTGCAAAATTTCTTATTTACCGATCCTGGTACAAATCAATCGTTAATTCAGGTGAATCAAGATTTGGTTGCTGCTTTAAACGCGAACGGAATTGCATTTAATAATTTTCTTATACAAGGCAAAGGACTTAATCCTCTCTTACAAAATTTCTGGATGCAGATACATCCTCCTATGCTGTTCATAGGATTTTCCATGTCGACTGTTCCATTCGCCTTCGCTTTTGCAGCTCTGCTTAAAAATGAATATAAAGATTGGGTGAAACAATCACTCCCTTGGGTTCTTTCAGGAATGATGATTTTAGGACTCGCAATTATGTTAGGCGGTTACTGGGCTTATGGAGTTCTTGGCTGGGGTGGTTACTGGGGATGGGATCCAGTGGAAAATTCCAGTCTCGTACCATGGATAATTGGAGTTGCGTCTATTCATACTCTGCTTGTACAGAAAAAAACTCAAGATACAGGCGGGGCAGGCAGATATGTTAAAACGAACTTAATTCTGGCCATTATGACTTATGTGCTAGTAATATACAGCACATTTTTAACACGTAGTGGAATTTTGGGAGACGCTTCCGTACACTCTTTTGTTGATCCCGGAATGATGGTTTATCTGTTTCTCGTGATGTTTATTTCAACGTTTACGATATTAGGATTTGGCGCCATTGCATTCAGATGGAAATATCTTGAAAAAACTTTTACTTCCGAAGATCATGTTATGAGCCGCGAATTAGCTCTATTTACGGGTTCTGTTGCACTTATAGCTTCGGCGATTATTGTACTCGCCGGTACTTCAGCCCCAATATTCGGCAGTTCGGTGGACCTATCATTTTATAATGAATTGAATCTGCCTATCGCAATAATAATAGGATTGTTAAACGGTTTTAGTCTGATACTAAAATGGAAATCGAATGACAATAAGGACATTCTTAAGAATTCGAAATTGTCGCTTGGAATTTCCTTGATAGCAACAATCGCAATAGTTCTACTCGGCAGTGTTTATAATATAATGCTTATCTTACTTACTTTTTCGAGCGCATTCGCACTTGCTGTAAATATTGAAATTGCCATTAAAGTATTTAAAACTAAAAAATTGAGTCTTGGCGCTTATATTGCCCATGCGGGTATTGCATTCTTCTTGTTAGGTGTAATTGCAACAGGCGGATTTACATCCGATGAGCAAGCTCAGTTAGTAAAAGGGGAAACTAAAACTGTTTTGGGATACGATCTTACATTTCAGGGTTATACTCCAACACCGGACGGTAAATATAAATTTAATATAGCGGTTACATCAGGTAATTCGTCATCTGTTATAGCTCCGGTTATGTACGTCGCAGAATTTAACAACAGCTTAATGCGCG
This sequence comes from Ignavibacteriae bacterium HGW-Ignavibacteriae-2, assembly GCA_002839805.1. Taxonomy (GTDB): domain Bacteria; phylum Bacteroidota; class Ignavibacteria; order Ignavibacteriales; family Melioribacteraceae; genus PGYT01. The sequence goes on from PGYT01000001.1 coordinate 106,487, forward strand.
AACCTGATATCTGGAATAAATTGACACAAGATTTTTATGTTTCGCCACTCTCTTATGATGACGGTAGAGCTGCTGAAAGTAATTCTTCCACCGCGTCAGGACAGCAATTTTTAGTTAAAAAGGGGGAAACTATTCAATATGCCGGTAAAAGAATTACATTCGAAAGCTTTAACTTTCCGTCCGATGCCATGGCCTCAATGCAGGATGGAAAAGACTTCTTTATTGGAGCCAAAATTAAAGTTGAGGCTTTAGGAAAAGTGTTTGAGGTTGAACCCAAATTAATTTCAAGTAATGGTGAACGGTCTTACGAAAATGCCGAAGTATCTGAAATAGATTTAAAAATTAACCTCACCAATCTTGACGCCAGCGGATCTATTAATATTGTACTGAGTTCTTTATCGGAAAATGTCAATAGCGCAGATACTGGAAGTAAGATGCCTAAGGAAGTATTATCTATAGAAGCAAGCGTTAAACCTTTTATAAATCTTGTTTGGGCAGGAGTTCTTATTATGGTCCTCGGTTTTATAATTTCTGTTGTAAAAAGAACAAAAGAGTCAAAATCCTAATAATATTATATACTAGATTTTTAAAACTAAAAGCCGTTTATTTAATTAAACGGCTTTTTTTTATAAATGAACTTTCTTCCCCTCTTTTTTTGTTTTGCATATATATACTTTACTCCTCTTCTATTCTGAATAACAAATAACCAAACTAAATACGGGGACATTATGAAAAAACTTTTTCCATATTTATTTATGACGATGTTAATATTCTCTTTTTCTATTTTAATTAGCCGGAGTTTCCGAGTTACACAGTTGCCAAATGGCAACGTAGGCAGTTGTGCAAATTGCCACATAAACGAAGGCGGCGGCGGAACTCGCAATACATTTGGGAAAACTGTTGAATCTTCTTTTCTCTCTTCACCTGGCAGTTCCGGCAACGTTGTATGGGGTCCGGATTTAGCGGCTATTGATTCAGACGGCGACGGATTTACAAACGGTGAAGAACTGCAGGATCCTAATGGAACTTGGATACAAGGACAACCTGCTCCTGGCAACGCAAATTTAGTTACCAATCCGGGAAACGCCAACAGTAAACCGGATCCAACTTCAGTTTTTGAAAACAGTGTAATTCCGGGTCAATTTGTTCTATTAAATAATTACCCAAATCCGTTTAACCCATCTACAAATATTATTTTCAATATAGCAGAGGTCAGTAGAGTTAAAATAGAAATTTATAATTTACTCGGACAAAATGTAAAAGTACTTGTGAATAAAATTTTTGCTCCCGGGACATTCACTGAAACCTGGTCCGCCTTAGATAATTCGGGAAATAAAGTTAATTCCGGGATATATATTTACAGAATGACCGCAGTTACCGAACTTACTGGAAAAATATTTTCGGATTCAAAAAGAATGGTATTAGTTAAATAAACAAAAGCTGACACCAAAATTGTATACCAACTTTTGTGTCAGCTATTTTATCTTAGCTATATGTTTTTCTAGAACCAAAATTGATTATCAATCAATTTTAATATAAGCCTCTGTATAATTTGTAACGGTAAAACCATCCCGGCTAATCTACATTGTCTGTTTCTTTTTACCTTTGGCAGGATTCAATACATGATCTATCATATCATCAACGATTTAATTTTGCATAAAATGATAAATAAATGCGGTTTATAAATACTATTATTTTTTAAGCCAGTCTAAATTTTGTATTTTTGCTCTATAATATTTCATCTGAAAATAAAACCTAACGGAGATAATCATGTTTACTCCTGCGACATATATTCAAAGAAGAGATCATTTAAAAAAATTAGTCGGATCCGGAATAATTTTTTTCCCGGGTAATAACGAAAGTCCTAGAAATTATCCAGCAGAAGTATATAAATTCCGCCAGGATAGTTCTTTTTTATATTACTTCGGATTGGACTTTCCAGGAATAGCCGGTTTAATTGATATTGATAACAATGAAGATATTTTATTTGGCAACGATCGCGATCTGGATGATGTTGTATGGATGGGTCCCGACGATTCCATGAAAGATAAAGCTAAAGCTGTTGGGGTTGAAAAAACTTACGAATTCGGCCAGTTAAAAAATCATTTAAATAAAGCTAAATCTTCAGGAAGAGTAATTCATTTTCTTCCTCAGTACAAACATGATTTATTATTTTTATTTGAAGATTTATTCGGAATCCACCATTCAAAAGTTAAGGAAAACGTTTCCGAACTTTTGATTAAATCAGTAATTAAACAAAGATCAATAAAATCTGATGATGAAATAGCTCAAATGGAACAAGCTCTGGATATTAGTCTTAAAATGAATTTGCTCGCAATGAGATTCACAAATCCAGGTGTTAAAGAAAAAGAAGTTTATGGAGCAGTGGAAGGTATGGCTCTGGCTATGGGAAATGGAACTTCATTTCCTATAATTTTTTCCGTTCATGGAGAAACTTTGCACAATCCTTTTCATGAGAATTTGATGCAAGACGGACAAATAGCATTGCTCGATTCCGGAGCTGAATCAGAATTACATTATGCAAGCGACATTACTAGAGTATTCCCTGTTAACGGAAAATTTTCTGAAATTCAACGCGATATCTATAATGTTGTGTTAAATTCCCAGCTTGGAGCAATTAATATGATTAGACCCGGCGTATCCTTCCGGGATGTTCATTTAACCTCAGCAAAAATTATTGCAGACGGATTAAAAACAGTGGGTATAATGAAAGGCAATGTTGACGATGCGGTCGCAAACGGTGCTCATGCTCTGTTTTTCCCGCATGGATTGGGACACATGATTGGTCTTGACGTACATGATATGGAGGGATTGGGTGAAAATTTCGTTGGTTATGACGACGATATTAAACGAAGTGACCAATTCGGACTGGCCTATCTGAGATTTGGAAAAAAAATGATGCCAGGTTATACGTTAACTATTGAGCCCGGAATATATTTTATACCTCAGTTAATTAAAAATTGGCGAGAAAAGAATAAACACTCAGACTATATAAATTACGATAAGCTAGATGGTTTTTTGAGTTTTGGTGGGATTAGAATTGAAGACGACATATTGGTAACTGAAGATTCATTTAAAATACTGGGACAGCCGATACCCAAAACTGTTGAAGAAGTTGAAGAAACTTGTAATTCATAAAATTCATTAATCAAAAGCATCACAATCTTTGCTTTGTTAAGGTGGGTGCTTTTAAATTTCTCAAATTCATAATATGCGCACATCGAACTTCAATAGTTTCCATAATACTATTAAAAAAATTATTCCTTCCGATCGAATTATCACAGATCCGTTACGAACACTAGCCTATGGCAGCGACGCAAGTTTTTACAGATTAATTCCTAAAATTGTTATTAAAGCTGAAACTGAAACAGAAATTATTCAACTAAATGTAGCTGCTTCAAAGTATAATATACCTATCACTTACCGCGCCGCGGGCACTAGTTTATCCGGGCAGGCAATATCAGACTCCGTTTTGGTAATGATAGGATCGGCGTGGGGAGCTATTAAAATTAATGAGGATATTAGCAATATAAGTCTGCAGCCAGGGGTTATCGGTGCCAGGGCAAATCTTGAGCTTAAAATGTACGGGAAAAAAATTGGACCTGATCCCGCTTCAATTAATTCGGCTATGATTGGAGGTATTGCCGCAAATAATGCCAGCGGAATGTGCTGCGGTACCGCGCAGAACAGTTATAATACTTTGGCTGGAATGAAAATTGTTTTCGCGAATGGAGAGAGATTGGACACAGGCGATTCGGAAAGTATCAGGAATTTTAAGAACAACAATAGATTGCTCTTTGATTCTTTAGTAAACCTTTCTACGAATCTTAAATCCAATACCGCTTTATCAGAAAGAATTACAGCCAAATACAAAATGAAAAACACAACTGGCTATAGTTTGAACGCGCTGGTTGATTTTACAGACCCGATTGATATTATACAACATTTAATGATTGGTTCGGAAGGAACACTCGGTTTTATCTCTGAAATTACTTACAAAACGGTTCACGATTCATCAAATAAAGCATCCTCATTAATGATATTTAACGATTTGAGTGATGCCTGTTCAGCAACTCCAATATTACGTAAATGTCCAGTGGACGCCGTTGAAATAATGGATAGAGCCTCTTTACGTTCTGTGGAAGATAAAGCCGGAATGCCCACTTATCTTAAATCGCTCAAAGATTCCGCAACTGCGCTTCTAATTGAAACTTCAGCTGATTCGAAATTGGATTTAAATAAGAATATAGAAATTATTAAGAATTCACTTCAGAACTATAAGTTTTTAATTAAACCGGAATTTACTGATATAAGGACTGAATACGAAAAGCTCTGGAAAATACGAAAAGGTTTGTTCCCTTCGGTTGGTGCAATGCGTAAATCAGGAACAACTGTAATTATTGAAGATGTTTGTTTTCCAATTGCGAAATTGGCCGACGCCGCTATAGACCTTCAATTATTGTTTAATAAATATCACTATTACGAAGCCATAATTTTCGGACATTCACTCGAAGGTAATTTGCACTTTGTATTCAGTCAGGATTTTAATTCCGAGTCCGAAGTAAAACGTTACAGCAGTTTTATGAACGAAATTACAAGGCTTGTTGTAGATAAATACGACGGGTCGTTAAAAGCCGAACATGGAACAGGCCGTAATATGGCCCCCTTTGTTGAAGACGAATGGGGATCAGAAGCTTATAAATTGATGAAGGAAATAAAGAAAATATTTGATCCTCAAGGGATATTGAATCCTGGAGTAATTTTAAATGAAGACCCAACCATTCATTTAAAGAATCTTAAACCTTTGCCTTCCGCAAACCCTATTATTGATAAATGTATTGAATGTGGTTTCTGTGAAATAAACTGTCCATCTAAAGATTTAACATTAACTCCTCGCCAAAGGATAATTGCCTGGCGCGAAATTCAACGTTTAAAAAAGACGGGCACCGGCATAAATCAAGCAAACAAGCTTGTGGATCTTTTTAATTATTTTGGAAATGAAACCTGCGCAACAGATGGTCTGTGTTCTACAAGCTGCCCCGTGAATATAGATACAGGCAAATTAATTAAAGAATTACGAGCTGATAAAATATCTCCTACAGCAAATTCTATTGCCAATTTTATTGCCAACAATATGGAGTTTATTACAGCATCGGGGAGATATGCACTTAACTTTGTCAGTTTTTTTCATGCTATTCTTGGAGATAGAATTCTCTCCTTAATTTCGGGTTTTTTAAGATCCGCAAGTTTCAATTTAATTCCGAGGTGGACAAAGTATTTACCCAAAGGCGCTTCAAAAATAAAAACGAATATCGTATTAAACACAAACAAATGTAAAGTAGTTTACTTCCCAAGCTGTATTACACGTACCATGGGTCCAGCGAAAGATTATAAATCAAATGAATCAGTGCCGACTGTTACAGCCAAACTATTAGAAAAAGCAGGATATGCAGTCATATATCCTGGTAATATTAACAATCTATGCTGTGGAATGGCTTTTAACAGCAAGGGATTCGTTAAACAAGGGAAAGATAAAGCGGATGAATTATTGAACCAGTTAATAGAAGACTCGAATAATGGCGAATATCCTGTTTTATTTGATATGGGTCCTTGTTTACAAAGAATGAGAATTTATATTGAGGAAAATGACAGCTTAAAAGAAAAAGTTAAAATTTATGATCAGGTTGAGTTTATAAACGACTTTTTGTTGGATAAACTTACATTTACTAAACAGAAAGAACCTGTTTCAATTCATATTACCTGCAGCGGTACAAAGTTGGGCTTAGATGATAAATTCCGCAACATTGCAGAAGCTTGTTCGGAAAAGGTAATATTTCCTAAAGATGTGGGATGCTGTGGTTTTGCAGGGGATCGTGGATTTAGCTACCCCGAACTTAACGCTTCGGCACTTAAGAACTTGAAAAATGGAATCCCTGAAGATTGTAAACAGGGGTACTCAAACAGCAGGACTTGTGAGATCGGTTTATCTGAACATAGTGGAATAAATTATCAATCAATAGTATATTTGGTGGACAAAGTAACTTCGGCAAAATAATTTCTTGGAATTGAGCTATTTCTGAATGTTATTAATATCACTAAGTATTAAATTTAATTTTGAGAATAAATAGTCTTCCTGCCCGAGTAAATCTCGCAAAGTAAGTTTGCCGATAACACCATCAACTGCCTGTTGAATTACTTTCCATAAAGATCTTACTGAACAATCCACAGTGTGTGTGCATATTTGGGCTGAGCCCGAATGATTCATACAAAATTCGTCGTCAAAGAGTCTTCCACCTAAAACATCAAGAACTTCTACAATTTTAATTTCTTCAGGTGATTTGGATAATGTATATCCACCTGCAAAACCTCGTTCACTATCTAGTATACCTCCTAAACGTAAAACTCTTAATAGTTTAGCCACATTATGCTGCGATATTTTTTCTTCTTTACTTATCTGAAGTATTGTAGGCACTTCTCCAGAATCGTAATATTTTCCTATACGGATTAAACAGCGTATCCCGTATTCTTCTTGGGCGCTAAATTTCATTCTTTCTTTCTATAATTGAGTTACATTTTGAAGATTAAGATAAAGACAAAGACTAAAATCAATATCTACAATCTCTGCCTTTATTTTAATCCAAATCTATTAAGCCTCGTTCAAAGGAATTTTAGATCCGCATTCAATCGCATGAACAAGTTTTTTATATTTTTCTTCTGAAATGGAAGGACCTTTCTTTTTAGTATAAGTGTCAAAAGCCTGTATAAGATCGCCGGCAATTTCATCGGGATATCTTCCTTCTATATGGTGGCGGGGCATCATAAATAGAACTTCGCCATTTTTTATAATAGCAATTGATGGAGATGAAGGCGGATATTGGCTTAAATAAGTTTGTCTGAAATGAGCCGCTGCATCTCTATCCTGCCCGGCAAATATAGTTGTTATTCTATCAGGAATAACCTCATGCTGTACTGCCTGTGTTACGCCTGGTCTGGCGCTGCCGGCTGCACATCCGCAAACAGAATTGATCATAACCAAAACTGTTTCGTCATTTTTCGTTGAAAGAACTTCATCAACTTTTTCAGGTGTTGTAAGTTCCTCGAATCCGCAATAAGTCAATTCATCACGCATAGGCTGAACTGCTTCCGGATCGTAAATTGGTGGTTGCTGCTGTATATTAAACATTTCTGTTTCCTTTCGGTTATTTTATATTATAAAAAGCCTAATTCTAATTTCGCTTCTTCTGTCATTCTATCTTTATCCCACGGCGGATCCCAGACTAAATCGACTACTACATCTTTAACACCTTTTACTCTTTGCGCTTTTTCCTTTACTTCCGGTGGCAGGCTTCCAGCCACAGGACAAGCAGGTGATGTTAAAGTCATTTTTATATAAACATTTAATTCATCATCAATTTTTATTTCATATATCAATCCTAATTCCCACACATCAACTGGAATTTCCGGGTCAAAAACAGTTTTTAATTTCTGTATAATTTGTTGTTCAATAAGACCTTTATCAATCATTATTTTCTCTGATTACTTAAACATTGTAATAACTTTATGCAGCCCAACGACTAACTTATCGACCTCTTCAAAAGTATTATAAAAAGAAAACGACGCGCGCGCAGTAGCTGGCAGGTTAAAACGCTGCATTATAGGTTGTGTACAGTGATGGCCGGTTCTAATAGCAATGCCGTCTGTGTCAATTATTGTTCCTATATCATAGGGATGAATGTCTTCAATGATAAATGAAACAACGGATGATTTCTTTTTTGCGGTTCCAATTATTCTTAACCCGGGAATCAATTGGAGTTGTTGTGTAGCATATTGAAGTAAAGCATCCTCGTGATTCATCAGATCCTTAAAATCAAATGAACGAAGATAATCGATTGCCGTACCAAGCCCTATACCCCCAGCAATATTAGGAGTTCCCGCTTCAAATTTATTAGGGAGATCATCAAAAGTTGTTTCTTCAAATGTTACTTTCCTTATCATATCTCCTCCGCCCTGATATGGCGGTAGTTTTTCCAATAAAGATGTTTTGCCGTATAAAACTCCAATTCCTGTTGGACCATACATTTTGTGTCCCGAAAACACATAAAAGTCGCAATTAAGTTCCTGAACATCAACGGGTTTGTGCTGAATTGCCTGCGCTCCGTCAATTAAAACAGGCACACCCTTTTCATGAGCAATTTTAATAATCTCCTTTACTGGATTAATAGTACCTAATGAGTTCGATGTATGGACAACCGAAACTAGTTTGGTTTTATTACTCAATAGTTTCTTGAATTCTTCCATTATAATATCGCCGTGGTCATCAATTGGAATTACTCTCAGCTTGGCCCCGTTTCTTTCGCACATCATTTGCCACGGTACAATATTGGCGTGATGTTCCATATGCGATATTAATATCTCATCACCTTCCGAAAACATTTTAGCTCGGCACATTGTATTTGCAATGAGGTTAATGGCTTCAGTTGCGCCTCGTACAAAAATAATTTCGGAAACACTCATTGCGTTAATAAATTCTTTTACTTTTAGTCGAGCTTGTTCATACGATTCAGTAGCCACCTCGCTCAGGAAGTGCAAACCGCGATGTATATTAGCGTTTTCAAATGTATAGTAATAGGCTGTCGCGTCAATAACCGATTGAGGCTTTTGAGTTGTTGCCGCGTTATCAAGATATACTAATTGTTTACCGTTTACGGTTCTCTTAAGAATTGGGAATTCATTTCTTATTTCATCTATATTGAATGTCCTGTATTCTTTTTTAGCCTTTCGGCTTTTTTCTGTAATAGTAACATTTTCCATTAAATTTCAACTCTATGAAGATGTTCAAAAATCAAATGATTTATTTGTTCTCGCAATTCTTCTATTTTTAAAGTTTCCACAACATCGCTTACGAAAGCTCTTATTAAAATTGATTTAGCAAGATCGGCTGGAATTCCACGTGAACGAATATAAAAATATGCGGTATCATCAAGATGACCAACTGTAGCGCCATGCGAACATTTTACGTCATCTGCATAAATTTCCAACTGCGGTTTAGTGTCTATTTTAGCCTCTTTGGATAAGAGCACGGTTTTATTCGATTGATAAGCATTAGTTTTTTGTGCGTCTTTCCTTACCATTATTTTACCGTTGAATACACCTCGCGAGCTATCATCTAAAATACCTTTATAAATTTCGTTGCTTTCGCAATTAGGTTTAGCGTGATCCATGTAAGTATGATTATCGATGTGTTGGTCTTTGCTGCCGAGATAAAGTCCGTAATAATGAGTTTCTATAAACTCATCGTCGAGTTTTGTATTTATATCGTTTCTTACAAGCCTGCCGCCAAATGAAATGTTATAATGACTAAAAACACTTTTTTTATTTTGGTAGGTTTCAACTCGTTCAATATGAAAAGCTTTCATCGATTCATTCTGAATTTTGTACAAATCCACAACACTGCTCTCATCGGCGAATACTTCTGTAGTAATATTACTGAAATAAGGATTTTCCGAAACGGCTTGATAATTAGCAATTATGCTTACTTGCGAATTTTTTCCTGCAACAATTAAATTACGCGGTGAACTAAGAACAGTATTTTCATTATTCCCATTAAGGTACAAAGCCTGTATTGGTTTTTCCAATATCTTCCCTTCGGATAATATTACCACAAGTCCATCCGTTGTAAAAGCGGTATTTAATGCATCAAAGGCGTTATTGGTTTTGGAAAAAGCCCTAACATGTTTTTCAATTAATTCAGGCTTCGTTTTAAGCACATTATTAAAACTATCTACAACAATTCCTTCAGGTAATTCAGCGATGTTAGAAAGATTCGAATCATAAACTCCATTTACAAAAACGAGCAAGTAACTATCGAATCCTTTAAATATTTTTGAATCTACTGCAGTGGAATCCACAATGCTGTGATTTATTAAATTTGCCGGAATAAAATTATTTTTTAATAATGGCGATACATTTGTGTATTTCCACTCCTCATCTTTAGAAGTAGGGAAATTAATTTTTCCCAATTGGTCTATCGCGTCATTTCTCAGCTCAGTAAAAAATGTTTTTGTTTGTCCGTTTAATTTGGATTTAAACTCTTCAAAACCATTCAGGTACCATTCTTTAGCCGAATCTATTTCTTTTTTTATTGCCATAATTTTCTCCCTATACCGCCGCTTCTTCGGGTTGTTCTTTAATTATCCAATCGTAACCTTTTTCTTCCAATTCAAGAGCTAATTCTTTTCCACCCGATTTAATAATTTTCCCCTGATATAAAACGTGCACAAAATCGGGGACAATGTAATTCAATAACCTTTGATAATGTGTTACTAGAATTACGGCTTTATCTTCGGCTCTAAATTCATTTACGCCCATCGATACAATTTTAAGTGCGTCAATATCAAGCCCAGAATCCGTTTCATCCAGCAATGCTAATCTTGGGTTTAGCATAAGCAATTGTAAAATTTCATTTCTCTTTTTTTCACCGCCTGAAAATCCGGAATTTACCGAACGGTTTAACAGTGCGTCTTTCATACCCAGCATATCAGATTTTTCCCTCATTAACGCTAAAAAATCTTTCGATGTTATTTCAGACTCCCCTTTATATTTTTTTATCTCATTTATGGCTGTTTTAAGAAAAGTAGAATTAGATACTCCGGGAATTTCAATCGGATATTGAAAGGCAAGAAACAACCCTTCGCGCGCTCTGTCTTCCGGTGCCATATCTAATAAATCTTTTCCTTCAAAATCCACATGTCCACCGGTTACCGTGTAGGTTTCCTGACCTGCCAGTACATTTGCTAATGTACTTTTTCCAGATCCATTAGGACCCATAATCGCGTGGACTTCGCCCGCGTTCACTTCAAGATTCAAGCCTTTTAGAATTTCTTTACCATCAATTTCGGCTTTTAAGTCTTTTATCTTAATCATTGTGCTTCCTTTATTATTTTCATTTTAATTTCTTTTCAATATTTTATTTGAACTACCCGACACTTCCCTCTAAACTGATCGCAAGTAATTTTTGCGCTTCTACCGCAAATTCCATAGGAAGTTCGTTAAAAACCTCTTTACAAAAACCATTAACAATCATATTAATCGCGTCTTCGGTAGATATACCCCTTTGATTCAAATAAAATATCTGATCCTCTCCAACTTTTGATGTTGTTGCCTCATGTTCAACCTGGGCGGTATCATTATCTATTTCTATATATGGGAATGTATGCGCACCGCATGTATCACTCATAAGCATTGAATCGCATTGTGAAAAGTTACGGGCGCCGTCTGCGTTTTTCATCACTTTTACTAATCCTCTATAAGAGTTATCACTTCTTCCTGCGGAAATACCTTTTGAAATGATTGTGCTTTTGGTGTTTTTGCCGATGTGAATCATTTTTGATCCGGTATCTGCCTGCTGAAAATTATTTGTAACGGCTACAGAATAAAATTCGCCAATAGAATTATCCCCCTGCAGAATACAACTAGGATATTTCCAGGTTATAGAGGAACCAGTTTCAACTTGAGTCCATGATATTTTTGAATTTTTCCCTCTGCACGCACCTCGTTTTGTAACAAAGTTGTAAATCCCACCTTTGCCGTTTTTATCTCCCGGATACCAGTTTTGTACAGTTGAATATTTTATTTCAGCGTTATCCAGAGCAACTAATTCCACTACTGCGGCATGCAGTTGATTTTCGTCACGCATTGGAGCCGTGCATCCTTCCAAATAACTCACATAACTCGAATCCTCGGCAATAATTAAAGTACGTTCAAACTGACCTGTATCACTGGCGTTTATCCTAAAATAGGTAGAAAGTTCCATTGGACAACGAACACCCTTTGGAATATATACAAAGGAACCGTCGCTAAATACAGCAGCGTTTAATGACGCGTAATAATTATCCGTGTATGGCACTACAGATCCGAGATATTTTTTTATTAGTTCAGGATGATTTTTAATAGCATCGGATATTGAACAAAAAATAACGCCTTTTTCAGCGAGTGTTTCTTTAAATGTAGTGGCAACAGAAACCGAATCGAATACAGCATCAACAGCAACGCCTGATAATCTTTTTTGCTCATCAAGTGGAATGCCTAATTTTTCAAAAGTTTTCAACAATTCGGGATCAACTTCATCAATACTTTCAAGTTGCGGTTTTTTCTTAGGAGCTGAATAATAACGTATATCCTGAAAATCAATTTCGGGATAGTTTACTTTTGACCATTTTGGTTCTTCCATTTTAAGCCAATGCCTAAAAGCTTTCAAACGCCATTCGGTCATCCAATCGGGTTCATTTTTTTTATTAGATATAAATCTTACAATTTCTTCATTTAATCCCTTTGGGGCTTCATCAGCCTCAATGTCGGTTATAAATCCCCATTTATATTCGGACTGAGTTAAATCCTCAACAACCTTCATATCTTCACTCATTTACATATCCTCATAATTTTTATACTACAACCTATTCAATCTGGAAAAAAAAGTCAAGATTGATTTTCACATTAAAAACGCTAATTAATGACTAAAAGTTTCCAAAAAGGGAATTTTATTAATTTGATGAAACTATTTTTGATAAAATTGGGCGGGAATATCAATTGAGGAATAAAATTTTAAATATTATCCCCTTTGTCTCGATATTTCATACATAATTATACCGGCTGCAACGGATACGTTTAAGGATTGAATTTTCCCTTTCATAGGAATATTTACAAGAAAATCACAATTCTCGGCTGTTAATCTTTTTATTCCTTTTTCTTCATTCGAAAGAATAAGAGCCAGGGGTGATTTATAATCAACTGAAGTGTATAGCTGAGAATCTTCAAGAGTGGACCCCACTACCCAAAATCCGTTTTGTTTCAACGTTTTAATAGTATTGGATACGTTGGCTGTTTGATGAATCATTAAATGACTGGTTGCCCCGGCTGAAGTTTTTTCTACAGTTTCGTTTACTGGCGCACTGTTGTGTTTGGTAATTATAACTCCGTCTACACCAGCGGCTTCGGCAGTGCGTAATATTGCTCCAAGATTATGAGTATCCTGTATCTGTTCCAGTATTAGCAATAAAGGGAATTGTTTTGATTTGCATTTACGTAAAATTTCTTCGAGTGAAAAAAAATTCAATTCAGATAATAGTGCTACTATTCCCTGGTGTATTTTTCCTTTAGAAAACGATTCAATTTTTTGATGAGGGACTTCAGCGAAGGAAATTTTCTTTTTTTTCGCTTCTGATTTTATTTCCTGTATTACTTCCCCTTTTTGTCCCGGACCAAAATAAATTTTAATGATTCCCGCATCCGATTTTAACGCTTCCAATACAGGTTTTCTTCCGATAATTATATTCTGTTTATTTTCCATTTAATAATCCAGGGTTATTATTCTGTTTTTAACATCTAACCATTACAAATAATTATTTACCAATTCGTTTGATCACTACAGTTACAATTCAGCAGGGCAAATATGGAAAAGTTTTAATAGTTAATCGGCAAAAGTGAAATGTTCCTCTGCGACTTCGAACTTGCAGAAGAGTCTGTTGTTTTTCTTCTTTGGTTTAAATTCTTCAATAAGTACAATTTCTTTTTTGAAAGGATTTATTTTAAATCGAGCTGAGTTAATTGCCCCGTCCTGTTTAACAATGTTTACAATATATTCGCCAACCAGGTCTTCATAAGACAAATCAGTAATAGCGGGCTGCACTTCAGGAACCATGTTTGCCCGTGCTTCCAAGCCCATCAGTACAAAGAAAAATTCATATTTATTTTTAATGGACTCTACCGAAACCTCATAAGCAAAACTTGTGAATTCGGCTATTGTTTCAAGCCTGAAGACACAAAGCTGTTTTTTTGACAACTTATCGTAGTGATAAAAAGAGCGACAAATATATTCCAGCTTATCGGGTTTTTTGTCGGGTACAGCGTCAATTGCCGAAAGTGCTTTCTTTTTTCTGGTTTTCGGAATTTTGGGCAACTCTTTTGGATTTTTGAGAGGCATAATCAGCCTTTAATTTTTTTGATAATACCGTCAAGTTGGCTAATTTTAATTATTTCCTGATCTCCTGTGTCCATATCTTTTAAAACTACTTCACCATTTTCGTATTCATCACCGCCTACAAATAAAGCTTTACGCGTGTTGAGCCTATTTGCTTCCCGCATTTGAGCTTTAACGCTCCTATTCAAATAATCCAGTTCAACAGAAATGCCAGCCCGTCTAAATTTAAGACCAATATTATAAGTCTCTTTTACGAGTTCTTTATTCAAGCGGATTAAATAAACATAAGGATTTTCATCATTAATACTCAAACAGTTTTCATTTTCACAAGCCAGTAAAATTCTTTCGATGCCGGCTGCAAACCCAACTCCCGGTATATTGCGGTCGCCAATATGATTTGCCAAAAGATCGTATCTACCCCCCCCGCATAAAGCGCTCTGGGATCCTACACTGTTGCTTATAATTTCAAATGTAGTATTTGTATAATAATCGAGACCACGAACTAAACGAGGATCAACTTCAAATGGAACTTGAGCCAGAAGCAGAAGTTCCTTAACGCGTTCAAATTTTTCAAGACTATCATTGTCCAAGTGTTCCAACAATAAGGGCGCGTCTTCCATAATCTTCTGATCGGTTTCATCTTTACTATCGAATATCCTCAAAATATTTGTGTCTAATCTTTTTTTGCTTTCATCAGAAAGATGTACTGTTTTATCCGAAAGATATTTTTTTAACAATGTTTTATAATATTCTCTTGATTCAGGAATTCCGAGTGAATTTATTTTAATATCCAGACTTTTAAGACCAAGTTTTTTTAAAACATCGTAAGCAAGTATAATCATTTCAGCGTCGAGTGAAGGTTCACTTGCTCCTAAAGCTTCGGCTCCAAATTGATGGAATTGACGGTATCTGCCCGCCTGCGGTCGTTCCTGACGGAACATTGGAGAAATATAATATAATTTATTCAGTTGCTGCTGTTTATCGAGTGAGTGCTCTAAAACCGATCGAACTACAGAAGCTGTCATTTCGGGTTTTAGCGTTAAACTTGTTTCACTGCGATCCATAAATGTATACATTTCTTTACTTACAATATCTGTGGATTCACCAATACCACGCGAAAAAAGCGCGGTTTCTTCGAATATTGGAGTGCGTATTTCTTTATAATTAAATTCTTTCATCACTGAACGAACTAAATTTTCAAGATAATGCCATTTGTAAATCTCTATTGGTAAAGTATCCTTTGTGCCTGCAATTGTTTTTATCATATAGTTAAAAGAAAAAACTAATTTATTTCAAGAAAGTTTTTCTCTTCCTCCTCAAATATTGAATATATCTGTTCAGGAGTTTTAGCGTTCAATAAACTGTTCCTGAAGCTCTCTTTATTCATAAGTCTAGAAACACGGCTAAGCATTTTTATATGTTGACTTACCGCATTTTGTTCGCCAACCAAAAGCAAAATCATATTAACGGGTTGATTGTCTAAAGCCTCAAACTCAATCGGTTCAGATAATTTACCGAATCCGGCTATCATTTCTGATACACCCGAAGTTTTTGCATGAGGAATAGCAAATCCATTCCCGACGCCAGTAGACATTATTTTTTCTCTCTCAAAAACAGACTCACGTAATTTTTCCAAATCATTTACACGCTCATCACCCTTGAACAGATCTATAAGTTGATTTATAACGTCGTCTTTTTCAAGAGATTTAAATTCCATAATTATTTTGTCTTTTTGCAACACATCACATATTTTCATTTAATAACCATTTAGAAAATTAAAAACGAATAGTAAACATAATGAAGCAGAGTTTGTTAATCAATTTTGGACGAGTAATTTAATTGTAAACAACCAAATTCCTTTTTTCTTGCCCGGCAAACAAGTATCGAGTAAGTTTGACTATTGATAAAATATTTGTTGGAGATAAAATGGATATTCGCAACAAAACAGTTTTAGTATTAGGCGCCTGGGGCTTGGTGGGTAATGCAATTACAAGAAAATTAATTGCTGAAAAACCGGCTAAAATTATAGTTACCTCTTTAAAAAAAGAGGAAGCATTGGATTACATTGAAAAGTTAAAAATTGATTATCCTGATTTACCTGAAAATTATTTTGTCCCATGGTGGGGAAATATTTTTGTTAGAAATGAATTTAAGGATATGAACCGTTTCGATATTCTTAACGATCCGGTTAAACGAAGATTGCTGATGCATGATACTATGGAGGAATTAAACGACGATATTCTTCACAACTCCTCGATCTACAACTTACTGATTGAACATAAACCTGCAATTATTATCGACGCTATAAATTCGGCTACCGGAATCGCTTATCAGGATGTATATACAACTTTCCGTAATGTAAAACGCACCATTGAGAAAAATCCAACCGTTGAAGCGTTAACAGAAGAAGCCGAAAAAATGATTTGCACACAATACATTCCACAAATAATCAGGCATATTCAAATACTATACGCGTCTATGAACGCTGTAGAAACGGAAATATATCTTAAAATTGGTACCAGCGGTACTGGCGGAATGGGCTTAAACATACCTTACACACACAGCGAAGAAAAACCTTCGCGAGTTCTGCTGAGCAAATCTTGTGTTGCAGGAGCACATACATTACTGCTATTCTTAATGGGAAGAACACCCGAAGCTGCGATAACTAAGGAGATTAAACCTACAGCGGCAATTGCTTGGAAAAAAATTGATTTCGGCGAAGTAAAAAAAGCTGGCAAATCGATTGATCTAGTGGATGTTAAACTGGATGACGCAGTTTTACTTGAAGATACATTAAAACTTTCACTTGAAAAACAATTGCCTTTTACAGGTGAAAAACTAAAATCCGTTTTTATTGATACAGGTGAAAATGGAACTTTCTCACGAGGGGAATTCGAAGCCATAACTTCTCAGGGACAAATGGAATACGTTACTCCGGAAGAGATTGCCGATGACGCTATATTCGAAATTTTAGGCGGTAACACCGGTCATGACATAATAAATGCTCTTGATAACGCAACTCTGGAACCTACATACCGTGCAGGATTCATGCAGCATTTCGCGATCGAAAGGTTAGCTGAACTTGAAAAAGAATTTGGAACAGATAGCGTAGCTTTCGAATTGTTAGGACCTCCACGGCTGTCCAAATTACTTCACGAACTTAATCTGCTGCGAAAAGTCGGTGGCGGAATGAAGGAAATAATTTCGGAATCAGCCGAAACACTTCAATCCAGAATAGTAGAATTACTTAACAAAAACGACAAACTTCGCAGTGAAATTATTTCAATTGGAATTCCAATACTTTTACCCGATGGGAAATCTTTATTAAGAGCTAATATGATTAAAATTCCACCGTTCAGGGGAGAAAATGAACTTGAAATAGTACCCGGGAAAATTGATCTTTGGGCACACGACGGTTGGGTGGATTTGCGCCTTAAAAATATTGAAAAGTGGAAAAAAAGATTACAGGATATTATAGATGAGGCTGAAATGTATCCGGAGAGCGATACAAGCAGTTTGCATGTCAGAACAAAAAGATATTGGAACAATTTTGAATCCATTGAAATAGGAAAAGTTGTGAGCTGGCTCTTTATTCATGAAGAACGTGGTAAACGTGGAAAAGCATAAATAAAGTTCAATTTTTATTGGTAATAAAAACAAAAACCCACGCAAAAAACGTGGGTTTTTTATTAAATACTACTATTTCTATTTTAGGAATTTTTACATCACTAACGTAAAACTATTTTACAGCTGTAACTTTTTTAAGTATATCTTTTGCGGCCTCTTTATGAACCATAAAAGAAAGCATTTTTAGTTTTACAAAATCTTCTGTATAAAAATAATAACCAACATCGTTGCCATTACGAGAGCTTGAGCCTGAATCTTTAATCAAATACCAGTCCTTTCCATCTTTTTCAAGATAACCTAACAAATGTATCCCGTGGTCGTCACCTGTAGAGCCGTTGTTAATTCTATATTCTCGCGAATATTCATTAATATATTCAGAAGGTATATCAAATTCAGGAACAAAAGCGGCTTGAGCAATTCCGTCTATTCCCGGTTCTGAAACATCGCCACCAATACAAATAGAATATCCGTTTCTAACTGAATTTTTAATTGTAGCAATAAATTCATCCAGCGGAATGTTTAAATAATCTTTGCTATGCCACCAATTATCAGGTACTTCAAATTCACAATACTTGTAATAAGGTTGTTTAATTGTAGACTGAAATTCAACGTAATCGTCGAAATTCAAATTAACATATTTATTAAAATATTCAGTTGGTGTATACCATTTTCCATCCACCTCAACTTTAGCAGGCGGAGCGCCGAAATAATGATCCATTATGGCTTTAATTGTTTCAACAACCAAGTTCTCATTCCAATCATTATTCCTTTTTACGCCATCAAGATAACTACTCATTTCGGAGAATACTTTGGAGTGATCGTGGTACTGCTGACCATTGCCCAAACCTGTGTAAGAAATTTGAGGCACTATCCCATATTTTTTCCAAATCCGTTCAACTGCATTGCTTTCACTTCCATGATCGAATAATGAAGTTCCTCTGCTTTCGACAAATCCGCGCGCCTTTTCAACAAATTCCCAGTAAGCTGTGTATAATTCCGAAAGTTTTATTTTATTTCCATGAAGTCTGTAAACTTCTGATTCGAAATAGGATGTTCCGCTAAAAGCCCAACATGTACCAGTATTTCCTTGCGGATAATCCTTTGGATCGTTGTGCCAGTAATATTTAAACTCCTCTTTTGATTTTGGAATGTCAATACCGTCAAAATTTGCTTTATATTGTTTCTTTTCAGTTTTAGGTTTGTTCCAATATTTTTCCGAAGACTCTTCCACTTTCTTAAAAAATTCATTTTTGTACTCTAAATATGATGCTTGATCTTTCGGTTTGTTCTGAGCATAAACTGCTACCGTGGTAACAAGAAAAATGAAAGTTACTAATAATCTTTTTTTCATCGAAAATCCTCTGTATATAAATAAGTTAAACAAAATTAAAAAATATGCGCTTTAAAATCTGTAACATGCACTTATTATTATGGTGACATTTTCCATACAGTTCTGTATAATTCTCTTTACTATTTCGGGCGAAATAATTTCAAGAAAACGAAAATATTTCTTATCATTTTTCTGAATATCTAAAGTTACTGAGTTTTAATTGGTTAATTTTTTTGGACTAATACTTGTTTATCTATTAGATAACTGAGGAATTAGGGGGAAGAATGGCACAAAAATTTATACTACTTTTACTATCATTTATCACTACAATTACTTTTGCACAAACCGGTTTGAATTTTGATTCCTACAAACTTTTTTTGGAACAAAATAAGAACCTGACCTACTCTCATTTAACCACACAATATGATGCGGGTTATTTTAAATCGAATATTAATAACTCATGGGATTCTGCACTATATGCCGATTCGGTAGACACTAAGTATAAACTGACTGAGGATGAAAAGACTCTAATTAAACAAAACGGATTTGTTGTTACTGAACGTTTGGCATTGCCCACACATAGTGCGCAATTACTGGATATATTTCACAAAGATTTGCCGGTGTTTATCTCCACAGATTTTATTTTACACGCGGTTCATAAATCGTATGATGATATTTTAAAAACAATTGAATTAAATTATCTTATTCCCAAATTTCAAAACTTGTTAAAATCTTTGCACGATAAAATTCCCGAATTTGCAAATCGTTATACAATATATAAAGATGTTGAGGAAAGAATAAAAGATATAGACGCCTATATTACAGTCCCCTTGAAATTTTTCGACAACAGCGTAAGTCCCAATTATAAATCGAATGATAACTTTGTTAAAGATATGTACAATTATTCTTTGGATGCACAGTTTGTTTCTACCCCTTTTTTCTCTGAAATAAAACGTCCAATTGATTTCAGTCAATTCAAACCTCGCGGACATTACGACGATCCCGACAATACAATTTTACCAAAATATTTTAGAGCGATGATCTGGATGGGGAAAATGGAGTTATATCTGATCGCTCCTAATTCGTTAAATCCCCCTTTGCCGGATGATGTCAAACGTCAGGCCGTTATGTCTGCATTGTTTGTGGAATTAATAAATTACGCTGACTTGAATGAGGAAGCAGCCGAGATAGAAAACGCCATAAAACTATTCGTTGGCGAGCAGGATAATGTTACACTGGCAAACTTAAAGGACGTGTTTGCTAAGGCTGAATTAACATCTTCTTCTGAATTACTTGACAGCGCCAAATTCGACTTATTCCAGCAAACATTAAAAAACCAACCTTACGCGGATCAGAAAATATTATCACAGGTTTTATTTGTTGATCCATTTAATACTGATCAGCTGAATCCGGCCTCTTCATTTTTACTGTTCGGACAAAGATTTGTAATTGATTCTTATATAACAGGCAGCGTTGTATATGATAAAATTATGTTCGAAGGAAATCCAATATTACGAATGCTGCCTTCTACATTGGACATATTGTTCGCTCTTGGGAATGACGCTTCTGCTCAATTGTTAAAAACTGAATTGGATACTTACAAATATGCCGCAAATCTTTCAGCTTTAAGATATCTAGTTAACCAGTATGAACCGGAATTCTGGAATTCAAGTATATACAACAACTGGCTTAACACTATAAGAACATTAAACCCGCCTTCAGATAGGACATCGCTTCCACAGTTTATGCAAACCGCAGCGTGGTGGCAGCATAAAATGAATACACAACTCAGTTCATGGACTGAATTAAGACACGATAATTTATTATACGCGAAACAATCTTACACTGGCGGTATTACTTGCTCTTACCCGTATAGTTATGTAGAACCCAATAGGGAGTTTTTTAATAGTGTTAAAGCACTGGCTTTATCGGCATCTGAAAAATTAAAATCGATAAAATTTGATAACAGTAATTTGATTTATTATTTCGATAATCTTTATTCAATTTGTGATACACTTGGCAGCATAGCTCAAAAAGAATTGGATGGAACCCAATTTAGCGGAGATGAAATAAACTTTCTACAAAAAATGATTAGTGAGGAACAAGGCTGTGGAGTGACGTACAACGGCTGGCTGCCAAAATTATTTTATAGTAACTTCGAAGCTACATTGGAGAATTCTGATTATTTAACCGCAGACTACCACACTTCGCCTACTGATGAATTTGGCAACCTTGTAGGTTGGGTTAAACACGCGGGAACAGGTCCGGTAGATTTAATTATTCTAAATGCAACATTGCCGGACGGCAAAAATGTGGCGTTTGTAGGATCCGTCAGCAGTTATCACGAATATACTACCACAAACTTTGAACGTTTGACCGATTCGGAGTGGAAGGAAGTTTATCTTACGCAATCATCCCGGCCAGATTGGGTAAATCTATATCTTGCCAATGATAACGGGGAAATAATGCCGCAGAACACTTCATTGATTACTGATGTAACAAAAGAAGGAACTGGCAATAAAATTCCAGACAAATATTTAGTAGCTCAAAATTTTCCTAATCCCTTCAATCCGAGCACGGTAATCAGTTATAATATCCCGCAACACCTCAATAACAAAAAAGTTAAATTGAGTATCCATAGCATTACCGGCGAGCTGATATCTACATTAGTGAACACTGAACTTCCATCAGGCAATTATTTAACAAAATGGGACGGAAACAATTCAACCGGGCAAAAGGTTTCTAGCGGGATTTATTTTTATAATTTGATTGTTGGCAGCGAAACATTCATCGGCAAAATGAATCTTGTGAAATAAATAATTCCTCAGAAGGTATAAGAAATTAAATTTCTAATTCTGCCCTCGAGTGCCCGATTTCTTATACCTACATCTAATCTTTCTAAGCCAAAGCATTTTCATGCCCGGAGTCTTTTACAAATAAGCATGATGATATTATAGTTTCGGGAGTTGAACGCATAAAATTAAAATTTATATTTTCTCCCAACCCAAAAATATTTATATCAGCTTTTGGAGCATTTTTGATAGCGTCATTAAATGGCCCCTTTAACACATGGAATTCGGTATATGAAGGTAATCGTGTTCTATCGCTCAATTTATTTAAAAATTTGTGAAGTCTTATCTCATCAGTTTTGTCATTTGCTACAGTAACTAAATTAATTTTTCCTCCCCAGTTCATTTGAAGCTGTAAAGCGATAAGAATCGCTAGATGCCAGTTGGGGCTTCTATCTCTAAGCCAAAGGTTAATATCTTTTTGCATTCCAAATGCCATTCTGGAATGTTGTCTGAGCAAAAGAAGCCCAAGTTGATTTCGGGTGGCAAGATCAACAAGAGTAACTATATTACCATCTTTCTTCTCGTCGTTCCCTAAAGTCAAAAATAAAGTGTTCGGGCGAAAGGCACCAGCTTTAAGAGTCTGCATTACTAACTTTGTTCCATGAAGAAAGTTAGTGTCTTCTAACACCGTAGAATTAACTAAAATCCCCTGTTTACCTAAAGGAGCCAATAATTCCTCCAGTGAAGCTTCGGTTTCTTCAAGCTTATCGTCTTTAACTGAAAACGCAAAAAGGCTCCCCGAAGGATAAGTAATGTTCCTTATAAACAACAAAGAACCCGACCAAAGATTAGGCTCTTCAATTGGAATAAGCATATCCGGTTTCCAGGCTATTTGATGTCTTGGAAATTTTGCAGCAATACGGGATGCGTTTGCCGCCAAAGCTAGAAACATCCCCCCTCTAATATCGCCCCATTCGGCTTTAAGTCCTTTTTTTGTAAGCCATACATATAAAATTATAATAACAATAATAGCAACGACACTAAAAATTGGGTTTATTAAAAACATTATAAAAACGCACCCGATTGCCCCGAATAAGGAAACAAATTTTGGCACTTTAAATGTGGGACGAAAACTTATAATTTTCATACTTTGTTGAATAAATACAACCAGATTTAAGGTTCCATAAGTAATAAGAAAAAACATTGTTATCAGTGAAGCAAGAGAGTTGAATTCGCCCATAAAAAGAGCGGCCAGTATTATTATCCCAGTAAATACTGTAGCGTTTCTTGGCACATTAGTTTTAG
The DNA here is from genome assembly GCA_002839805.1 of Ignavibacteriae bacterium HGW-Ignavibacteriae-2. Classification (GTDB taxonomy): domain Bacteria; phylum Bacteroidota; class Ignavibacteria; order Ignavibacteriales; family Melioribacteraceae; genus PGYT01. The sequence continues at coordinate 129,537 of PGYT01000001.1, forward strand.
ATTTTTTGATGAATACCGAACTTAATGGAATTGTATTTTGTTCTGCAAGAGCTTGTAAAATACGAGGGGCGCCGATTATACTTCCTAAAGCGGAGGAAAATGTAGCCGCTAAAATCCCCATTAATACCATTGGACCCCAGAATGCCCTGTCTACCATTATCATTTGATTAGTCCTTAATTCATAAGGAGTTGCCAAAAGATAAGAACCGTATGCCAATCCAATGTAAATAATCAACGTAACACCTATAGCCCAAAGAGTGCCGTTCGGTATTGCTTTCCGTGGTTCTCTTAAATCACCCGATAAATTTGCCCCTGCCATTATACCGGTTACAGCGGGGAAAAATACGGCAAAAACATACCAGAAATTAGCGTCTTCAAAAGAACCAATTAATTGTTGCCCTTCTGCAATTTTTGCTGGTGAGGCTAAAAAGGAAATTATGGACAGAGCTATAATAGCCATAATTATATATTGAATTCGAATAGCGAACACAGTGGAAATGTAGGATATAACAATTAACACAGCCCAGGTTATTATTATTACTACCGCCGCCGGATGATCTGGGAAAATTCTTAGCCAACCTTCCGTAAAGCCTGCAATATAAAGAGCGGCTGATAGGGTTTGTGAAACATAAAATGGAATTCCAACACTTCCGCCGGCTTCTAATCCGAGCGATTTGGATATTATTGAATACGCTCCGCCTGGACCGATTTTAATATTTGTAGTAATAGAAGACATCGAAAGTCCGGTTGCGATTGTAATGCTTTTGGCCAGTAATATTATTCCAATAGCGCCCAATAAACCGGCATTGCCAACAACCCAGCCGAGACGCAAATACATAATAACGCCAAGAATTGTAAGTACGTCGGGAGTAAAAACACCACCAAATGTGCCGAACTTAGAGTCAGATTTACCGCTGAATTTATTTTTAATTATTTCTCTAAGTTTCATCAATTAATACTGGTTATGGATGTCTTTTTCGGTGTTCAATATAGAATAAAATTCATTAAATCTCATAATCAATCTAAAAATAAGGTTTTTTAATTTTCAAATTATTCTACAGACTTTAGTTAATTACTTTGTTCCTTCTTATTTCAGTTTTACTAGAACAATAATAATTTTCATATTTAACATTATAGTTTAACAATCAATTGGATTAAATTTAGATTTATCTTGGAATAGCTGGTAACGTTTGCAGAAGGACAAAAAACAGTTATTTTAAATAGAATAAAATTATTTCAAAGAATTAGTAGTAGTCTTTAATAGCTTCTTCAATATTCTTAAAAATTTTAAAAACTCTATCCATCCCTGTCATATAGAACATCATGGATGGCGAATTCTGGTTATCTAAAACAATTTTTAAATCTCCACCCTCATAATTAATTTTTTTTAGATATTTTACCAATACACCCAAAATTGTGGAATCAAGAAACTCACAATTACTAATATCAATAATTAATTTTCTCGCACCAGTTTCAACTAGATTATCAAAATACTTTTTTAAATCCGTTGCGAAAAAGGCGGTGCCGCGGGGTAAATTAATTAATGTGATACTTATATCTTTGCAATTGAACTGCTGAAAAGGTTTTTTGATATCACGTTTATATAATATTTCGTTTTGAATTTCCTGGCAATCATCGTCTTTATTTTCAACAAATTCCGCATCAGCAAGTTCAGGTTTCTGATCAGCAAGTTCAAACTCCTTATTTGTAATTTCAAGCTCTTTATCGGCTGGTTCAGACTCAATATTTTTTGGTATAACTTTATCTGAAGAGGAAATATTAGCTTCACTAATATTTTCAGTGGTTGTCTTATTTTCAAGTTCCTTTATTCTCTCAAGCAGCAGAGATTCTCGATTTATATATTCCTCAATTTTATTCTGATAATCTTTTGTATAACTTACGTTTTCTTTTTCAAGTTCCGTTTTTTCGAGTCGAATTTTTCTCTCACGTTCTTCAATTTTTTTTATTCTCTCAATTAAGGATTTTTCCGCGAATTCTTTTTCTTCCTGCAAAATTCGTTCTCTTTCAGCAATTTCATTTTCACGTTTTTCCAATTCCATTAATTCGTTTTTAAGCGTCTTTTCGGCAAATTCTTTTTCTCTTTGTAAATTACTTGTCATCTCAAATAATTCTTTCTCTTTAGCGCTTAAATCTTCATCTTTTAATTTGGCTTGTTTTAGAATGTCTTTTTGAATTTCAAGTTCATCTAATCCCAGCTTTAACTCGTCTTCCTTCTTTTTAAACTCGTCTTCCTGGTCACGGCTTTCATGCTGCTTTTTATTCGCACTTTCCCTAAGTTCATTTAATTTTAGTTCAATTTCTTTTTCTTTTTTTTCCAGTTCATACTCTTTATCAAGTATTAGTTTTACTTTTTCTTTTTCAGCCTCTATTTCATCGAATCTATTTTTTAGTTCAATTTCCTTTAATTCCAATTGTTTTTCTTTTTCTTTAGAAGCATCAACCTTTTTTTTCTCTTTCTCCAACAAGAGCAATTTGTCTTCAATTTCTTTTTCTTTCTTATCGAGTATTTTTTCTTTAAGTAATTTTTCCTCGATTTGTTTTTTTTCTAGATCAATAAGTTTATGCTTCTCTTCAATTTCTTTTTCTTTTAATATTAATTGTTTTTCCTTAAGAATTATTTTTTCAACGTTTTCTTTTTCAAGTGCTAATTCTTTCGATTTTCTCAAGAGTTCAATTTCTTTTTGGGCGAGGTCTTTTGTTTTTAATAACGCTTCTTCAAATATTTTTTTTTCTTCAATTAAAGTTTTATTTCTACTTGTTAACTCTTCTTCCTGCGCTTTTAACTCGGCAATTTTCCTTTTTATAAGAATTTGTGCCTGAGCTTCCTCCTTAAGTAGCGCTTCTTCCAATTTGCTAATTTCTTCTTCTTTTTTGGAAAGTTCTTTTAACTCCCTGCTCATACCAATTTCGGCATTTTCTTTTTCTTTTTTCAACGAGGCTTCCATTCTTTCCAATTCTTTTTCGCGCTTGTTTATCAGTTCCATTTCCTTTTTAATTGCCTGTTCGGCAAATATTTTTTCGCGCTCCAAAGATTCTTTCATAGTCAAAAGATCTTTTTCTTTGGTAAAAATCGGTTTGGCGGATGGCTCATCAGTTTCGGATTTACTTTTAAAATAAAATGATTCTTTAGTTTTATTGAATTCTGTTTTTTTTACTGATTTGGTAGGTAAATCATTTAAGCCCATAAGTTCATCAGAAAAAATGCTGGTTCTAAGATTATCCAAAATCCGAATATTTTCCTTTACAAGATTCATAAGTTCGGATTCAGATATTTCAAGCAGCTCAGTTTTTTCCAGTGATATACAAGTAGATTTTCTTACACTTTTTTCCGATAGTTCATTATACCCAAAAAAGTCATTTGTAGTAAATGTTTTTGAATTATTTTGATTTTTTCCTTTGTTTACGAAATCATAATCAATAACATTCACCATGCCGGATAATATCAAATAAATCGATTCGGCTTTCCTGCCCTGGCTGTAAATAATTTGGCTCTCGCTGAAAAACAATGTTTTCTTTTCAAGAAATTCTCTTTTTAATTTCAAGAATTCTATATTCCGGAAAAGTTTATTCCTTTTAATTTTTTCGATCAATGAAGATTCCATTCGTTACATTTATATTCTGATGGTAAAGTTATAGTCGATATTTAACACTTTAAAAAATACTCAATAAATTTAGTTATTTTTTTCAAGAGAAAAGATTAATCTGTTAATTTCTTTGATGAATTTTTCAGTGCAAGAAAATTTGTTATTTATTAATTAATCAGCGAGTTTTTATTATCGAATTGAGTAAAGAGAACTGTACCCACGACGTGATTCGAACACGTGACCTACGGTTTAGGAAACCGTTGCTCTATCCTGCTGAGCTACGTGGGCATAAAATATTTATTTAATAAAATTGAGCATTAAAAATAAAGATATAACTGTGAAATAAAAAGCAGAAGATTTGAGAACTACCTGTTTTCTGTGATGTAAGTAATCAACTTATTGAATAAAGCGATTTCGTTGTCGCCTAAATCGTGTTCAACAATTGGGAAGCAGATCTGGAGCCAGCGAATGTTTATTTTTTTAACAGCATACTCAATTTCTTCACTATAAATATCTGGGCTCCTGAAAACAATTTCGGTAAATGTTATCGCGGCTTTAACCGGCCCAATATGATGAATTTCGTTGTTGTTGCAGATATCTATCAGCCTATAAATCTCATCCGATTTCAAAGATATTAATTTTATTGCAACCTGTGCTGCTGTTTTTGTGAAATCACTGTATTGAGGAATTTTTAAATTAGGATCCGATGAAATATTTATGAGCGAATTTATAGCTTCGTGCGCGTCATGCGACGATTTGATATATTTCCTTTGTTCAAGTTCAATAGCTTTGGAAATTGTTTGAGGCAATCTTCTTTTTGCTTCGCTCATAACAATTTGCCCCAATCTTATATCCCGTGATATTTTTATCAATTCGGAATATTTTCCGGCTTCAATATATTTTTCAATAGGAACATCAAGGTTAACTTTTATTTTAACGCTTTCCCATCCGCCATCGGAAACATTCGATGCTTTACGTTCTAAAGAGAGCAGCTGTTTTTCATCGACGGGTTTTAAATCGCTGAGTACACCAATTTTATTGATATAGAGCTTTTCAACAACTAGTGAATACTGTTGTTCTCCAGTATTAAAGCTTATTAAAACGTCTTTCCCAACTTGCCCATAAATTATTCTGCCTTGAATCAAAGATTTATCCAATTGAGTTAATGAATTGAGTATCCTCTCAATTCTGGGAATATCTGACTCATCTGTAATTATAACAACTTTCTTCAAATTCATATTCTATTTAAGAACTGTAATTATTTCAAAAATACCGATAATAATTTTAAATACAATGCTTCAAATTAACGGTCTATTAAATATTAGTTAAATAAAGTGAAATTTATTTTATAAATCTATTTTTTATTTTTTCAATTATTAATACAAATTTAATCTTATAATAATGTTTTATGCAACGATTAAATTGAATTTCGAAGCTCTTTATGCTAATTTAGGAGTTAATTTTGATCATAATTTGGAGAAATAAAATGACAACAATTATTGATGTATTAGGAAGAGAAATTTTAGATTCCAGAGGAAATCCAACAGTTGAAGTTGAGGTATTACTAGAATCGGGCATTGTTGGAAGAGCTGCAGTTCCTAGTGGCGCTTCAACTGGTGAACATGAAGCAGTTGAGTTACGCGATGGCGACAAAACAAGATATTTAGGTAAAGGTGTACTGAAGGCTGTAGATAATATTAACAACAAAATTGCTGATGAACTTATAGATTTTGACGCGACTGATCAGGTGGCTATAGATAGTTTTTTATGTGATCTTGACGGTACAAAAAACAAAGCTGAATTGGGCGCCAACGCAATTTTAGGTGTTTCTCTTGCTTGCGCGAAAGCCGCAGCTGAAGCTTTGGGCTTGCCTCTATACAGATATATAGGCGGAACCAATGCTAAAACTTTGCCTGTTCCGATGATGAATATTTTAAATGGCGGCAGCCATGCCGACAACACAGTTGATTTTCAGGAATTTATGGTAATGCCTCACGGTGCTGAAAGTTTTGCAGAAGCTCTCCGTATGGGAACAGAAACTTTTCATTCTTTAAAATCAGTTCTAAAATCCAAAGGTTATAACACTTCTGTCGGTGATGAAGGCGGTTTTGCACCAAATCTAAAATCAAATGAAGAAACTTTAGAAATAATTTTAGAGGCAATTACCAAAGCAGGATACAAACCGGGCGTGGATATTAGTCTGGCTCTTGACGTTGCTTCTAGTGAAATGTACAAGAAAGATAAAAATATTTATCAGTTCTTTAAATCCGATAAATCCGAAAAAACCTCGGAACAGATGGTAGAAATATATAAAAACCTCGTTAAGAACTACCCGATTATTTCTATTGAAGATGGACTCGACGAAAATGACTGGGACGGTTGGAAATTATTAACAAGCGAACTTGGCGGCAAAATTCAATTGGTTGGTGATGATCTTTTTGTAACTAATACAGAAAGATTAGCCACAGGAATTGAAAAAGGAATAGCGAATTCAATTCTGATAAAAGTTAACCAAATTGGTACCTTAACTGAAACACTTGACGCAATTGAGATGGCTAAACGAGCCGGTTACACAAGTGTAATAAGCCATAGAAGCGGCGAAACTGAAGATTCTACAATTGCTGATATTGCGGTCGCTACAAATGCTGGTCAAATTAAAACTGGATCTGCCAGCAGAACTGACAGAATAGCTAAATACAATCAACTATTAAGAATTGAAGAAGAATTGGATACGACTGCAATATTCCCAGGAAAACAAGCAGTCAATTGTAATGCTTAATAAACAATTCAACATAGAGCATATTTTTAATAAGCGCCTGCTTTGCCGGGCGTTTTTTATTTTTAAACCATATTAGAATTCATAATGAGGTTATTATGCCCAAGCAAACAGTTCAATCTATTAATGCGCTTATAAAGAAACATCAAATTGAAGTTGTAGATCTAAAATGCATAGATTTAACAGGACGCCTGCACCACATATCTTTACCTGTTCATAACAATACGATTGAAAAAATAGTATCCGAAGGAGTTGGTTTTGACGGATCAAGTTATGGTTTCCGTAAAGTTGAAAATAGTGATATGATTCTTACTCCCGATCTGGATACAGCAGTTGTAGATCCTTTCAGAGAAGCTCCTACGCTCAGTTTTTACAGCCATATTTTATTAACAGATGAAAATCGACCCAATTTTATGCAGGACGGACGATATTTAGCAAAACAGGCGGAGGTTTTGTTAAAAAAAATTACGGGGGCCGATAAATCATGGTGGGGACCCGAATTCGAATTTTATATATTTTCTAATGTTCAATACGATACAAGAACCTCAACTTCTTTCTATCAAGTTGAGCATGCCGAAGAGTTTTATAAAAGAGCATATCACGCGGCAAATCCATTTGATATTTACGACGATTTTCGCGATGAAGCCTGCAGATACTTCAAACATTTTGGGATAGATGTAAAATATCACCATCACGAAGGAGGAGAAAGAGGACAGCAGGAAATTGAGACTTTTTTCAGCAACCTGCTTACAACAGGCGATAATATCATTTCAGCAAAATATGTTTTATTCAACCTCGCCAGGATGAAGGATTTATTTGTTACATTTATGCCCAAACCGATGTATCATCAAGCCGGTAACGGGATGCATCTTCATTTGTATTTGACAAAAAACGGAAAGAACGCTTTTTATAAAAAGGGCGATTACGGCAATATGAATGAATTAGGAAGATTTTTTATCGGAGGAATGTTAAAACACGGGCCTGCTCTTTCCGCTTTTACAAATCCGAGTACTAATTCTTACAAACGACTTGTGCCTGGTTTTGAAGCTCCGGTAGCCTTAACATACGGCCAGGGTAATAGAGCTTCAGCCATAAGAATTCCAAAATATGTTTCTAATCCCGAAGAAACTAGATTCGAATACCGTCCGCCTGACGCTACTGCAAATCCATATCTGTGTCTTACTGCAATGCTGCTTGCCGGAATGGACGGAGTTGTAAATAAAATTGATCCAATTAAAGAAGGTTTTGGACCATTTGATAAAAACATTCTTAATGAAGAAGCGGTAAAAGATTATAATATTCAGTTTTTACCAAGAAATTTGGCGGAAGCTTTGGATGCGCTTGAGGCAGATAACGATTTTTTGAAACGAGGAAATATTTTTACCGACGAACTTTTAGATCAATGGATAAAAATAAAAGACGAAGAAATTAAATCGATTGGAACTATGCCTCATCCGTTCGAATATAAAATGTACTTTACTTTATAGAAATAATGGGAAACTTTCCTATGAAAGTTTCCCAACTTTTATTGTTCGAAAACTATGGTAACTTTTGTTCCTTTTCCTTTTATACTATCTACCGAAATATCCGCTTTATTAAGTGTGCAATAATTTTTTACCAAAGCCAATCCTAATCCATTCCCTTCGTAACTTCGTGTATAGCCTTGTTCCTCTTGCGAAAATGGTCGAAATAGATTTCGTAAATATTCTTTAGATATTCCAATTCCGCTATCCTCAATAGTTACCTTTAGGTTTCCAGATTTATTTTGCTCCACTGTAATTTCAATAAATCCTTCATTAGTATATTTAATGGCGTTATCAATAAGATTTACAAAAATCTGTGACATAGAATATTGATCGAGTTTTAGAATTCTGCTTGTTTTTAACTTATTTGTCAATTTTAGATCCAACCCTTTTACGGTAGCAGCCTTCATAAAATCTTTTATTACGGGTTTAATAACGTCTTCACATAGCTCTAAATTAACTAATTCGAGTTGATATGTATCCGTTTGAATCGATGACATATTTAGAATCAAATCAATTGTTCTTATTAGTCTTTTACTTCCGAGATCTATCATATCAAAAGTTAATTTTATATCATCTCCAACTTTATCTTCAAGTTCACTCCTCAATAAATTTGTGAAACTTGTAATACTGCTTATTGGGGTTCTAATTTCATGAGACATTTGCGCCAAAAACTCGGATTTCAATTTATCCGATTTTTCGGCTTGTTCTTTAGCCTGTATTAACTGCTGTTCGAATTTTTTTCGTTCTGTAATATCCTGCTTAATTGCTATAAAATGAGTTAGAGTATTATCTAAATTTTTAACCGGTGTAATTATACTCTCCTCATAATAATTTTCACCGTTCTTACGTTTATTAATAATCTCACCAGCCCAAACATTACCATTTAATAATGTACGCCACATGTGGAAATAAAAATCTTTATCCTGTTTTTCCGATTTAAACAAGCTAGGTTTAGCACCAATTATTTCATCTATAGAATATCCTGTTATTCGGGAAATGGCATCGTTACACCATACTATCTCCCCTTCACGATCAGTTATAAAAATACCATTATAAGCCGAATTAAGGGCGCTTCTCTGTAAAGTGATCATCTCCTCGGCAAGTTTCCTTTCGGATATATCGGAGGCAAATCCCTGGAATAAGTAATTACCATTGTCGTTACTTATAAGCGTAATTGAATCCCAAAACCATTTCCACTTGCCCGTTATATCTTTTAAACGATATTCGAGCGATGTTTTTTTGAATTTAATACAATGCTGAAGTCTGTTGGAATATAGAGGCAAATCCTTAGGATAAAATAACTTGCCCCACAATCCGGGATTCTTTTCAAATTCATCCTGCCCGTAGCCTAATATTTCGCTTACGCGCGGAGAAATATATGATATACCGCTTTCTGTTGAAAAGGTATATAATATTTCCGGTGAATTCTCAACTATTTTTTTAAACTTATATTCAACTTCAAGAATTTTTTCCTGAGCATTTTTTTTGTCGGTTAAATCTTTAAATACTATTAGTGTTCCGTGAATAGTTTCCTTTTCATCTTTAAGAGGCGAAATAATTTCCTTAATGGGAAAAGTATTTCCCTCCCTGTCAATAAGCGCTTTACTGAAATTTAAACCAATTTTTTCCCATTCATCAAGTAAGTAGTTTTTTTCCAGATCATTTTTAACAACTGTCATTTTATCAAAAATTTTATAGACAGTCTCAATTTTTTTTCCGATCGATTCTTTGGATTTATAGCCAGTGTTTTTTTCAGCTATTTCATTCATAAAAGTTATATTGCCGTCAGTATCCGTTGTAATTACAGCATCACCAATATTTCTTAAAATAGTGATTAATAATCTGTCTTTGTCGCGTAATTTTTTTTCACCTTCATAGCGGAAAAGAGCTATTTCGATAGATGTATAAAGTTCTCTTTCTTCGAAAGGCTTTATCAGATAACCATATGGAGCATGTTCTTTGGCTCTTTGTAGTGTATCGTCATCGGCATAGGCAGTCAGAAATATTACAGGTATATCGGACCATTCTTTAAGTCTTCCCGCAGTTTCAATACCATCAAGACTCCCTTTTAACCTGATATCCATCAACACTAAGTCAGGAAGCGTTACTGGAATCTTTACAAGAGCTTTTTCCCCAGAAGCAGCGCTTCCAACCACGTCAAATCCAAGGTCGTTTAGTCTGTTTTGAATTTCGAGCGATACTATACTTTCATCTTCTACAACAAATATCTTGTATTTTCTAGCATTTTCCATGAATTAACTAATATATTATTATCACAATAATTATCTAACGTAATTCCAAAATATTTTAATTTTAAAAATAAATCGGACCTCTTTAATTTATTTTTTTTGATGCAAGAAACTGATATTAAACTCAGTGCCATCAGAATTATTTATAGTCAAATCAGCCTCTAATTGATCGACCAAATTATTTACAAGCTGAAGCCCCAATGTGTCGGATTCAAGTACAACCAAGTCCTTCGGTATACCCACACCATTATCCTTTACAGAAAAATTTATACGGTCGGATTCTTTAACTAAATTAAAAGAGATCTTAATAGTATTTTCATTGCTTTTATTAAGTTGTTGAGAATTAGGGAACGCGTATTTATAACAATTGGACAATAATTCATTAAGAATTAATCCCAATGGGACAGCCTTTTCAATAGATAGATGAATTTCTTCGAAATTGTAAATAATTCTTATTTTTCTACTGTCGGAATTAAACGAATTAGCAATATAACTGGAAAGGTTTTTTATGTATTCGGAAAAATTGACTGACGACAAATCTTTAGACTGATACAGTTTTTCATGAACTAAAGCCATCGATCTAACACGATTTTGACTGTCCAAAAACGTTCGCATAGTTTCTTCATCAGAAATTTTTCGCGATTGAAGATATAACAAGCTTGAAATTATCTGGAGATTGTTTTTTACTCTGTGATGTATTTCTTTAAGAAGCACTTCTTTCTCTTTTAAGGAAGATTGTAAGTTCTTCGCATGAAATTCTAATTGTTCCTCCAGTTTTTTCTGAGCTATAGCCACAGATATTTGAAATCCGATTTCTTCTATAAACGATAAATTATTTTCGTTAAATGCTTTTGGTGAAGACGATCCAAAATTAAGTTCCCCAATAAACTTACCCTGAAATTTTAATGGGACGGTTACAAAGCTTTTAATGCCAAGATTTTTAATTTCTAATTCCAATTCGCTAATTGATTTTTCTGAATCCAGGTCTGTTTTATAAATATATTTTCTGCCGCTAAATTTTTTATTAGGGTCTAATACATACTGATCCATCTCTACTGATTTTGAAATATAACTTTCTTTATCCTGTGTAATACTATGCACAACCATTTTTAATGTGTTAAAATCATACAAGGCAACACTTGCTCTTTTAAATTTAACAAGCTTATTTTTTAAATTGTTCAAAGTTTCAATAATCACTTCATGAGTGGATTTAGCGGAAATAATACCTCTATATATATCCTGCATTGCTTCAAGTCGAAGTGTGTATCTGTTTAACGAATTTTCAACTTTTATTCTTTCCTGAACTTCGTTAATAAGAGCGGAATTTGTTTGAGCTAATTCTTTAGTTCTTTCTTTTACCCTTAATTCAAGCTTATCTCTGGATTCACGCAGTGCCAGCGTCATTTTGTTAAAAGAATTAGAGAGGCTTTCCAATTCATCGCCGGTTTTAATTTCGGAAACTACTTCCAAATTGCCATCTGCAATTTCCTTAACATTTTTATCCAAAGTAGTAATTGGTTTTGTGAGTTTTCTACTAAAAAAAATGGATGCTAAAAAACTAAGAATCACTAAAGTTATGGCTATAAAAACAGTTCTTATTGTAAAATTCGTCAAATTTTTGTTAAAACTATTCAATGAACTTCCGGTATGAACCCATCCCCACTCAAAACCTGAATAAACAAACTTAATACTATGATTAAAAATCCTCTGTTTAATTATATCGCTATCAATTATTTTATTTGATTCTTCACCTGCTGAGGGTGTAAAAATGCCTCCTAAACTATCGGTGTACCATCCATTTTTAGTAAAAATAATAGAAAAGCCATCTTTCCTTGTATATATAACATATTCCAGCGAAGCGCTTTCTTCAACCAAAGCCCTAGTGTGTTCAACAGCATATCCAAATTCCTCTGTAATTAAAGCTTTGGAATTTGCATGAATTAAGGAATTGGCAATATCATTAGCCTCAATCTTCATTCTTTCAAGAGCATCCTGCCTTTGAAATGGCACTGTAAATATTACAAACGTCATTAAAGATATAATAATTAACAGCCAAGAAAGAAGAGCAGTTCGGTAAGAAATACTTCCGAAATAATGAGGATATCTGTATTTAGGGTTAAAATTAAATTTCATAACTTCTTTTTGTAAACAGTTAATTTAGAATATTCTGCCATAAGATTTTCCACATTTTTGAGCGAATTTTCGGTGAGCCTTTCAAGTTTGTCCACTTTAAACAATTCTAAAATTTGTTTGCTCTCGTTTTTTTCGTCAAAAGAAAGGGCTTCATCAACAATTATATCAATTAAAGATTTTTCTAAAGTTTTGCTGAATGCGACTAAACCATAGAGATATTTGGGAGAAGTATAAATAATATTTATGTTATTTTTGATTTGATGATTTAGTTCTGCCATAATTTCTAATTTATTTTTTGAAATAATTGCGAACTCATTTTTATTAAAAAAAACTGAAAGAAGAGCTTCCGATTCATTTTCATATGTATTGATTTCTGAAAAAAAACTATTTACACTCTCTTTTTTTTCTTTCAAGATTTTTGTTTCCAACCACATATTATGCAAATCCTTAGCATAAAATTTTTCCATGGCTAGTCTTTTTTTGCTACCCGCATATTTAGAAGTTACTAAACAATATTCAACAGTTTCTGAATTATCGAAACAAACGCTCAAACCCGGCGAAAAATTTATTTTTGAATTAAATAAAATGTAATCGATACTCCTCATACCAATAACATCAATCGGTTTCTTTTTATAAAATTCTTCCAATACAGTATTGTTTTCAAACAAATACCATTCTGCGACAATATTGTTCTTTACAAGTTGTTCTCTTTTGCTCAGATATTTTTTAGCCCAATCTATAATAGAAGCGTAACCTGATTTAGTATTTTGAATACTCAGATTTTTATTTGTAATAGCAATATTTAAAATATTTTCTTGAGGAAATAACAAGGAGTTATATCCAAGTGCAATTATCAATAATAAAATAATTTTCATTTTCATTAAATATTTATTTTTCTTTTAATAAATAAGAATTGTAAATTTTTTTTATTCCATTCAAATACTCTTCCTTAAATGGAACAAGTTTTTCATGTTTAAATAAACTCATTATCTGATTTAACCGAGCTCTCTGTGTCTCATCATTAACTATTCTGTTCAATATATTTATTTTATATTGTGGCGTTTTATCAGAAAAATTAAATGAACTATGCAAAAGGGGTTCACTTTCTTCTAATACAATTAAACTCTTTTTAAGCTGTGGATTCAGTTCACTCATAAGCTCAAGAGTGCTTTTTCTCGCGACACAATAATCGCTATTATTAAAGAATACCGATAATATCGCTTGATTCTCGTCTTTAATTAAATTTTCTTCATTCTCCTGATAAAATTTGTACCTTATTTTTTTTTGTTTGAATAAGTATTCGAGCCAATATTTACCAAGCCCACCCCAATTATTTTCCGGGATAGCAATCTTAGATTTGGAGTAGTCGATCTGATTACTATTGCCTTTAGATTTTTTACCGATTAATACATACCGGTGAACCGCTTCATTGTTGCTTAATGCTATATAGTAAGGCTTAATTGGTATACTTTTAATTACGTCGAGATAATCTTTAGAAAGCATAACAATCATGTCCAGTTTATTGTTATCGTAGAGCTCCTTTAATTCCTGAAAAGAAGAAACCGCTACGTTAAATGTTTTGTAGCTGTTATCTATATTATTTACTATTTCCTGAAGCCATATTTTTACTGCAACTTTAAATTCTTTTTCATATTGTTTTTCAAAAACTTGTCCGTAAAAAACAATTCTTAAATCTTTATCAATATCCTGATTATTACCCTGCAAAATTTGGTTTGCAGATATTCCGGAATAAGCTGCTAGAAATACGAAAAGCCATTTAAAAACTTTACTCATATACCGTATCCGATAAAAAATAAATAAATTAACATGTTATAAAACTTTAAAAATTTTCCATTAAACTTTCAGCAATATGTATCATTAATTATAGCAAACTTTCCCCGGTTACAAGTTTTAACTGATAATTTTTTGTAAGGTATTCAAATTTCCGGATGTTATAAATAATTTTAGTAATAGTTGAAAACATTTGTGACTGAATAAATTCGGAAACATCCGCTAAATCATTTTGATACGCTCTTTTTGTAAGCGCCAGATTTTCTTCGGCAGTAAACATAGCTTCTTTTGATGACTCAATTATTGAGTATGAATTGGATAAATCATTTAACAATCTATTAATAAGAAATAAAGATGTTTTATTAAAAAGCTCTTTTTCAAATTCAAGTTTCCTGATTCCCGCTTCTATCTCTTCAACTTTCGCGTCTGTATAAAATCCCTCAAAAATTGGAAACTGAAGACCGATACCCACCATAAATGAGTTTTTATTCTCTTTTGTTACCATTCCATATTTATATGAATTATCTATCCTCTGATATCCACCAAATAAACCTACGCTGGGTAAATAGCCGCTCTGGGCTTCATTAAGCTTGCTTTTAAAAATGGACTGGGCGTTAAATATTTTTTTATTAGTTGGATTCTGTTTATTAAAAATCAACATTAAATTTTCGGCATCATAATTATTTAATTCAATGGATAAAGAATCATCAGCCGGTACTAATTCCGTATTGTTATCGATATCGAGTAAATATTTTAACGTTATTTCAGTTTCTGAAAATTTATTTTGAAGTTCGAACTTAATGCCTCTTATTGATTCCACTAACAATTTATTTTTCAAATAATCTAATTTAGTTACTGAACCAGAGCCGGTTTCGTACATTTCTTTTGTTAAATTAAGAGTAACCTGCATTCTCTCGTCAAAATCGTCAGCTAAATTATAAATCGTTTTTGATAAAATTAAAGCGGAGTATAACGTCGCTACATTAACCAATAACTTATTTTTTTTATCTTCGGCTTCGTTCTGGGTTAGATGAATATTGGATGTTGCCTGATCTATTAGAGATGAAATTTTGCCGCCCGTAAATAAGGGATAAATTAAATTAATATTAGAAAATGCGCTTAATTGATCGGCTAATTTAATATTTTGTTCAGGAACGTCAATCGGAGGCACATCAAAGGCAATTGTCCCCAAATTAAATTTTCCAACATCCATTTTGAAAGCAGGAAAAATAAAATTGGGCGGTTCATCGGTGGCAATTAATTTGGATTCTAATGTAAGTCTTGGGTAAAGTCCAGATTTCGCTTGTCCTAATTGAGCCCTCGCAATATCAATGTCGGCATCCGCCGCTTTCAAAATTGTATTGTTCGCCACAACAATTTGAAGACATTCTTTTAACGTAATTTTTTTTGCGCTAGTATAATTTGTCCGCTTATGTTGGGCAAAAATAACTTGACCCAATATAAAAAATAAAATTAATGTAATATTTCTGTTCATATGGGTCCAATTTTGCTTTTAATTCTTATTAAAGTCACTACTACTCTGAATAAAATTATCGAAAATAAGCTAATATTGTTTAATAATTAAATTGAAAATTAATATGGACTTTCGGGCAATCTATTTCTAATTGTAAGCAGTAAATTATTAGAACAGAATTATTCGTTGATACTATTTTTTTGTACAGTTTCATTAAGAATTTTATGATAGGTTTTATAGTCGTTTTCACTAAAACATACTAACGTAACTGTATGAGGATTCTTGTTAAAATTTAGAAATTGTAAAATTGTTTTTAGTGCTATAATACATGCCGATTCAAAAGGGAAACCGTAAATACCAGTACTGATAGCGGGGAAAGCTATTGTTTTTATCCCATGTTTTTCCGCAAGATTCAAAGAGTTTCTGTAGCAGGAAGCCAATATCTGTTCTTCTTTATTATTACCTCCGCTCCAAACGGGACCCACAGTATGGATAATGTATTTAGCGGGAAGGTTGAAACCATCTGTAATTTTGGCTTCGCCGGAAAGGCATCCATTTAATTTTTTGCACTGATCGAGCAATTGAGGACCCGCAGCTTTATGGATGGCACCGTCTACTCCGCCGCCTCCCAGCAAACCAGGGTTTGCTGCGTTAACTATCGCGTCCACTTTTATTTTTGTTATGTTGCCATAAATAATATTTATTCTATTTTCCGCATTCATGGTCGCATAAGAAAAAGGATATTTAATCTAAAATAAATTCAATAAATAATCCAATTATAGGTATTGTTCAACAGAAAGTGTAATGTGAGAATTGTTGATTTCCTTTTTTTTAATAAGATCTTCCAAATTTTTAGAAAACCATGACTCACTTAGATTATTTTCCTTAATTGTCGCTTTTAAGAAATTTATCTCATCCGGGTTTAATTCCATATCGGAAACAGCCAAACTTAATCCATCCAAAATAAAACTTTCGGCAAATTCTTTCCTCGAAAATTTTGGGATATCATCTATTAAATATACATTTTCTAATAAATCGGATATCGCTCGTTCACAAAATTTTTTTTCAAAGCCAAAAAGTTTTCCGATTTTAATAAGGAATTTTCTTTCAACCTCGTCTATTTTTCTGTCCTTTCTCATCAATATCAGTAAACCTTTAAAATACTGACTTCTTTCCTGAAGCGATAAAACCACATCCTCTCCTTTTAACTAGAATCTATTCTAATCGTAAAAAATCTTTTAAATATAATTTTTAATACAATATAAAACTGTAAATTCGCAAATCAATTTTGCTCCTCAATATAATAAAACAATGGCACGAAAATCCATCAAATCGGATTTAATCTGGCTCATTAAGGGATCAATCCAATATTGATACAATCACAAAGTTCTAAATCGTCTATTTTCGTGGTTTTTAATGAATTTATAGTGGCACTACTATTGATTAGTTTTCTTGTTAACAGTGAAAAAGGATTATGGAATTAGTACCAATAATATATAGAGTTCTGCTTATGATAGGTGGACTATTTTCTTTGGTTTTAATTATCTCTTTTATATCGTCTAGGTTTGTAAAACGATCGGATAATAAAATTCAAAAAGAAATTGTACATCAGCGGAAAATCGCTTATTCGAGAGAACAATTAAAACATCTTGCAAGAATGCGACAAATTGAACAGTCGAGCATTGGACATCAAAGTTATGCCTCAAAAACAATACAGAAGTATCCAGTTCAAGATAAGATGACTGGATTAAATAATAAACATAATACTGAGTTCGAAACAATGCCGAAAAAATATTCTTCCGGCGAGAAAAAATTTACTAAGTCAAAAGAACAGAGATATTCTGTACTAAACAAAACTATGCGCAAAAACGACGATCCCGCGCCAGTAATTAATGAAACAAAAATATTTTATCCAATAGATTTTCAAAGATCAGCTTAAGTTATGGATAATATAAAACTCTCAAAAGAATATCTGAAGCGTGCTTTCGAATTTCAAGTAGAAGGAAAGTTATTCGATGCTGAGATTAATTTTAAACTTTCTCTCCAATATAATCCTACTTCCGAGGCACACACTTTTCTGGGCTGGTTGTACAGCATCAGCGGAAAATATGAAGAAGCTATTGAAGAATGTATATTCGCAATACAATTAGATCATGAATTTGGCAATCCATATAACGATATAGGTTCTTATCTTGTACAACTGGGTAAGGAAGAAGAATCCATAAAGTGGTTTAGCAAAGCTATAAAAGCGCCCCGCTATGAACCACGACATTTGCCGTATTTTAATTTAGGCAAAGTTTACAGAAAAAAAGGTGATTGGCGCAGATCGGCTCAAATGTTTAAGAGTGCATTGATAATGAAACCAGACTATTCCCCCGCACGTAAAGAATACTACAAAATTATTTCTCTCTCCAATTAAGACTTATAATTTTTTTTTTCTTTTCGATAATCTTTATTATACTTAGTGCTTATCAGTTTATTACAATAATGAGGATTTAAGATGAACGCTAATTCAGCCCGTGAATTATTAGAACGCGAGATTCAATTACAAAACTCCCAGGAAGATTTATGGCGGTTATTTAGAATAATGGCGGAGTTTAGTGAAGGATTTGAAAAAATGGCAAAAATTAAACCTAGTATTGCTGTATTCGGATCCGCTAGAAGTAAACCAGAGGATAAATATTATAAATTAACAGTTGAAGTTGCCAAAGAAATTGTAAAAAAGGGTTACGGAATTATTACAGGAGGCGGACCCGGAATTATGGAAGCCGCTAATAAAGGCGCTAAAGAAGCGGGCGGAAGTTCGGCTGGAGTAAACATCGAGCTGCCTTTCGAACAAGGTTCTAATGACTTTATAGACAGGGATAAATTACTCACGTTTAGATATTTTTTTGTACGTAAACTTATGTTCTTTAAATACGCTCAAGGATATATCCTTATGCCGGGTGGATTCGGAACTGCGGATGAATGTTTTGAAGTAATGACTTTAATACAAACCGGAAAAACATCAAAATTTCCTATTGTATTGATGGGTACAGATTTTTGGAACGGACTCTTAAGTTGGATTAAAGATGTACAATTGAATAACAATTATATCAATAAAGAAGATCTGAATATTTTTTCAGTAACAGATGATCCTAAGGAGGCAGCTCAAATAATAAGTGATTTTCATAAAGGCAAAAAATATACGCCTAATTTTTAGTTAGTTTGATCCGTTATTTTTTATTTTTATTTGTTTGATTTAAATATAAATATAAATATTTTATTACAAGAAAAACTATCATAGAATCTCATTGTCTGCTTTGTTCAGCAGTTCTCTATCTGTGATATAAAATACAAAGTAATTTTATTTACATCTCTATATTTAGAAATAGAAATTGAATATAAAATAATTAGAGTTGATAGAAGATTATTAAAGGAAAAAGCAATGGTTGATGATTGGAGCCCCAAGATGGGGGATTATAAAAAAGTAAATTCTCAAAATGATGCTAAAATTATTCGTCAAAGAATATTTAAAAATAGGTCTATTATCATATCACTTATAACTATAGAACTTTTAATCCTTATTGGAGCTTTACTTTATTTTTCTTTATAAATTTAATTCCGCATAAAATCAATTATTATTGATTTTAATAAGCATTCCACTAATATTATAACTTTTAATATCGGGTTAATCTTTTTAGAATAAACAAATTGTAATACACATCTCCCTCTTATTTTTTAGAATATCAACTCTTTAGAAATAATTAATAATGATTCTTCAATCGAGTGTGGTTTATAACCGAGTTCCGTTTCCGCTTTTAAATTTATAAGTCCCGATTTTAGAGGCCTGGGTGCGGGTTGGTTAAGGTCAGACGTAACAATCTTTTTTATAAGAGATTTATCCAAATTAAAATAATCGGCAATTCGTTGGGTAAAATCGTAACGGGAAAGGAATTCCGCTCCGCCAATGTTATACAATCCCTTTTTGTCAAATTCTATCAATTTGCTTATACCCTGAACCAAATCATCCAAAAATGTTGGATTATTTATTTGGTCTGTAACAATTTTAATCTCTTTATTGGCGGACAAAGAACCAACAACCCATTTCACAAAGTCGGGTCTGCCGTGTTTGGCCGGACCATAAAGAACATTGGTTCTAACAATAGTTGATTTTATTTTATTAGAAAGTAAAATGTTTTCACTTGCCAATTTAGATCTGCCGTATGAACTAATAGGGTTAGGTTTATCATTTTCGGAATACGGACCGTTTTTTCCGTCAAAAACATAATCGGTTGAAATATGGATTAAATGTGCATCGCAGGCACCGCCATATTTAACAAGATTTTCCACTCCGGTAACGTTTACCTTCCACGATAATTCTTTCTCGGATTCGCATTTGTCAACATTAGTAAATGCTGCGGCATTAATTATATAATCAGGATAAAATTGATGGATAAGTTTCTGCACATCCTTTTGCAAAGTAATATCAATTTGTAAATAATTAACGTCACTGATGAATGACTCATTCTCAAACGAACATGCGAATAACTCCACATTTTTTAATCCCGAATAAAATTCAATTATTCTTTGACCTAACATTCCATTTGAACCGACGATGCAAATTCTATTTTTAATCATAATAAATTAAAAGTCCGTTTTCTCTTTATAAAACTAATTAGGTATAACTTTAATTTTATCGATCAACTAACAAAATTTTTTGCTTCGAATATAGGGATAAAAAAAAGGAGTGCCAATATTTTTAATGGAACCATACCGGACTAACAAATGTTAATTTATTTCTAATTGATAAATAAATAATTTTTGTTTAAAACGTGCTAGTATATAAAAGTATTAAATAATACACGCTAACATTTCGAACAATTTTCTAAACAAATAAATCAAATTGCTAGCAGTATTTGAAAAACACTTTATTTTTCAACAAATGTAAAATAGAGGACATTATTAAACCTGTAGTTATTATTTATTTTGGTTAAGTTCGTATAATGATTTATCGTTGCAATATTCTAATAAAAATTCTTCCAAATTTGATAAAGAAAAAAATATGAAAATTGGCATTACTTGTTATCCAACATACGGTGGAAGTGGCGTTGTTGCCACAGAACTTGGCAAAGAATTGGCCACCAGAGGGCATCAAGTGCATTTTATCAGCTATGCATTTCCTCATAGATTAACCCATTTTTACGAAAATATTTATTATCACGAAGTAGAAATGAGCAATTATCCATTGTTTGAGCATAGCCTCTATAGTCTGGCGTTAACAAGTAAAATGCTTGAGGTTATTGAATATGAAAAACTTGATGTGCTTCATGTCCATTATGCAATTCCGCACGCAACTAGCGCTTATTTAGCAAAACAAATTATAAAAAAGAATAATTCGGACATAAAAATAATTACTACACTTCATGGTACAGACATCACGTTAGTAGGACTTGAACCCTCTTTTTTACCTCTTGTAAAATTCAGCATAGAAGAAAGTGATGGTGTTACAGCAGTCTCAAGATTTTTGAAGGAAAAAACTCTTACCAATTATGATATTAAAAAAGACATAAAAGTAATAACAAATTTTGTTGATACAGAAATATTCAAACCGGGTAAAAATGAACAACTCCGCAATTATGCTGCGCCTGAAGGTGAAAAAATATTGGTTCATACATCTAATTTTAGAGTTGTGAAAAGAGTATCTGATACTATAAGAATTCTTGAGGAAGTCCGTAAAGAAATTCCAGCTAAACTAATATTGGTTGGTGATGGGCCGGATAGATCGGAATGTGAAAGATTGGCAAGAGAATTAAATTTATCTAAACACGTACTTTTCCTGGGCAAACAAGACGCACTTACTGAGATATTGAATGCGTCCGATGTTTTCCTTATGCCCTCTCAATCCGAAAGTTTTGGATTATCCGCCCTCGAGGCTATGTCCTGCGGACTTCCTGTAATAAGTACAAGTGTAGGCGGATTGCCTGAATTGCAAAAGCATAACGAAACTGGTTTTATTGCTGAAATTGGAGATGTAACTAGAATGGCCAAATATACTGTTGACTTATTAACCAACGATAAAAAATATAATATTTTCAGTGAGAACAGCAGAAAAAGAGTGCTTTCTAATTTCGACAAAAATGTAATTGTGCCCGAATATGTTGAATATTATGACGAAATTTTAAAATAAATAAAGCCTGATTTTAATCAGGCTTTATAAGTGTTTTGCCGATACTGTAATGATAAAAACCGGCGGCTTTTGTATGTCTTCTGTTAAAAACATTTCTTCCGTCAAATATTAACGGATTTTTTAACAAATTTTTCATCTCCTCAAAATCCGGGGATCTAAATTCATTCCATTCGGTTAGTAACAACAACGCGTCCGCATCTCGCAAACAGTCATACTCATTTGGGCAGTACTTAATTTTCTCCTGTAAGTAGAATTTTGCATTTTCCATTGCCGCAGGATCATAAGCTTGTATTTTAGCGCCCAATTCAAGCAATCTATTTATTATTACAACCGAAGGAGCGTCCCTCATATCGTCTGTATTAGGTTTAAAAGCCAATCCCCAAACAGCGAAAGTTTTACCTTTTACATCATCATTAAAATGATTTAACACCTTATTTACAAGAACCAATTTTTGTTCTTTATTTACTTGATCTACAAGCGTAAGAATTTTCATTTCCGAGTTAAATTCTTTTGATGTTTTTATAAGCGCATTAACGTCTTTCGGAAAACATGAACCACCATAACCAATACCGGCGAATAAAAACCTTTTGCCAATACGGTTATCTGAGCCCATTCCTTTTCTAACAAGATCAACATTTGCCCCAACTTTCTCACAAAAGTTTGCAAGTTCATTCATAAATGTAATTCTCATAGCCAGGTAGGAATTTGCCGCATATTTTGTAACTTCCGAGCTTTCAGGGTTCATTTCAATTATTGGATTACCCTGTCTAACGAAAGCATCGTATAGAATTTTAAGTTTTTTAAAAACGTGCTCGGATTTTGCGCCTACAACAATTCTATCGGGCTTCATAAAATCCTCCACAGCGAAACCTTCCCTTAAAAACTCAGGATTCGAAACAACCTCAAAATTATCAATATTCTGAGAGTTTAGAATAGCAGTGAGTTTCGCGCAAGTTCCGACGGGCACCGTGCTTTTATTAACGATTAACTTAAATTCCTGATTATCCGATTCCTTCAGAATTTTTCCAATATCCTCTGTAACTCCCATAACATATTTGAGATCAGCGGAACCGTCTTCTCCCTGCGGGGTGGGTAAACAAAGAAAAATTATTTCTGAATTCAGTACTGCTTCTTTAAGATCATTAGTAAAAAACAAACGTTTTTTAGCTATATTTCTGTAGAATAAAATATCAAGCCCGGGTTCATAAATAGGCACTTCGGCATTTTGTAGTTTTTTAAGTTTTTCAGGATTGTTATCAACACAAATTACTTCGTTGCCCATTTCAGCGAAACATGTACCTGAAACCAACCCAACATAACCGCTTCCGATAACCGCTAATTTCATTTATTACTCCTATTAGTTCAGGATTTAAAATCTTCTTCAATTTGATTAAAATTAACCCCAATTAAATCTTTTTCAGATACTATTGGATTTTCAACTTTCCAGTCAATACTCAGAATTTTGTCGCTATATAATATGCAACGTTCGCTTTCTTTATTATACAATGCCGTACATTTATAATAAAAAACCGCATAGTCCGAAAGAACAGAAAATCCATGCGCAAAACCGGGAGGCAAAAAGAGTTGATGCTTATTTTCATCGGACAATTCCGTGGAGAAATATTGTCCGAATGTAGGAGAACCGAAACGGATGTCCACAGCAACATCCAGTACTTTTCCTAAAAGAACAGTACATAATTTACCCTGCTGATGATCTCCGATTTGGTAGTGTAAACCGCGTATAGTATTTTTAATGGATCGTGATACGTTATCCTGCACAAAATCCAGGTTTATTCCCGCATCTTTATATTTATTTTTACTATAACTTTCGTAAAAATATCCTCGCCCGTCCACAAAAACTTTGGGTTTTAACAACAGCAGCCCGGAAATTCCCGTATTAACAACTTCCATTATTCTCCATAAATTAATTGTATGTAATAAATAATTTGGGATTGTAAAGTTACACAATTTTGAAACATCCGAACAAAATTAATTTTATTTAATTATTCGTCTCTCTTTGTAAAACATTATAATTATATGGAGTTTTATGATGATATCGACTTATAAAATACTTGCGTATCCTAAATTATTGAATTATTTTAGCGTGTAAAATATTTTGGGGTATAGCACTTATGCACACTGATCACAAACAGGATAAATTAGCTGAAGCAATGGCTGATTTAACTTGCGAACTCGCCCGTACCTGTAACGAAAAAGAGAACTATTTCGCATCGTTATTTAATTTGACTCCAGCTGAATTTAAATGCCTAAAATTATTTTCTAAAACCAACTCAATAACGATAAAAACAATTTCCGTATTAATGAAACTTACACCTGGAAGAATTACACATATTCTAACATCGCTTGAAAAGAAAAAATTTATTAAACGCAAAACAGATCATTATGACAAAAGAAATGTAATAGTATCATTAACAAGCAATAGTGAACCATTTCTTAAAAATCTGAACTGCAGCCATATTAAGTTACATCAGGAAATATTGGAAAATATCAGTGCTGAAAAGAGAGAAGAAATAATTTATGCGATGCAGCAGGTTGTTGATGCTTTGAGGACTTGGTCGGCAAAAATTGAATAATGAATTGAGTTAAAATTAAGAAAAAAAAAGGGCATCTTATAGATGCCCTTTTTTGTATAATTAAATCGAATTTTATAACGAGTAACCCAAACCAATACTAAACGCAAAAATATCCATTTGATGTAATCCGGGCATGTTATCGCCGGAATAAGTGATATCCCTTTCGGCTCCGAATAGATACTCTAATGAAGCGTCTATCTGAATATTATTGATTTTATAACTCAAACCGCCTGTAGCTGTATGATTGGTAGATGACGGGAATAAAAAGTTAACAGTTTCGTCCGGAGCCGGAGCCGGATCGTAATAATACCCTAAGCGAAATGCTAATTCTTTTGATGCAGCATATTCCAATCCTGCTCTTATTTGAACTGCATTATCCCAATCCAAAGTGAAAGTACTTTCCGAATTCCAATCTGAGTATTTTGCTGTTAATTTATCCAAGGCTTTCCAATTGCTGTACTGAGCGTCAAAAGTTAAAGTCATACACTCGGTTGGATGAACCGCAATACCGCCGGCAAACCACATTGGCCAAGTTACATCCCTATCGAAATCACTTTTCATTTCCATGGGAAGTCCTTCCAATTCGCCTGTACCGCTCATTTTAACTTTTGTTGAAGTTCTGTAAGTGGCTCCCAAAGAAAGCATTTCATTAACTTTATATTTAAGACCAATTGTTGCGCCCAAACCAATACCATCTGAAGTTTCTGTATATTGAGGAAGTATGTCCGGAATTCTATCTCCAGTTACGTCAAGCGGTGTATCGTGTGGTCTTTTTAGATCGAACATTCCGTAGTAAACATTTAACGCAACACCAACGGCCAATTGATCGTTTACATTATAAGCAACGGCTGGTGAAAAATTTATTACAGCAATTTTCGACATCCACTCGTAAGGACCGAAAACTTTATCAGGTACTCCATCTCCGTTAAAATCGACAGCTGTTAAATTTATTACATCTTTTCCTTCCCATTCAGCTCCTAAACCTGCTGGAACATATATACCGAAAGAAAAAGCCCAATCATTCATTCTATAATTTATAAAAGCGTTGGGGCTGATATAATTATTTGTTTTTTGTTTGGCGTCGATTCCGGCCATATCATATTTATAAGTTCCTAAAGGAATAACGTCAGTACTGAATACATAAATGCTGGATCCTTGTGTAGCTAATCCTGCCGGATTCCAATACAAAGCCGTTGCGTCGTTAGCAAGACCTACAAACGCGCCTCCCATACCTAAGGCTTTTGTGCCTATACTGTTCAAACTCAATCCGTTCGAAAACACAATGGATTGTAAAGCAAACATCAATGCAACAGTTAGAATTAGTGATAACCTTTTTTTCATTTCTCCTCCACTTGGTTTAATGAATTTAGTTAGTACTTGTTTTTTATATAGCAGAATAAATCTTCAAAAATATATATAGCAATCCCATAGACAACTAACCAAATATCAAAATATTGTAAAGATGTTTTTTGGGCGTAAGTGTTATAATTAAATAACAGCTGGAAAGAAAGACCAGAGTCGAATGAATTGTTTTGAATAATATTTTCGTAAGAAAAGAATCTGTAGATTATCATCTGTCAGTAAGATCGCAATTTAGAATAATAAATATTTTGCGTGATTTAAGCTTATTCAAAGTGCTTCAACTTAATTAGTAAATTTATTATTGAACGGACAACATCGTATTTTCATTTTTCGGAGTGGAAGTTAATATAATTATTTCAATTAAGTACAATAATTTTTTGCATTTATAAAACGATAATTTATAAAGTATTAAATGAGTCATTAAACACACCACATGTCCATTTATTTTATTAAGCTTAAATGGCAGGTTCAAAAATTTCTGACACCCAAAATACTATTCCTTAAAAATAATATTATAGCGTGAAATCAGTCTGTGGATAGATCTTCTATCCAGGCCGCAGGAATCGGCGGTTTTTGATATGTTTCCGTCATTTAATCGTAAATGATGTGTAAGATAATCCATCTCAAATTTTTCAAGTACTTTTTGTTTTGCCTCTTTATAATCGAGTGAGATTATCTCATTCGGAATTTCGTCCGCTTTTTTTGAAATTGGCAGGGGTAAATCGCTAAGTTGTATAATGTCATTGGAGCATAAATAATAGGTTCGATTAATAATATTTTGAAGTTCTCTAACATTACCCGGCCACGGATAGTTAATCAGCGCTTCCTCGGCACTGTTGGTAAACCTGCGCTGCTTCTGTCCTCTGCTACTGCACAAATGTTTTACGTAACTGAGAATTAATGGCAGAATATCATCTTTACGCTCGCGCAAAGGGGGTACTTCAATTTTCATGCTGTTAAGTCTGTAAAACAAATCATCCCTAAACAAACCGTCCTTTACAAGTTTTTCTAAATCTTTATTCGTCGCAGCGATAATTCTTACATTGATATCAATTTCAGACTGACCGCCGACACGCCTGATTTTACGTTCTTCCAACATTCTAAGAAGTTTAACTTGGAGAGATAGAGACATTTCACCAATTTCATCGAAGAAAAATGTACCATTGTTTGCGAACTCCAATAGTCCCGGTTTAGTTTTAATGGCGCCTGTGAATGCGCCCCTCTCGTGTCCGAACAACTCACTTTCAAAAAGTTGTTCGGGTAAAGCACCGCAGTTAACCGGTACAAACGGATTGTTTTTTCCTTTACTTAAATTATGAATAGCTCTCGCTATTAATTCCTTTCCAGTGCCGCTTTCTCCAATAATTAAAACATTCATTTCAGTTGGCGCAATTTTTTTTACAATGTTTATAATTTCTTTCATCTGAGCGCTTTCGTGTACAATCTTTATCAGATCTTCATTTGTTTCCTCGGATTCGTTTTGTAATATAACTTTGTTTTTTAAGCCTCTGTCTATTACTTCAAAAAGTTTTTTTGAAGCGAACGGTTTTTCAATAAAATCGAATGCGCCCAATTTAATAGCCTCTACACTTGATTCAATTGTACCATAGCCCGAAATAATAATAACAACAGTTTCCGGATTTTGATTTAATGCGTTGTTTAATATCTCAATACCATCTATGTCTTTCATCTTAAGATCTGATATTACTAAATCGAAATCTGTATTTTTTATAAGCTCAACTGCCTCCTGAGGATTGTTGCAGGGAGTTATTTCAAACTCTTTACGAAACGATAAAATTTTAACGAGACTGTCGAGCATTTCCACTTCATCGTCAACTAAAAGTACTTTATACATGTTGTTTTCTCTTTCCGTTTAATTTTACAATAAATGTTGTGCCTTTTTGCAATTGGCTTTCACACTCAATTGAAATGTTATGTTGGTCGCAGATGTTTTTCACAATATATAATCCAAGACCAGTGCCTTTATCTTGTTCTTTAGTAGTATAGAATGGTGAAAATATATCGGGCCTCGTAGCATCATCAATTCCTTGTCCATTATCACTTACAGAAACGATAATAATTTCATTTTCAGCTGTAATTGAAATTTTGATAGTTCCTTCAGTTTTAATTGCATCGATAGCGTTGCCGAACAAATTGGCAAAAACTTGTTCTAAAAGCGATGCATCTCCGTAAACATATATTTCATCATTAATATATTCTTTAATAATTTCAATGCCGTTTTTTCTGAATACAGGCTCAAATATTTTTATACTTTGATCTATAACTTCTTTTAAATTCACATTTATAAAATTCATTTTTCGTTTTTTTGAATGGCGCAAAACATTTTTTGTAATATTAGAAATTTTTTCGATTTCTTTTTGAATTACTTTAATCTCCTCACTAAATTTTAACAGCTCTCCATTATTTTCCGACTCAAGCAAAAGATAATCGCTCCTGGTTAAAATTATTCCGGTGTAGTTATTTATTTCGTGAGCCATTTGAGCCGTTAATTCGCCCACAGTAGCTAATTTATCAACATGTCTTAATTGTTCGTTGTGCAGTTCATTTATTTTTTCGCGCGAACTTTCAATTTCGCTTACCATGTTGTTAAAATGAAGATTCAATTTTCCAAATTCATCATCACGTTCCACTTTTAATCGTGTTGTTAGGTTCCCTTCTTTTGCACTGTCAAGAGCGCCGATAAAAGTTTGAATCGGCTTATTTACATACACGTTAAAAAGAAATAACAAACCGAGTGTAAGAACAATTATCACTGCCACTCCGAGAAAAATTAAATGAAGCGTACCCGTGTAAAAAGAAATTTCGGCTTTGGTTAAGTGAGTGTCCACATCTAAAAATGCAAGAGGACCTTCCTGTTTATGGCAGCTTTGGCACTCGGGTTTATTAATTATAGGTTCAAAGGCGGCATAGGCATGAAAATCTTCTAAAATCCTGACACTACGCTTTGTGCGGGCAGCAAAATCCAATGGTACATGTTTTGGGGCTACTTTAAAGATATTTTTACCAATTTCACTTATTTCGGAAGAGTATTTAATTTTCCCATCTTTGTTATAAATTCGTATATGATTTACATTATTGTTCTCGGCAATTCGTTCAACAATAATCTGAACATTTTTTTGTTTCCCCAGCATCATAACGTTATCCATACCGTTATCAAGCATATCCAAAGTGGCCTCAAGCATAAGCTGGGATCTTTGATGAAAATTTTCCCGGAATTGTTTAACTAAAAAGTGCATAGGAAGGCCAACGGCAAAAATTATAAATGTGATTGAGATAAAAATAAATTTACTTTTTATCGTTTTTGGAAACATTGATTTCAACAGTTATTTCTCCGTTTTTTCATAAACAAATTCATGTGTGACACATACGTCCCAGCGTGACATTAATATCACCATTAATTTGAATAGAATTCATTTTTATTAATAAAAAAAATATAATTAATCCGCAATTTAGAGGAAAATCAAGCAATTTCAATTAAAATCGTATTATAGGATAAATATATCTCTTTGGCATATAACTTGCCATATAATTGTCATGCAAATAGTAGCTATTACAACAGACAAAAACCTTATAAATATCCTGAGAAAATCGGTAAATACAAATGAATGCGAGTTAAAATTTTATCAGCAATTATTTGATCCATTGGATGTTATGTCTTTTGTTTGTTCAACTACTCCCCCAGTTTTATTTGTTGATGATGACTGTTTAAAACCAAATACAGCTCATATTTTAAAATCGATTAAAAAAGTGAATAAAGGGATTAAATTGGTTTTTTTTACGAGTGATTCAAGTTTGGAGTTAGGCCGAGAGATTTCACCTCTTGGAGTTCATTTTTACGGAATTAAACCGGTTGGAGAAGAGATACTTACTAATATTTTAAATTCTATAAGAAATCAATTATTAACTAATAACAATTCCTATAACTAGTTGGAGGATTACATGAAAAAAACCTTATCATTAATTCTTTTGGTATTATTCACATTTTCATTTTCAATTTTCGCGCAAACCGCGAAAATTAACACATTCCCGGTAAGCGCCTACATGGTTACACATGACGGTTACCCTGTGGAATACAGCGGATTAAAAACCGTTGGTATCGGTGAACTCGTTTATTTAAAATCGAACGCCAGCGCTACCGCTTATACCTGGGAAATTACTTCCAAACCCGCTACATCTGTTGCGGTTCTGGACAGTACAACCAAACAAATGACCACTTTCAGACCTGACGTAAAAGGCGATTACAAAATTAAACTGACAATTGGCACAACAACCGATGAAATAACAATTGTAGCCGGAACTTATGTTGGAGCTATTACAGGCAATTGCGGTTTATGTCATGCAGGCACCGCCACCGAATTAGCCGGTACAGGTCACGCAACAATTCTTAAACGAGGCGTTGACGGGATTCTTAGCGGTCATTATGGCGAAAGCTGTATTAAATGCCATACAGTTGGTTACAATAAAGATGTTACAGCTGTAAATGGCGGTTTTGACGATGTTCAGAAGGAACTTGGTTGGATTTTCCCCGTAGGCGCCGATCAAAAGGTTGGTAATTTTGACGCTATGGACGCGAAACTAAAAAATGTGTCTAACATTCAATGCGAAAACTGCCACGGACCTGCAAGTCAGCATATGGCAGGTTTCGATAAAACTAAAATGGCGGTTACATTGGATTCAGGCATGTGCGCTAAATGTCACGACGACGGTCACTATCACAGAAGACCTTCTATGTGGGCAAACTCTGCACACGCTAAATCCGCAGCTAATTCCGCTTCCACACGATCAGGTTGTAACGATTGCCATTCCGGTTCACGTTTTGTTGAATTAGTTGACACGACTCCTGGAATTAAATATGATTCTAAAAACACAGGTGCAATCGGATGCGCGGTTTGTCACGATCCTCATGCTTCGCACGACAAACATGATCCTGCGATCAACAGAGAAGGGGCTGGTCAAATTCCTTTGGCAGAACAAGCTCATAACTTAAGAACTCTTGCCGATGTTACTTTAGCGAATGGCGAAGTTGTTACATTCGGCGGACAAGGTAAGCTTTGTATGAACTGCCATAAATCAAGAAGAGATGCTAACTCGTATGTAAATACATCGGCTGTTAGTTCACATTTCGGACCTCACCATAGCACGCAAACAGACATGATTCTTGGAACAAACGCTATTACATTCGGCCGTTATATTCCGAGTTCAACACATCGCGATGTTATGCCTGATTTCTGCGTTACATGTCATATGGCTCCGACTCCTGCAGACGGTGCTGGTCACGATAAACTTGGCGATCACTCATTCGCTATGCATTATGATAATGGAACCGCAGAAGATACAACTGATGATATTTATAACGTAGCAATTTGCCAGAGCTGTCATGGCGCAAACATTAAAAATTATGATTCTTTTATAGCGCGCGCAGATTATGACGCCGACGGAAAAATTGAGACAGCTCGAGAAGAATTGCATGGATTGTTATTGGCCGTAGAAGAATTCTTCCCTAAAACAGCTACTGGTTCCTTCGATTATACTCCGAGTAAATGGAATACAATTCAAACAAGAGCTTTATTTAATCATGCTTATGTGGAAGAAGATTATAGCGGCGGTATGCACAACTATCAGTTTGCCGTTGGTTTGTTAAAAGTTACTTTGGAAGCACTAAACTATGGTACATTAGTAAAAGGTCAAATACTGAATGTAACAGACGTTCCTAACGACCAGGGTAAACAAGTTCATGTGGTTTGGACTCGTTTCGGCGGCGACGGCGCAAGCGATAATCCAGTTAAAGATTATATGTTATTAAGAAAAGACGCTGTAGGATTAGCTAAAGCTGCGACACAGTTTAATTCATTTAAAGATGTACCTGGCGATTTAAAAGGTGTTGAAATAGGTTCCAAAATTAAAGACAACGGTGTTGTTTGGACTATAGTTGGTCGTTACGCTGCAGCTCAATTATTCGAGTACGCAGTAGTCGCTCCAACTCTTTACGATTCAACTGCCGCTGGTATGATGGAAACTTCATTTAAAGTTGTTGGTGTTACAGCAAATGGTATTACAGCTGAAACTGACGAAGCCAAAGGTTATTCGATGGATAATTTGGCTCCGATGGCCCCAACAGGATTTATGGGAACATTGTCTGTAAATCAAATTAAATTGGACTGGGATGATGCAGTAGACGAAGATTTTAAATATTTTGCGATTTACAAATCTACAGTTGAAAACTTCGATCCTGCACAAACGGCTCCATTTAAGACAACAATTGAAACTTCTTATGTTGATATGGACGTTCAGCAAGGAACTAAATATTTCTACACAGTTGCCGCAGTAGATTTCTCTGGAAATGTAGGCGAATACGCTCAGAAAATAGGTGTTTTTGTTACAGGTGTTGAGGCGGAATTCGGTACTCCAACAAACTTCAGTTTGATGCAGAATTATCCAAATCCATTCAATCCTACTACTTCAATTAAATTTGGTATTCCTGAACAAGCAGAAGTTAAAGTTACCATTTATGACGCGGTTGGTAGAGTTGTTGGCGTTATTGTAAACGAAACATTGCCGGCAGGTTATTATAACTACAGCTGGAATGCAACAAACCTTGCATCAGGTGTATATTTCTACGAAATGCAAGCGGGTAATTTCAGACAAACAAATAAAATGTTGTTGATGAAATAATCCTGTATATATAATTTCTTTACAGGGGCAGCTCATAGAATATATGAGCTGCCTTTTTTTTTCAAAATTTTTATCGATTAAAATCACAAAAAATCAATTTTTATTTCGATTGAGAATTTCGCAATATCTTATATATTTAGAAACGAATATCTGATAACAAAACTAATGAGTGTTATTATGATTAAAAAACTCCCTTCCTCAGTTTACAACTGGATTACAATTACAGGCGTAACAATATCCACAATAAGTTTTTTTATGATTGTGTTTCTTTTTGTGGTTTCCTTCTTCCTCGACAAGGGTGGATCTTATCTTGGATTGGTAATCTATATAATTTTACCCTCCTTTTTAATACTAGGTCTAATTCTTATTCCGATAGGCATGTATAAAAAATCCAAAGCCGATAAACGTTCCGGAATTCCCAAAGAATTCAGATTTCCTAAAATCGATTTGAATGATATTAAGCATAGAAACGCTTTTTTTATTTTCATCTCGGTTACAGCTGTATTTTTATTGGTATCGGCAGTTGGCAGCTATGAGGCATTTAATTATACGGAATCAACTGAGTTTTGCGGAACATTGTGCCACAGCGTTATGAGTCCGGAGTATACAGCGTATCAGGGTTCCGCGCATGCAAGAGTAAGATGCGTGGATTGCCACGTAGGTTCTGGAGCCGGCTGGTATGTAAGGTCCAAACTATCAGGTTTGTACCAAGTATACGCGGTAATTAGCAACACATATCCACGACCCATAGAAACGCCAATTAGCAACCTGCGTCCCGCCAGAGAAACTTGCGAAGAGTGTCATTGGCCCGAAAAATTTTACTCTCGCAAATTAGTCTCGCAAAAACATTATTTAGCCGATGAAATAAATTCTGAGTGGGACATTTCTATGTCTATGAAAATTGGACCTACTTACAGCGCTCTAGGATTGAACGAAGGAATTCACTGGCACATCAATCCAAATGTAAAAATTGAGTACATAACTACAGATAAAAAAAATCAGGTTATTCCATGGGTCAAATACACTAACCTTAAAACCGGTGAAGTGCACATTTATAATGATTCCAATGATAAACTAGAGCCAGGCGCATTCGACTCTTTAAAAATAAATGTAATGGATTGTATCGACTGTCATAACCGTCCATCACATTCGTATCTTCCCCCTGCTTTTTTTATTGATAATGCTCTTACAGCGGGCAAAATCCCAAAAGAATTACCCGAAATAAAAAAGCTATCAATGGAAATTTTAGAAAATGAATTCGGCACAACTGACTCCGCCATGATTTTTATAAGAGAAACAATCAATAAGTTTTATGCTGATAATTATCCCGAGATAAATAAAACCAATTATAACAGGATTGAAAAAGCAGTTACCGGATTACAAAACGAGTTTAAGAAAAATATTTTTCCGGAAATGAAAGTTCGCTGGAGCGCATATCCGAACAATATTGGGCATGTAGAATTTGACGGCTGCTTCAGATGTCATTCGGACAGTCATACTAGTGATAAAGGAAGAAATATTTCACGCGATTGTAATTTATGCCATTCAATTATAGCACAAGGGCCACCTGAGAATCTTATTAAATCAGTTTATGACGAAGGATTAGAGTTTAAACATCCAGTAGATATTGATGAAATGTGGAAAGAAACAAATTGTACAGCATGTCACACGGGTTTAGCACCTTAAAATAAAAAAGGGTGTTCAACAATGTTGAACACCCTTTAATTTAACCGAATGAAAAATTTCTAAGCTAATTTTTTTTCAACCCAATCTTTTAATTCTTCATCTGCTTCCAATTCATCATTTATAAGTTGCAGATAATCCAAATTTTCTTTCTTGCATTTATTTACATATAAACGACTGAAGTTGTTCAGTTTGTTTTCGTCTATTTTATTCTCCTCAAACTTTTTCATTTCCAAAATAAACTCTCGGAAATGTTCCTCGTGATGATGTCTGTAATGTTCAAAATCCATTTTCCCGTTCATCCAGACAAAATTCATCGGATAAGTACTTGGTCTGAACATAACAAAGAACCAATGCCATACAAGTATAGCGAGAGATGCAAGAATTGCCTCGTAAAAGTGAATTGTTTCGCTAACTTTAATAAACCAAACTGGCGCGTAATCGGGCACAATTGTAGGGAACCATAAAATTAATCCTGTAATGCCCATTACAATTGTTCCCCAAACTAAAGCCCAATATTCCGCTTTCTCGGCATAATCATAATGACCGAATAAAGGTTTCTTTTTAGATAGTCTTAGATAGTACATTATTGCCTGTATAGCAGTAACTACATCGCTCGAATTTGGTACAAAACTTTTAAGAACAAAACGACCGCGTTTTGTAAAGATTAGATAAAAAAGATGATAGAAAGAAAGAACAAGCATTACAACGCCGGAAGTTTTGTGTATAATTTGTCTTATAGGCTCTGTCATACCCAATGAAAGAAGTCCGTTAGCCCACCAGCTGTTAGGATATTTTAAGGCAAAACCTGTTATTACTAAAACAAGAAAAGAAGTAAGTAGTATTAAATGCTGAACAACTTCATTTTTTGTGAATCTTGTAATAACCAATGCATGCGCGTGATCTCTCTGTTTTTTCTCCTTCATCTCGAAAATAAATATTATCAGATTATGTAAGACCATCCCGCCTATTACAATCACTATAAGCCAGAAGTATACATTCTCTACAAGGGATTCCACTTTTGCGGCTTCTTCGTTTTGTGAAACATGCGAGTAACTTTTGGCGAATGTAGCGTTCGCGTCGGCATGACACTTTTTACATGTAGCTAAAACATTATTTGGATTTACGCTGGATTCAGGATGTTTTGATGGAAGTATTTTGTGAACGTTATGGCAATCGACACACATTGCCGCGTCTTTATCGCCGCGCATCACAGCCAAACCGTGATAACTATCCTGATAATTTAATGCCTGCGCTCCGCCATTACCATTCAAAGTTAGTTGATGACATTGAATACAAGTTTGTTCCTGCATCTTTTTCATCTCAACTCTATCTTTTAACGAAATCCCTCCGATACTATGTTCAAGATGGCAATCACTACAAACCGGCGACAGACGGACACCCTTCTTCGCTTTAATCCAGTGTATGGATTCCAGATATTCGTTTGTTATTTGCTCGTGGCATTGCCCGCAAGTAGCAGGAATATTAAATGTACCAATTTTAGAATTAGGCTGTACCCGGCTCTTAATATCATGTGCGCCGTGACATGAGGAACAATTAGCTGCTTCGCCGCCTTTAGCCACTATTTTACCGTGAACCGAATTGACATATTGACTACTCGGTGATTTTACGGCAAAATCATATTTATCTATTATTTTCGAGTCGTTATGGCATAGTCCGCATGTCTCAGCAAGATTTGCCGGGGATACTTTGCTTTGTGTATTTTTAACCTTTAATATCGAATGTGAACCATGGCAATCCCAACATTGTGCCGCCTCATCAACTCCTTCGAGAAGAGAAATACCATGAATACTTTCGCGGTGTGTTTTCGCTATTTCTGAGTGACATAAATAACAATCAGCTTTTTGAAGTTTTGCAACATTATCAGGATGATTCTTCAAATTGTGCGAAATATAATTATGACAATCGGCGCAGTCTAATGCAGGATGAACCGATAAATTCAGTTTTTCTTTGTAGCTAGATCCTTCATGACAGTTATAACATGTATTATTCGACTCTTTTTTAGAATGATAAGGATTTGCTAACACCACATTTGTATGACACGACGAACAATAATGTTTAACTTTATTTGTAATTTTACCCGGTGATTGGATTTCATGACTACCGTGGCATTTAACACAATCCGGTGGATTTTTAACTCTGTCTTTTAATCTGTGGTGTATATCATTATTTACCAAAACGGCATATTCTTCGTGACAAGTTTGACACGAAACTTTTTTAACGCCTTTTTCAACGTGATCTTCATCTTTCACATCAACGTGACAGTCTCCACATCCTATAGCATCATTATGAACAGATTTTTGAATTACATTTTCATGGCAGTCGGAACAATCGAAACTCTGTGAGAATACATTAGTATTAATAAACAGATTAAAAATGCCAAATAGAGAGAAAAAAAGAAGAAGTCTGTTAAATTTCATCATGTAAAAGTCCTTTGATTATTATACACAATAGAATATTACTTACAGCACAAAAAATATTACCGGGATTAATCCAGCTGAATAATATCTATTAACTTTCCGGTGATATAAAATTTTCATTTATATTAATTATATAAAAACAACATCGCTATCATTATCATCAGCACAAGACTCAATCCGATAAACAGAGCCGAAAAACCAAAAATACGTGCAATTCTCAAAAATTTAGGACGCGGAGCTTCCACAATCATTTCTTCCAATTTGCCTGACTTTAACAATTCTTCGTACTGTCTTGGTCTGTCTTCTTTAAATTCTTCCAACTCAACGCAACCAGTAAAAATTACAGTGTCCATTGGAAATTTATCGGGCCTGAAATGTGTATTAAAAAAGTGAACTGTAAAAATAAATCCAGTAGCCAATAGTGCTTCATCACTATGGATTATGGAAGCAACGTTAATAAACCAACCAGGCAAACCTAAACTTGTAAAAAATTCGGGAAACCATAAAATCAATCCGCTGAATCCTATAATAGCCACACCCCAAAAAACCGCAAAATAATCGAACTTTTCCCAATATGTCCATCTACCATATTTTGGTCTGGGTCCGCGGCCAAAAAACCATTTCATCGTTTGAACAAATTCTGTTAAATCCCGTAATTGCGGAACCATAGAATTTTCACCAGAAAGCATATATTTAAGCGGTCGTTTTTCCAACTTAATTTTTTTTATAAGGTAAAACAGATGCAATCCGAAATAGGCGAATGTTACTACTGCTGCCATTCGGTGTAATATTCCGGTTACCTGATATCCGCCCAAAATTTTTGAAAGTGTTTGAAATATTCCTATTCCGGAAAACTTAATAATCATTCCAGTTAAAGCTAACGTCAAAAAACTGACAATTACCATAACATGCAATAAACGAGTGTACGCGTCAAATCTTTGAATATATACTTTTTTCACCGGTGCTGTATTTTCTTCTTCTAATTTATTAGTTTCAACCGAATCGTTAGTTTGATCCATGCTTTTTCCTTTTCTGTTTTTTCTTTTCTGCAAGGGCTCGAGGCAGCCACAACAATGTGTGTAATCCGAAAAATGAGAATGTACTGACTAACAATATTGTCATCGCCCAAAAAGTGTAAAACAATATTGGATATTTTTCTTTATCGTGATGGGTTGCATGAGTTAAATATCCTACGAACATTTTATTAGAATTGGGATGACAGGATTTGCAAGTTTCAACAATATTATTTCGGCTTAATTTTGACGCTGGGTTATACGTTGGCAATATATCGTGTGAACCATGACAATCCTGACATTTAGCCACTGCGCCCGACCCTAACTTCGATACTTTTCCGTGAAAAGTATCAAAATAAGTTTCGGTAACATCTTTGTGGCATTTGCCGCACTGATTCATTATTTGTTCTTTAAATCCCGGTACATCTATTCTTACAATTGTGTGCGATTCGTGACAACTTGAGCAGTTGGGCAATTTTTTATCCGTTTTAGTCACTTCAGCACTGTGAACGCTATGTCTGAATTTTTCATAAATACCTAAATGACAAGTCGCGCAAGTTTCAGCAATATTTTGGTCACTTACAGAAGAAAGAGGGTCCGAGGCCGGCAATTCTAAATGACTTGTATGACAATCGATGCAGGTGGCGGTTACAGTAAGGCCGCTTTCCAATAATCCTTTTCCATGCACACTGGTGGCGTAATTCTTCATAATTTCACTATCGCTGCTGGATGAGGAAACATTTTTATCCCCTTCGTGTTTATGGCATTTAGCGCATAACTTAGGGATATTTGTTCTAAATGTTATTGAGGTTACATCCTTTTTTGACTGGGTATTATGAGTGCCATGGCAATCAGTACAATACGGCGCGTTTTCTTTTCCACTGTTGAATAAAGTACCGTGAATGCTTGAGTTATAATTATCCACATGCTCTGCGTGGCAGGAAGAACAATCAACTTTCCCGGAATTTAAACAAATCGGATTGTTTTTATCGTTTACATTTGTATGGCATTTAACACAAGAATTGTCTTTATGAACAGAATTATTAAATCCTTTAATATCAACATGCAGAGATATTTTTTTCCCGTTTACAGTCTTAAAGATATTTTCTTTTTCGTGACACGAAATGCAAAGTTTATCCGTAAAATTGGTATCGTAAAAAACCCTTCTAACCTTGTGGGGCTGATGGCAATCAATACACGCGGGTATTCTATTCGGCTGCTGTTCCCATAATTTACCATCAATAACTTTTATATGAACTTTTTCAATTTGCACATGGCATTGTGTACATGTTTTAGGAATATTTTTTCGGTTAATTGATGAATTTGGGTCTTCATGAGGAAGTATATTATGTGAAAAATGACAATCTGTGCAAACTGCCGAAACTATCAAACCTCTCTTAAATAGTCCATCGCCATGGATCGATTCAGAATAATCTTCCAATATGTGTCTCTGACTAATGGATTTTAATTCTGAAATTTTTGTGCCGTCTTTATGGCAATCGCCGCACAAAGAAGGAATATTCATCTTATAAGTTTTGGAATTCGGATTTTTTGATGATTCTATTTTATGAGAATTATGACATGTAATACAATTTGGCGCAAGCGCCTTTCCTTTAGTAAGCGCCTTCCCATGCAAACTACTTTCAAAATTTTTTACAGCATTTTCATGACAGTCCAAACATAAATCGTGTAATTCTCCCTCGCTGAATTTGGACTTTGTTATCGAGTGAGCAGAATTACCGTGGCAATCTACACAAGATGGAGCTTTTTCACCGGCTTTAAATTTTTCGTAATGGATGCTTTGAGTATAACCTTTTACCGCTTGGTCTTTGTGACATGTAATGCAAAAATCGGGACCTTGTTTAATAAGTGTGGATGACTTTTGGATAGAATGTTTGGAATGACAGCTGAAACAAGTAACATTTTTCTTATTATGTATACTTTTTTCATAATCTTCTGTGTCGTGACAATTGCTGCATTCAACTTTATAAATCATTTCCCCTTTACGATGCGGCAATTCATCGGGCTCAAAATCTTCATGGCAGTCGTTACATGAAAGTTCAGAATGTATTGATTTGTTAAAATGTTCACTCGATATATATAATGATACTTCCTTACCTTTTCTTTCGGTTACAAGAGTGTTATCAGAATGACAATCCAGACACTCCTGGTTTTGAGCCGAAACGTCCAACACAATTAAAGAAACGGAAATAAAAGTAAAAAGTACAAATTTTTTCATTCTTGAATCTTATATTTAATGATATAATGGCTTTTTATCTTTTATTATTTCATACAAATTGTTTGCCAAAAGATCTATTCGAAAATAGCTGATAAAGTAGGCTATTTAAGTACTTTTGTCAATTTTGATTATTTTGTTGTATTTATTCCAAACTTTAGGAAACATTGAAAAAGAATATATCAGAAATAGATGAGTGAAAACAGAATAAAAGAGTTCTATATCTTTTAACAAAATTATAGAGAATAGGTTTAATTGTCAACTAATAATATTTATTGATTTTGTCTATTATTCAGTTTATTACTATAAGGACTTAAAAAACGATTGAGTAAACACAAAACTATAATTCCCCGGTCTATTCAACCGGGGAAAATAACTTATATAATAAAAGTTGAGACGAATTAATATACGTGCCTCCAGATAATGTCGTCATTATCCAGATCATCTTCATCCAAAGATCCTTTGAACATTAAGTTATCCAATTCGCCTGAGCTGAATTTATTTGAATTTTCAAGCTTTTCTATCATAGCGCTGTTATATCCGCGTATAATATAAAAATTACCCAAATCAAAGAAATTACCTAGAGTACAAATCAAATTTACAGCCTCAGCGGAGCCGAGTTCCTTAGTAAACTCAATATCATCATTAATTTCCTTGAATAATACCTTTTTATCTAAAAAGAACGCATAGTTAATTTCAGTAAGGGCAAAACCTTCTTTAAATCTTTTTGCGCCTAAACCTTCAAAATATTGTTCCGCTGTTGCGTTGGAAGCGCCACTTTCGAACCATTCAATTAGGTTTTTATAAACGGCATTATTCCTTTTTTTTAATTCCTCTTCAGATAAATTTTTGTAATGATCCATAAAATCTAAATGAAGAATTTCTTTTGACCAATTTTCAGCGAGGTTGGGAATCCGGGATTTTATAAATGAAATAACTTTATCTTGCATATCCACCTCCAATAATTTGTTATTAACAATTTTTACAAAAAATGACTCAAAAATAATAGGAAAATTATAATCTATTTTCCGTTATTATACATAATTTTTCTGAGCCTCTTTATTGACCAAATCAAAAACAGTGTCAGTCAAACTTTCGTAAGTATGATCACCCGGGTAAACAGGGTCTAAAAATTTAATCCGAATTTTCTTAAATGGTCGTGGAATTAAACTTCCCTTTGGTAATGCTTCAAACGCACCTCTTATTGAAACAGGAATAATAGGAATATTAAGTTCTCGGCTCAAAATAGCAAAAGTTTTTTTGTATTGACCAAGATTTCCATTTGTTGTTCTGGTTCCTTCGGGGAAAATTATAATATTTTTTCCTTTTTTCAACACTTCCGCCATTTTTTGCAACGATTGTTTCAACTCTTTATTTATATCCATCACTATAACATTATGTTTATTCGCCATAAATTTAAGAAACCAATTGCTAACATGTTTTTCTTTCGCATAGAAATACGTATTCCGGAATAATCTATCTTTTAACGAAACACTGACAAACAAACCGTCAAAAAAACTTTGATGGTTTGGAGCAATGATAAGCGGACCATCGGGCAGTTTTTTATTTCCTTCAATTTTAAGACGGAAATAAACTTTAAGAAAAAGTTTTGATAAAAACTTAAGCATAGAATATGTATACCAGCTCTTAGGTAATGTTAGATTAATTTTCTCTTTAAAAATCTCTCCCCAATTAATTTCTTCTACATCCATTTTTGTTTTGGTTTGTTCAATATGTTCGGCTAATTTTTCAACAGTTGGGTATTTGGAAAAATACTCGTCTTTAAAAGCTGTTCCAAAAGTATTGTTCAAAAAGACCTGCAGCGTAACTTTATCCAATGAATCCAGACTTAAGTCAATTTCCAAATGATCCGAGGGATGAATTACAATGTTTTTAAGTTCTTTTAAAAAATTCTTAAGTATCTGATACTCTTCGGAATCCGGTTCGTGTTCTGCTTCTGTTTTCTCTTTATCATGTTTAAGAACAAGTTCAGGAAGCATAAATCTTTTTAATTTACTTAATCTAGTACGAGGAAGAGCCTCGTTTACAAGAGTAAAATCGGCGATTTTTTTGTAGGGCGAAACTTTCCCGTTATAATTATCAACTACTTGCCATTTGAAAGCTTCTTCCAAATTGGGAATACTTAAATTATGGATCGCTGCAAAATCGGGAAAAATAACAGCGTGCAGACGGTCTTCTCTCATAAATACACCCGCTTCGGAAACCAATTCGTAATCGCTTAATTTAGTCTCAATTTCTTCCGGATTAATATTCTTACCATTTGAAAGAATAATTATTTCTTTTTTTCTGCCTGTAATAAATAGAAATCCTTCATCGTCAAAATAACCTAAATCACCGGTATGCAGCCAACCGTCTATTAAAATTGCGTTGGTTTCTTCAGGCCGATTAAAATATCCTTTCATGATATTGGGACCTTTCGCGCAAACTTCCCCATCCATAATTTTCGCTTCCGTTCCGGGAAGTATTTCGCCTGGCGAGCCGACTTTTACCCTGCCTGGACGAGTAAAAGTAATCATAGGCGCAGCTTCGGTCATACCAAAACCCTCTAAAATTTCGAAGCCAAGAGTTTTGAAATCGCGTGCAACATTTTC
This sequence comes from Ignavibacteriae bacterium HGW-Ignavibacteriae-2, assembly GCA_002839805.1. Taxonomy (GTDB): domain Bacteria; phylum Bacteroidota; class Ignavibacteria; order Ignavibacteriales; family Melioribacteraceae; genus PGYT01. The sequence goes on from PGYT01000001.1 coordinate 171,894, forward strand.
ATCTAATTTAGCACCACCGCATATCATATCCTTAACATGTCCACCAAAACGTTCATGTACTTTCTTAAATATTTTTTTTGAAAACGCAGGTGAGTCGATTTTTTCGGCAAGACTAAATAAAGTTTTCGCCACAAAACTTTTGTTGATTTTATCTTTAATTCCTTTACGAATCATTGCGTATAATCGAGGTACACCTAAAACTAGTGTAATTTTATTATCCTGGAGAGTTTTAATAATATCTTCCCCCGACATTGAGGGTGACAAAGCCATAGTCCCGCCTGCGTAAAGCGGAGCCACAATTGTCCCTATCAGTGGGAAAATATGATGCAATGGAAGCAATACCAATATTCTATCATCTGCCGTATAAATAGGGATATCCCGGGCGACCGAATAAAGGTTCGAGAGAATATTCTGATACGTTAACATAACTCCTTTTGGACTTCCGGTAGTGCCGGAAGTATAAATTATTAATGCTGTATCATCCATATTAAATTCGGGGAATGTAATGTTTGCTTCATCAGCGGCACTCTCCTTTATATTATCCATCAACATAATAACCGGATTGTAACCTGCTATTTCAACTGCTTTTTCCAAAACAGCTTTTGATTCTTCCGATGTAAATATTATTTCCGGTCGACAGTCGGATAAAATATATGCTACCTCATCGGAAGTTGACATATAATCAATAGGAACAACTATAGAAGAATTGACCCATCCGGAGTATAACGCATAAATCCATTCGGGTCTGTTGCCGCAGAAAATCGCTATTTTTTCCGCTTTAATGTCTGAAGTTAAAGAAGAATAGTTATTAATTTCGGTCAATAATTTTTTATAACTGATTATTTGCTGACCATTTACTATTGCAGTTTTATTATGATCTTTTAAGAACACGTCTCACTCATTTATTGTTAATAAAGACACTAAATTTTATACAAAAAAAACATGAAATAAAAGTGAAATTATTCAGATATAATTGTCCTTATGGAATTAGAATATTTTTATTATTTTTAAACTTCTCATCATAAGCTAAAAAACCATGAAAAAAACAATTATTGTAATCCATCTTATATTCATTTCTTTAACTTTTTCAAGTTTTTCCCAATCTCTTGTTAATAAAACTACTGTTAGACAAATAGCATCAGGTGTAAAACATTATCATGTAACGTTATCAGAAAAACCTTGGAATCTTAATGTATTGGAAATTGATTTGACAAATTCTCTTATTCATATGGAAACCTCAACTGCAAATGATAATATAGTGGGAAATGAAAGAACCAGTTCGCAGGCAATTCGAAAAAACAAGGAAGGCCACGAGGTAATAGGTGCGATAAACGGGGATTTTTACAATCCTGAAAATGGACTTATTATAGGGCAGCAGGTTATAAACGGGGAATTTCTTAAAAGCGAGCAGTCATCAAACTGGTCCGAAATTGCGTTCACGGAAAATAATGCTCCGCTTATAGGGCGATTTTCATTTACCGGCAGCGTTAAATGGAAGGATAAAACAAATACATTACATGGTGTAAATTCAACCCGTTATACGGATCATCTTGTAATGTATAATCACTTTTTCGGCAATAGCACAAGTACAAACCAATGGGGTTATGAAGTTTTATTAAAACCTGTTCAACCCTGGATTGTTAACGATACTGTAAAATGCGTGGTTCTGTCTGTAGAAAACAGAATAGGTAATATGAAAATTTCTGAAGGTAATGTGGTTCTTTCCGGGCATGGAACAAGCGAAACTTTTTTTAGCAATTTATCCTTGAATGATACTGTTTCCATTTTTGCTGGATTAACAGCCGGTAAAAATAAAATAACTCAGTTGATAAGCGGGTTTCCAAAAATTGTGAAAGAAGGTAAGAATTATGCTTCCGAAGGTTATAAGGAAGAAGGCGGCAGTAAAACTTTTGATATTGAAAGACATCCAAGAACAGCTGTAGGTTTTAATGAAGACAAAACAAAATTTTTTATGTTTGTTGTTGATGGAAGACAAACGATTTCAATTGGTATGTCATTACAAGAACTGGCAGATGCAATGATAGAATTCGGGGTTTATGAAGGAATTAATTTAGACGGAGGCGGATCATCGACAATGGTCGTAAAAAATAAAATAGTTAATTCTCCCTCAGACCTCAGCGAACGAGCCGTAGCCAATTCCTTGCTTGTAGTGAGTGCCGAACAAATGGAAATAGACAAAGTTACGCTTACACCGGACACAGTAGTTACTGATCTTACAAAACCAATTCAGTTTTATTTTACGAGCTTCGATAAATACGGTTATGAGCAGTCTTATAAATTTTCTGACGCGAGTACTTTTATAACTGATCCTTTAATTGGCAGTTTTACAAATAATGTTTTTACTCCTCTAAATACGGGAACAACAAAATTGATATCTTCATTCAGCGACGTTGCGGATACAGCGACGATAAATGTTGAATACTACGAAGGTGAAAAGATTATCAGTTCGATGGAGAAAATTGATGATTGGTATATATCCGGAAAAGACATTGATACTCTTAAATCCAATGTTAATGTTTCAACATTTACAAAGTCGGAAGGCGAAGGATGTGTAGAATTAAACTACTATTTCACATATAAAACGGGTGTTACAAATTTCGCTTATATAAATACGGATATACCTATTTACGGAGTGCCCGAATCAATTAAAATTGACGGATTGAGCGATGGATTAAAACATACTTTAGCGTTTTTTGTAACTGACGAAAACGGTGAGGAGTTTGGATTTTTATGTGATAATACGATGACGGAATCAATTGAGTTTGAAACTTTTACCGCAAAACTTACAAACCCTATTAAAACAGTTGGCACTTCAAAATTTTATTTCCCAATCAGAATAAAAAAAATTGCAATTGCTTTGAACAGTTCTAAAACAGTAGATGCGATTTACAGAGGAACTATTTATCTCGATAACCTGAGAATCAAATATCCCAATGATCCAACTTCATTAGAAACAAATTACATTCCTTCTAAATTTCAATTACAACAGAACTACCCCAATCCATTTAATCCATGTACAACAATTGAATATTCGTTTCCGCATTCTGAATTGGGAAGCAGTGACCCAATTTCAGTTTCTTTAATAGTTTATGACATTTTAGGGCATGAGGTTTCTACATTAGTGAATGAAAAACAGAACCCCGGTTCTTACAAAGTTGAGTTCAATGGTAAGAATCTTGCCACGGGAATTTATTTTTATAGATTAAAAGTCGGTAATATTGTTGATTCTAAACGAATGATTTTACTGAAATAAAAAAAATGATTATTATAAAAATCGGCTAAAAATTGTAAGCAAATCCTATCCAGGGCAAAAACGGAAAACCGTCGGTAGACTCTCCAGGGTAAATTAAACCGAAATCCGCGGCGAGGTTTTCACCGAAAAACCTAAGACCAAAAGAATAAATCCCAGCTTCCTCTCCGGTGACAATCCAATTCTCAGATATCATTTTCATATTTTTAGATAATCTTAAATCGCCCCCAATCATAATAATTGGATTGTTCCCAAAATCTCCGCCGGCGAAGCCATGTCCTATTCCAAGACTCAAAGAAGATTTTTGATTTCCGTATGTACCAACACTGTACATAACCCCAATTCCTTTATCATTGTCAGGAATTTTGATATATAAAATTCCACCGGCTAAATTAAAATCAGTTGTACTAATAAAACCAATTTTGGGGGCTATATATACTATTTGATTGTCGGCTCCGGGAACTAATGAAAAACCGCCGGAGAGTATTATATAGTCTGTTATTCCAACTGCTATAAATGGAAAAAATATTTCATAAACCGAAAAGTATCCATCTCCACTTTTGAGCATTTTACCGGTAGGCGCAAAAAATAATCTTGTAGAGTTCGGATCATCCCTCCAGAACTCGCCATAAATATTTTCGCCGCTTATTAATTCGCGCTTTATTATACTGGTTTTATTTATTGTTATTTCAATTTCGGATTGAGTTATAAATCGAATTGAGGCAATATCTTCACTTAATATTTTACCTATTAAAATTGACCCGTCACTAAGTTCAAGTCGTGTAATTGTTTTGCTGCTGTCCGTTTGCCCAACAATATTAACCGTAAATAAAATTAAAATTATAAGTAAAATCTTCATACGAAAAGCCATAATCCCCTCAAATAAATTTGTAGGAATAAATCAATAAATAGTTTTTAAAAGTTGGAAGAATTTTACTATTTATAAAAAGGTAAGGTAATTAAACTACTTCAGATACAACTATTTTGTGAATTTTTAAATTTTGTCCACAAAACTGACATTATTAAATTAGATCCAATTTGGATAAAATTATTTTGCGCGATAAAAAATATCAATAGCAACCATAACCTGTGCGGTACACCGATTAAAAAATTGCGTAAATAAATGGAGCTAACGCTGAGCCTTGTGTAAGAATAATTAAACCGCCCAAAAGCACAAGAAAAACTAAAATGGGCAACAGCCACCATTTTTTACGTACTTTCAGAAAATCCCATAGTTCTGCTAAAACAGATAATTTTCCCATCTATTCCTCAAAATTGTCTTTCAGTATCTATTTTTAAATATTCTTTAGTTTCCCGAGTTAACCAGTAAGATTTTTGATCTTTTTTTAATTTTAAATCCAGAAAATCTTTTCCGGAAATTTTCGCTAACAATCCGATAGGAGTAACTACAAAATAAAACAAAATTAGTAATATAACCCGCGACATTACAAAACCAAGAATTACAGCTAAAGTCATCCATAATTTTTGAATCGGTTTTAACAAATTCGGGAATACAATTCCTCCGATTATAAGCAACCCTCCGATAATAGAAAAAATTTGATACGATTCTTTCCCAAAATAAAACAATACAAAGGCAACTAGTATGGATACAATACCTATTGTAATTCCAAACTTTTTGGATTCAGCTTCATCCGATTTAATATTTTTAATTTCTTCTAATAGCATCTATAATATTCCTTTTTATCGTCATCCGGTGGAGACACATTTATTTCGTTTTTAAGATAATTTTTATCGAACAAAGTTTAGATTTAATCAATTGTTCGTTTTATGTTAGTAATTCTCCCAACAAACTTACGAGAATGTAAGTCCAATTCTTAGAACTAATCATTCAAATTACCCAGCTTTCCCGTCTTAACTATTTGTTTAATCAAGTTCAAACTCTTTGCGCCAGTCTATATCAGCTTGCAATGGTGTCTGATCTTTTTTGTATAACAAATAATTTCCCATAATCAGATAATCCATATCTGTGCGCATAAAACACCTGAAAGCTTCTTCAGGTTTGTTTACAATCGGTTCCCCGCGAACATTGAATGAAGTATTAACAATAACACCGCAGCCGTATTTTTCATCGAATTTGGTTATCATTTGATGATACAACGGATTGGTTTCTTTGCTAACGGACTGTATTCGCGCGGAATAATCTATATGTGTAACAGCGGGTATATCGGAGCGAACTACATTTAATTTTTCAATCCCGAAATATTTTTCCTGATCTCCCGTCATTTGTTTCTGTCGTTCTTTTTTTACATCTGCCACCAGAAGCATATAAGGACTAGGTCTGTCAATTTCAAAGTAATCACTGATTTTCTCTTCAATTACGGAGGGAGCAAAGGGTCGGAAACTTTCACGGAATTTAATTTTTAAATTCATAATCGATTGCATTTTAGATGATCTTGCGTCGCCGATAATTGTTCGGGCGCCCAAAGCTCTCGGTCCGAATTCCATGCGACCCTGAAACCATCCTATAACATTTTCTTCATTAATTAAGTCCGCAATTTTTTCAGGAATCTCCGAGTCTGACAAATAGGTAAAAGTTATGTTGTTAGACTCAAGAAAATGTTTTATTGAACCGTTAGCTGAATAATCAGGGCCAAGATACGAGCCCATTTGGAAATCTGTTTTATTATCAACTTTTCTTGGATTACCTAAATATTTATACCAAACAAATAACGCTGCGCCCAATGCTCCTCCGGCATCACCGGCTGCAGGCTGAATCCAAATATCTTCGAAAAGATTTTCGCGCAGTATTTTACCGTTTGCCACACAGTTAAGCGCTACTCCGCCCGCGAGACATAAATACTTTTTCCCGGTTGTTTTTTTTACATGCCGGGCGGTTCTTAACATTACTTCTTCTGTAACATCCTGAACCGAACGCGCCAGATCCATTTCTTTCTGTGTGAGTTTACTCTCCGGTTTACGAGGCGGGCCACCGAATAATTTATCAAAATTTTTATTTGTCATTGTTAAGCCGGCGGCGAAATTAAAATACTTCATGTTAAGTTTGTAGGATCCGTCATCTTTAAGATCCATCAATTCATTTAGAATTAAATCGACATATTTGGGTTCTCCATAAGGAGCCAAACCCATTACTTTATATTCCCCCGAATTTACCTTAAAACCTGTGTAATAGGTAAAGGCGGAATATAACAGACCTAATGAATGTGGGAATTTTATATCGGCTAGAATAGTAATATTATTTTTTTCACCTATTCCAAAACTAGTTGTAGTCCATTCACCAACTCCGTCAAGTGTGATTATAGCGGCATCTTCAAATGGTGAAGCGTAAAAAGCCGAAGCGGCGTGGGATTCGTGATGTTCCGGGAACAATACATTGCCCTTGTAACCTAATTCCTCCTTTATTAATTCCTTCATCCATAATTTCTGTTTGATCCACAGAGGCATCGCTTTAATAAAGGATTTAATTCCAAAAGGGGCAAATGTAAGATATGTTTCAAGAATACGTTCGAATTTGAGAAATGGTTTATCGTAAAAAGCGACAAAGTTTACATCGGAAATACTTACTCCAGCTTCCTCTAAACAATAATTACACGCGTTTATGGGGAAACGATAATCGTGTTTCTTTCTTGTAAATCTTTCTTCCTGTGCAGCGGCAATTATTTTTCCATCTTTTACCAGACAAGCCGCACTGTCATGATAAAACGCTGATATACCTAAAATTAGCATATGTAATAATTTTATTTTTAGAATGACCCATAGATACTAAAAAGACGCTACTATTTCAAACGTGCTTTTGGGATTTGATTTAAATATCTAATTCATTTCATCAAGCTATTGTTTCTCGAATTTCGTCTTTATATGAAAATGCACTGCGGAATTGAGCATAAAAAAAACCGATCCGAAAACTCGGACCGGTTTAATTTTATTAGGATGAACTTATAAATTTATTTTATAAGCATCATTTTTTTGAATGAGGCAAAATCGCCCGTAGTAATAGAGTAAACATAAACGCCGGAACTTAATTTGGATGCATCGAAATTAACTTCGTATACACCCGCATTCTTAAATTCGTTTAATAAAGTGGCCACTTCCTGACCCAAGATGTTGTACACTTTTAATGTAACTTTATTTGCTTTTTGAAGAGCAAAACGAATATTAGTTGTTGGGTTAAAAGGATTAGGATAATTCTGATCCAAGGAGTAAGAACTTGGAGCGTAATTTGATATTTCCCTAACATCGGCAACTATACTGTCCAGTTTAGCAGGTGACATGTCTGCCCAAGTGTCAAATACAGTTGCACTTTGAATACCTTTATTCAATGTCATTACATGCAATACGCCTGTAGAAGATTCGTTATCGTTTGAACCACCGTTAGAAGGCAATCCCCAGTTTGCGCCGTATTTGTATTTAAAATTCATAACAGTATAAAGAGGGAATTTAAGAGTAACACCCCAAATACTATCCTGACGGAACATGTCGCCGTTCTCGCCATTGTCGTTTAAGAATTTAACTTTATTGTTATCTTCACTCGGCCAACCGGCACCAGGCCAGCGCAGAGGAAGCGCATCACCGGCGATAACTACATTTTGAATAGATTCAAATGCTTGTTTAGTAACGTCGTTGATCGCTTTTTTCATGTTAAGTTGGAACAACAATGTAACTTCCTGCTCAGTAACATCTACACGTTTAATACCGTTAAATCCACGAGTAACTATAACAGAAGCGTTTGTTACGTCCTCTTGTTTTACTGTGTAAACTTTATCCGTCTCAACAACATCTGCGGAAGTTGTAGCATAACCGTATCTATAAGTTAAAACGTCGTCAACTTTTACTTGAATTGGTAAAACCAGCTCGTAAATGTTAGGATTGGCAGTAGCTGTAAGGACATCAGTTTTTGCGTAATTATTAAAAGATCCTCTTACAGATAAAATATCAGTGCTGGGATTAAAATTACCTTTCAATATTTCTAATTCCATATCGCATCTGAAAGTGAAATTAACATTTATTCCTGCGCCGAGATAATCGTTAAAATACGCAAGAGCTTTATTATTACCCGATGTAACAACAAGTTCTCTGTTGCCGTTATTTGGGAAAGTTAAGGCGTCTTCCAAATTTCCATTTGAAGCGTATTTAAAGAATAATCTTGTTCCGGGTTCGATGCCTGCAATTTTTGCAGAATAAATTTTATCACCATCAGGATCTGTCATAACCGTCGCATTAACATCATAACCGTTGAATGAACCCGCTACGGACACTTTGCCTGTAGCCGGATTAAATAAACCTTCTGTAATTTGAACTGTCATATCTACATTCAATGTAACTTCAACAGGATCAAGAACCCGATGCCACTGCTGAATTATAGGAAAACCGCCCGTTCCGAAAATACCCGCGTAGGCTTTGTTGCCATCAGGTGAAAAACCCATTCCACGAAATCTTTCAGCGGAGTTAGCAGGAACATTAAATACCCATTTAAAACTATCCACTATTGCTTTGTTAACAATATCGTATCCGTAAAATGTATTGTTGGAGTATCCAAACTCTGCCTTATCGTTAAACGAACCGGCGCTTGCGTAAAGCAGACCGGATTTAGGATCCCATTCAGCTGTTTCGGAGTGAAATCCGTTAAGAATAGTTCCAACAGAATCGTAAGATGAAAAAACGTTAGGTCGCTGAAATACAGTAATATAACCATTGCTGTAACCGCAGTGGTAAATTGTGTTGCCGTCTTTTGAAACTACAACTGTTCGCGCGAATCCGCTCGTTTGTTCAACAGCGTTTCCTACGAAAGTAAAATCAGGATTATAAATTTGAATCGGATTACCAGGCACAACTGGGGCGACATAAATACGTCCCTGCGCGTCAACAGCAGGTGCCGCAGGAGATGTGCCGAGTCCCAATTCAACTTTATTCATTCCTTCGCCTGTTTTGTAATTAATCCTGTACATAGTCTGTTTACCCCAGATTGCCAGAATATTTCCTTCGTGGTCTGTGCGTAAACCTCTAGGATTGCTTATAACCGATCCGTATAAAGTATCTTCTATAAATCCGCCACCTGTTGTTATTTTGTATACTGGCGAAAATGAAGCTTCCGTTCCATCAGGATTAAATACTCGTAAAGCATAAACAGCTTTAACTGTATCACCCGGAGTAGTGGGAACATTAATTGTCGCCCATGGTTGAGTCCAAATTTTACCATCAGGATCAACTGCTAATCCGTGTATTTGACCTCTAATTGTGTCAGGTCTGTCGTTTGTGAAAGCCCACTTGCCGCCAACATTATTCCACTGAGCTAGCGAAGTTGACGCAGCAAGTAAAATAAATAATAGCGATAAAGTAATTTTTCTTACCATAATTCCTCCTTATTGTTATATGCGATAATTATAAATCTCTTCCGTAATAAGGGGCGCCTCGCCTCTGAGTAAGTACTCTTACAATATTTTGAAAAGATTCTTGTGATTGTTTGAATTCCTGTTCTCTTTTTCTTACAATATATAGATCGTCATCCGGACCCCACGAAAAACTTATCAGCTCATCCAATTTTTGTGAATTAAAAAGATCGGCTTTTAAAAGCTCCGGATAAAGATTTTTGACTGACTTATTTTTATCGATTGTTATAACCGGAATGATACCGTTATTTCCGACAAATAATACACCGTCTTCTGAAAATGTAATTGCTCTTGTAGCCACGCCAGAATTATAAATTGTCGATAAATCAAAATAAACTTCTTCTGTTCCAAGTGACCCGTCAACGTTTATAGCTGAACGGTAAATTTTTTCAACTCCGCTGCGTACCACGCTTGTAAATAAATATGTCTGGCTGCCATCTTTATAAACTCTTACGGCGTTAACCGAACCGGTGAAAACAAATTCCTTAATCTGCTTTGAAGGATAAGATATAGAAAATATTTTTCCACCAACTCCGCCAACCCAAATATTTTTTTGATCATCAACATCAAAATCTATCACCTGAGTATTGTTCGGCAGAATAACATAAACTTCGGGCTTGGCGTTTGGAACTATTTGAAATAATGCCTGCACTTTATCGGCACGGGCACCCAGAATTATTCCGTCAGGTCCAAATTTAAGTGAACTAAAATGTGTAAAATCTTTTTTGTTATATAAAACAGGCTCTCCTTTAAACGGCAGCAAATATTCTCCTTTATAAACACGCGGTTTAAGTGAATAAGCCGAGGAGTAAATGTTTTTGTTTTTGTCCACACACAAACCATAATACTGATTTGGCGCAAGCTGGTCGACATACAACTCTTTTAATGTTTCAAGAAGTTCGTATTTAAACATTGTGCTCGGCAGTTCGCTGCCTACTACCGCAACTCTTATATCGACTCGAATACCATCTGAATCTGCCGGTATTGAAACGAGAGGAGCTTTAATTAACAATCTTGTGGGTGAGGCTTCCAAAATTTTGGCAACATTTCCATTTCCAAAAGTAACAAGGTTTTCTTCTATGACAGAGGAAAAATTGGATCCAACAATAGTTATTTCCGATACGCCTGAGAGAGCTTTGCCTTCCGGAGAAACTGATTCTATCAGCGGAGGATCGTTACTTTTAGTTATTCTGGAATCAAGACCATCGGTAATATCATTTTCGCAAGCCGTTGCTATAAATAAGGAAATACCAACAAACCAAACAAAAGATATTGATTTGAAAGCCGAATAATTCTTTTTCATTTTTATACCTGAGTTAGCGTTTAAAAGTTTATATACTAATATGCAAATTTGATTGAGAATCTATGAACATCGCTAAAAATACTATAAGGCGCGTAAGCATAATCTATTCCAATACCAACACCTGCAAGGTTCTGTTTAATACCAATGCCCGCTGCGAATCCGCCGTCGTCGCGAGGGAAATTATAGCCGGCACGCAAAGAGAAAGAATTTATAAAGGTATATTCGCTGCCTATATAAATTTGTTCGGGATAATCCCTCGGATGTGATGCGTCGACTGATAGAAGTAAAGAATGTTTAGTTTTATCCAATTCTATAATATCAACCAAATCCATTGACATTCCAATCTGGAAAATGAGCGGAAGCTGAAATCCTTCTTCTATATATTTTAATTCTTCTGAAAAATTTCTGATACTCATACCGAGGTTCAGGCTTTCAAAACCTGTCCTGTAAATTAATCCGAAATCGAAAGCAAATACATCCGTTTCGAATTTTTCCTCACTATAACCCCCGCTAATAATACCAGTTTTTCCGTTTCCAATAAGGGATTGACGAACATATTTCAAATTTCCACCAATAGAAAATTTTTGGGAGAGACTTCGCGCGTAGCCCAGTCCAATAGAAACAGCCGTTGGCGAATATGTTCCAACATCAAGAAAACCTTTGTCGTTCGTTGATCTAACGGTTTCCTTAAAATCACCATAATCAACCGAGACCAAAGAAATACCGAATACTCCCCCCACTGGGCCGAATGGTTGAAAAGCGGCTGTGGCTGAAAGATAATTTATATCAGCAATCCATTGTGTCTGGTTAAATTCAAAATCCACCATAGTTGGAATTTCGGACATAGCGGCTGGATTATAAAGCATAGCAGATGATCCGCCGTGTAAAGATGTGATAGCATCTGCCATTCCGGCGTTGTGAGCGTTAGTAGAAACATTCAAAAATTTCATTCCGGATTGAGCCAGCTTTTTATTTTGAGCCGAAGAAGTGGATATTAACAAACCGGCGATTATAATCGTTAAACTTATTCTAATGATTTTTGTTTTCATTTATTTACCCGATTTCAATAATAACTTAAGTTATCTGATAATGGCGAATTTTAATATTTCCTTTTTACCATTCTCCGAACCACCATCAAGATTTGTTACAACGGCAATATAAATTCCGCTTACAACAAGTTGATTGGAGGATGTATTTAAATCCCAGAAAGCGTCGCCGCTGCCGTCTATATGTTCAATTTCTCTTATTAACTCACCGAGTTCGGTAAATATCTGAATTTTACATTTGCCCGGAATGTCGAAGAACGCCAGCCTGTTTTTACGTGCAGGAAAAAGTAAATTGGTCTGATCTGCCGAAATTATGTATGGGTTCGGCACTACTCTCATGTCCGATAATTTTTCGCCCGGTTTACGCTTTAATCTGGCTGGATCGAAAGTTTGCGTGTAAAATCTTCCGCTTTTAAGAGAAGTATTTTTCGGTGTAAGACCGCCACCGTTATTATCGATAGGGTCACCGACAGCCACAACATAATAATAATAATCGACACCTCTTGTAGGCGTTGTATCTGCAAACGCAAATTCATCGGGCTTGGCTTTATATACCAGCGTGTAAGTGCTATCGTAATTTCCGCGAGCTCTATAAATTTCGAAACCTGTTACAGCCGGACCTTCGCCGTTGTGGTTCCATTTTAATGAAATTTTATCTCCTTCACCAACAACTTCCAATTTATTTGGAGGGTAAGGATTTTCGGATGCTGTAAATCCGTTTCCGCTGTTAAAATTTGCTGTAATTCGTCCGAATGTTTTCATCAACGAATCTTTTCCGGTCAGAACCCATTCATTCTTTTTAACATCAGTTATTTTACCCTGCTTGAATTTTCTGCCTATCGAAATTGTACTGTCGTAAGACATCCCGCTAGCTGCTTCGGCCCATACAATTTTAACGCTATCCCCGTGAGCAAGCGTATAAGGTCCATATCCTATTGTTGCGGAATAACCGCCTGAAGAGCCAAGAGCAGGATCTGTTTTTTGAATGGCGAAATTCCCCGATGGTTCTACTTTATAAGCGTGTCTTGGATTTTTATGACCTGCGGTAATAAAACGTTCGTATTCTTCACTCATATTAGTGCTATTAAAGGCATCGTTATTCGATGTTAGTTTGTCGTCAGACATTTCCCAACTGGTTGTAGTAGGTTGACTAACATTATCAGCTGGATTTGTAGGTGAAGTATCGGCATGCAATGTTAATTGACCAATAAACTGAGAAGAACCCAATCGTCCAACTGTATCGGTAGCGGCTAAATATCCGCGTGAAGTTTTAGGAACCCATATTGGCCCGCCGATATTATCGTAAGTAACTTCTTTACCGGGCCAGTAACCGTGCCAGGCAAACATACAACGGTATTTTTCGTTAGTGGGATCTGGCAAAAGTCCGTCACCACGGGCGTCAATCATTGTTTGTAATCCCCAACCGCTGCCGTTTCCAATTACAAAACGTGTATTAGCAGATACGGACCATCTGTTCTGATAATAAGCGTATAGATCAGTTACTGTAGATGAGGGCAATTCAATTTCATCGTCATCATCCACATTTCCTGTATTTACCATAGTTACTTCATGAACTATATAATTATCGTGGTATTGTTGACTGAACTGATAAATTTTTCTTTTTAATGTTATCCCAAGCTGAGTATTAACTTCATTGTAAATCATTCTGTCGTATGGAAGACTTGGATCAATTTCCATATCATCGTTAGCAATAAAGGTCTCAGCAAACGATTCCAATCCATCTACAGTTACTTCGGGGGCGGAAAATTTGGAGACAACTTTAAATTTGACGGGGAAAAACTCATTGGCTCCGTTTACACGCGGGCCAATATGAACAACTTTATGCAGCCAATTTTTGCCTCCAAACTGAGCCGCATCTGTAAAGTTTTTTGCGCCTAACCATAATCCTTTAGCGGCCTGCATATCCATCCAGCTGTAAAGAGCGGGCCAGCGCATGCCGTATTGCTGCTCACCTACAAGTCCAACTTCAATTTCGGCTCCAAACTCGGAGTACCAATTATGCAGAGATCCGATGGCCATCCATCGTGTTCTTCCTTGTGCCATTAACGAAGAAATACTTACAAAAAACAAAAGGAATAATAGAGTTATAAAAATCTTTTTCTTAATATTTGTATTCTGATTCATTTGTCCCTCAGAAATAAGCTGGTTTATTAACCTAGAATAATTCAAGTGATAGTTTCAGAGCAAAATAAATTTGCCTTGGATTTAAGAATGTAAAATATGCCTGATTGGGCATATCAATGTATTGTTTATTTTTAAGAATCTTACTCAACTTACCGTTATCGACTGTATCCCAGCCTTGTCCGTTATATTCGTAATAATTATTAGTAGTTTTATCCCAATAAATTGCACCGCTTTTAACATCGCTTGCTCTAATAGCAGCAACATTAGGAACCGCAACAACAGGTGTAAATTCACCCGACCTTCTATAATCGCCGGGAACATCATCACCAGGAATGTTTAGGTACGAACCCGAAATCTCATCACCGATATTTTTAGGTAAGTGTAAAGATTTCATATAACTTAGATAATCGTCACCATCTGTATAGCCGTAACCATTAGACATATTCTTAAAATTAAATACGTTAGTCACATCGAGTATAAATTCTAAATTGAGCACATCGGCAATATCAATTCCTTTGGAAAATCTTAAATCAACATTCCAATAATCTTTCCACTGCACATTATAAATAATACCAGGTATGGATCCGCCGCCTGTCCAAGTGAAATATTGACCGCTGCTCCAATCGCCAAGAAGGCTAATTCTAAAATCGCCTAAAGGATATATTCCGCCAATTTCCGGACCTAAATCTTCGGGAGTAAAGAAGTTCAGATTTGCTCTGCCATAAGGGCGAGGTATTGGTTTATCCTGTTCCGAATCATCGGTAATACGTTCATATTCCCTTTGTTTCGAAGGATTTTCGTAATACTGAAGATAACCAAAACGTCCGCTTGTTCTTACATCATAGGTGTAGTTAACAAATCCCTGGAACCAACTGCCTCTGTTTTTACTTAATGTTAATTCAAAACCGCGAATATCTCTGTAGGAATTAGGTTCACTTATAACATAATCGACGTCCCTGTTGCGATTAATATAGCTTACAAGCACCGGCTGTTCGGTAACATCTTTATAATAACCGGCAACCCTTAGTAGGAACATATCAAATAAATTATGCTCGTATCCTAATTCATACTGAACAGTTTTTTCCAAAGGGTTATTCGGATTCGCGATTCTTGCAAGAGAATTATCAAAACTATTAATTCTTAATAAATACAAATTCTCAGGTGTTGGGAAAGATCTTGTATGACCATAGTTAAAGTATAGTTTACTATTGATCGAAATTGGGAAAGAAATTCCAACTCGAGGACTGACATTGAGCTGTTTTTTTACAGCCGATTTATCCAACAGAGTATCGATACCTCCGATATTAATGGCTTTAAATGCCGAAGTGTACGGATCGAATACATACCACTCTCCACCCGGATCAAAATAATCGACACGTAAACCAACATTGGCAATCATACCTTCAAATTCAAGTTTATCCTGAACGTACAAAGCTCCTCTTACGGGTTTGGTATCCCATTTTGACTGTGAATTGCTCGATTGCAAAAATTGATCGAACTGGGCATAGTTGGTCTGGTTGCGTGTATAAATAACCTGCAACCCGGCTTTAACCTGATTGTATTTATTTACCTGACTAGTAATATCAAATTTACCGGTGTATACAGCAATCACCGAACTATCGCGTGAATTACTCATACCTACACCCATTCTCATTCCGTCTATACCATCGCTTGGCGCGGGCTGAAAACCAAATGGAGCTTCATCTACCCAATAGTTTTCACCAAATAATCTTACTAATGTTGTATCGCGCAAACTAGCAGGATTTGTGCTGTATCTCGATTCGAAACGTGAAATAATAGCTTCATAAAAGGTTGTTGGATTAAGTACATGCGTAAATTTCGCGCCAATACTGTTTCTTTTAATTCTTGTTGGCGCCCAATAATCTGGAGCGAAAATTCGTGTATCAATAAAACTTACTCTGTCCATTTCTCCTGCAATTGAACTTGCCGAACGGAACACACCGCCAAGACCGGACCGGCTATTGTTAGTGCCTGTAGTTTCACCGGCGAGTCCGTCTATCATAAGTTTCATACCTGTATTCAAATCCGAAGTAACTTTAATCTGACCTGACCAATCCCTATATGCATCATCTGAAAGAGGTATAATATACATATCCCGGTTTTGCCTGAATGAGGCGAAAAATCTTAATCCGCCTAATTGTTTGCTTACGAACGGAACTGGTCCGCCGAAACTCATATCCAATTCGTAGTCTGAATCTTCTATATCAAGCTGACGTCTGTGCTGCCAAAGGAATAATCGTTGGGCAGCTTCGGGAGAAAGATCATTGTTTGGATCGTCGTCGCGCATCAAATTTTCGGATATTTTATTCCATCCTTCAAATTCTTTATATTGGCGCTGAGTAAATTCGTTCCAGGCTCCGTTTTTTGTACCCGTCCAGGCTACTTTGGGATCAAGAAAAGGACGTATCCAGTAGGAATTATAGTCGTGTGGTGATATTCCGAAATGTTTTTGACTGGCCGGCTTCAGACGTCCTATAAAACTATAGGTGTATTTATCCCGCCTTCCTTCCTTTGTAACAACGTTAATTATACCTGAACGCAAGTCACCATATTCGGCACTGAACCCGCCTGTAGTCACCTGAAGATTTTCAATAGAAGTTACGCTTATAGCGGTGTAGGGATTATTATCCCTCTCGTCCCTGAGCGTAATTCCATTAACCACAAAAGCGGTTTCACGGGCGTTTCCGCCTCTCACCTCAAAACCGCCGTCGGTGCTTTTTACACCAGCCTGAGTAGATATTACTCTGTCGACCGAAACGGTTGGAAGATTAGCAATTTCTTCAGCGGTAATATTAGCTCTACTCGCTGATACATCCTGCTGTACAATAGGAATTACAGCCGCCGTAACAACAACTTCCTGAGTTTCAATTGATTGAGACGAAAGAGCGACGTTAATAACCGTTGTCTGATCAATATTAACCGAAACATTAGTAACAGATTGCGACGTATAACCGATGTAAGAAATTTTTAGAGTTTTTTTGCCGGGTGGAACGTTAAGGATTACATAATATCCTTCCAAATCCGTTGCGGCACCTAATACCGATCCTTCAACAACAACGTTAACTCCTATAAGAGCCTCGCCTGTTTTAGAATCTGTAACCGTTCCGGTAATTTTACCGGACTGTGCAAATAACAATGTTGAAAAAAAACAAAGTTGGAACAAGAGGAGTATTATTTTCCTCATAAGATTATTCTCCTAAAAAAAATTTATTAGGAAAGTGAAAAATTAAGAATAGAATTTAATTTTAAACCAAAGTTAAAAATTAACTACAGTTAAGTTAGAATAAACTCAATTTAGTATCAAGAAAAACAAACTTGTAACCAAATTTTCTTTCTTAAAATGACTAAAATTTTCAAATAAGACAAGACATATTTAATTACATAATGGTACTCATCTATTTAATGAGCACCATTTTTTTAGTAAATCTGTTATTATTTGAATTCAGCGAATAAATATATATACCAGTTGGTAAATTATTAGCGTTAAATTCGAATGAATATTTACCCGCGGTAAGATTTTTATTAATTAACTGCCCTACCTGCTGCCCTAATGAATTAAAGATTTTCAGTGATGTAAATCCGTCCTCCGGTATATCGAACGTAATTTGAGTAACAGGATTGAAAGGATTTGGATAATTCTGATACAGATTATAAGCAACCGGCAGATTGAAACCTTCTTCATCTATTCCGGAAACAGTATTAATCTGGAATTTAAATATAGGTGATGGGCTGCTGTAACCGTAGTCGTTACCGGCCATAACCCTCCAGGAGTAATATTCACCTAACTTAAATTGCTCCGGATTGGTATATGTGGTATCCAAAATATCTTTAACGTCAAGAATAATTAGATTATCGCTCCATGAAATCACAGATTTTACAACCTGAAGTCTGTAGCTATCGGCATTTTTAACAGAATTCCATTTGAACTCAGGGTATTCGGGTACATTAACAGTTTGGTTAGGAGGATACACAAGTGTAGTTGCAATAGGGAATCCCGTAGTAAAAGACCAAGTATCAGAGTATTCAGATTGACCTACAATATTTTTTGCCGATATACGCCAGTAATATTTTTCCTGTCCAAACATTCCAGTCAATTTATATGTGGAATCCTGCAAGTTTTCTTTCGATATAAAAATAGTATTAAATAGAGAATCTTTAGCAACTTGTAAGGTATATGAGCTGGCGTATTGCGCGTAATTCCATGTTAGCAAAGTTGTATCTTTTTGATTTAGTTCTTCGTTGCCCGGATATGCCAGCAAAGGTGTTGAAGGAGCAGTTAATTCAACTACATTACTTGTACTACTTTCATTATTATTTCTGTCCAGAGCCGTTACTGTAAAATAATACTCTCCAGTGTGTCCTGTTTTATTTTCGGGAATAAAACTGGTTTTCCCGGTCAACTCCGCAATGTTGGCTGAATTACTTATTATTTCCTCTCCGAAGTTTTGATCATCGGAAAGATAAACAACATAAAATCTGCCGGAATCACCGTCGGCGGCAACCTCGGGCTTATCCCATACCAGACCGGTAACCGCTGTTGAGGCAATTCTTTCTAAGCGCAGATTAATAGGAGCATTAGGCGCTTCAGTCCCTTTCCATTCCATTACCGGCGGGATTGATACATATTTATAAAGATTGGTTTTAAGCGAATCCGTAAATCCTTTCGGATTATCTTTTAGATTCAGTGCCCTGAACATAACACTTCCTAATATTTTATCATTGCCTCGGTTATGGCGTATCTGGTTAGGCATTTCATTAACGCCCCAGTTTACTTGGCGGTATAAAGCTTGTCCAGGGTAAAAATGTCTTTCGTTTGCCGCAACGGAATCGGCCCACCAGTTTGTTAAAGATTTGTAATCCTGTCCACCACCGAAAGGCCAATAACATTGTGGTGTCAAATAATCGATTGAACGTTCATGCAGCCATGCAATTGCGTCGCAATAAATATCGTGATAGGCTGAAAGACCAACTATTCCCGAAGGAGTACCGCTTTTCCATATTCCAAAGGGACTCATTCCAAACTTAACTTCGGGTCTAACTATTTGTAATGAATCGTTAATCATTTTCAGAAGTAAGTTCACATTGTCCCTGCGCCAATCACTTCGATTGTTAAAACCTCTGTTGTAAGCCGCCCAGGAGGCGTCATCCTGATTAGTGATGCCTTCGTAAGGATAAAAATAATCGTCAAAATGAATTCCGTCAATATCGTATCTGTTAACTACATCCATTACTACATCCCGCACGTATTCACGAACCATTGGAATACCGGGATCTAAAAACTGTAAATTGTTTACACGCAATACCCACTCAGGGTGCTTTTGAGAAACATGTTTTGAATCCTGTCCATAACTGCCAACTGTTCTTGTAACACGATAAGGATTAAACCAGGCGTGTAATTCTATTCCTCTCTTGTGAGCTTCTTCAACAGCAAAACTAAGAGGATCATAATAAGGTGAAGGAGCCTTGCCCTGCTGCCCTGTAAGCCAAAAAGACCAAGGATCATAAGGAGATTCGTACATCGCGTCGCATTCCGAACGTATCTGAAAAACCGCCGCGTTCATATTAACACTTTTAAGCATGTCCAATAAACTTACCAATTGAGACTTTTGTACATCTGTGCTTAAATTTACAGTTGTGGGCCAATCCAGGTTGGTAACAGTTGCTATCCAGGCCGCTCTAAATTCACGCTTTGGTAATTGATTTTGACCTTGTAAATAGAAAGAGGAGATTAATATCGTTAGAATAAGTAAACTTTTTTTCATCATTTACCTTAAATATATTAGAGAATTTATTTGAATTTCATTATTGAAGAAGAAATGGTATACAAATATAAACAGTTTGCTGGAAGTTAAAAAGATAAGATTATTTTTTGCACAATATTTCTCAAATTAAATAATTTGTTTTATGGATGATTTAAGGTTCGATTGCATTAGAACTTGAGCTAATAATAACTTATTTTTGACTAATTAAATCACTTAATCAATCAATAAAAGTGCGAAAACAATGAAAAAACTGATACTTGTCTTAATATTTATAAGCTTTTCTTTTGCAATTGCCCAAACTAAAAATAAAGATATTTCCAGAGTTCCATCCTGGGCAAAACAAGCTGTATGGTACCAGATTTTTCCCGAAAGATTTAACAATGCCGATACAGCCAACGACCCAACTGTTGAAGATGTTGTGAACATTTGGCCTTATATAGAGCCCGAAGGCTGGCAAATTACTCCCTGGACATCCGATTGGTTTAAAAGACAACCGTATGAGGAGAAACTAAATAATTACGACTATTATCAAATCCAGGGAATGCGACGCTATGGCGGAGACCTGCAGGGAATTATTGAAAAATTAGATTATCTTAAAGATCTTGGAATTACGGCCATTTATATTAATCCGGTTTTCGAATCTCCTTCCTTGCATAAATACGACGCAAAAATGTACAGGCATATCGATAACAACTTTGGACCGGATCCGCAAAAAGATATTGAAATTTGGAACACCGAGGATCCATTGGATGCGTCTACCTGGAAATGGACAACCGCCGATAAATTATTTCTCACATTAATTAAAGAATGTCATAATAGGGATATTAAAATTATCATTGACGGGGTTTTTAATCATGTAGGAACATTTTTCTGGGCATTTCAGGATGTTGTAAAAAATCAGGAAAATTCGAAATACAAAGACTGGTTTACAATTAACAAATTCGATGACCCCAACACACCCGAAAATGAATTTGATTACGAAGGCTGGATAGGTGTAAAAGATTTACCTGAGTTAAAAGAAGATGAAAACGGATTGATTAAACCTATAAAAGATCATGTGTTCAATGTAGTAAAACGCTGGATGGATCCCAACGGTGATGGTGATCCATCGGACGGATTGGACGGCTGGCGGCTTGACGTTGCCGAAATGGTGAACTTAAATTTCTGGAAGGAGTTCAGAACATTTGTAAAAAACATAAATCCCGAAGCTTACATAACAGGAGAAGTTTGGTGGCAGGATTGGAATAAAGATAAAATGTTTAATGCCGCCCCTTGGTTGCAGGGTGACGCTTTTGACGCGGTTATGAACTACAGATTTGCGCGCGCGGTTAAGAATTTTGTGATTGATAATAAGAACAAAATTAACAGTTCTGTATTTGTTGATTCTTTAAATCAAATTTCGAAAGATTATAACGAAGAAAACCTTTATGTTCTTTTAAATCTAATGGACAGTCATGATGTAGATAGGTTGGCATCTCAAATAAACAATCCCGACCTTTGGTATGACCATAACGCCAATCCATCTCAGAATAAAGAGTATAAAGTTGAGGCGCCGGACTCGATCGGCAGGTTAAAACAAAAATTGATAGTAGTTTTACAGATGACTCTTCCAGGCGCACCTACAATTTATTACGGTGATGAAGTTGGAATGTGGGGCGGCGACGATCCCGACTGTCGCAAACCGATGGTATGGAGTGATCTAAATTATGAAGACGAAACTACACACCCCTACGGATTAAAACGTAATATAGATAAAGTGGAGTTTAACATGGATTTGTTTAACTGGTATAAAAATCTTATTTCTATCCGGAAAAATAATCCATCACTTAGTCTCGGCACAGTTTCGTATTCGGCTATAAACGACAACATTCTTTCTTTCAAAAGATCTTATCAAGACGAAAATATATATGTAATCATTAATAACGAAAATGTTAATGTAAAAATAAATTTAACTGAATCCATTGTTCCCGGGAATATGGGATATACTGATTTAATTTCTGGTCATGAATATTTGTTCAAATCAGATTCTATTTTGGAATTGGAACCTTATCAATCTGTTATTCTTAAATAGATTATAATCTCTAATTTGTGGATATAATTTGAAACATAATAAAATACGGCAAAACAAAAAATGGTTTTATCTTATAGCGGTCTCAATTCCGTTTGTATTTATTATTATGGTGGAATTATTATTGAGAACTTTTGATTACGGTAAAAATTTAGAGCAATGGATAGAGGGTCCCTACAATAAAATATATCTTAATCCGGACATAGCATTCAGATATTTTAATAATACTGAGGCTGTTCCATATTCAGCGGGCGATATGTTTGATGAAACGAAAAAACCCGATTCATATAGAATATTTATTTTAGGGGCCAGCAGCGCCGCTGGATTCCCTTTTTCACCAAACGGCACATTCGCGCAATACATATCCAAACGTTTTTCATTGGAATATCCAGATAAGAATTTCGAAGTAATAAATCTTTCCATGGCCGCCATTAATTCCTACACACTAAAGGATATTTTGCCCGGAGTGCTGGATCAATCGCCGGATTTGGTAATCATTTACGCCGGACATAACGAGTATTACGGCGCGTTAGGGGTTGGTAGTCTTGAATCATTCGGCGGTTCCCCTTATATGGTGGATTTAGTGATGGCACTTAGTAAATACAAAATCACTCAATTAGTAAGCAATACTATTAAATCGACTGTCTCTTTGTTTTCTGAAACTACACTTCCTTCGGGCACTCTTATTAAACGAATGGCAAAGGATAAAGAGATAATTTTTGGCTCGCAAATTTATAAGGATGGCATTAATCAGTTTACGCGTAATATGGAAAGAATTTTATCCGATATAAAGAAGAGCGGAGTTTCTGTAATAATAAGTACGCTAGTTTCCAATATTAACGGAATGCAGCCGTTCATTTCCGAGAACACGCAGAATTTTCCTTCGGCCAGATGGATATTTAACGAAGCAAGATTTAATGAAAAAAAGGGAGATTATGTTAATGCAGATAGTCTGTACAGATACGCAAAAGATCTGGATCTATTAAAATTCCGCGCGCCCGAAGAGATAAATTACTCCATTAAAAAGCTTGCTAATAAATACAAGATACATATTGTTGATTCCGACTCTCTATTTAAATTTGAAAGCCCAAATGGAATTATAGGCAATAACCTATTAACAGATCATGTGCACCCGACATTGGCGGGATATCAGAATATAGGCAGACTTTACAGTGAATATATTCTATCGCACAATCTGATTCCCGGAACAATTCAAACAGTTTACAATAATAAGCAACAAGATAGTATTGTGCGCGCCGGTTTTAATTTCAGCGAATTAGATTCCGCGATCGGTCGCGTGCGGCTTCTGAAACTGAAGAACGACTGGCCATACAAAACGAACACTTCTCTGCTATTTAAGAATGATTATAATCTAACATCCTTTATCGATTCAATTGCTTATAAAGTTGTTAACGAGAATTATTCCTGGGAAAAGGCGCACAGAGATGCCGTCGATTATTATATTTCAAAACGTAAAATTGATAAAACAATAAAAGAAATTGATGTATTAATAAATCAATTTCCCTTTATAATTGGAATTAAAAAATACTCGGTCAATTCTTTAATTGACAATAAATATTATGAATACGCTCTTCCTTATTTAATGGATTATTATAGTTTGGAGTCGGATGCTTACTGTACCAAATGGCTCGGTACAATTTATCTTTCGATGAACAATGTAGAAAGCGCAATAAAATATTTAACCGAGAGCATTAAATTTAATTCGGGCGATGCTCAAGTGTTTTATAATCTTGCCGGAGCCTATATGATGAATAAACAGTATACAGATGCTCTAAACAACATAAACCGCTGTATCGTATTAAAACCTGACTATCCAAACGCCAACGGCTTTAAAGAACAACTTCAGTCAATTTTAAATTAGATTTTAGGTGAATTTTGAAATTACAGTCACAGCAAAAAACCGAGAAGAAACCTCCCTTCATATTTTATTTGATAATGATTCTACTGCCTTTTTTATTTCTAATTATACTTGAAACAAGTTTAAGAATATCAGATTACGGTAAAGATTTAAGTACGTGGATAAAGGTGGATTCGAACAAATATGGTATGAATCCGGATTTGGCGTTCCGTTATTTTTATAACGTAAAAAATGTGCCCACTTCTATTCAGGATGTTTTTGATATCACCAAGAAAGAGAATAGTTTCCGTGTTTTCGTATTCGGCGGGAGCAGCGCCGCGGGATATCCTTATATGCCGCTGGGTTCGTTTTCCAGATATATAAAACGCAGGCTCGAAATTTTCTATCCCAATAAAACCATAGAAGTAGTTAACCTTAGTCTTACGGCTGTTAACAGTTATACGATTCGTGATTTGGTACCGGAAGTACTTGAACAAAAGCCGGATCTTATTTTAATATACGCGGGACATAATGAATATTATGGAGCTTTGGGCGTTGGTTCTATGGAATCACTCGGTAAATCGCGTGGATTGGTTAATTTTATTTTATCGCTTAATAAATTTAAAACCACACAACTGGTACGAAATTTCTTAAAATATACCGCCTCACTTTTTAATGGAGAACAAGGTCCCGCAAGCGGAACGTTAATGTCGCGAATGGCGCAGGAGCAGTCAATTGAATACGCATCAGATGTTTATAACGCCGGCATAGAACAATTCCGTGGAAATATGAGTGATGTTCTTGAAACGATTAATAAAGCCAACGTTCCCGTTATAATTTCCACATTAGTATCTAATCTTAAGGATCAAAAACCATTTGTTTCTAAAAAAGCTTCTGATGGAAATTCAGCGGATGATTTATTTGATAAAGCCCAAAAATTATTCTCAAACGGTGATATTGAAAAATCCGATAAATTATTCCGGCTCGCCAAAGATTATGATATGCTCCGTTTCAGAGCTCCCGAAAAAATAAACGATATTATAAAAGAATTTGATAAAATATTTAAGGTGAATGTTATTGACGCTGATAAGGGAATGAATAATTTCAGCGAAAACAAAATTGTGGGTGACGATTTAATGGTAGATCACCTCCACCTAAATCTTCGTGGATATAAACATATCGGAAAATTATTTTTCGAAGAGATGATATCAAAAGAATTATTGCCCTCAAAACTGATTACTTCCCTTTCTGAAACTCAGCAGGATAGTGTTACACTCTCTAAATTTTATTTTTCTCCATTGGATTCCATAACCGCTGAATATAAAATTAAACTTCTTAAAAACGACTGGCCGTTTGTTCAAAGGGATAAAAAGTTTAACGAAAGTATTTTGCTTAATCCGAAAAATTTTATCGATTCAATTGCATTCGACATTGTAACCGAACGTGAACAATGGGAAACGGGCGAACGTAAAGCAGCCGCCTGGTATCTGGTAAATAAAAATTATGAGGCGTTTACTTACCAAATGGATGTGCTCATTAATCAATTTCCAATAATTCGGGAGTATTACAATTTTACAGCTAATGAATTAATAAAAGTAAGAAAATTCTCGGCGGCGTATAAATACCTTATACAAAAATATTATATAAACCCCGACGCGTTTACGACAAAATGGTTGGGAATTATAAGTTTAGCGGAAAAGAAAACCGAAGCCGCGATAAAATATTTGGAGGAGAGCGTGAAACTGAAAAATGACGATCCGCAGACTCTTTATAATTTATCAGGCGCTTACGCTAGTAACAATAATTATCAAAAAGCTTTGCTGGTTATTATTGAATGTCTTAAAGTAAAACCGGATTACGCTGAAGCATTGGCATTCAGAAATCAACTTGAAAAAGTAACTGATAGTAAATAAAACCGGATTGATCAGACGGCATTTTAGAACCCTGAAATTATTTTGTATGAAGAAAATTCGCCGGCTGTTATTATGTAAAAATAAACTCCGCTTGGCAGGTGTTCCCTTTCAAATGGAACCCTGTAATTTCCCGCGGATTGAAGTTCGTCAACGAAGGTTGCTATTTCTCTTCCTATTGAATCGAATACCCTTAATTTTACGGTGAAGTCTTTTGCAAAGAATAACTAATATTTGCTTACGGGTTGAAAGGGTTGGGGAAATTATTATCTAAATTAAATTTGTGAACATCCTTAACCAACTTGGTGGTTTCTCCTTTCATTTTGTACAAGTGGATTCACCACGAGCTATAACATTATTGGAAAAAGCAGATCCGGTTGCGTCTAAAAAAACAGCTTTTACTTTATACACTTTCGCCCAAGGATATCCTACAATAAATTCCTGGTCAGTAAATTCGTATTCATTAATATCATAATATGAGGTGATACCAGGACCTGGAATTGGAGTTATAGTTCTAAATAATTTGTAACTTGAAACATTGCTGCCTGGAAACGCGCCGCAATATAGAAGTGGATTTTCATTGGTCTTTGTAAAAATATGAAGCGGGTGGCTCCAAAAATTCGGAAACACTTCTGTTTTAGGTGTATGTGAAAGATTCTTAATATCCCGGATTCCTACAATTTCATCTTCTTGAATCGGCACATAAATAGAGTTCGAATTTGGATAACTAATAGATCGGTAAAATGTCTTAGTATAACAATCATATTTTATTCCAAAATCCGAACCTCCGGTTACTCCCGAATATGGGTTGCCGGGCGCACCATCTGAAGGATAAAATGCATCTCTGAAATCCAAATAAAAACTTCCCCCCATTTCTTCTAATTAACTTTCAATTACTTAAAAAATTTTTAATCGATATAAACCATATCCAAAATCCGGTTGATCCGGATTCAATTCTTTAGACCCCACTGAAAAATCAAATACATACGTATTGAAGTAGATATTACGGTATTTTCAGTTATCATAACATTTCAATTTCTTTAATTGCCAGAATTGAGGATTTCGCGAAATAATGGAGCTTAAACACACAATTAAGAAAATTATTTGTTTCATTTTCCCTTTATTTTATTTTATAAATAAATTTCCCTTGCGAAGACAGAAACATTGTTCCATCGGATAAAGCCGGTGAAGATGGGGTTGACCAAGTATATTATTCATTAAAATAGATTTCCCATAAATGTGAACCCGTTTTACCATCTATTGCTTTAAGTGCGTATGCTGTAACTTCACGATCTTCGATGTAATAAACATTTTCATTATTATCACACATTAACGAGCTGGAGGTGTGCCCTTCGTATTGTTTCCAGTTTAATTTTCCTTTAAACGATACGGAGTACAATGTATCCCATCCAAAAAATACATTGCCATATTTATCATAGTCATCTCGGGATAATATAAAAAATGACCGTAGTATAAATTCCATTCAAATAAAGATATTTTCCGTCAGGCGAGAATGATGTCTATGCACCAGGATAAATTCTTGTATCATTAAGTTCCAATACTAATTCGCCCTTTACGTTTATGCAGTAAAGTGTGTTAGAATTATCAACAACATAAACAATTCCATCCAAATCGATATTTATATTCCTACTTGAGATTTTTGATTTAGCAGTTAATATCCACTCGTCAGGTTCTAGGACCGGAATTTTAACTTCTTCCGGTGGATTGCAGATTGCCATGATGCATAGGCCAAGATCTATCCGCCAGGCTTGGCCAGGGAATATCGTGCTGGTTACCAGGTATAGGAATTAGTTGCGGCGTATCACCCGGCTAGTTGGGTTTGCAATTATTTATTAATACTGTAATTAAAAGAATGGCAAAAAAGTAATTTTAGATAATTCATGTTATCGCCCTGATCCCCGTATATCTGCAACACTCCAATGATGGATTATATACTTTTAAAAAGCATATAACAATTCAATGAATTTCAATAAGATTAAATTACAAAGAATGATTTAATTAGCTGGGTTGATTTATAATTTACGACAACATAAAGCGGAAACTGAATCTGATAGAAATAAAAAAAGCTTCCCTATAAAATAAGGAAGCTTTTTTTCTTCAAAAGCAATTTAATACCTAATGCCAGCTTATTTCAGCAGCATCATTTTTCTTGTTGCTGTATAATTGCCCGCTTGAATTGAATAGAAGTAAACACCGCTGCTCCAATTCTGAGCATTCAATTTAACTTCGTAAGAACCGGCTTTCATATCCTGATTCATCAAAGTACTAACTTCCTGACCAATAACGTTAAATACTTTTACAACAACTTTGTTATCGGCTGGAATACTGAATCTGATTACAGTACTTGGGTTAAATGGATTAGGATAGTTCTGATTCAACTCAAAAGAGTTAGCTACTAAATCAATAGGTTTAACGTCTGTATAGCTCTTAGGACCGCTTTCCCACTGATCGGATTTGTTTTCTGTTGTAGTCCATGTATCACCAGGAGCAGAATAAGGCTGTACAAAAGTTCTTGCAGCTGTTTGATCAATGTAACGAACTCTGTAAGCAAAATCACCGAAACCTGAAGGTTCGTGAGAGTAACTTCCGTCTTTAGTAAAAGCGTATCGATATTCAAAACCGTTCCATGATGGACCGTTTACTGTAAGTGTAGCTGTATAAATCTTATCACCGTCAGCATCTGTCATCTCGAGAACAGCCATATCATCTGTATCTTCCCATCCCTGTGAATATGTAAATGCAGGTTGTTCAGAAATCCAGAATACTTTATCTGTTCCGGGAATAAAAGTAGGAACTTGTTTCTCAGGATTTGCCGCGTCGGTCATATTAACACTGAAAGTAATTTCTACTGATTGTCCAGCTGGAATTACATAATCAGGATGTACGTCATCGTAATAAGCGAGACCAGGCGCTTGAGTATCTGTACCTTCAAATATCGCGTCACGGTTACCGCCGCCCTGTGAAAGAGGTCTTTCATATCCGTCTGCCCAGGCGAAAGCTTTATCTTTTTTATTGTCAACTAACTGAACATAATATTTATAACTTTGTTCAGCGCCTACCGGTTGTTGAACAAAAGGAACACCGATAAACCAATCGTTAGGATTCAAGAAATCCTGGTTCATATGAGATTTTGCTGCGTCGTCGCTTGACCAGCCGTTAAATCCACCGCGAATATGTGTTGAATCAACAGCTGGATCGAACAGACCGATTTCAGTCATAACACTCATATCTACGTTAAAATTAATTGTTCCGTTAGCCAATGTTATATTAGGATCCTGATCATCCCAGAAAGCTGAGAATGATTGTTCGCCGTCTTTAAGAATTAATTTTCTGTCAGCTACAGATTCCCATGAAAAATTAGAAGCTTTATAAATAAATTTAAACATAAGAGTATTACCGCCAACTAAATCGGCGCCTGTGTGATCTTTAGTAAAAGTACCAGTATACTTTTTATCACCGTCTGCATCTTTCAATTCGAAAGGAGCGTTCTGCCAATCTGTAAAAGATCCGGCAACCCATACAGGATCAGTTCCCGGAACAAATGTACCTTGTTGTTCTGGTAAACTCATATCTACTGAAAATGTAACAGTTGCGGGTTGTCCATTGGCTGTTCCGGCATTATTGTACGAAACTACATCCAATGTCATATCGCTTGCGCCAACTGTAACTGAACGGTTTGAGCCTTCATCTTTTCCGTCCCAGCCTGTACCAATGTTAAATTTATACTCATAAACATTGTTGGCTGCCATAGCAACTGTTAAAGTATAAATCTTGTCGCCATCAGCATCGGTCATAACTTTTTCTGTGTTTGCTGGCGGTTCATTCAACCAGTTGTTGAATCCACCCGGGCATGTAACAACAGTTGCAGCAGGATCGAAATTCTGTGTGGCTATCTGATAGCTCATGTCAACTTGAAAAGTAACATTGACATTTTGAGCGATCGAAGAGCTAAAAGCGCCGATCAATAAAACGGCTAAAATTGCTAAATATTTTTTCATAAATAACTCCTATTGTGTTGGTGTGTTTTTAATTAAATATAACTTCAATTTTATTTAGAAACTAAGTATTACTCCAAAACTGTGTACGTCATCTAAATATTCGTATTTCTGAAAAGCGTAATCCACTGAAATATCCAATGGTCCCATATTTTTATAGTTAATTCCAATTCCGGCTGTCAATCCTTCCTGGGCGTCTTCCAAAAATATTGTTTTATAACCACCCCGTAATTCTATCAATTCGTTAAAGAGCGACAATTCGCCCCCTACATTTACCCATTGTTGATTATCGTTCGGATAGTTTGCATCAACCGCGAGAGTAAGTCTCTGGTTATTCAAAAAATAAAAATCTCTTGAAATCCCGATTTGAAGTCTTAACGGCAATTCATATTTTTCGGTTGCAAGCATAGCATCAACTGTTTCATTGTTACCTGAACTGTTAGGATTTTGATCGTAACGTACAAGTAGATCGTCTCCGCTGATCTGCATTTTTGTTCCGAAGTTTGTAATGCTGCTGGCAAACTTGATACCGTAAAAAGGTGTAGTAAATATGGTTCCGATGTCTACGGCAACACCTTCGGCGCTTGAGTTATAAATGGATTCTCTTATATATTTAACATTAGCGCCTACAATAAATTCTTCGGTAATATTCCGCGCATATGTTAAACCGAAAGCATAACTTCCCGCGTTAAATGTTGCACCAGTGCCTTCGGGATTAAGCTCGGTTGTAACATCCATATCGCCGTAGTTTATAGCTGTTACATTAACACCTATATTACCGAATTCGCCTGCAGGAATTACAACGCCAAAATAGTTGAGATTAATATCGGCAAACATTTTAGTGTAAGTAAAAATCCCCTGGTATTTATTTATTGAAGCGATACCGGCAGGATTCCAGTACATTGACGAAGCATCATCAACCGTAGATGAAGATGCGGCGCCCATTGCATTTGCCCGGGCGCCAACACCTATGCTTAAAAATTTTGCTGCTGTAGTTCCTGTTTTTGAAACACTTTGTCCAAACAGAACTCCGCATACAATCATGTTTATTACTGCTATTATAATTTTTCTATTAAACACAATTAACTCCTTGAATGTTATCTAGAAGTTTGTTCATTAACTATTTAATTACGGCAAACTTACCCGTTTTTTGTCCAATCCCGGGTGCATCAACATGATATATATAAACACCATATGATATTGCCAGATTATCTTTTGTAAGCATATCCCAAACCGCGGTGCCATCATTATAAGTACCGAAGTGGTCAATTGATTTTACTAACTCTCCGTTAACTGTAAAAATCCGTATTGTACATTCTTTAGGCAGATGCGTAAAATGCAAAGCTCTCGGGCCGCGCCCGGAGTTAAATGGATTTTTAACTTCCCAACTCGCCGAGGCTACGTAAGGATTAGGAACAACTTTAATATTTTCCAATTCTTCTTTTGCCATTGTTTTATCCACTGACGCGGCAGTGGCAACAAACCTGAATTTATCCGAGGATAAGAAAGGTTTACGAAGATTGATTTGAATAACATCACCGGTGGTCGGGAAACGAAGTCCGCCCGTGGCATCGCCATTAAGATAGAACCACCATGTAAATACAAGAGTACCGCTTGCATTAGGCTCAAGAAATACTATTCTATCTCGTGTAGCGCCTTTTGCTGTCAATTTTCCGGCTCCCTCTTGCAGATCAATTTCAACAAATCCGAATTCGATAAACTTCTGCGTACTTTTATTGAATACAGTAAAGTTTACATCCTTAGCCGGGAATGTAGTTCCTGATAAAACGAATTCCTTGGATTTACCAATACCAACCTCACCGAAAGTTATCTCGTAGTCGTTAGGTCTCTGCTCTCCTTTATCTTTCTGAGTCACTAGTTTTTCAAAAATATAATTCTGAATACCAGTGTTATTCCATCCTGAGGTAAGTTTATTTAACTGTACCTGAGCTTCGTTGGAAAAATTCAACCTAAATCCGTCGGTTAGAGGTTGTTCAAAAGTTGAGGCAAAGTTTCTGCTCTTATCAATAATTATTTTATTAGCCGTAGAATCGTACAAAGAAAACGTTTTTGTAGTAAGCGTATCATTTTCAGTACTTTTTGAAGCTAATTTCAGAGTATCCTGGAAAGTAATATTATATACGTGACCGTCTTTTATTTCATTAAAATCAACTATTTCGTATGTAACCGCCCCTGTTGTAGTTCCTTGTACAAGTTTAATTTCGCCCAATGTGGCGTTTACCAAACCGGCTACAGGCGCTTCGGGTTTAACTCGAACAACGTTAGGTCCTAAAACCACATCACCATTAGGCTGCAGTGATAATCTTATAGTTGATTCCGTTGGAATAATATTACCAGCAGGGAAACCAAAATCATATGCTACAATGGCGTAATAATATGTAAATCCATTCTGAACACTATTGTCAATATACGTATGTTTAAGTCCTGTGTTATCGCCCAGATAATACTTAATACCATCAATACCCACAGAATCGAAGCCGGAGTAATTATCCACTAAATCGAACGTAACAAGAGGAGTTTTGAAAGTAGGAATTCCGAAACCGCTTGTTATATTTTCGGGATCCTGAAATGCGGGATCCAAAGAACGATATATTTTGTAACCTTCAAAGTCATATCCATTGCCGCCAATAGCGCTTATATATTTATCGAAAGAGGATTCCGCCAAATTGTCCCAATAAAGAATAACCTTATTATCACCTGGCACAGCTCTTAAATTAGGTGTTAGCGGAGCGTTGGCAAATTGATAATCATTTTCATAAGTTTCCTGAACACGCACTTTCTTTCTTAAAATTTCTTTTCTTCTTATCAATCCATCCGGATCAGGAACTGGTCCGTTGGCAAGAATTACTGCAATTGAAATAGGTTCGGTTCTGCCCGATCGGAGCGGGAAAAATCCGGAGGACATAAATAAATCGTACTCACCTGAAACCACCGATCTGGGGTCGTAAAAACGACCTGGACGCATCAGGCGGAACCAAATAACATCATCGGAAACAGAATTAAAATTCCAGGATCCCGCGGCTTCGTACTGAGCATTGGTAATACCGATCTGATCAGTTTCAGAAACGTCTGTTACATCAACGTTTGGTTCGCCGGGTAAATTAAATTTTGCGCCTGAAGTAGGCTTACCATCACCTTCCCCTTGATCGCCGGTACCGGGAATTCCATCTAAACCAACGTCATCTGTAAGAGCATTCCAATCGCCGTCGTTATCAATTCCGTCGTCTCTTGCCTCATCAATCATCTCATCAATATTTTCATCAATATTCTCGTCTATCGCACCGTTTTTATCATTATCAATACCATCTGCATATTTTTTACCCAGATCCTCAGCTTTAACGTCATATAAGATAACATTAGAACCGGGGACTTTATATCGGTAATAAGGGGCATCTGCCGCAGCGGCATTAATAATTGCCTGAGTAATTACTGGGCTGCCTTCTTCTCCATTTCCGTTATTGTCTATAAAATCTTTAAACTTCATTCCAATGTCGTCGGCTTCCACCATGATAAGATGAACCGCACCCTGTTGTATGGGATCGGTTTCGGGATTACGAGGCCATCTTTTCCATTTATCCGCATCGGAGTTATCAACCATTTGCTGGGTTACAACAGGACTTCCGTCCTCACCGTCGTTATCATTATCAATTCTATCAGCATACGTAACACCAACCTGGTTGTTAAAAGCTATATGAGTTTCATTTTCGTCTATAAGTCCGTTTCCGTTATTGTCAATAAGATCGTCAACAATTTCACCCTCGAGCATTGCGGCCGAAACTATAGGTCCATCTTCTCCATCACCGTCATTATCAATTCTATCTTCAGCATTACCCGGAGTTTCAAGGAAGGCCTGACCAATCATACCAACCGGATCGGAGCCGAAATCAGGAGCTCTATGATCTTTATCCCTGCTGAATCCAATATCATAAATCAAATCGAATTCCGAGATATCATCCTGCGAATCACCGTTGCCGCCGACAAAATCGGCATGCCACATAATAACGCCGACTTTTTCAATGTCTTTAGTTCCGTCATTTTTAACGTTATGAAGCACATAAATTGCGTCTTGAACCAAAACCTGCGACCAAGCTAAAGCTCTAACGTCTAAAATTATTCCAAGTCCTTTTCTGGATTTATCAGTAGAGTCTGGGAAATAATTATATCTTGTATATTTATCATCAGATGCTCTGTAAAAAATTTCCTGATCAGCACGGAAGTCATTTTTTCCGCCCAAACCATTCCAACTGCCCGCCCAGCCCGGATCTTCTTTATCGTTCATTCTATCCGGCCATGATTTTGGCCATGTTGTTTCATCAACGCTGGTAGCAATCTGACTGGGATTACGGGCATCATTATAATATCCTTTAACAGGCTCAATATTCCAGCTTGCTCCTTGAGGACTTTGTCTGTAGGTTGGAGTATCAACAACTTTAATAAGCGCGCCGGTTTCATCTACAACTTCGCCGCCTACAAAAAGTGCCGATAAAGCCAAATAAACTTGTCCTGTATTTTTTGGCCATTCGTATGGGGTCTGAACATTAATCGGAAACTCGCCACCTGTTCTGCCGGTAAACCCAAAATTATGAACTGTAGTTCTAATTTTATTACCTTCCAACTGAGCGGTACGGCGCAAACTGGCGTCGCCACGTTCTTTGCCCGGGACGTACTGAGCAAATGTGCTTTCGCAAACAAGCAGAGTGGTAATAATTAGAACTAATAAAAACTTTATTTTAAGACTCATAAAAGAAGCCTCCTCTATAAAAATTCATTTAGATTAAAACTCTATATCAAATCCTAATTGTACTAACCTAGGTGGTACATAATTCCATGGTCTTGTCAAATATTCTTCTACTGTATTTGGTCTGTTTGCATCCTCACCAACATTCTGCGCTTCAGTTGTGTATGATGGATCACCGGTATCCGCGAACACATTTACTACTGTTTTTGTGTCTAATAAATTAAAAACTCGAATGAACGCATTAAGATTGTAACCAAACACATCGAATGATTTGTTTACTTTAAGATCAAGATTAAATTGATCGGGTCTTCTGCGAACATTTCGCTGGAAGCCGGAGGTTAAACCTCTCTCAGCAGTAAATTGTGTAATCGAAGGTGTATAAGGTAGTCCGGTACCGTAACGACCCAACAAACTCACTCCCCAGTCAGCGTCCCCAACATATAAAGAAGCGTTAAACTGATGTCTCTGATCCCAATCTAAAGGAATTAGATAAAGCGTGGGTTCGTCATTTCCCTGTTGAGCGTAAAATTCTTGTTCCGGAGTGGAGTTGCTGCCTTCAGCAACTTGGTAAGTATAGTTAACATCTAATCCGTAATTGTTTGAGAAATTTTTATTAAAACTAACCGTAACGCCTTTAACGTTCGAATAATCTTTATTGGTATAAATTGAATAAGCTATTCCGTTAATAGTTCTAATAAACGGTCCGGCAGTAATCCAATCCCTTATGTCTCTGTAAAAAAGAGTAGCGTCAATTAAAAAAGAGCCCATAAATTCCTGTCTGAAACCAATTTCGTACATAATTGTTTTTTGCGGTTCAATATCAGGATTTCCATAAGGTCCGTATGAGGATCCGGTATTAGGCACTTTATATTTTCCACCGTTAAATAAATATTGGAAAGGTGGAATCTGTAAAAAATGTCCGTATGAAAAATGAATAACTCCTTCGGCACTTATAGGATAAGCGATCCCGAATCTTGGACCAATATTTAATTTTGGTTTAGCGTCTTTATAAAACAAAGGCTCTCTTTCAGCGATTGAAAGTTCTTCCATTCCCGGACGCAGAGGAGCGTATATATTCGGATCGGTGGGATCTACTAAAATTTGTCCCTTGGAATCAAAATAATCCAGACGAAGGCCAATATTTATTATAACGTCGTTGTACTCTATTTTATCCTGAAAATATGCAGATGCATCTATTGGGCTATTTTCATATTTATCCCTGTTCGGAGAGAGCACACTTGGTATTGCGGGTTCAAATGGTTCAACGGGAACATCATTCAGTAATTTAGGTTCAACGTTATAATCGTCGAATGTGAGTTTGTGAGTTTTAATTTCAGCGCCAACCTTAATCAAATGATTCTCATTCAACTGGCTCGAATAATCTAATTTAGCCAACCAGGTTTCTGTTCCCCTGTTGAATTGATGATTATTTGTTCCGCCGCTAATAAAAGCGTAACCGACCCTGTTTGTGGAATCCGGATGAATATATCGTGAATCCAGAGGATTCTCATATAAGTACTCGTCAAATGTTCTTTTAAAGTAAGACCCCTTAAGCGTGTAGAAAGCTGAAGAAGAGAAGGTATGGGTCATTGTAAAAGTGGTGGTAATAGAATTATCAAATTTTGTTACATCTCCATCCGGATTATATTTCCAGTCGTGTCCGTAATCTTTATATTCTTCGTCAGAAAGCAACATTTCCATGTTAAACTTAAAAGAGGACGACGCCACCCAACTGATGTTGGCAATTCCCATATAACGTTTGCTGTAATTCATAGCAACATAATCGCCATTGCCGGCGGTGCCATCAGTATTAAAAACGCGTTTGCCGTATAAATAACCGTCATCGTAAGTATAACGGGCGTTGCCGAAGAATTTAAGTCTGTTGCCCGCAAATGGAACCGGACCGCTTAAACTTCCCTGAAGGTTATAATTGGCAATCGGGTTAAAGTCATCTATATGGTTAAATATTTTATCATGATTACTCAGATAATCGCTGGAGTAAACTTTAATATTTCCATGAAATTTGCTGCCCCCCTCTTTTGTTACAGTATTTATAACACCAGAAAGAGCATTACCGTATTCAGCGTTAAATGTACCGCTTATAACCTGGAGTTCCTGAACACTGCTGTTGTCAATCTCAATGCCACGGCTGTTATCGTAAGAGTCGGTAATTGATATACCGTTTAACTGATATGTTATTTCGTTGGTTCTACCGCCGCGTATGTGAAAATCACCGTTTGCGTCGCGCGAAACACCAGCCTGTAATTGTAAAACATCATCAATTTCAGCAACAGGCAAGTTTTCTATTGATTCCGCAGAAATCGAAGATTGGCTTGATGTAACATCTTTCTTTATTCCGCCCATCTGAGCTTGAACTACTACCTCGCCTAGCTCAACAGATGTTGGAGTAAGAACAACGTCCAATTTAGTAGTCAAGTCAATTGATATCGAAACGTTCTCTATTGTTTTCGTCTGGTATCCGATATATTGGACCTTTACACTGTACCGTCCGGGGGAAAGATTTAATATCACATAATTACCATCGAGATCGGTAGCTGCACCCATAACGGTTCCTTCGATAGTAATATTTACGAACGGAAGGGCATCGCCGGTAGAGGAGTCTGTAACTTTTCCAGTTAACTTTCCGGTTGTACCGCCCCACATTATATTAGTATAAAGGAAAACTACCGAGAATAAAAACAGTAAACTTTTTCTCATTTGGTACTCCCTTAATTAAAAAAAAATTTATTTTCCAATTGTTATTGAAGTCAATAGAGCATCGTCAGTAACAACTTCAACTTTATCATACAATTTATTTATATAATTTCGTATCAGATCTTTTTGAAACTTGAATTTTGCAGCTGCCATAGCTTCATTCTTTACTTCTTCAAAAGCTAAGGGACGACTTTCAACTTTTTCAATTACTTTGAATATGCCGTAAAGTCCTTGAATTTCTATCGGTTTAAGGAGAACATTTAGAGGAGCATTCCAGAAATAATCCTTTAAGTTACCAAATTTTGTAATATTCGCAAGTCCCAATTCACCATTATTTTCCGCCGAATATTTGCGCAAAGAATATTTTTTTGCGAGAGAAGCAAAATTGGCTTTGCCTTGTAAAGCTTTATAAATACTATCGGCTCTTCCCTTATTATCAACTATAATTTCCTGAATATTTACCTGCCTGTGTGTAGAGAAAAATTCTGTGTTCTGAGCGAAAAATTTTTGCACAATCGAATCGGGTATAGACTCATTCTCTATAATTTCGTTGAATTTAAACTCTAGAAATAAGTTTTTACTCAATTGCGAATAAACTTTTTCGACCTCTTCATTTTCATCATATCCCAAATCTTCGGCCTTATCCAATAAAACATCCTGCATGTAAAAACCTTTTATTACAGCATTAAGGTTTTTTGTTGAGGTAACCTTTTCGCGATGAAATTCGGGGAGGTTATTAATACGTTCAATAATCTGATGACTAGTAAATTTTTTACCGTTAAAATCGGAACAAACATTATCGTTAATGTTTTGGAATTCCAAGCCGCCATCAATTAATCTTCGGGGATCAATTTGTTTAAATAAATCGTCGGTGGCTTTTTCGTTAATAGTAACTTTATTAAAGTCGATTAAGCCGGAAACAAACTCAACTTCTGAAGGTCTTTTTTTCCGTATTTTTAACGCTCTTTCAAGTTTAGATTTTTTATTGAGGTATTCATATTCAGTTAAAAGAGGGTGAGGGAATCTGTCCTCAACTTTAATAATGCTATAACCGTTGGAAGTTTTTACAGGTTTCGAGATTTCGCCCGGTTTCATTGAATAGGCAACATCTTCAAAAACAGGATCCATATCACCCCAGGTAAAATAACCAATAAATCCGCCGTTGTTCTTAAGTGTAGAATCGCTGAATACTTGTTTTGCCAGAGTTTCAAAACTTACTCCGGTTTGCAATAATTGATAAAGCTGATTGGCCTCCTCTTCAGTTTGAGCATAAAGGTGTCTGGCTGAAATCTGCTCATTTACCCTTAAAAACGTCCTGCGTAACTCATCGTCTGCAACTGAAATTTTTGCATAAACTTCCCTGTCCTTTAATAAACCCAAAATAGATTGTTTGCGCACCCATTCAAGATTTTTTCGGAACTCCATATTATCATAAATTTTATCATTGTTGTCGTAGTGCTGTAAAATTATTTCGTCTATCATATTCGAAAGAATAGACCGGCGATTAATAATATTATCTTGCATACCGGTTTCAAACAGATATTTGCTATATCTTTCAACAAATTGATTTTCAGTGATTTCGTAGGAGCCGACTTTGGAAATTATTTTTTGTTCACTCTCTGAAGAGCAACTTAGAAAGGATAAAACCGATAATAACAATATCAGGCATGTTAATTTCATATTCGGTTTAGCTAGCTCCATAAATCGTTATAGAGAAAAAAAAGGAATGATATAAAAAATTTTGGTTGTAATTAAAAAAGCTTTTTATGTTGTTTTTAATTGACATCCGGCAACTATTTTTCAGATTAATGTAAGAAACAGTAATGTAACCTAACAAATATTAAAGACCCGAATTACTACACAAACAAAGGTATTTTTCCCAAAAAAGCTAAAAGTAATCCAAAAACCTACACAAACAGGTAGGTATAAGAATAAATTAGAGATCAAATGAATTAAACAACAAATCGAACTTCTTTTAATTTGCCGTAAATCCTAAAAAAATGTTTTTGTATTTGAACCAGACTTATATCTAAAAGTTCTGCGACAGCAGCTGCGCTGTTTCCTTGCCTCATAAAAGAAAGTATTTTGAACTCATCTTCGTCAAAGGATTCTTTAAGTTTTTGTAAAGAAGCAATGTTTTTCCTTTTAGTTCCGCTTATTATTTTATTGGCTATTGCAGCGCTCATTCTGGATCTTTCTTCTATAATTTCATCAATTATCATAAGAAATTGATCGGACGGAGTTTTTTTAAGAATATATCCCTGGGCACCGGCGCAGAGAGCTTTAAAAAGACTTTCATTTTCACCATATAACGATAACACAATTATATGAGGAGCATTTTCTAAAGCATTAATCTTTTTTATGCTTTCAGTTACATTGCCCTTTTGTAAACTGATATCTAACAAAACAACATCCACAACATTTTTTTCATATTCATCAAAAAACATTTTACAATCAGAATAGGAACCACTGCACTTATGTTCCGAATTTTGATTTATTAAGGTTTTTAACCCTTCCCTTATAGTAACATTATCATCAATGATAGCAATATTTGCCATTTAAACGAGATGCCTGCATAGTAAATAGATATGATGCTAAGTTAATGTAATAAAACAGTTCAATCTACTACACATATGGAGAGATTTGAATTTAAAAGCCGCAGGTACCCTACCTGAAAAGGTAGTATTAAACAAGTCCCTCTTTAATAGCTTTTACAACAGCCTCGGATTGAGAGTGCACATGAAGTTTTTTGTAAATATTTCTAAAATGAAACCTTACTGTTTCAACACTTATAAATAGAGTGTCTGCAATTGCTTTATAACTGTTGCCTTCAACAAGTCCTAAAAGCACTTCCTTTTCGCGGGGTGTAAGCGACGCGGGTTCCTCGTGAGGTATAATTTCCTTAGTCTGGCGAAATAGGTTTACAACTTTACGCGCTATATGTGTGTTCATTGGGGCGCCACCTTCATTAGCTTCTTTTATAGCTTCAAGTAATCTGGCAGGGGGTGTTTTTTTTACGAGATATCCGCACGCGCCGGAACAAAGTGCCTCAAAGATTACCTCGTTTTCATCGTAAATTGTGAGAACGAGAATATTATAATCCTCCGATTTTTCCCTAAGCTGCCTTATTCCTTCCAGCCCGGACATACCCGGTAAATCTATATCCATAAGAATAACATTAGGATCAATTTTGTCTATTTTTCTGAGTAATGATTCACAATCCGGATATGCTGCTACACATTCATATCCTTCAGTTCCGTCTATTAATATTTTCAGACCTTCACGGATCATCTCATTATCTTCTACAATTGCCACTTTAATCATTCATTACTTCCTGTTTCTTTTATCGTATAATCAAATATATAATAAATTGTAGTTTATTAAAGCATAAAGAGGGTAAGCGGATTAAATTAAGCGGCCGACAAAAGTAATGTTCGTGCCTGTTTCCACACTCGATTCTATTTTCAGATTACCGCCAATATTTTTTGCGCGGGCTTTCATATTATAAAGTCCGTTACCTCGTTTCTTCATTTTCTCATCATCTATTACAAAACCGGGACCATTGTCACGCAGAGCCATAGTTAAAACTCTACCGGAAATTACTGCATTCAGAAATAATTCCGTACATGTACTGTGTGTAATACTGTTATTGATACCTTCCTTAAAAATTAGGAATAAATTCTGCCGCTGTTCCATAGATAAAGAAATTTTTTCGAGAGTTTTAAGATTTTCAGAACGGAAAGAGATGCCTTTATATGAAAGAATTTCGGAATATGTATCTTCTAATCTGAGTATAAGATCATATAACGAATCTCGTTTAGGGTTTACAAGCCAAACTATATCGCTCATTTCATCGACAAGAGAACGGGCTTTAGAACTGATGTGGTGCAAATTTTTAAGTACGTCCTGCAAATCAGCAGGGATTCTGCTCGAAATAACTTCCGATAGAATTGATATTTCAGTTAAACTCGATCCAATACTATCGTGAAGATCGGCGGCAAGTTTTGTCCTAAGCCTTTCCACAGCCAATAATTGTTTTACATAAGCAATAACAAAGTATACGAATGGTGTTCCAAAAACCATAATAAGAAGCAGACTAAACCACCATGTTTTCCAGAATGGAGGAAGGAAAATTATTTTCAAACTTGCTCCCTCATTATTCCATACACCATCGTTGTTTGCAGCAATTACGGTAAAATTATATTCGCCGGGTTCAGTGAGTGTGTACGTTGCCGTGCGTGAATAACCAGCTTCAACCCAGTTTTTATCGAATCCTTCAAGCCTGTATTTATATTTGTTCTTTTCAGGAATTGTGTAATCAAGCGCAGTATATGTAATTGAAATAACATTTTCATCGTAAAAAAGAGTTATCTGATCTGTTACTGTTATTGAAGATTTTAATTTTCCGGACGAATCATTCACAGAAATAACATTATTGAACAATTTAAATTCAGTTATATAAACCGGAGGAGCGTAAGGATTATCTTTAAGTTCCTCGGGATTAAAATAATTTAACCCATTAATTCCGCCAAAGTATAATTCACCGGTATAACTTTTATAACTTGATCCCCAATAGAACTGATTGCTCTGAAGTCCATCAAGTTTAGAATAATTTCTGATCTCAAGAGTGTTAGGTTTAAATTGTATCAAACCATTGTTTGAACTCATCCAAAGATTCCCCGAAGAATCATCCAAAATTCCGTAAATCACATCGCTGCTCAAACCATCTTTCTCAGTATAATTAGTAAGTAAAGGCTGCCCGTTATTTTTACCCTTTTTATATTCTAACTTATTTAGCCCTCCCCCGTGCGTACCTACCCATAGTACTTTATCTTTGGTCTCATAAATAGAAATAATTCTGTTGTCACTAAGGCTGTTTTCGTTATTCAAATCGTTAAAAAATTTTTCGAATTCAATAGATGAGTAATCTTTTTGTTTAAGATTTTTATTTGAAATTTTATTCAATCCGTTCCAGGTACCAATCCATAAATTGCCATCAGAGTCTTCAAATATGCAGTTAGACTGCACCCGATTGTCCGATAGACTGTTTGTTAGTTCCGGATTGTTTCGAAAGTGAATAAATTTCTTTGTAGAGTAGTTAAATAGATCCAATCCGGCCTCTGTGCCTATCCATAAATTCCCGTAACTATCTAGTTTAATAGCCTGAATAATATTGCTGCTCAAACCATCCGGATTGTTGGGTTTATAGTAATACCTATCAAATTTAGGGTAAATCTTTTTACGGTCTAATTTATTTATTAACGTTTTGTAATTTTTAATCTCATTTAGTCCGCCACCCCATGTACCGATCCACATGGATCCATAAGAATCCACAAGTATTGAGGTGATTCCGCTTGTTGCCATGCTAGTTTGGTCATCAGAAGAAAATACAAGATTAGAAATAGTACCTCTTTTTTTATCGAAAGCATTAAGACCACCCCCAAGAGAACCTATCCAAACAATACCAAAATTATCCTGATAAATAGACCTCACCATATTATGACTAAGGCTGTTTTCACTTGCAGGATCGTGATACAAATGATGGAATTTTTTCTTAAGCGGATTATATTTGTTAATACCTCCTCCCGCCGTTCCAATCCAAATAATCCCGCTGCGGTCCTCATATACTGTTCTGATAAAATCGTTACTTAAACTGGTTGGATTATTGAGCGCATAGTTATAACGAATAAATTTTTCAGAATTAGGTTCAAATTGAGTTAACCCTCCTTCGGTACCTATCCACTGATTTTGTGATTTGTCTTCCACAATTGTTCTAACGATATTATTACTAAGCGATTCCAAATCATCTTTTTTCTGAAGATATCTTTTATAATTTTTTTTAACTCCGTCCAGAACCACGAAGCCGTTAGATGTGCCGACGTATATTTTATTCTTACGAGAAGCTGGCAGTAGTATTGTGTTGATTATATCGTTGCGTAAATAACTTATTTGATATCCGGAATAACTGTCTATTAAAAACCTGTTAGTTTCAATATTAAATCTGCATAAACCTTTATCGGTTCCAATCAATAAATTCTGTTTATCC
Organism: Ignavibacteriae bacterium HGW-Ignavibacteriae-2; assembly: GCA_002839805.1. GTDB lineage: Bacteria > Bacteroidota > Ignavibacteria > Ignavibacteriales > Melioribacteraceae > PGYT01. Next base: position 215,179 of record PGYT01000001.1, read on the forward strand.
AATTTGCATATCGACAAAACAACATTGGAAGGGATTGAATATATGTTGCTCGGATCGAAACGAAAAGACTGGAAAACTCCCTGCTCTTTATTAAACTTATTCAGTCCCCCCCCTTCCGTGCCTATCCATAAAAATCCTGATTCATCCTCAAATATTGTACGAACACTGTTGCTTGATATACTGGCCGGAATAGAAGAATTGTGTTTATATTCTGTAAACATTCCCAAGGTTTGGTCGAACTTGTTTAAACCGCCACTGTTTGTTCCGACCCATATATTTTTTTGTTTGTCTTCTGTAATAAACCAAATAAAATTATCGGATAAAGAATTTTTCGAATTTCTGTTGTATCGATATACAGTAAAATTATAACCGTCATATTTATTAAGTCCGCCTTCAGTGGCAAACCAAAGAAATCCATATGAATCCTGCAAAATTGAATGGACAGTAATTTGAGAAAGACCTTGATCAATGGACAAATGTTCAAAATCGATTGTCTGATTTTGAGCAAATGAAAAATTAATTGTAAATATGAATACAATTAAGAAATAATTTATGAATTGTTTTTTTACGATATTAAAAATTTGCAAGCGCATATTTTTAATTGATTGAAGGATTAATTGAGAAAAAAAAGACGTAATATGCTATCATTACAAGTATTGTTTCCCGTTGATATCTAAGCAACCATCATTAAAGTAACGGTTAAAATACCACATAATATTCAAATGTTCCAATGCATATTCTCATCCGCGCATTTATTTGTTAAGTACGCGTTCTTTAATCATATTTATGTTATTTTAGCATTTAAAATTATTTGAGTGTTATGACTTTAGATAAAGCTGCCGAGATAAAAATAAAGGAATATTTGGATTCAATAAAACTAAATAATTACAGTACCTCATCAATTTCGAAGAGGCAGTACAATTATGAATTTGAAGTAACAAAATCAACGGGCAAAATAAAGGTTCAGCTCTATTTTGGTAAAAAGGGACTTAAAACCGTTATTCAAGGAAACTCTGAATCAGAACTATTCCAAGAAATCCACACTCTTTTATCGGATCAACCAAAATTAGATTTTCCCCAAAAAGAAGAAATAGAATTTGACGAATATATTGGTTCCGACGAAACAGGAAAAGGCGATCTTTTTGGACCGCTTGTTGTCTGCGCGTTTTTCTGCGGGAAAAAAGATTCTTTGGAATTACAAAACATAGGTGTCCGCGACAGCAAAGATTTATCGCCTAACCAAATAGAAACTATTGCAGGAATTATTAAGCATAAGTTCAAGGACAATTATTACATTGTTATTATTACCCCTGAAAAATATAATAGAATTTACCAAAAATTTAATAATCTTAATAAATTATTGAACAGCGCCCATACAGAAGCGATCGATAACTTGTTGAAAGTACATGACTGTAAAAATTTTATTATTGATAAATTCAGCAATGAAAAAGTTATTTTGAATAACGGTTTGGGTGAAGGACACAATATTAAACTAACTCATAAAGCTGAAAGATTTTCCGGTGTAGCCGCAGCCTCGATCTTAGCAAGGTTCACTTTTGATAATTGGTTCAAAAATCACACTAAATTTGATTTGCCAAAGGGCGCATCTCAAAAAACAGTAGAAACTGCACAAAAAATTTTCGATGATTATGGATTAGATGAATTAAATAAAGTGGCTAAACTCCATTTTAAATCGATAAAAAATTTAGTATGACTAAACTGAAGGAATAACAGATGGTCGCAAAAACAAAAAGAGTGCGTAGAGTTGGGATTTTAACTGGTGGCGGCGATTGTCCTGGATTAAATGCCGTAATTCGAGGAGTAGCAAAACCCGCGCACGATAACGGGTTAAGTGTACTTGGCATTCTTGACGGGTTCGAAGGACTTGTAGAAGGCCGGGCAATAGAATTATATAATAAAGATGTGTCAGGTATTTTAGCCAGCGGCGGAACAATTTTGGGCTCTTCCAATAAAGGCGATCCATTTCATTGGCCGGAAAAATCGAATGGTGATATTATTATTACCGATAAATCAAAAGACGCAATGAAATATTATGACGCCTGGGGATTGGACGCTCTTATTGCTATTGGCGGTGATGGAACAATGAATATTGCCAAACGGTTAAGCGATATGGGTATGAATATAGTAGGCGTTCCTAAAACAATCGATAATGATTTAGAAGCTACCGATCAGACTTTCGGTCATGATTCCGCAGTTTATGTTGTATCAGAAGCTCTTGATAGGCTTCATACAACGGCTTCATCACATCATCGAGTTATGGTAATTGAAGTTATGGGTCGTTACGCCGGTTGGATAGCCTTAAACGGCGGACTTGCAGGCGGCGCGGATATTATTTTATTACCCGAATTTCCATTTGAATGGGATGCGGTTTTTGAAAGAGTTTTAAAACGTAATATGATGGGCAAAAAATTCAGTATTGTTTGTGTGGCCGAAGGCGCAAAACCTAAAGATGGTGAAATGATAGTTAAAAAAGTTGATAAAAAACGTACCGATCCGATTCAGCTCGGCGGCATAGCTGAAGTGGTTGCCCAAAAAATCAGCGATAATACCGGATTAGAAACCCGATACACAGTTCTCGGTCATTTGCAGCGCGGAGGAAGTCCAACCCCTTATGATAGAATTTTATCTACAAAATTCGGAACTACAGCAATTAAATTGGCTATTAAAAAGAAATTTGGCAGAATGGTTGCTCTTAAGGGCAACGAAATTGTTAGTGTAAAAATTGAAGACGCCATAGCAAATCAAAAACTAGTTAAACCCGACGATCAGGCAGTTGAAGCTGCTATTGCTATAGGTGTATGTTTCGGGACTAAAAATTTATAAAATCACTTGCATGAAATTATAAAACAGCATATATTTGGCTTTGTTCTTTTTGAGTATAAGACAGTTTTGTTAAAATTCAAAATTATTTGCGCTCGCTAAATTGTTTAGTAGTTTCCGCCTACGTTTTACAAACTACGGCGGACAAGCAGTTGGTTAGAACGCCTGTCCCGATACATCGGGAAGATCGCGAGTTCGAGATAATATATATTTGATAAATTTTTGGGGTCGTAGTTCAGTTGGTTAGAACGCCTGCCTGTCACGCAGGAGGTCGCGAGTTCGAGTCTCGTCGGCCCCGCTCTTAAAAGCCACTCAGTTTGAGTGGCTTTTTTGTTTTAAATTAAAAGAGCGAAAAGTAGAAAATATATTTAAGCGATTATATCTTGAAGTATTCACGACTAGTCGGGAAGTCTTTTCGGTTGGACAAATTAAAACCTCGATGTATTTTTTGTGTGGCTTTTTTAATTCTAAATATGAGACTTATAAACGCCCAATCTCCAAAAGGGATGGTTTATTGCCTGCCAGTACTGCTGCAATTTTATGTAAAATGATAAATAATTCTTTTATGATTACTAACCCAGAAAAATAAAATGTTTAGGAAAATTTTATCACCCCAATATTTATTGTATATTTAGAAAGACAATATCTCCTAACATCTTTCAATTGGCGATTAAATAATCGAAAAGAGAATTAATTCATTTCAATATCTAATTCCCTTTAACTATCTTCTTTTATATTATTCTTCACGATGGAATGCTTTAATAGAATACTTAGAATTGTTGTTAGAGATCAATTTAATAAACTCAAGGAGTATAAATGAATATTTTTGTTGGTAATATCGCACCGCAAGTAAGTGATCAGGAATTGGAAGATCTTTTTAAAGCATACGGAGAATTAAAAAGTGTAAAAATTATCCGGGATATGTTCTCAGGGGAATCTAAAGGATTTGGATTTGTTGAGATGAAAGATAAAATTGCCTCTGAAACAGCAATCAAAGAACTGAACACAAAAGATTTAGGCGGAAAAAAAATAGTTGTTAATGAAGCAAGACCGAAAACTGACAGCCGTCGTAGTGGTGGTAATAGAGGTGGCGGTAATAGAGGTGGTGGCAACCGAGGCGGCGGACGAGGCTGGTAAAACCTTTGTTTTAGTATTCTGCTGTATAAACATTTCTAATATTTATAACAAAATACCCCGCTTTCTTAGGGGTATTTTGTTTGTCAGTACAAACTAATTCTTAATCAATAATTTTTTGATTTTTGCTTTACTCTTCGGCTGCAATGTATTCCGCCATATGAAATTTATTTTATTCCAATAGTAACAGCTTTTTTGTCTCTATATAATTCCCGACTTTAAGCGCATATAAATAGACTCCGCTTGATAAATTTGAACCGTTAAAAACAACCTTGTATGTCCCTGATGACTGCTGTTCGTTAACCAGCAAAGTTATTTCACGTCCGAGTATATCATAAATAGCCAGTTGGACTTTATTCTGAACATCGATTTTTTC
>PGYT01000142.1 GCA_002839805.1 Ignavibacteriae bacterium HGW-Ignavibacteriae-2
GATTTGTTGATGGAGTAACAGACGCGATTACTCCCCAAGGAGCATTCTCGATTAAAGTTAAACCATGATCTCCCGAAACAGCCTGCGGATCAAGTACTTCTATTCCAGGAGTAGCGTAAGCCTGCAAAATATTTTTGTTATATTTATCTTCAATTCTTCCCATGCCTGTTTCTTGAACGGCTAATTCTGCCAATTCTCTTGAATGTTCAACTGCGGCCTTTCTCAGAGCGTCTATTATATTTTTTCGTAATTCGAGATTTCTTATTTTCTTTTGAGCTCTATGCGCTTCTTCAACGGCTTCATCGAGAGTTTCAAATATGCCCAAAGGATATCTTCCTGTATATCTACTTTGTGGATTTTCATTCATTTTACGGACAACACTCTCCACTATTTTGGCGATATCACTTGCATTCAATTCCATGTTACTTTTCCTTTTTATTAGGTTCATGCTTGTTATAAATCATTTTCCCATCCGCGCGAACCGAATCAACAATTCCAACAATATTTAAATCGACAGTCGATTTGTTTTCGAGTGAAGCTCTTGCCGAACTTCCTCTTATCAATAAAACTATCTCATCCTCCCCAGCTCCGATTATATCAAAAGCCACCTGGGGAGGACCGATAAGATTACAATGTTCATCGATAGCACGCACCAGGAGTAGTTTACCGTTGCCCATATTTTCCATTTTAACGGTAGCTACAACATTCCCAATAACTTTTGCTATTTCCATAGTTCACTCATTTCTAATTAATTTTCAATTAAAAGAATCATAACAAACCGAACATCTCATCAATATTATTTTTCGGCTTATTTTATTTCGCCTCTTACAGCAATACTGAATATCTCTTCAAGATCTCCATGAGGGCGTGGTATAACATGAACCGCAACTAATTCACCAACTCTTTGAGCTGCAGCAGCGCCTGCATCTGTAGCAGCTTTACAAGCAGCAACGTCACCTCTTACTAAAGCTGTAACAAAACCGCCGCCAATCTGTTGATATCCAACTAATTGAACTCTAGCCGCTTTAACCATAGCGTCAGATGCTTCTATAAGACCGACCAATCCTTTGGTTTCAATCATTCCTAATGCTTCCATTTTAATACTCCATTATTTTAAGTTATTGATATCAGTTTTTATTTTAAATATGTCTTCAAGATCTCCGTGAGGGCGTGGAATAACATGTACCGCTACTAATTCTCCGACTCGTTGAGCTGCCGCGGCGCCTGCATCTGTTGCAGCTTTACATGCGGCAACATCACCTCTAACTGATGCGGTAACATAACCACTTCCAATTTTTTCCCAGCCTACAAGTTTTACTCTTGCTGCTTTTACCATAGCATCGGACGCCTCGATAAGACCAATCAATCCTCTGGTCTCAATCATTCCAAGTGCTTCCATAGAATTATCCTTTTATTGTTATTAGTATTTGATGTTATCTAATTTATCATACAAGACGAAATAATTGCGCTGTTAACTATATCTTCAACACTGCATCCTCTTGAAAGATCGTGCATCGGATTTTTAAGGCCTTGAATGAAAGGTCCCAGAGCCATGTAACCGCCTAATCTTTGTGCAATTTTATAACCAATATTTCCTGCCTCAAGAGAAGGAAATATAAATACATTTGCGTCTCCTTGAATTCTACTACCCGGCGCTTTTTGTTTACCTACCGCGGGTACAAAGGCCGCATCAAATTGAAACTCACCATCCAAAATTAATTCGGGATACTTTTGATTGGAAATTGAAACAGCATTTCTAATTTTTTCAACCGCAGGATGATCCGCGCTGCCTTTTGTTGAAAACGATAACATTGCCGCTTTTGGTACCGCCGATAAAATGTTGTTATAGTTCGAGGCAGTTGTATAAGCGATATCTGAAAGTTGCTCTGCCGTAGGTTCGGGAACTACTGCGCAATCTGCGAAAGCGAACACTTTTTCTCCATCAGAGGAAAGCATCAAGAAAAAACTTGAAACTGTTTCAATACCTTCCTGCAATCCAATTACCTGAATTGCAGCTCTTAATACATCGGCGGTAGTGGATAAATTTCCGGCGATACACAAATCAGCGGCATTATTTTTCACTAAACTCGCCCCGAAATATAGGGGATTCAGAAGCTGCTCTTCTGCTTTTTCTAATGTAAGCCCCTTATGTTTTCTCGCTTCAAATAATTGTCTGGCGTATTGCTTTAAATCTTTACACTGCTGAGGAGCTAATAAACTCATTCCTCGTGTAGATATTTTATGTTTATCGGCTTCTTCTCTTAGTTCAAAAGGTCCGCCAATTAATATCGGTTCGGCAATTTTTGCATCTATTAAAATTTTGGCGGCATTTAATACTCTGCCGTCCTTAGAATCCGGAAAAACCACTCTTCTTGGGTTTTGAAAACATCTATTTTTACAAGTCTCAATTAAATTCATTTTAAATTCTCTTCAGGCAATTTTATTTCGCCATTATTGTCTGATATAATTATCATAATCATAATTACATACAACGCGCTGCTCAATCTGTTCAATCCGTTCAGTATATCCGGTCTTAAAACTTTCATACCGGGGTCAATGTATATTTGAGAGGCTGCAACTTCTGCTTCCCTGACTAATGCCCTCAGATAATTTATTAAAGCGACCCACCTGCCGAAAGTAGATTCGGGCACTATATGGTCATGCCCCAAATATTTAAGCGGATTATGGGATAAAATATGAATAGTTTTTTCATCCAATCTGCCCATATGTATTGATTGTAATTCTTCATTCTTTACTTCAGATCTTAAAACATTTCCCATGAATGAACGGAGATCAGAAATAAAATTTTTAATGATTTGCGCACCTGTAAAACTTTCAAACTCACATTGAACAAGAACCGCGTATGAAATCATAGTATCAAGTTTACCGCGAAAAGTAATTCTTGGATGATTTTTCGGAACCAATGAATCCGAATCCAACCATGTTAAAACGTCGGATTTATTATCAATTTTTTGATTACATAATCCGCAAATCTGAGCTTCGGGCTTCTGATCGGAGTCTGTAAGAGGGTGAACTCTTTTTACATTTTCAATAGTATTGCTTTTATCCTTCGGGACATATACCCTGCCATCCGCATCCATAAATTTCACTTTAATCTTTCTCTCATTAATTAATTGAGAAGCGGATGGAGTAAGTTTGCTTTCTAATGGCAGATGTAACTCTGTGCCCCAGCCAAGACTGAAATTATCACGTAAATAGGTTTCCGTTATAAACTTTTCAGACATTATTTTGCCTTCTAATTTTGTTCGGCCCAATTAGCCGGATAAGTTACATACATAATTTTTACCGATGATGGGGTTCCAAAAACAATATCGCTTCCTTTTGGGATATAGAAAACATCGCCAGGCTGTCCATTATAGGTTTTGCCATTAATTGTAATTGCCAACTCTCCTTCAATTACATAATCAATTTCTTCGTATGTTAATTTCCAGGGAAAGGAGTCTTCTTTTTTCCATGACATCATACCTGCGGCCATTGTAGAACCGTCGTGATGGGTAATGATGTCGGTTAAACCTATATTTTTGTCTTTACCCGCGTCTTCAAATCTTCCAAGTTTAATTGTATTTCCTTTTACAACCTTAAAGCCGGACGAGTCTTTAACATATTCGTAAGGGGCATCATTAGTAGAGCCGCATTCCTTCTTAATAATTTCGGCAACTATTTTTTTA
>PGYT01000031.1:0-46209 GCA_002839805.1 Ignavibacteriae bacterium HGW-Ignavibacteriae-2
TACCAGTGACCTGAATTATCAGGGTCTGAAGAATTATTTCCGGGTAATTTAAAAAAGCGGTTTAAATACGCATCAACTTCGTGATTTCCGTAAATTGGCATCATTGGAATAGTATTAAGCAGTGGGGCCCAGTCGGCAAATAAATCGAACCAGTATGCGAGTCTGGTTCCATATTGTACCAAATCTCCTGTGTGCAAAACAAAATTTGCTTTATCGTTGATAACTCCCTGCATTACCGCGGTATCAATACCGGGACGATTATCTCCAATAACAACAAACATAAACTTTTCTGAATAATCGGCGGTTTTAAATTCTCTCAAATCACTTTCATAAACTCCATTAGTTATCACTTTATACTTATAATTCGAATTTGGCTGCAAATTATTTATTTCCGCATGATGAATAAGTTTATCTCCGTTACTTATCATATCGGTATGCTTTGTTATATCCAGAATATTTTCATTTTCATCTCCGATACCGTAATAAATTTTGCTTTCGGCAAAGGTTTCAGTAGCCCAGGAAACGGCAATGTCGGTTTGCGGATTACTATTATAAAAGGTTAGTACAGGGGTCCCATTCTCGGGTTTTGGAGGTTGAGTAAAATCTTTCCAACTAAAAACTGTGTCGTAAAATATTAGCGGATCCAGTTCTTCGTCAATAAAGACAGATCTTAGTTCTATTTCGGTGCTGTCTGTATTATTCTCTAGGGTTTCAAGACTACCGCGAGTATATTTATATTGATATGTAGCTCCGACGCTAAGGTAAATTTTTATCTGCCATACACCCGAAGGAACAAAGTTAAGAGCAAGATCGGTTGAATCGGGCTCCAAAAAAGGTCCCGGATCCCAATTATTCATGGATCCGTATAGATAAATAATATCGGAAGAAGGTGTGTTTGATGGAATTACTACATTAAAAGTAACCTGAATTTCTTTTGCGTAATACAGCCCGTTGAGGCGGAGTAATCCGGTGAAGTTGAGAATAAGAATTAAAAAAAATATTTTGTTGTACATATGCAAATAATTTGTAGGGTTAAGTATTGTATTAAAGTACTTATTATTTATGGTGAAAATCAATAAAATTTTTCTGATATATTAGGATAACAATAAACGGACTGATTAGAAACCACATAAGTATGCGGTTGATAATAAAACAATATGTGTTAAATTGAAGTAAAGTATGAGGCGATATTAAAATGAAGTTATTTGTCCTCCTGATAATTATTTTATGTGGTATAACAACTCAAATAATACCCCAGGCTTACGGAAAATATATTTGGAGGGATTCTGTAGAAACTAATATCAGCATAAACCAATCGGAAAAAAAAATCAGTTCAATAAATTTAACGACTTCACATCCTATTGATGTTATGGTTGTAATTATGGGGATTCTTGATAATCCTACTAACGACAATAGTTGGCCCAAAATAGAAAACCCAAGAGAATACCCCAACGAATTGTTTCCGCTATTGGGCACATTTTGGGACAAAACTCTTCTTAGAAAACATATAGAGAAAAACGGGCCTATTGATCTTGAAGACTGGATTATTCCCCAAATGCAGGATTATTTCGATTTTAATTCGAATGGAAAATTTAAAATAAATCTGATAGTTCCGAAAACGTCCGATGGAAAACTTTATATAACCGATTTCCCTTATGAATACTTGGTAAGCAGAAATGAAAACTCCAAAGCCGGAATGATAATGCGTTATCAGAACTGGAAAATAATCGCGGAAAATATTCTCTCTAAAATTGCGGCCGAGCACCCGGGAATTCTTTCGAATGTTAAACTGCTTAATCTTGTATACCTTGTTACAGGCGAAGAATATTCGCGTGATAATTATGTTGCATATTCACCAGATGTGAAATTTAGTTTTACATCCCCGACCGGCGAAATTTTTTATAATGGATTTGTTACAACATCATTTAGCACAGATCCCATTCTTCACGAAATTTTCCACAGGGTGGGTTCTATTGTCGGAACTCCCGATGGATTCGAGGGTTTGCCCGACAGAACAACTTCAGAATTTTATGAAGCTCCTCAAAATATGACTTGGGGCCACGACATAATGTGCAACAAGGGTCAAATCCCTTCAGAAAATGCTTTATTTGGTGTGCCTCCTATGCTAACTACGGATAGAATGTTTTTCGAATGGATTGAACCGGAAGAAGTGATAACTATAAGTTTTGAAAACAGAGAAAAAATAAAACTAATTGATGTTAACAGCAAAGTTCCATCTGATTTAATCGGTAAATATTTTCGAGCGGCAAAAATAATGATTCACGAAAATTTTGACGGCGATCTCGATGAATATTTTTTACTTGAATTTAGAAACGGTTCAGGGTTCGACCGAAATTTTTACAATATATATGAGACCAATGTCCATACAGGCATGTTGATATGGCATATAAAAGAGAATACAAATTTGTTAAACAGGGAGAGGCATAACGATCATTTTTATGATCTTGAAGTTGCAGTGCCTTATAATGGCTGGTTGGGAACGCCAGTCCCTAATGATGATTTTCCCCGATATTATTCTATTTCTGGAGATGCAAAATCAAGAACAAACGATGCAGGCGATTACGATTATTTAGACGATTCCTCATCTCCTCCATCTTTACCTGATGGAGGAGTTCACCGATGGGAACTATCAGATACTACTCATCCGCAATGGCACCCCTATTATTTGCGAAGAAATACGCTTACTACCGATTTTTTTACGGATAAAATATTAAGAGGAAATATTGTAAATAGAATCACCAATACTACAAGGCCTTCTACAAAAGATTGGGCGGGGCATTTAACAGACATTGCCGTATATAATATTAAACAATATGATGATTATATGACCTTTGATGTTACTTATGATGGAGCGGTTCTATCTGTGGATAAAGAAATAAATGAGGATTTCTTTTATACGCTGAGCAACAATTATCCCAATCCATTTAATCCCGAAACTACAATTGAATATAACATTCCTTCGGAAAAATCGGGCACACAGCAACAACAAGTAAAACTTGTTGTATACGATATACTCGGAAATCAAGTTTCCACATTAATAAACGCTATACAATCCCCGGGTAAATACAAAGTTGTTTTTAACGGAACTAAATTATCAAGCGGAATTTATTACTATAGAATTACCGCGGGAAGTTTTGTTAAAACTAACAAAATGATACTCGTCAAATAAAATTATTCAATTAAAGTTCATGACTAAAAAAATATTCGCCGTAATATTTATTCTATTATTATCCGGAACAATTAAAGGACAAATAAATTTTGTATCCTCGCATCTTCCTATAATTATTATTGACACAGAAAAAAAAGCTATAACCGAAAACATAAAAATACCCGCCGGTATGAAAATAATTTGCAACAATGAAAATAAATTGAATTATTTAACAGACCCTCCCTCAGAATATGACGGATTTATTGGAATAGAACTTAGAGGGTCAAGTACACTTCGTTTCCCCAAAAAATCTTACGGAATTGAAACTAGAGATAGTCTTGGGGAAAATTTGAATGTTTCCATTTTAGGAATGCCTCCCGAAAATGATTGGATATTGTATGCTCCATACAGCGATAAAACATTAATCAGAAATGTACTGGCATATAAACTGAGCCGTAAAATGGGACAATATGCTGTAAGAACAAGATTTTGTGAACTTTTTGTAAATGGTGACTACAAGGGATTGTATGTTCTGATGGAAAAAATTAAAAGGGATCGAAACAGAGTTGATATAAAAAATCTTGAGGAGAAAGACGCAGAAGGGGTAGCGCTTACAGGAGGTTATATTTTACAAATTGACAGGTCTGATTCCGAAGGGTGGTTTTCCGATTTTTTATCACAAATTGATAGTAATAAAAAATATTTTTATCAATATTATTTTCCCAATCACAACAGCATAACTGATATCCAAAAAATTTATATAAAAAACTGGATTCAAAAATTTGAGGCGATAATAGATTCCGAACATGTCGACCACCCTGATAGCGGGTTTGTAAAATATCTGGATGTTGATTCGTTTGTTGATTATTTAATAATATCAGAACTTTCTAAAAACGTTGACGCGTATAGGTTGAGTACATTCATATATAAAGACAGAGACGATAAAGATCCCAGGTTAAAATTTGGACCCGTGTGGGATTTTAATATAGCTTTTGGTAACGCCGATTTCTATCGCGGCCAGTTTATAGACGGATTTCAAATTACAACGGAACTTTCGGATTTATATCAAACACCATTCTGGTTTATGAAACTGTTTGCTAACGCACTCATATTTAATAAGTTCAGTAAAAGGTGGAATTTATTGCGTAATGCAACATTTTCTACCGATAGTATTATTAAATACATTGATGATAATGTTACTGAAATTGGTTCGGCAGTTGACAGAAATTTTAACAAATGGAATATAATCGGCAAATATGTCTGGCCTAATCCGGTAGTTTATAATTCATACATCCAGGAAGTTGACCAATTAAAAAACTGGTTAACAAAACGTCTTAATTGGATAGATTCAAAAGTAAACAAGGAATATTCATCTATTGATTGGGTACAAAAATATCAGTTGAGCATAAATAGCGGAAAAACAACCACCATTTTAAAAGAAGAATTTTTTGTTAATAAAAAGAATATTGACAGCATAAAATTTGTCCCCATAAGTAATAACCTGGTTATTAATTCATCCAATAATTATGCTGTATTTACAAATTATGGGGAAGAGGTTAAATATTTTATAGCAACCGGTTTCCATAATGGAAGTGTAGTGGAATCCTCACCGCTCTATTCGGTAAGGTCAGATATTACAGTCAATAAAGCTGAATCTAAGACGATAAGTAATTTTTCCTTACAACAGAACTACCCTAATCCTTTTAATGCAAAGTCAAATATCATATATCAATTATCTAAAAGCGAGTTTGTAAAACTTTCAGTGTACGATGTTTTGGGAAAACAAATATGCATACTCGTTAACGAGAATCAATATCCCGGACAATATTCAATTGTTTTTGACGGAACTCAAATAGCCGGCGGAATATATTTTTATACTTTGCAAGCGGGCAGTTTTACGGAAACACGAAAAATGATTCTACTCAAATAGTATCAAACAACAAATTGTAGCGAATAATATTTAGGATTCAAGGGTTCACCGGTAGCTTTTAAAATTAATTCCTTCCAATTATATAAAGCGCCATAATTAAAAAAAAGATTTTTCAAATATTCGCCGGCATCATTTTTATCAGCGAAACATTCAAACTCCGGATTATTACTTCTCAGTACTTTGTTTGAAATGTAATGGTAAAGTTGAGAAGCAAGTAATTCGCCAAGCATGTAATTATGATAATAAGCAGGATAAAGAGCCATATGAATTTTCGCTGCCCAATCAGGCTCATTGCGCCCTTCGGGTTTTTTAAGCAATTGGTACTTTTCAACTATCTCCCACCACAATGAATTTAAATCTTGGTCTGGATTGATATACAACTCTTTCTCAAATCTATACATAACCTGGGTCCAACGTGAAAAAACGAGCTGCTCCAAACGCAGAGCATTATGACTTAGTTTCTCAATTTTCCGCGCATTCTCCAGTCCGATGTTTAGCATTTGATTCATCCAGTAAGGGTTGGAGGCAAATCTCCCGAACAACATAGCTATTGATTCGGTGGTAAATATATGTGCGTGTGTTCTTAGCTGCCATGGAAGTTGAGGAGAGATATACTTGTCGTAAACCGCGTGCCCGGTTTCATGAAGCATAGTCGACATCCACCGATGATTGGTTTTAAGGTTGCATACAATTCTTATGTCCCCCTCTCTATCTATATCGGTACAATAGGCATGTTGGTATTTCTTATCTTTCTCGTAAAGGTCGCTTTTGTTAATTATATCCTCAATTTGCAAACCAATGCTTTCAAAATATTTTATTGTTTTGTCAACCAAATCAACGTCTTTATAATACTTGTCGTAGTCTACTTCGTAAATACGCGGACCCTGCTGAAAAAATTTATCCTGATAATGCCAAGGCATTAAATCCTTTGTGGGAATTTTAAGCCGGCCGGAAATATAGATATCAATTTCTGATTTTAGCTCGGTAAAATTATCCCTTGTAAGAAAATCCAATTCATCGAATAGTTTATCCAAATCTTCCGTAGTCTGTTCATTTAATTTCAAACTCATTTGATGATAATTATCGTATCCTAAAATTCGTGCGGCTTGATTGCGCAGTTTAACAAGCTCAATAACTTTATCCTTTACTTCTTTTCCTATTGATTTACTTGCTTCCCAAGTAATTTTAAGTTCTTCATTATCCGTGGAATATTTTAAAATATCATCAATTTCATTGTCTGTTAAATTTCGCCCGTTAGCTTCGGCACGGAAAGTTGAAAATTTTTCTTCAATATGGGTGCTGCAATCAATTATTTTTTTATGCAGATCTTCGTCAAATTGATTTTTTGCGAAATCGTTAAAAAAAAGATCAACCTGGCGTTTAATTATAGGATCATCAATTTCCATCTGAGCGAATTTTTTTAATTTCGCATATATATTTTTATCCGAATAAAACTTGCTCAACTCAAATTCAAATTCCGATGCTTTTTTATATTCTTCCGAATTCCCCGATATAGATGCCTCGAAATTGGCAATATTACAATTCTTATGCAGATTGATAACTTTATTTTCGATTTCCAGAATTAATAGTTCAATTTCCTTCAACAAATGCTCCTTTTTTAACAGCCAAAATAAATGTTTAGAAGTTTACCAAATCATCTTCTCTTAATAAAAGAAGTATTGAAGTATGGGGAACTATAATCAATTTTTCATTATCAAGTTCAAGCTCAATCGCATCCTTTTTAAGAAACAGCGCAAAATCACCCGCTTTTGCCTGGAGCGAAATATATTTTGTGGCCTTATCTTCTTTCCAGAATTCTTCATCAGAAGCTGAGGGTAAAGGGTATCCAGGCCCGGTTTTAATGATATATCCACTCTGAACTTTCTCTTTTTCTACGACGCTAGGGGGAAGGTATAATCCCCCGTGTGATTTATCAGAACTTTTTGATGGACGTATTAAAACTCTGTCTCCGACAATTATTATTTTATCAGTATTAACCACTTTCAATTTCCGGTATTGTTGTAAAATTTTTTAAAGAATTTATTTTAATGAACTTACTATTTTGTATAAAAATTATGTTTTTTGTTTTTTCTTTTTAGCTGCTGGAAAAAGAATATTGTTTAAAATTAATCTGTAACCAGGGGAGTTTTTAAACAAACTAAGATCAGTAGGCGGATCACCAACAGCATGCTGATAATCTTCGGGATCGTGTCCGCCATAAAATGTAAAAGTGCCCCTTCCAAAATTCCCATGTATATATTTAACCTGATCTGTTCCCGCCCGTTCACCCAAAATATAAACTGATTTTTTTATGAGTTTTTTGCGAAACATTGTAGTTTGACCCATAAATCCTTTGATGACGCTAACATGGTCTTGAATAAGCATTGTTGGCACAGGATCATATTTTGCGGAATAATCGAAAAGGGTAAAGTAGTCGTTATTTCTGTCGCCGACTTCTGTAGGCTGAATGTCAATGTCGCTGTACTCATAAATCATTGGGTTCATTTCTAATCTAAAATTTTCGAACGCGAAAGTATCGTTAAAGTTTAATTTATTTTGTGCGTTCACATCAGGCGCGTCACCGTCAAACATTCTATCCACTATATCGACATTTAATGCGGCAAGAGCAATGTCGTAAGAATCCGTAGCTGAACACATAGCAAAAAGAAAACCGCCATTTGAAATATAGTCGCGTATTGTGCTTACAACAGCCTTTTCCATATCCGATACTTTTGTGAAGCCGAGTTTTTTTGCTTCGCGTTCATACAACATTTGTTGCTCGATATACCATTGTGCGGTTCTGAATGAAGCGTAAAATTTTCCAAATTGACCCGTAAAATCTTCGTGATGTAAATGCAGCCAGTCATATTTAGCCAAATCTCCTCGTAAAATCTGTTCCAGCCAAATTTTTGTATATGGAACCTCAGCGTAGTCAAGTACTAACGATACGGCGTCATCCCAAGGCAAATAACCTTCTGGTACGAAAACAGCAATTTCAGGCGCTTTTTCAAGTCTTACAACTTCCATATTTTGTTCTTCGCTTTGCACAAAAGCATAAATCTGAACAGCTTCGTTAGCGCTTAGGACTTTAAAGCCCACGCCTTTAATTCTGCATTTTAGGGCAAATTCTTCAGAATAATCGAGCATAAAAGAACCGCCCCTGTAATTTAAAAGCCAATCGGCGGTAGCCCCATTTTTTAATTGATTGAATGTTAAGCCATAAGCTTTCAGGTGATCTTGTTGTTCAAGATCCATAAAAATGAGAAGTTTTTGCTGAGCAAAAATTGAAAAGCATGACAGAAAGAATAAAACAAGAGCAGTTTTTTTAATCATTGCAATTCATTTTAATTATCAAATTATAAAAAATATGCGATCAATATAGCCGCTGGGCAACTTATACAAACACCCAGTTTAAATATGGTGTTCTAAAATAAAGATATCGGAATAAAAATGGAATGGTCAAAAAGTTCGGTATTCTGTTGAACCAGTCGGTATAATACCCGATTAAAATAGATTCGTTATTTAAGAATAAATTTCCGGACAATGTCCGGAAATTAGAAAAATAATCTTTATAAAACTAAGCAGATTTACGGTCGGATTCGATATAAATCGGTTTAGACTGTTCTTCAACGGTATCTTTTGTTATAAGACACTTGTCGATATTCTCTTTATTAGGCAGTTCGTACATAATATCTAAAAGGATTGATTCAACAATTGAACGTAAAGCCCTCGCGCCTGTTTTTCTTTCCATGGCTTTTTTTACAATTGCTGAAACAGCAAGATCGTCGAACTCCAATTCCACACCTTCCAACATAAATAATTTTTTAAACTGTTTTATTATCGCATTCTTTGGTTCAGTAAGTATATTTTTCATTGCTTCTTCGTTCAAGGATCTTAACGGCGCAACCATAGGTAAACGTCCTACCAGTTCAGGAATAAGTCCGTAACGAATCAGATCTTCCGGCTGAATTTTTGCTAAAAGATCATCTTTTTCGAAATGATCTTTTTGATCGACCTCAATATCAAAACCGAGAGTATTTTTATTTATTCTCGAGGCTATTATAGGCTCTATACCGTCGAAAGCACCGCCACAAATAAACAATATATTTTTTGTATTAATATTGATTAAACTTTGTTCGGGATGTTTTCTCCCGCCTCTTGGAGGGACACCGGCAACGGTTCCTTCTAAGATTTTAAGAAGCGCCTGTTGTACTCCTTCACCGGAAACATCTCTTGTAATAGAAACACTTTCGCTTTTACGCGCAATTTTATCTATTTCGTCTATATAAATAATACCCTTTTGGGCTTTTTCAAGATTATAATCGGCGGCCTGAAGTATACGCACAAGAACGGTTTCAACGTCATCGCCCACATAACCTGCTTCGGTTAAAGTGGTTGCATCCGCAATTGCAAATGGAACATCCAATATTTTTGCTAAAGTCTGGGCAATTAAAGTTTTTCCTACACCCGTCGGACCGACCAAAAGGATATTGCTTTTCTCAATTTCCACGTCATCGAGTTCAAAAAAACTTGCGCTAGCATTAATACGTTTGAAATGATTATATACTGCAACCGCAAGCACTTTTTTTGCGAGGTCCTGTCCAATTACATATTCATCCAAATTTTTATGCAGGGATTCGGGTGTTAAACTTGATTTTCCTACCGGTTTCGAACTGAAAGCAGCAATATTATTTTTTAATATATCAACGCTTGTTTTTATACAAATATCACAGATATATACATCAGGACCAGCAACCATACTGGTCACTTCGCTTCCGTCTCTACCGCAAAAGGAACATTTAACGGATTTATTGTCTTCGTTTTTGCTCATTTAGTAATGCCATCTTTATTATTTAGTCTTTGAATTAATTCACGAGATCTGTCAAAATATAATGAGTTTGGATAAAACTCAAGTATATTTTGGTAGAACTTGATCGCTTTGTTACTGTTATTAAGCGCAAACTGAAAAATTTGAGCGCTAAGAAAATAACTTTTGTCATTAATCAAGCCGGAATCGTCATTTTCAATAATTTCAGTAAGAACATTTAATGCATCGTCGTACAAATTTTGTGCAACCAACATTTCTGCTAAATTGTAAGCCGACAGCTTACTTATGAATAACAACGATTTATTATCGAAAAGTTCTTTATAAATAGAAGATGCTTCCGAAAATTTTTTTTGTTCCTCTAAAAAAGAAGCAGAGGCATATTTGGCCAGGTTAAGTGAATCCTGTTTATTTGTTGTTATTAAAAGCTCAAGTTCAAGCGCGTCGTTGGCAAAATCATTATTAAGATTTTTTGTCACTTTTGAAAGATTATTGCCCGCAACAGTAAAACGACCCTGCCAAAAATACAATTTTGCCAGCTTAAATAGAATTCGATTTTGATTAATATCATTTTTATTGTTTAATGAAAAAGCTTTCTGGAAATAGACTTCCGCCTTAGATAAGTTCCCCATGTAAACATTAATGTCACCTAATAACTCAGTGGCCGCTGGATAAACAGAATAATTTAGCTGACCTCCATCGATGGAGGAAAGCAGCTCAATAGCTTCCTCAATTTCCAATTGTTTGTGGAATTTAATTTCAGCCAAACGATATATAGCTTCAGCAGACATTTGAGAGTTAGGAAACGTTTCAATTATTTCGCGATACTGCTTTATTACTTTCTCAAATTTTTCCGCGTTGGATATGTCATAGTCGGAAACTTGTTTCCAGCTTGGATTTTCGGATTCAATATTACTCTCAACAGATGATTGTAATGTTTTTGCAAAGCCTATTTTTGCGCTTGGAAAATAAGGCGAGGACTTATAATTGTTGATTATCGCGGCATAACATTTTGACGCAGTGTCAAAAATATTATCATTATATAACTGCTGCGCATATGAATATAGGACAGCACCTTTCGCGTCCGAGGTTTTATCTATCTCCTGAATAATATTAAAAGCCGTATCATAATTTTTATTGCTAATATAAACAAAGGCCAGCAGTTCTTTAAGTGTTCTATTATCTGAAGAAGCAATAAAGTTCTGTATTGATGATTCAGCAGCTTCACCCGCACCCGGCCGACTCAAAAAGATGGCAATTCTGTTTTTAACCACTTCGAGCTGTAGCGGATCGTTTATAACCAATAAACAAAACTCATCAACTGCTAAATTGTACTGCATGTTGGCGGCATAAATATTTGCCAGATCGTACGAAAATATTTTTGGATCGGAGGACTTTTCTTTTCCTCTCAGCAAATACTCAATGGCTTTATCGAACGCACGATTTTCTAATGCATAATTCGCAATTATTCTGTAATTAATCTGATTACCAGCGTTTATTTCGAGACCCTTATTCCAGGTGTTAAATGCATCATTTTGGCGTCCCATAACATAAAATGTGGTTCCGAGCAATCCATAAGCATTAACGTCATTTACGTTCAATTTTAAGCTGTTTTCGAGCAATTTAATAGATTGATCGTACTTTTTAAACTGAAGATAAAGATTATTGAGGGCAATTATATAGGTTTGATTCCATGGTTGAATTTTTAATAAATCGATATAAATAGATTCTGCCCGGCTATAATCGCCTGCTTGTTCGTAATTCCTGGCAAGTTGATACTTGTTTTCAAGATTTAATTGGTTTTCTTGTGCCTGGAGTGAATTGGAAAAAACCAGCATAACGAATAAACACACCGAGCAAAAAAGTAAGATAAATAATTTATTTTTCATCAAAATAGTTTGTTTCAAATATATTGCCTATACCCAAGATTAAATTAGGGTCCAGCGCCTTTTTAAGTTGCGCCATTTCTTTAATTTCAGTTTCATTGAACATTATGTTTAGGAAATTTCGTTTCAGTTTACCAATACCATGTTCGGCTGAAATAGTTCCTTTCATTTCAACGGCTTTCGAGCATAAATCGGCATAAATTTTTCGAGCTTTTAAATATTCGGTTTCGTTTTTGGGCAACATGTTCAAATGCACATGAGAATTTCCAGCATGTCCGTAGCAGATATAATTTAATCCGTTCGATTTAACGGTGGTTATAATATAATCATAATATTCTAAAAATTTATTGTCGGGAACGGCTGTGTCTGTGCCAACCTTGCGTACGTTTTCGCGAGTAATATATTCAGTAACTTTCCATGAAATGGCGTGTCTGAAATCTTTAAATTTTGTTCTATCCTTTTCGTTTGTAGCTATCCAGGCGGTTTCCAGATCACCATTGTTTTTTTCTATTAGCTCCATCCAGTTGTTAAGGGCTTCTTCTTCGCTGACGTCGTCAATTTCTTGTTCAAACCAAACTGCGGCATTAGCTGTTTGGGGAATTTGAGTATATTCTTCAATCATAAATTTTAATGAATTATTATCGAAGAATTCCAAACCAAGCGCATTAATAAGAGAAAGATCATTACTATTTCTATTACTTTTTGAGGATTCGCGCACTTCCGTAATAAAGTTTAACGCGTCCATCTCGTCATCAAAAAAGATTATGCTCGAAAGAATGTTTCGAGGCAAATCAATAAGTTTAAGTTTTATTTCGCTTAAAAATCCTAACGTTCCTTCTGACCCTATAAACAAGTCAATAGCATCCATGCCTGGTTTATAATAATAACCCGCGGTGTGTTTGGTTTCGGGCATTGGATGCGCCGGCAAATTCAATTTAATTAATTTACCGCTCTTTGTAATAAACGATAAGATGTTATCTACAGCGTATACGTCGCCTCTATTCAAATAAACTTCTTCACCATCGGGCAAAATAATATTTGCGGCTTCAACATAATCACGTGTCGGTCCGTATTTAAATGTTTTTGCTCCGGAAGAATTATTTGCTACTGTCGCGCCTACAAAACAATTCCGTTCTGTTGGATCCGGAGGATAAAACAAGCCTTTGGATTCAACAAGATCCTGAAAATCTTTTAAAATCACTCCCGGTTCAATAACAGCGTATTTATTGGTTTCGTTTATCTCTATTATTTTATTCAACAGATTAGTGGAAATTACAATTCCATCTTCGGGCACTCTTGCACCGGTAAGTCCCGTACCATTGCCAGATATTGTAACGTGAGTTCTGTTTTTGTTCGCGTCAATTAAAATTTGTTTAACTTCTTCGGCCTCTTTGGGAAAGTATACCGCGTCACAATCGCCTTTAAAATTTGATGCATCCTGGAAGAAGTCCATTATTTCGGATTTGTCTGTTTTAATTATCATTTTTCAGATTTCTTTTTATTGGTAAGTATTAACTAGAATGGTTTTATCTATTGTTTAACTGTTATTCCGTGTTTCTGCATTAAAGACAGCCACGTTTCCATATCCAGCTGTTCCGATTCCTCAATAAGCATAATAGGAATATCATCCTCAATTTTATACCTTCGTCGAGTATTAATATCTGTGGATACAAGGGTATCACCCTCAAGCACTAAATCAGCTTTGGATTCCGGGCAACATAAAATGTCTAATAATTCTTTACTTATCATTATTGAACCTCGGGCGGCTTAATGGTTTAATTTTTGAGTGCAAATATAACATAGTTTAATATGAAAAAGTAATCCCTAAACAAATCAACAGGTAACAATTGGTCAAAAGTATAAACAAATAAATTTAGGATCTCAATAAAACGCCGGGTCTCTCTCCCGTATGTCGTCCCTCGTCAATAACTACCTTGCCGTTAACAATAACGTAAGGAATACCTTTTGGATATTGGTGAGGATCCAGAAATGTGGCACGGTCTTCAATAGTATTAAAATCAAATATTGTTATATCGGCAAAATTATTCTGTTTAATTCTACCTCGATTTTTAATGAATAACTTATCCGCCGGCATGGAAGTCATTTTTTTTATCATTTCTTCAAGAGAGCAAATGTTGCGTTCGCGTACATATTTGCCAATAGCCCGCGGAAAAGTGCCGTAAGCACGGGGGTGAGCAATTCGATTGTTCATAGGCGGATATGGTGCATGAGCGCCGGCATCAGAGGCGATCATAACACGTGGATGAGAAAGTATTTTTTCTGTGGATTTTTCGCTCATTCCAAAACCAACCATAGAAACATCGGCGCTTGAATTTATTAAAAGATCTACGGCTGTGTCAAATGGATCTTTGCCAAGTTGTTGCGAAATTTCTTTTATCGACTTTCCCTTAAATATTTGATAATCGGTGTTATTAATTCCGCTGATTACAACACCCGCCCAATCACCGTCAAGATTCATAGCTTTTTTATCTGAGTATTTTCTCATCTCAATCAGGAGGGAATCATTTTGCAGACGCTGTATAAATGATTCGTTACCGCCGTCTCTGGCCCATAAGGGGAAAAGATTTCCAAGTCCCGTGTGGTAAGCGACATAGGTATATCTATCCGCGTGGACTTCCAAACCGTTTTTTACAGCCTCATCCATTTTATTCAATAGAGATTCTGCTTTGTGCCAGTTAGATTTGCCGGAAGCTTTTAAGTGTGACATCTGCAGTCTGCAGCCGGACTCTAAGGCTATTTTAATCGCCTCATCAACAGCCTCCTCGCCAAAATCATCTTCGTTTCTCATGTGAGTGGCGTATAATTTTGTTTTACCCTGTGGCACCGATCCGCAGACTTCAATTAATTCTTCTGTGGAGGCAAAACTTCCTGGAGTGTACTCTAAGCCAGAAGCTAAACCAAAAGCACCTTCCTCAATAGCTTTTTGAATTTCATACTTCATTCTGCGCATTTCATCGACTGTTGCCGGCCTATCGTCCATTCCTACACAGATTTCTCTTATTGTTCCCAAACCTAAAAGAGTGGCCTGATTAACTGAAAATTTTTGTCCCGAAAGCATATTTAAAAAAGCACCCATCGAATTATTCGCTACGGTTGTCCCGTACTTTTCTTCAAATCTTTCGTTTATTTCGGAAAGTTTTTCAGGATTTACCGGCGCGAAAGATTCACCGCAATTTCCGCTTATTTCCAGAGTAATTCCTTGTCTGACTTTACTTTCACCATTGGGATTACTTAAAACTCCAAGATCGGTATGAGTGTGAATATCAATAAAACCGGGGGTAACCTTTAATCCGGTTGCGTCTATAATTCTATCGGCTGAGGCGCTTTTCAGATTTTCTAAAGCCAATATTTTGCCATCCTTAATACCAATATCGGCGCGGAATTCTTTTGAACCTGTGCCGTCTATTATTAATCCATTTGAAATAACTATATCGAAACTATTGCCTTTCCATGTGATTGCGGGAATACCGGCAGCACCTAAAACAAATGTAGATGCGGTTAATAAAGTTGAATTCTCAAGAAATTTTCGACGATTAATTTTTTTCATTAGATATCCAATTAATAAATTTCGGGAATAAAAGTCTGATCTGTTATTGGGGGACGCTCATAACCTTTCTCTTTAATTCTGGGAGGAAGTTTTAACGGCTGAGGAGTAAGATCCTTGTATCCTATCATACTTAGCAGGTGAGCAATAGTGTTTAATCGGGCTCGCTTTTTGTCATCGGCGTTCACAACAAACCATGGAGCTTGTTTTATATCCGTAAAATTAAACATCTCGTCTTTAGCTTTGGAATAATCTTCCCATAATTCGCGTGATTTAAGATCCATCGGGCTTAGTTTCCACCTGCGACGCGGATCTCTGATTCTTTGCTGAAATCTTTTTTCCTGCTCTTCATCACTTACAGAGAACCAGTATTTGATAAGTATAATACCAGAGCGCACGAGCATACGTTCAAACTCCGGACAAGATCTTGTAAACTCCTTATATTCTTCTTCTGTACAAAAGCCCATTACCCTTTCAACGCCGGCCCGATTATACCAGCTCCTGTCAAAAAGGACCATCTCTCCGGCGGCAGGTAATTGAGTTGTATATCTCTGAAAATACCATTGAGCTTTCTCTCGTTCTGTAGGGACACCCAATGCAACTACACGGCAAATACGAGGATTTAATTTATCCATAATACGTTTTATCGTTCCGCCTTTGCCTGCGGCGTCCCGACCTTCAAAAATAACTACTACTTTTAATTTTTCGTGTTTTATCCACTCCTGTAGTTTTACCAATTCCACCTGGAGTTTAGCCAGCTCTTTTTCGTATATATTCTTAGAAAGTTTTTTATTCTCCTTTTTTACATCCGGCTCTTCTGCGGATTCTTCTTTTGAATGTTTCTTCTTTTTTGACATCGTATACTCCTAGATTTAATTAAATCCACAGAATGCCTAATTGAAATCAAACCCCTTATCAAAAAAAAGCAGTGGCTTTTACAAAAAACCGGACTGTTGAACATTGAGAAGGAATAAAACTATTATGAATATAAAATTCGTTTGTTACTTATTCCACAACTATTATAAAGAATAATTAAAAAGCATAATATCTTTTGAAGGAACATGACAAAATTATATGTTTAATTAATTATGCGGTACCTGTTCTTAGAAATTCTTTTAATGATTAAGTGCGCGAAATTATAATTAGGTCTGTAAAATTTGATAAAATCTAATATGTTGCTGCGGATAAATACCGCAATAGCTTTTTTAATGCTATATCGTCTTTGTAAGGTATCACGTTTAAAACGATTATTAAACTGTATAAGCCAACTGCAGTTTAAAATTACAATAAAATCTGATAAGCCTATTAATTCTTCAGAAAGGGATAATTCGCCTTCAAGAATGTTAAATTTTTGCGGAGAGTATTTCTCAAAACTATCCGATGAACCTGTAACTGGATTGTAAAGAGGTTTATTGAATGATATACCGGTTCTTATGTTTTTAATATGTTCGATTAAAAGCTCAACATTGTTAGCAGCAGGATTCGACCCTAATAATCCCGATTCAATTCTTTGAGGGCGCGGTTTCCTGTAATCATCTAAATGCAATATTTGGCTATCCGTTAAATATTTTGAAAGTTGGTTGGCAAAAGTAGACTTTCCCGATCCGCCTGGCCCCGCGATAGAAATAATAATATTTCCTTCGCGCCCTTCAAAAACATTAAATAAATACTCAGCTGTTTTTTTTGAGGTCTCATCGATCGATGGATCCTCAATAAAAAATAACCAGCAGTCATTTTTATTGCTGCAGTACATAATGATTTTCTTTATGAAAAATAAACGAGTTTGTCACGTCAAAAAATTCTCTATTTACAGAACTTATTACAGAATCACACATACTCCCAAGTTAGCAAAATAGAAGTAAGAGCTTAGAATAACATACCTCTTCATACAAAATTATTGGCATCTACAATTCGATTAAAAAAAAACAATTTTATAGTTTAGTAGCCAAAAGAGTATAATAAACATATTCATTGCTCAGTTTGGACTCAGCGAAATTTTTATCTGCACTTAACCTAAGTAATCAGAAAGCGCATATGAATAAAATAAGCTGACACTATTTGCGTATTTTACTAAACAGCCAATCAATCAAGAGGGGATTTTCGTAATTTTCTTTCCAAATAACATGTCCCATGTTGGGCAGTTCCGTATAAATAACATCTCCGCTGCAGGCTTGTAATGCTTCTACCATCTTCCTTGAACCATCTACCGGAACGGCTGTATCAAGATCACCATGGAAAACCCAAAGGGGTATGTGCTTAATCAACTCCGCTCTCGTAGGATCACCGGCTCCGCTCATTGGAATTGCCGCGGCAAATTTATGGGGGAATCGCGTTATCAAGTCCCATGTGCCAAATCCACCCATAGATAGACCGGTTAAATAAATTCTATCTGTATCTATTGGGTACTGCAAAACTAAGGAATCTATAAGGTGGATTACAGTTTCAAGTTCGTTGCTTATTTTAATTGTGTCCTGTTCAACCGAAGAGTTTTTCCATTCAGCGTCTACCCATCGGTTGTTTTCCGGACATTGGGGCGAAACAACAAAACATTTATATTTCATCTGGGTGGCACTGTCCGCCCAGGTTGTAGCCAGACCGTGCACTGCAATTTGTATTTCGTTGTCGCTGCCTCGTTCGCCCGAGCCGTGCAATGTTAACACCAATGGGTACTTAACTTGGTCTGTTAAATTTTCGGGAATAAAAAATCTATAGTTGATTGATGTAGTGTCGTAGCTAAAAGATCTTTTTTCAAACTGGTCAGTTAAAGTTTGTTCCGTTTGAGCGTTCATAATGGTACTTAAAATTATTATTAAGAAAATAATACTAGGTGTTTTCATTTTAGATTCGTTTTATTGTTTGTGGTAATTTTGAATTAAAAAAATTAATTATATAGAGATTCGGATTTTCTTTGTTTCTAAATTCTTCATACGAAAGGTAAAATGTATTTTCGTTTTCTGAATTACAGCTTACTGAAAAAAACGGATCACAGTAAATTTCGTTTCCTGTGGAAAATTCAATCGATATATTTTCTTGTGAATCCAGCCAATTTTTACTCTCTTTCCCATCAATTATTTTTCCGGTAAATAACAGCAACCCCAAGCTTAATTTTTCAGGATCAAAATATATACAGCTGGTTTCATTCAGAATACCGCTTTTAAAATGGAGCATTATAAAATATACCTGATTAATAACTTTCCAATAATCAAGTATTACCGATGGATTATAATACAATTGCCTGTTGTTGGAAAATTTTGAACTAATAAAATGGCAATTTACGGATAAACCGTTAAGCAGTAAACACAGTTCATTATTGAATGACATTATGGATTTATTTTGCAAATCCACACTTAAACGCGCTTTTCCACAAAATATTTTCAATTGATGTTCTAGAAAATTTAAGTTAAGGTCTAGTGTTTCAACTTTTCCGCCGGCTATTACGGGAATTGTAGAAGTAGTATATCCTTTGGCATAAATTTGTAACGTTTGTTCGTCTTTGTATTTTTGAGGCGGAGTAAAATGGCGTTTGATTTCCGACAGGAGTTGAGCATAAATTTTTATAGTTTGCATCGATTCGGACTTGCTGTTAAAATCTAAGACGGGAAATGAATAATTTGACATTTTTTATTTAATAATTGTTATACGAAATAAATCTGCGCAAATAAATTAAATAAAAAAAGGGGAAGTGGAAATAAAAGAAGAAAGATATAACTTATTTAATAGCCCACTTATTAATTATATTATGATATTCTTGCCAGTCCTTCCATGTTTGGAATGCCCAATCACGAACTATTCCTTCGTGTTCAGTAAAGTTTTTAGTTTTAAATACATCAACAATATTTAAGTAACTTTGTTTTTTAGGCGGCTCCAACCAATAAAATTGAGATTTATTTTTTAGTGAGCGGCGGACTATTTCTGTTACTTCTTCCGACGAAAATCCTTTTTCTATGCAGTAATACAATCCCAATAGATGAACAGCCATAGACTGTATTGTTAGGGGTGATTTATTGCCCGGATGTTGAACAGAATATGTATCTACCGTTAATCTATGAATATCTGTACGATTATATTCCCCGTATTCGCGTTTCAATATTTTACAATAAATGTTCCAGCAGCCGGCCACCGCGCCAATGTATTTGTGAACGGGGCCGTTTACATTCAAAACCAAAGCCCCGCAGCCTTTACATTTAACAAATTGATTTGAAGACATTTTAAATCCCACATCATAATAAGATAATGTGTAGACGAATGGAAAATAAAAATGTTCTAATTTCAACAAGATATATTTTATGGTACCTCGTAACCTTTACTGGCGGTCCATACCTTAAACCAATCTTCTCGGCTCAAAACAATTTCAGTTGCATATGCAGCGCCTTTTATCCTATCTATATTACCTGTTCCAATAACTGTTATTGGATTAGAAGGATGTCTGTTAACCCACGCCAGGGCTAATTGATCCATCGGAGCATTATTATATTTTGGTGAAATCTCAGCAAAAGTTTGGCGTACACGCTGGGCTGCTTCCGATTCTTCATTGAATAACCTTCCTCCGGCAAGAGGAGACCAAATCATTGGCGAAACCTTCAACTGCTGCATATAATCGAACGTGCCATCCTCCATTGGGTCCATATGCAATGCGGAAAATTCAACTTGATTGGTTACTAACGAAAAATCCAAACGGGATTGTAATAAAGCGAACTGCGCTGGCAAAAAATTGGATGTGCCGAAGTTTAATACTTTCCCTTCATTTTTTAGAATGTTAAAAGCCTCTGCAACCTCATCGGCATTCATAAGTGCGTCTACCCTATGAATAAGCAATACATCCAAATAATCAGTTCCGAAGTTTTTTAATGAACGTTCAGCAGATTCAATTATATGGTCTTTTGAGGTGTCGTAGTAATGAAATTTATATTGAGGTCTTTGGGGGGAAGGATAAATAATTCCACATTTTGTAACTAGTTGAATCTGTTTACGTATATCCGCCGATGTTTTTAAAACATCGCCAAATAATTCCTCGCAAGTAAAGCCTCCATAAATATCGGCGTGATCGAAAGAGACGATGCCTAAATCTATTGATGATCGAATTATATTTTCAAGTTGAGATTTATTTACGTTCCATTTATTCAAACGCCATAACCCCAAAACAATTTTTGATAACTCGGCTCCGTTAGGAGCTATCTCTATTTTATTTACCATGCTGTTTTCCTTAGTTTACAAAATTCGTATAATGTTTTCCCCTGTCATTTTAAGACAAAAATTTTTTTAAAATAAACGGACAAAATTTATTAATATCTGATATTAGTCTATGTGATTTTGATCATCGAATTTGAGTGTTCAATTTAAAATTTCGGAGGATTACTCCAATCTATCGGTCCATTTTCAAAACGCCACTCTAATCGAGGAAAGACAACCTTTTTCCAGGCTTTGTTGAAATATTCTAATGCTTTATCCCAATGTTGACCGTCGCCCCAACCTGTTTGGCAGAATTGAATTAAAGTTCGGCCGGTTCCTAATGAATGGAATTTTAATGTAACCAAGGTTCTCTGCATTTGAATTTCCGGAAATGCGGGAGGGTTATTCCACGAAAAAGATATCATTTTGTCTTTTTCAAAAGCCATCACGCGCTGATTTTCCGCCCCTCGTGATCCCGGCTCGGCATCCAAATCGAAAAGAATTTCAAACAAACCATCAATTTTTGGATCCACTGAGCATTTGGGCGCAAAAAAAGATTCCAATCCTTCTTTTGTAACCCATGTGTTAAATACTTCGTTAACGTTAGCATTAACGCTAATTTCGTGATAAAGGTATTTCATGTTGATTACAGCCATAATAAATCCTCTATGTATAAATGGATAATAAATTGAATACAATTAAGAGAATTATCTTCTAACTTAAACCTAACAATCGGCTCTGAAAAGATAAACTTCGATCACTCTATAAAATCAATTTTTTTTACACAAAAACGTAAAACATATTAATTAACTATTTGCTCAATGAGATAATCCTGCTGCCCATGTCGGATTAAAATCTATCAGATTTTTGTTCTTCAAATTTTCCGAAATAATCCAACGAATATCTTCATTGTCGATATTGGTCAATTTTTCAAATGATTCCCTAGCACCCGGGTATGCAATTAATAGTTCACTCCAACATAAACTGAGAGTTCTCCTTAACGCCAGGAACATTTCATTAGCTGGGTGTTCTACCGCAGATAGCGATACCGATATTCTATATATTGTTGTTAATGCGGATGCAAAACTAAAAGTGTCCACAAAAAGTGATGGATCACAAATTGCATCTAGTAAAGCACATCTTTCGTATAAGTTACCATCAGCCCAGGATGATGTCTTTTCTAATAAATACGTCATATTGTTTTGTCCAATTTGCTGCAATGCTTTAACGACCGCATCTCTTATAAGCCACCGCGGATCAGAAGCAAACTTACGTAAACTATCAAAATAAATTTCTTTTCCATTAATTATTTGTTTGCCAAGGGCTAAAACACCGCAAAAACATAAAAATTCATTTGGATCATCAGAAGGGGCAATCACTTCTTCAAACTTTAGGAGAGCTAAAACAATTTTTTCATCCGCCACTTCAGAAATTGCATACGCAAGTTCAATATTCAATTCTGGACCGGGGAAATTAGATTCATTTAGGATAAATGTCGCTAGATTTCTTTCGGACTTTAAAGCTTTAATATATTTTTCTTTTTTGGATGTCATAAAAGTTGTGTTTAATAGAACAGAATAATATGAACAACTACCAAAATAGGCAAAAAATTATGAATATTGCATTGCCTCAAAAACAATTTTTAGTTACAAAACAAACCTAATATGAATAAAATGTTCTTTTGGAATTGGAATATTACCGAAAAATTTTCCAGTCACTTCATCTGTTATTATATGTTTAACTTAGATTGATCAACCCTTCCATTTACCAATTTCTTTTAATAAAAACCTCTTAAAAACTTAAGTGTTATTTTAAATTATTTATAATTTTGGAAAACCTATGGTGGTTAGACTCAGAGAGAATACTACTTTGAATCAGTAAAACATAGTATAAAAAGTTGTTACTAAACACTATAAATCAGCACATAATTAAACCATTCCTAGATAAATTTTCGACTGAATGAAATAATTATTTAACTGCAATTTCAAATACGCGCGAAATTCCTCCCTGAGGCGGTGGATTGAATACAGTTAATTTTAAGATATCCGTTTTCGTCAAGTTTATATCCACAAGTTTGGCACTCAAATTTTTACTATTTACAAATGTTGTGGGCAAATCTTTTCCGTTTGCGCGTACTATAGATTCTTTTATAAAATCACAGCCTTCTATTTTTATTTCAGTGCCATCATCCCCTTTTCTTAATTCATGGGGTACTGTTTTTAAAATATCCGGCACTGGGTTTTTCACTTCAAGTTTGTTTTTTAATTGTTCCTCCTTTTTGCTTTGAAATACAACATCAAAAATGTCGCTAAGTTTGTACATAGCCTGCTTGGAAAACAGTCCAACAAGTCCCGATAAGGCGATTAGTCCGTAAAATCCGTTCGGGTCTTTAATTCCGAAGTCGAAGCCCCAAAGGAAAATGAAAAAGAATAATAATGAAAGTAAACCCCCTACAAACGGACGTGATATATACCAGATTATCCAATTCTCGTTAAAATCCTTATTTCCAACATATTCACCTAATGAAGCCAAGCCGTGCAAACAAGCTCCGAAAGCCCCAACAATTACAACCAATAAAATCATTTGGCCGCTTGAAACAGGTTCAACGGGTTGATTTTCGGATTTGGAATTTGGCTTCATGTTAAAGTCGAGTTGGGTCGATTCTGATGTTTGGATTGAATCGTTAATTTCTGATTCGTTTGATCTGACAATACCATTTGTTGGTGTATAGGTAGTGTCCCGGCCGGGATTAAATTTGTTTATTTGCGCATCTGAAGGCCAATTTGTGCTTAAAACCATTGAGAGCAATGCAACAATTGTAATAAAATAAGCGGTTAATATTCTTCTCCATTTGGTTCTAAGTATATCTTTTTCATTGCAGTTCGACGATTGATTGTTTTCGTTCGTCATTTTATTACTCCCGCTAAATTGTTACGGCGGACAACACTATTTTGCTCAAAACATTTAAAGCTGCGTTTATACCTTTTTGAAGTTCTATTATTGATAAAACGCCGGATTCGAGCAAATTGTTTTCGATTATAGCTTTACGCTGTCCGACCAAAAAATTGAATTCTTGTGCGACTATTTCTCCATTAAATCTCTTTGAACATATTTTTTTAGTAATTCCTTCTCCACATCAAAGGCTTTCGATGAAAATTTTATAAGAACAGTTGAATTCCCTTTAACTTCTTAGTTAAATTCGTTCAACATCTGGGCAAGTATCTTAATCAGTTACAAACCCATTACTGTTGTCCTTCAATATTAATTACGAAGAATATTTTATGTTTCTCAAAACAAAGCCATGCTGCCAAATCGGAACTTCATTAAAATATTAATTGTTATAAATTGTTAGAAAATCTTAGAATCATTGATTAGCGAAATATTTTTGTTTATGGATCCATCCGTCTTTCACATGAGAAAAATAATTTTTGCGAAAAGATAGACTTTAATAAATCAGAGAAATTTTCTGCATCAGAAACAGCAGTTGAATAACTGAAAATCGTAACCCTTGAGTATATATAAGGTATTGAGAAGAGTAGGTGAAAATATTCATTAAAACTTTATGCTGTCAAATTAAGAAAAAAATATTGTATAATCATCTGAAACCGAATGAAATTTTTTGAATTGAGATGTATCTAAGAAGAATTCGGAAAATTTGTATCTTTATCATTATTGAAAAAAATTATTAGAGGATTTAATATGGTCAAAAAGATTTTAATGACAACAATTATAGGATTTCTGCTTATGTCTTTTACAATGGAAGAAAAAAATCCGCTCCTGCAGGAATGGAATACACCGTTTGGCACACCCCCTTTCGATAAAATAAAACAAGAAAATTATTTGCCTGCCTTTAAAGCTGCAATAGAAAAACATACAGCAGAAGTGGAAGCGATTATCAAGAACGCTGAAAAGCCAACTTTCCAAAATACAATTGAAGAGTTAGAATACAGCGGTGAGTTACTTACCCGAGTCAGTCGTGTATTTGCTGCGATGAGTGAAGCTATGACCAACGATGAATTGCAGGATATTTCAAAAGAAGTTACACCAATGCTTTCCAAACATCAGGATGATATAAATTTAAATCCCGAATTGTTTAAAAGAGTTAAAACGGTTTACGAACAAAAAGATAATCTTAAATTAACTACCGAGCAATCTAGATTACTGGATGAATATTATAAAAGTTTTGTTCGTGGAGGAGCCAATTTAATAGATAAAGATAAAGAGGAGTTTCGGAAAATAAACGAAGAACTTTCTATGCTGTCTTTGCAGTTCGGTGAAAATGTTTTAAAAGAAACAAATAAATATGAACTTGTACTGAGTACCGAAGAAGAGCTTGCCGGACTACCTGAAACTATAAAAGAAATGGGCGCTTCAGAAGCAGCCGAAAAAGGATATTCCGGAAAATGGGTATACACAATTCAACGACCAAGTATGTATCCTTTTCTAACTTACTCCACCCGAAGGGATTTAAGAGAGAAACTCTACAAAGCATATATAAATAGAGGTGATAACGACGATTCTTTGGATAATAAAAAAATATTATCCAGAATCGCGTCACTTCGTTTGAAAAAAGCAAATCTTTTAGGGTACACTACCCATGCAAATTATGTTTTGGATGATGAGATGGCTAAAACTCCCGAACAAGTTTATGACTTATTGAATAAACTGTGGACTCCAGCTTTGGAAGTAGCAAAAAAAGAAAGAGCCGATATGCAGAAAATAATTGACAACGAAGGCGGAAACTTCAAATTACAATCCTGGGACTGGTGGTATTATGCCGATAAAGTTAAAAAAGCCAAATATGACTTAGACGAAGAGGAGCTAAGACCATATTTTAAGGTAGAAAATGTTATTAAAGGAGTTTTCGGATTATCAACAAAACTTTGGGGAATAACATTCGAAGAAAGAAACGACATTCCAAAATATCACCCGGATGTAAAAACTTTTGAGGTGAAAGATAAAGACGGCAGTCATATTGCAATACTCTATACCGACTATTTTCCGAGGGATAGTAAACGCGGTGGCGCTTGGATGGATGTGTTTACAAAACAAAGTAAAAAAGACGGCAAATTTATCCACCCAATCGTTTATAATGTAGGAAACTTTGCAAAACCAACAGGTGATAAACCATCGCTTATAAGCGTTGATGATGTTAACACTCTTTTCCACGAATTCGGTCACGCGCTGCACGGAATGTTATCCAACTGCACTTACGAATCACTTTCCGGTACGTCAACTCCAAGAGATTTTGTAGAATTTCCTTCGCAGATAATGGAAAACTGGTGCATGAATCCTGTTGTTCTTAAAGAGTACGCGTTCCATTATATTACAGGTGAGCCGTTACCGGATGAACTGATTCAAAAAATCAACAACTCCGGAAAATTTAATCAGGGATTTGCTACTGTTGAGTATCTTGCCGCATCTTTTCTGGATATGGACTGGCATACAATAACGGATACAACGGAACAAAACGCAAGTGATTTCGAAAAGAATTCGCTTTCAAAAAGAGGTATGATTCCCGAAATAATTTCACGTTACAGAAGTACATACTTCAATCATATTTTCAGTGGAGGTTATTCTTCGGGTTATTACAGCTATATATGGGCTGAAGTATTAGACGCCGACGCCTTCCGCGCTTTCGAAGAGACTGGCGATGTTTACAACCAGGATTTGGCAGGTAAATACAGAAAATATATACTTTCGGCCGGAGGCACTGAGGACGCTATGAAACTATATGAACAATTCAGAGGCAAAGCCCCGGAAATTGAACCTCTATTGGAGAAACGCGGTTTAAATTGATATTAAGTGCATTCTTTTTTTAATTATTGAGGGGCAGATTACCGATCTGCCCTATTTTTATATTTAATAAAAATATTTTAACTGCATCAAAGATTTGGTTGAATTCATTCATCGGAAATAATTGATAATAATTAATCCCATCAGTATCATTAATTCCTACCAACCGCTGGAATATATTTCATTATAAGAATAAATTAAAATATCGCCGATAATTTCGCCAGTCTCTTCTTTGGAAACATCCTATTATTTTCCCGTGCGAAAACACTAAGATTTAACACACTATATCACTAGCTGTTTTTAGGAGAATTGGAATTAATTATTAAAACCCATTCTCAGATAACATGATAAAATAAAAATAAGAAATTGTGTCAATCATGGTAAAAACGTTAGACGTTTAACAAATATGGTATAAAATTATTTTAGTAAAAAAAATCTTCTTTATTCATCAAATATAAAACACACCATATCCGATTTTTCTATTATATTTAATGTGGTACGTTCAAAAAATTCTTAAAAAGCAATTTTAAATAACAGATTAAAAAGGAAAGCTTAAGTGTTGTTTTATTACAGCCCCACAATCAACAGCTGTCTAATTCAATCATATCAATATAATTGAGCAAAGCTCATTAAGATGGGAGTAAGTAACATGGCCAGAGTAAGCACTTACCTAAATTTCCTACGTAATACGGAAGAGGTTTTCAATTTTTATAAATCTGTTTTCGGCGGCGAATTCAGCGGCGGCGGAGTTGCGCGTTTCAAAGATATTCCGGAAATGGAAGGGCAACCGACATTTGCTGAGGAAGACAAAAATCTTATTATGCACATAGAATTGCCTATTCTCGGGGGGCATATACTTATGGGCACAGACGCGCCGGAATCAATGGGCTTTAATGTGATTTTTGGAAATAATGTTCATATAAATATTGAGCCGGATACAAAAGCAGAAACTCTAAAACTATTTAACGATTTATCTGCGGGAGGTAAAATCACTATGGAACTGCAGGATATGTTTTGGGGAGCTTACTTCGGAAGCTGCACTGATAAATATGGTGTTCAATGGATGTTTAACTGTACTGAAAAGTAAATATATAATGAGGAGATAAATAAAATAATGGAACCGACAAATAAAATAATTATAACTGTACAGGCAATAATAAATGCGCCTGTTGAAATTGTATGGAAGAACTGGACAACCCCCGAAGACGTTGTGAATTGGAACTACGCTTCAGAAGACTGGCATAGTACAAGAGCTGAAAATGATTTAAGGGTCGGCGGTAAATTTAACTACAGAATGGAGGCTAAAGACGGAAGTATGGGATTTGATTTTGAAGGGGTGTATGATAATATAATTAACAAACAACAAATAGATTATACTCTGGGTGATGGCAGAATTGTAAAAATCACTTTTTCCGACCGGGGCGATACTACGGAAGTAGTTGAATCGTTCGAAGCCGAGGAGATCAATTCTATAGAATTGCAGCGTGGCGGCTGGCAGGCAATTTTAAATAACTTTAAAAAATACGTGGAAATACATTAAAAAAGGTATTATGAAATGACGAATCAAATTACACCATGTCTTTGGTTTAACGATAATGCTGAAGAAGCGGTAAATTTTTATATATCCGTTTTTAAAAACAGCCGGATTGAAACAATAAACCGATACACAAAAGAAGGATCCGAAATTCACGGACATAAAGAGGGAGAAGTGCTTACTATCTCCTTCAATATTAATGGACAATCTTTTACTGCCTTAAATGGCGGGCCGATATTTAAATTTAATGAAGCTATTTCGTTTCAGGTGTTTTGCGAAACACAGGAAGAAATTGACAATTATTGGGATAAACTTACCCATGGAGGTGAGGAAGGTCAATGCGGCTGGTTAAAAGACAAATTCGGACTTTCGTGGCAAATAATTCCTAAAATCCTTCCCAAATTATTATGTGATCCGAAAATAGCGGGAAGAGTAACCAACGCTTTTATGCAAATGAAAAAATTTAATATTGAAAAAGTACTTCAAGCTAAAGATGGATTATAGATCTTTATACACTTATACCAAAGCCATCTGCTAAAATTTTTATTATTTGGGCAGATTACACATCTGCCCGTTTTATAAATTAAAAGGGAATAAAAAATATTTAAGCGGCCAGTCCGATTTACACATGATAAATCTGCAACAAATTGCCGCAGGTATCCTCAAAAGGCAATTATCACTGTTCCGGCCTTTGTAGATTCCGTTTTAAAAACCACACACAACTTGCTTAATTTTTCAGGGTCTTTTTCTATATCGTCAACCTCAAAAGATAATAATGGTAAAAATACTCTTTTGATATGTATTCGCGACAGGAATAATGTTGGACTCAAGTACTAACTCAATATTTTCGGGACCTTCAGAAAATTCTACTGTAAACCATTTAAATACACAAAGCAGAATTTCTGTTTTTTTACAATGCGCAAAATTTCTATATAAAATTTAAGAGCTTTATCCAGGTTATCAACCAGTAGACTATTTAGTTTAATTAACATTTTACATCTTTATTTATTTAATCGATTAGAACGGTCACTTGATATTTTTTCGAGTAAATGTATTCAATTGTTTAACAATTATGACAAAAACTATTTTCTGAAAAACTCATTTCATGTTATAAAACGAAAAAAAATATTCTTATTCAAAATGATAGTTCCGAACCAAAAAAAAGAATATCACATGAATCTTTTTAAAATACCAAATAAGAACTAAAAATATTTATTACACAGGGCTTATTTCCAATAGTAATCTTTTTGGTTATATTAAAAATTTTACTAACAAACACAAAATCTAATACTGAGGCGAGATGCAGAATAATTCAAATCATGTTCAGGTAAATTTGAATCTGAATGTCAGAGGAATACCTCAATCAGCAACAATAAGAATTAATGAGTTGTCGGAAGAATTAAAAAATCAAGGAAAAGTAGTTCACAAATTCGGACTCGGGCAATCGCCCTTTCCTGTGCCGGAACCGGTTGTTGAAGCGCTTCGATTAAACGCGTATCAAAAAGATTATCTTCCCACAAAGGGATTGAAAGCTCTACGTGAATCCGTATCGGAATACTTTTACAGAAAACAGGGCGTTGCCTATACATGGGAAGATGTATTGATTGGCCCGGGTTCTAAGGAATTGATGTTTCTCCTCCAGCTGGTTTATTACGGTGATCTTATAATTCCTACGCCAAGCTGGGTTTCTTACGCTCCGCAGGCTCATATAATTGGCCGGCATGTTGGCTGGATACCTACACGAAAAGAAAATTGCTGGCGTTTAACACCGGATCAATTGGATAAGTATTGTAAAGACGATCCAGAAAGACCAAGAATTCTAATTCTTAATTATCCTTCTAATCCAAGCGGATGTTCGTTTAATAAAAAAGAATTGGAGGCACTCGCCTCGGTAGCTAAAAAGTATAAAATTATTTTATTATCCGACGAAATTTATGGTGAACTCGATCACGAAGGTAATCACATTTCTATTTCACGGTTTTATCCTGAAGGAACAATAGTTTCAAGTGGATTAAGTAAATGGTGCGGTGCGGGCGGCTGGAGACTAGGAATATTTATTTTCCCAGATTCTATGCGCTGGTTATTAAACGCAATGACCGCGGTTGCGAGTGAAACATTTACTTCTACAAGCGCGCCAATTCAATTTGCCGCGGTCCGGGCATTTAAAGGAGGAATAGAAATTGAAAGATATCTCTCTCAATCAAGACGGATTCTAAAAGTAATTGGAATGGAAATTTACAGGAAACTTTCTAAAGCCGGAGTAACACTGCCGGTGCCGACAGGAGGATTTTATTTGTTCGCTGATTTTTCTAAATTCAAGAAACAGCTGCTTAAAAAAGAAATCTATACATCACAACAATTTTGTACAAAATTACTTGAAGATACCGGAGTGGCAATATTGCCCGGAACTGTATTCGGCAGGCCTGAAGAGGAATACACAGCACGCATTGCTTATGTGGATTTTGATGGCGCCAATGCATTGGCACACGCGGAATTTATACCTATGGACAAAAATCTGAACGAGAAATTTCTGCAGGACTGCTGTGGAAGGATTATTGAAGCAACAGATAAAATAATTTTATGGCTGAATAATTTATAAGAACATTCTAGCAGAACAAACAATGTCCGAAATACTTTGGAATCCGAAAGAAAATAGAATTAAAAACACCAACTTATTTAACTATACACGTTGGATTGAAAAAAAAATCGGACAAAATTTTACGGATTATAAATCTCTTCATTCCTGGAGTACCGAAAACATTGAAGAATTCTGGGAATTATTCGTTGAATATTCCGGGATTATTTATCATACAAAACACACACGAGTTTTAAACTCATATCAAATGCCGGGAGCAAAGTGGTTCGAGGGCATGAAATTAAATTTCGCAGAAAATGTTATCGAGAATAAATATGATTGGCTTGCACTTAAATATTTAACAGAAAGCCAAAGCTTTAATATTAGCGGATTATATAAAACCGAGTATACTTTTAAAGAGTTAAAAACATATGTAAAAAAAGCGGCGATCGGATTAAAATTTCTTGGTGTAAAAAAAGGCGATTGTATTGCCGGTTATGTTGCAAATGTGCCGGAAGCAGTAATTGCCGCTTTGGCGGCTAGTGTTATCGGGGCCATATGGAGCAGTGCTTCTCCGGACTTTGGCATCGATGCCTTATGCGACAGGTTAAAGCAGATTAATCCCAAAATTGTATTCGTTTCGCCAGAGTATATTTATAACTCTAAAACATTCAACTTAATATCTGTTGCCGATCAATTAAAAGAAAAAATTTCTTCAATTGAAAAAATTATAATATTGCCCTCTCCAAGCGGAAATAATATCAGCAGTATCAATTTCTCCTGGCACGACATGCTCTCATTATCAGTTAGTGATTCAATAAAGTATGCAGCTTTGCCATTCGATCACCCGCTGTACATTATGTTCTCATCGGGGACAACAGGCGCGCCAAAAGG
This sequence comes from Ignavibacteriae bacterium HGW-Ignavibacteriae-2, assembly GCA_002839805.1. Lineage (GTDB taxonomy): Bacteria > Bacteroidota > Ignavibacteria > Ignavibacteriales > Melioribacteraceae > PGYT01. The sequence goes on from PGYT01000031.1 coordinate 31,344, forward strand.
TATTGTGCATGGAGCGGGCGGGACTATCATACAACATTTAAAAGAACATAAGCTGCATTGTAATTTTAAACCGGGGGATAAACTTCTCTATTTTACTACAACTGGCTGGATGATGTGGAACTGGCAATTGTCTGCGTTGGCTTCGGGTGTGTCTGTTTATTTATATGACGGTAGCCCTGCGTATCCGGAATTAACATCTTTGTGGGACGTAGTAGCTGAAAATAAAATTACACATTTCGGCACAAGCGGACGTTATATTGAAAGCTGTATGAAAAAGCAGCCTTCACTAATTCCTTATTCTATTGAAGGGTTGGAAAATTTGCAAGTCGTGCTTTACACCGGATCGCCGTTATCTGCTGCGGGCTATAAATGGATTTATAATGGAATTAAAAAGGATGTAATGTTGTCAGGAATTAGCGGCGGTACTGATATACTTTCCTGTTTTGTATTGGGCAATCCGATACTGCCGGTTAAAGCAGGCAAAATACAATGCAAGGGATTAGGAGTTGATGTTGCGGCATTTGATGCAGAAGGAATTGAAACAATTAATGAAACAGGAGAAATGGTCTGTCGAAAACCATTACCTTGTATGCCGGTTAAATTCTTAAATGATGTAAACAAACAAAAATATACGAGCGCATACTTTAATGAGTATAATAATGTATGGACACATGGGGATTATATTGAATTTGATGAAGAAGGGCATTCGGTAATATACGGACGCAGCGACGCGACGCTTAATCCAGGAGGGGTAAGAATTGGATGCGCTGAAATATATTCGGCTCTGGATGAACTTATTTATGTTAATGGCGCCATTGCGGCCGGTTGGGTTCCGCCAAAACAATCCGATGAAATAATTATTTTATTTGTTGTTATGAATAAAGGATTTTCATTAAATCAATTAATTGAAAAAGAAATCAAATCCACAATTCAAAAACACAGATCACCACGCCATGTTCCCAAATATATTTTCGCGATAACCGAGCTGCCGGTTACAAGGAGCGGCAAACCTGTTGAACTTACAATAAAAGCCGTATTAAAAAATACGGAGATAAAAAACAGATCGGCTTTACAAAATCCGGAAATAATTAAAGAGATTGAAGTCTATAGAGATCAACTTGAAAAATATTTTCGATATAATGTAACCTAAAAAAAATCGGAAATAATAATTCGAACCAATTTTGAAGAGGAAATAATGAAATATAATAATTTGACTTGTTTGTAGAATATTATTGAAAAATCTTTAGATACGCGATATTGATTTGATCTATTTAGCTTGTTAAAAAATTAATTAGATGAAAGGGGAAGTAATTATTTCTGTTTTCTAAATTCGGAAGGAGTGGTGCCAGTGTGTTTTTTAAAGATATTGTTGAATGTAGATTTAGAATTAAAACCCGCATCCATTGCAATTGAAAGCAAAGTATAATTTACTTTTGCTGGATCTGAAAGGGAGTTTTTAACCTCTTCTATTCTATACTGATTAATAAAATCGTAAAAATTCTGATTCAGTTTTGTATTAATTACTTCGGATAAATTGTGTGGGGATACAGCTAATCTTTTAGCAAGTTTATTAAGCGTAATGCCGCTTTCTATATATGGTTTTTCGCTGTTCATCAGGTCTAAAAGACCTCGCAAAATATCATCCGCTTTAACTTTGGAAAGTCCTGATTTTTCGTATCGTTTTGCCTTTTCATATTCAGTTGTTATTCTTAAAAAGGGCAAATTTGAGAATTCATGGACAGACTCACTGAAATCAGAACTTATAAATATTTCAGATTTCAATAAACCGAAATATCCCAAGGCGATAACATAGAAGCAAAAAATCACATTGGATAATCCAAAGTATTCGCTAATCTGGTAGCCTCCGAGCATAAAAGTGTTCTCGATTAGGAATATAATAATACCGGCGCCAATAAAAATTGTAATATAGCGTAACCAATTTAATTTTATTTTATCAATCGAAGAAAACACCTGAGGAATAGAATTAGAATATTTTTTTATAATTTTAAGGGAAACTACTAAGTATAAAAGTACGTGAAATGTAATTACCCAATTAAATAAAATAAAGTCATTAGAAACCGTTTCTTTGTTCAAATGATTTAATATAGAAATTAATTCACTCTTACTTTTAAACAAATCTTTCACCGTAAATAGAGTATATAAAATAAAGGGTATAAAATGCAGCCAGTCTTTACGCTGAAATTTTCTTTCCGAATTTATCAAATACTTCGTGTACAGAAAATGCATAGGTCCCATCAGAAAAGAAATACTAATTGGCAGAATTAAAAAATGAGGAATAATAAGAAAATACATTAAATCCCAAAGAAAAAGACGCAACAAAATTAGAGTATATAAAAAAAGTAAAATCGCCAACAGCCGATTGGCCAGTGATTGCCCATACTTATGAAAAATTAATACTGAAAGAAATAATCCAAGACCAGATGAAAGCAGCAATAAAATATTTGTTAGAGTAAGTTCCAAAAACTACATAAAAAAATTATTGAATGGCGAAATTTATGAAAAGCACAACAGAAATAATAGCGCTATAAATATCACGTTAAAACTATTAAGCACTGTGGAGATTAGAAATATTATGGTTTGTTAGCTGGCTGGATAACTATATGGTTTTATGAGGTTTTAATGTCAATCGGTTTGCATAGGTTGTTTTTTTCGTTGCTAACACGCGCACATTTAATACAAAAATATTTCGGATCGTTTACCGACTTAATAATCTTTTTAAAATTCTTTTCAATATCTTTTTTTGTCAAATCGCAAAGACTAGGCATTAAACACCCTAAATTATTTTCACACCGACTGTAAATTATCAATAAAAAATATCAGCTTAAGTATGAACGGTATTTGGTTATTAATAGTTCCCATGAGAAAGTTGATTAAATAATTATATTCTCCAGATCTCTTTTTCATATATGTCGAAAAAACCAATTAAAACTCGAACTCCAGACCAAATATAGGAATTAAAGTCCATTGCTTCTCTTCCTGGGGCTCGTTTTTCAGATCATTCCATGAATACGCATACAAGTTTTTTCTTCCGTAAGCATTCCAAACGCTGAAATAAAAAACAAGGGTTGAACTGCTAAAATGAAATCTTCTATCGAAGCGAAAATTTAACGAGTGATAATCGGGCAGCCGAACGCCATTAATTCTATATTTATCATACACTCCATCATTCACTGCTTTTGAAGCGTTTAAATCAAATGGAGTGTAAGGAGCCCCGCCGGCGTAAATCCACCTTCCGCTGAATTCCCATTGTTCGTTTAGTTTGTAACCTCCTTCAATCGTAAAACTGAATTTGTTATCGTAAATTCTATCCCGCCAATTGTTTTTGAGATCTTTGTATCTTGATCTGTAATATGTTCCGGCAATAAGACCATAAAAATTAGTGGCAAGTTTTTTTTGTAAGGAAATTTCAATTCCTCGGCTATAAGCTTTACCAGCTGAAATTAACTCTTTGTGACTATCGAAATCGGATTCAAAAATTGATTGATCATATGTCAATATTTGCGGAAGGGATGGATCCATAAGAAGTTTTTTATATTCTTTATCGTATAGCTCCAATGTTAATTTTGTATCCTGCGTAAGCAAGTGGTTGAAGCTAATTACATAATGGCTGGCTTGAGGGTCTTCTAAATTTTTGAACAGTGTGTTCTGAGCAAGAAATATTGTTGGGATTGACTGATAATAAATTCCATAAGAAAAGCTAAGTGAAGATACCTCGTCTAATTTATAAGTAAAAGCTAATCTTGGTTCAATATGAAGTGTATTATTGTAATCGGAGTATGAAATTCTTAGCCCCGGAATTAAAATCATTTTATTATCGGTTTCCCAATTATAATTAATAAAACCAGCTAATCTATAACCGTTCATCTTTCTTTGAACAATCAGTTCCGGAGTATCCTGGCCTAATGGATCAATAGCTTGAGAATATATGTTATTGTATTTGTTGAATAGATATTTTGACTCCAAGCCAAAGTCCAGTTTATGTGTGGCATTAATTTTATAATGATTTGTATTTATGAATCGCACTTCCTGTTCGATTGTTTTCAATATTGACCTGTTGAGTCTGGTACGTGTATCGGTAAAATCTTTGTTGTCGTCCCAGTACAAATGAGAAACAGAAAAATCGGAATATCCCGATTTATTCCAAATATACTGCCAGTTAATTCCCAAAATATTCATGTTAATGTTTATGTCGAAATAATTGTTTTTATTGTAATCGAAGGCCTTTTTGTAGGTCATAGTCTGACGATCTATTGATAAAATATTAAGTAATGAAATTTTATGATTTTGAGAAATATTATAGGTTATTTTTGCTTGAGAATCGTAATAACTTGGCATCGCCTCGCTGGGGGCAACAGATTCGAATAATATATCGAGATAACTTTTACGTACGGATAAAAACCATGAACCGTTTCCTTCATATATAGGACCTTCAACTATTCCCCCTATAGCCTGAAAACTCAAATCGATTTGAGTTTCGTACTCATCCCTGTTACCTTCACGAAGCTTGATATCCATAATAGATGAAAGCCGGTTTCCGAAGTTGGAAGAAAATCCGCCCGAATAAAAATTTACGTCTTCAATAAAATCTACATTCAGCAGTCCTATGGGACCTCCGCTGGAACCAACCATAGGAAAATGATTGATGTTTGGTATTTCGATGTTATCTATGTAAAAATTGTTTTCAATAGGGCTGCCGCCTCTTACAATTAAACTATTGCTTTGATCGTTAATTTTTGCCACACTTGGTAAACCCATGAGTATTCTACTTACGTCACCAGCAGAGCCGGGAGCTCGTCTTATTTCTTCATAAGAATAATTAGTTATACTATTTGGTTGAATTTCTGACTCATTGTAATAACCGCCAGATACTATTATCGAATCCGTTTGAAATGAAAATGATTTAAGCTCCGCCTCAACGAATGTAATTCTTTCAGGTCGTATAATTATATCGGTTTTGGTTACAGGATGGTATCCGATGTAGCTAAATTTTAAAGAATAACTTCCCGGCAAAACATTTTTAATCTCAAAATTTCCATTAAGGTCAGTGGCCGCACCTTGCAAAGTATTAACTAATGTAACATTTGCGCCTATTAAATTTAATCTAGTGTCAGTATCGTAAATACTTCCCTTTATTGTTCCTGTGGCGGCATAGCCTTGCGCGTAAAAGCTTGTTTCTAGAAATAATGAAAAAAAGAAAAACAGTTTTAATAAAGATCTCATTATAAACTTCCCCGAAAATGTTGTTTTTAGGATCTAAGCTAATTCGAGGATTAAATATATTCGCCCAATCCCAGCGATATAGACATTTTAATTGTTGATAGCAGGTTTTAGCCCAGAAGCTGGGACGCTACTAAATTGATTTTAAGAAAGAATTTTAAACGAAAATTTTTAACATTGAAATTATATAATTGTAGAGTTGTAACAATTAGCTATTTTCTATTTACTAAAATCACCCCGGCAATTATTATAATCCCGCTTATCATCATAAGGAAAGTAATTTCTTCTTTAAGAAACAGCCAGGCAGTGAAAACTGTTACAAAGGGCTCAAGGTATAGGAAAGCTCCGACTTTGCTCGCAGGCATTTCTTTCATAGCTTCCGCCCACAATACATATGCAATACCGGAACATAAAACTCCCAGAAACATTAATGATGCCCATCCGTGTACTGATAGATTTACTGCGGCTTTAATATTCTCTGGAGTAATTGTTATAGGCGACAAAATTATTGCCATTGTAACAAATAAATATAGAATAGTCATAATTGGGGGATAGTTTAGCGTAACCTTTTTGCCCGCGAAAGAATAAAAACTCCATGTAAAAGCACTGCCCAATACAAGCAAATCCCCTTTGTTCTCAATTAAATTGATTGAATAAATATCGCCTTTACTTATAAGTAATAACAAGCCTGAAAGTGAGATAAAAATTCCAATTGATTGGAGGGGGGTTAATTTTTCGCGGTAGAATAAAAAGCCTAGTATTGCCATTATTACCGGAATTACTCCTATAATCCAACCAGTGTTGGAGGCAGATGTATATTGAAGTCCAGTAACCTGAATCCACAAATGAGTAGTTGAAATTGCCGCTAACAATAAAATCCCTTTCATATCGCTGATTCGCATTTTAAAACTACGTTTTCTTTTTAATGCTATGGCTGTAACTGTAATAATTCCAAATAAAAGTCTGAAATAAATAATTGATAATGGATTTAGTTCGTCGAGGACAATTTTGGTCGCAATAAATGACGCTCCCCAAAACACTACTGAAGCCAGTGGTTTCCAAATATATTTGAGGGTTATCATGTATCGCAAATCCTGTAATATTTCCTAAATTTATTTGCAAATATAATGGAGGGAAGGAGAAAAAACGTTTTTCTCCCTTATTAAAAATTCTAAATTGTTACTAAGAAGAGTGCCTAATTTTGATTGTTATGCAAAGGCAATGTAAAGAAAAACCGGCTGCCCTTCCCTAATTCGCTTTCGAACCAGATTTTACCACCGTTTTTTTCAATGAATTCTTTGCATAAAATAAGTCCTAAACCGGTTCCTACTTCGTTTGATGTTCCGCATGCGGAATGGTGTACATCAATTCTAAATAATTTTTCCGCAGTATCAGCGTCCATTCCAACTCCATTGTCCTCAATAACAGTCAGCAAATAGTCTTCTTGAATTGCGGCTGTAATAGAGACCACACCGCCTTCGTTTGTAAATTTCAGAGCGTTTGTAATTAAATTTCGGATTACTGTTTTCGCCATATCCGGATCTGCGTAAACAAATATAGAGTTTCCAAAATTATTTATAATTTTTATTCTTTTTTTTGTAGCGGTTGTAACTAAAACGGTTAGACATTCTTCCGCTAATTTTTTAAAATCAATCTCTATCGGGCAGTAATCAATGCGTCCGGTTTGAGCGCGGGACCATTGTAATAAATTATCCAGCAATTGAAATGAGTTTTTTGAAGCCGAATAAATGTTATGAATGTATTCAAATCTCTCATCATTTGACAAAGTATCGTAATCTTCGAGAAGGATTTCTGAAAAACCCAATAAAGAAATAAACGGATTTTTAAGATCGTGAGCAATAATTGAAAAAAATTTATCTTTACTCGCGTTCAGATACTGAAGTTCATTTGTATACTTTAGTATTTTATTTTCAGCTTCTTTTAGTTCTGTAATATCGCGCGATATTCCCACCAAGCCAGTAGCTTCACCGTTAGCGTCAAAAATGGGGACCTTGGTAGCTGTTACCCACTTATAGTTTCCCGAGGAGTGTCTGATTCTTTCCGGTTTGGAAATAAGGGGGAGCCCTGTGTTAAATAATTCCTGTTCGTCTTTGTATGCTTCCTCTGCGTGATTTTGCGGGAAGAAGTCGGAATCTGATTTGCCTATCGCATCTTCACAATTTTTTACACCCAGCAATTTTGCCTGTGCAGAATTTACGAGGGTAAATTTAGATTCAGTGTCTTTAAAATATATTGTATCGGGAATGTTATCCATAAGAGCGTATAACAGATCTTTTTCGAATTCCAATTTTTGCTTGTTCGAAATTTCTGTGCAAATAATTAAAATAGCTTCGCTGCTTCCGTGATCAAATTTATGGACAAGTATTTCTACTGGAAAAACTTGCCCGTTTTTTGCAAAGTGCTTTGACTCAAAATTGGCATAAGTATTTTCGCCAATCGATTTAATTTTTTCCGAGATTAAATTTTTATCTAAATCGGAATAAAAATCGAAAAATGAAAGTTTAGAAAATTCTTCAAATGAATATCCATATCTGTCGCAAGCAAATTGATTTACTTCAATAAAAGCGCCCGTAAAATCAACAATAAAGAGTGCATTGTTATAAAGATGAAAGAATTGTTTGTATTTTTTTTCTGATTTGTACAACAATTCAAGTTGTTCTTTTTGAAATTCAATCAGGTTTTTAAGTTTTTGAATTTCGGAAATTGAATCCATATTTATCATACTCTGCCTTAAATAATCTAATTTATTTATAAGAGAATTTTTTCAGATGATCTCCGAACTCAGGAAAATATTTGCTTCATAAATTATATTATCGAAATAACCAGGTTTTAAATTATACTCCGCAAAAATCGATAAATAATTTATTTGACATTTAAATATTCTAATATCACAAAAACGATAAGTATTATAAAAAATTTCTAAAGTTTGTAGGATTCAATTAGTTCAAAAACAACAAACATACGGGAGAAGGAATATTTTCCGAAATTCCAGTAAAATTAAGAAGACCGGTTAATGGATTAATTTTAAAAACTGTTACATTGTTTGATCGTTGATTCGCTACTAATAAAAAGTTGCCGGTAGGATCAAGAGTAAAATTGCGCGGCCATACTCCCTCAGTTGATTTGGTTTCTAAAAATTTTAACTTTCCCGTAAATTCATCAATTTCGTAAGTTACAATTGAGTTGTGTCCTCTGTTGGATCCATATAAAAATTTACCATTCGGGTGAATATGAATATCAGCGCAAAAACTTTCCCCAGTAAATTCAATTGGAAGAGTTGAGTATGTTTCAATTTCCGATAGTTGTCCGTTCATTGAATTAAAACCGAAAACGGTAACGGTACTATTTAATTCATTAATTACATACGCGAATTTATTGTTCGGATGAAAAACGAAATGACGCGGTCCCGCGCCCGGTGCGACTTTAACAAATGGAGTTTCAGCCGCCGAAAGTGTCCCTTTACGCGCGTCAAAATTATAAATCATTATTTTATCCAAACCCAGATCGGCAACGTATAAAAATTTATTCTCTGCATCCAGATTAACCGAATGAGCATGGGGTGACTTTTGATTTATTTTAATACTTGAGCCATAGTGCTGTATTAAGTCCGTTGTTTGTCCGAGGCTGCCGTCATCAGAAACTTCTATTACACAAACGTTTCCACCCACATAATTTGCGGTTAATATATAATTGCCGGATGAGTCTACAATAACATGGCATGGCGCACCACCTTCAGTAATTTTCTGATTTAGGAACTGCAAAGCCTTTGTATTCGGGTCAATTTTAAAGGCTGTAACAGTGCCTGTTTTTTCACCATTGAACTCAGTTAATTCATTAACAGCATAAAGTCCGCTATTGGTTTCGTCGATTGCAAGAAAAGAAGGATTATTTACTCCCTCTGTAACGCCCTTATATACAAGTTCTCCGTTTTCAATATTCATTTGGTATAAATAAATTCCTTTGCTTTCGGCGTCGGTGTATGTCCCTATATAAAAATACAAATAGTTGTTATCGTTGAAAGAAGCTATTGTGGTAGTAATTGGTAGAGCTAAGCACAAAATTGTTTTTATGATATTCATAACGTAAAACCTTTATAAGAAATAATAAAAATTTGATAATTATATATTTGCCCCTAGCAATAATATTTACGGCCACTGTTAATTGATTTTTACAGCGTTTATACAAACATAAGGCACTTTCAACTTTATACTTCCGGTCTGCCTGGAAACTTTATTTAACTCATATTCAAGTTCGTTATAAATTGAGGATGATATTTCGGGGGACAAAATATTAAACCAGCTTTCTTTGAAGGCAAGTTTAATAAAAAAATGATTTAACATTGATGTGCCGTCGGTATAGCGTAAATAGAACTCATCTTCAATTATTTTGTAAATGTGGAAACCGTTTTTTTCTACCAGATTTATAGTGTATTTAAGTGGTTTACGTTTCTTAAAAATATGTTCTGAAAGTTTTTCAATTTCATCGTTCAAATTATTTTTTACTAAAACAGATTTGTAAATATTATAAAATTCAATCATTGTTTCTTGCAGATTTATTGTAAAGACTAATTGAGCGCCGGCTTTCGCCACTCGGGCAATTTCGGAAAATGTTTTTTCATCGTTTTCAACATTATTTAATCCGTTATTCGATGTTATAAGTTCAAATTGGTCGTTATCGAATGGGATTGATTCCGCTACCGCATCAATAATTTTAATATTATTTAATCCCCAGGATTTTATCTTTACACTGGCTCTTTGATTTGCTTCTTTCCAGGGATCAATGCCAAACACTTTGCAGGTATCTCCTAATCGCGATGCAATTTCTATAGAAGGAAAACCAAATCCGCTGCCAATATCCAACACAGTTATGTTGTTTTTATATTCAATTTGATCGAGCAGCTTTAGCCCAAAAGGTGCCGACCACAAAGAGAGATCATCTATAGAAGAAACAATAGATTTATCTGACAAATTATATTTTGAACTAAAAGAAATTATAAAACTCCACAAAAACTGTTAAAAGTATATTACGAGTATAAATATTTATCATAAAAAAGGTTTTAACAAATCTTGAGAAAATTAATCGTTAACGGGCACCGGTTTCAAAATTATAGTTGTCCTTTTATTAAGAACTATTTTCACAAAGTTTATCCTTTCTTTTGTAACATGTAAATGATTCTGTCCCTTCCAAAATTGGGCGAAAAAATCTTTAGTGCTAAATTGGGGGTCCTTCTGACCGATTGTTTCCCAAAAATTCATAGGTATATCCAACAACACCTCAAAGCTATCCCCGGGCTTAAGCTCTGATAATGATGTATAATTAATCGGAGGAGGTTTAATCAGAACATATGTTATTCCGTCAACGTCTTGAATCTCATATCTATCGTTAATAAAACTTAGTGTAATGCTTTGATAGGAATCGTTAACAATTTTGATTTTTAATTTATTTCCTTCGAGCTCGGCCCAACTAAATATCTTAGAATCCATCAGAACATTATTTGTATATGAGATGCCGTCAATTTCCGAATATCTTTGGATTTGAAAATCGTGATAGTCGTCGGTGTCCATTTTAATTCCAAAAAAATCATTTATACTCAATCCACTCGAGCAGCTTGAAATGGATAGTAATAATAAAAAGCTAAGTAGATTAAATAATATCCGTAACATTATTTCTCCAAAAGAATTATTGGACAAATTATTTAACTAATAATTTCATTTATATTTTGGCGGTTTAAAATACTCCTAACAATATGGATTAATGGAAACTAAATGATAAAAACAAATTACTCCTCAATCCGAGTAAAATAAAAATTCAGGCGTAAAAATTTATTGTCCTTATATCCCTCAACCGAAGCTTGTATGGCATCATTTGACATATATTTGTAAATAATTTTTTGTGGAAAATCGTGTTCTGTATTTTCGAAAACAAATCCAGTGTCCGATAACGCTGTTAGATTAAATAAGGTTGGAAACTGGTTTACAGGAGAGGCGATATAAACTATTTTTGAGCTAATGCTTTTAATTATCAAATATTCAGTAGTGTCTGATCTAGTGGGAGTTTGTGTAAAACCACATCCAACTAACTCGTCTCCCTTAAATTTCCACTCCTCAAAAATCTCCAGATTATTTTCAGTTAACTGCCATTTGCCAACAAGCCAACTAAAATTCGCTATTGTATTAGCCTGACCATACAATGTCCAGGGCGTAATTAGCAATAGAGTATGGAATAACACTATTTTTATTGAAAATAAATTAGTCAATAAAAATCACCATCCCATTCTTTGTTTTAACGAAGTTATATGCGCAATATGATGACGCCCATGCCACTCGTAAAGCGCAAGCGCCTCATTCAAAGTTACGCGAGATCCTGTTTCTGGATGATGATACGCTTTTTCGTAATCATCGTCTGTTAGCGTTCTTAACAGGACTTCCCATTTTTTATGCAGAGCTTCAAGCAGATCTAAGGATAAACTAATATCACCAAGTTTGCCTTCAAATGTTTCCGCCCACATAGCTTCTTCATAAGGTTTAATGGTCGGTTCAATTTCGGTTAGAGTCCACTTAAATCTTACGAATGCATTTAGATGACTATCCGCCAGATGATGCACTACCTGTCTAATAGTCCAACCACCTGGTCTGTATGGAGTATCCAACTGTTCGTCTGTAAGTTCCTCAACTTCCGCTCTTAAAATCATCGGTATCATTAGCAGACTTTCAATAAGCATTAATCTTTCGTCGTCGGATTCAATTATAATATATTCAAATTCGCCAATTGGATATTGCAATTCTTTCATAATTACTCCTAAAGTTTATAGTTCTCAAGTCAAGTTGTAACAAAATAACATTCTGCATCAGAAATGTAAGTAAACACAAAATTGTCAGCATGAATAAAGAGGGAAAAATTCGCGTTATGTTGCGAATAATAATTAAACAAACACAAAAATCGTAAAATTTCCGAAACCTAAAAAGCCAATTAATCTTTCAGAAATGATATAATTATTGGAAAAACAACATTATTAAGATATAAATTTATTTGTGTTGAAAGAAGAAATTAGTAAATAATTTTTATCCCAAATAAACGCGAAGCGCATCTAAATATTTTGATAAACAAAACATAATAGTGCGCTTCAATTGTAATAGAAATTGTCATCAGATTTACTACATGGCAGGAGCGCCGGTTTCCCTTCCTTTGCTTCGTTCAATTGACTGTAATGCAAGATAGTTGTCGCCAAATTTTTTCAGATTTTCCAACTCGGTATCATACTGGTCAAAATGCATTTCTTCTTCAGCAACAAGACTTTCAAAAACCTGTTTGGAAACTGAGTCGGCATTTGCAGAACATTGGTTTGCCCAAACATTATATTCTTTGGCAGATTCATCTTCCATTTGAACGGCCATTTTTAACATTTCGGACACATCTTTAAGTTTTTTTACCGGACCAGCGGGCGTCATTTCAACGTCACCTTTTAAAAACAAAATTCTTTCCGCGAGTTTTTCTACATGTAACATTTCCTGAATAGCAGTTCTCTTAAAAAGTCCCGCAAGTAAATCAAATCCCTGGTCGTCGCAATGGAAATGAAAATACATGTATTGATGAACCGCCTGAAGTTCGTCGGCGACGCCTTTGTTTAATAGTTCAATACTTTTCTCATGCATAAAAACTCCTCGATTATTAACACTATTGAAATTAAAAAAATATTAAAAATAGATATACGTAACTTATTAAAAAATTTTTAAAGAGTTATCCACTTTGTGTTGTTCTAGCCTAGTAACCGCTTCTTACAATACAACGCGGTTCCGCCAATATTCATCTTTAGAAACCCGATTTTAATATTAATTGTAATGGATTAACGGTACTATGAAATATCTTATTAAAACTTAACTTCTATTACCACAGGACAATGATCAGATCCCATAACATCGGGCAGAGTGTATGCATTTTTAACATTATTCTTAATATTATCGCTCACAAAAAAATAGTCGATACGCCACCCTACATTTCGTTCCCGAGCTCTGCTAATCATATCCCACCAAGTATAAATTTCACCTTCTTGTGTAAACATGCGTAAGGTATCATGAAATCCCGCATCCAAAAACCTGTCAATCCAGTCGCATTCCTCCGGAAGAAAACCCGATGTTTTACGGTTCTCTTTCGGTCGGGCTAAATCAATTTCTTTGTGCGCCGTATTCACGTCTCCGCAAATAATTAATTTTTTTCCCTTTTTTGTCAAGTCCACAGCATATTTTTGGAACGCTTCGTAAAAATTCATTTTATAATTCAGTCTTTCCTGGTCGCGTTTACCATTTGGATAATATATGTTGAATAAAACGTATTCGGGAAATTCGGCAATTAAAAACCGTCCCTCTCTATCAAATTCTTCAACACCTATTCCATTTTTGATCTCCTCGGGTTTTTGTTTTGTATAAATTGCGACTCCGCTATATCCTTTTTTATAAGCTTCCGAAAAGTAACTTTGGTAGCCTTCAATATTTATCAATGAATCGTCCAATTGTTCTTTCCACGCTTTTGTTTCCTGAAGGCATAGTATATCAGGATTCTCTTTCTGAAGCCATTCATGAAATCCTTTTTTAGCAATTGCACGTATTCCATTTACATTCCATGAGATTAGTTTTTGTTTATTCATGCTCACCTTTCATTTTTTTTAATAATCTAATGTCGAATGAATAATTAGTTCGCGTTTTAACCGTCACTTTGTTTATATCTCCGTGCAGGGGATTTATAAGATAATTAAATTCATCCTTAACTATTACAGAAGGCACGCGAAGTATTAGTGACTGTTTACTCAAAATCCATGATGTTCCCAAGTTTATAACGTCTAACGGCGCCGGATATTCTTTCCAATTAAGAGGGAGTTCTTTTTCATTAATTTCTGTAATTTGTGGTTTACCGGCAATTTCTATAGTAGCAACACATAAATTTAATGGGATTGAACTCATTGCTGTGTGAACTAAAAATTCAAGACTCGCCAACGATCTGGATTCGGATGTATAGATTAACGGAATCCCCTTTTTATTCCACCTTCCGCCGTAAAGTTCCGCGCCTTTGCCCGTCAAATCATCAATAAAATAGCATTTGGCAATTCTAAATACTTTCACTAAACATTTACCCCATGCTCAATTCTTCCAAGTTCCTGCAAAACTAAATTGCATCCGAATCTTGAATTTAGAAAATTTATGGGTTTCTCGTTGCCTAAAGCTATGCAGGGTGAATTAAACCACTCTAAAAAAAGTTCTCGATCCTCAAATACCTGAAATCCTCTGGCGGCGACCTGAGCAATTTGCAGCACCTGTTCAGTTACATACTTATCCAATTTATGATTTTTTGTGTATCGATAGAATGTACGTTCGGTTATGGGGAGCAATTTGGAAATTTGCGCGATCGATAAATTTAATTGCTTTGCGAGGTTCAATGCTGATGTTTTTGTAACTCCGGTATTTGCAAGTTCCATCATTCCGAAATCATCGTAAACTGTTCTGTTGCCCTTTTTGAATCCCATTAAAGTATTTAAATCGTGAGGAACCAATTTTTTGCCTCTGATAATTTTCTTGAAAAATAATGACAAATGTCATATATAGCAACTAATTATTAA
>PGYT01000031.1:46236-52976 GCA_002839805.1 Ignavibacteriae bacterium HGW-Ignavibacteriae-2
AATTATGCCGGAACCATTCAAAAATCAGTTCAATACAAAATTAGTTTCAGAATTGGCGGATGCCGTTGTAAAGGAATACCCGGCATTCAATAAAAAGGCATTTTTGGGAAAAGTTTTTAACGATGAATGGGAAGAGAAGGAATTAAAAAACAGAATGCGCCATATTTCCACCTCATTAAATGTTGTAATGGATTTACCGTATGAGAAATCAATAAAAATATTAAAAAAAATCTCTCCTCAGTTTAATGGATGGACTTCAATAGTTTTGTGCGACTTTGTAGAAGTAAACGGTTTGAATAATTTGAAAGAATCTATAGAAGCAATGGAATTGTTTACAAAACGTTCAAGTGCTGAATTTGCAGTAAGGCCGTTTATAATTAAATATCCCGATAAGATGATGGGGCAGATGTTAAAATGGTCGGAACACGAAAACCATCATGTCCGCAGATTAAGCAGTGAGGGATGTCGCCCGCGGCTGCCTTGGGCAATGGCATTAACAATATTTAAAGTCAATCCGCAGCCAATTATACCAATATTGGAGAATCTTAAAAACGATGATTCTGAATATGTAAGAAAAAGTGTAGCAAATAATTTGAATGACATATCAAAAGATAATCCTAAGCTTGTTTTAAAGATTGCTAAAAACTGGATCGGTAGTTCCGGAAAAACTGATTGGATTATAAAGCACGGCTGCAGAACGTTATTAAAAAATGGCAATGAAGTGGCGTTATCGCTTTTTGATGTTTCAAAAAAAATTAAAATTGCTGTCGATAATCTTACGATAGATAAAAAAGAATTAAAGATTGGCGATGTTAATAGTTTTTCATATAAACTGACATCGCTAGAAAAACAAAAGAAAAAAATTCGATTGGAATACAGAGTTGATTATGTTAACTCATCGGGCGGAACTTCAAAAAAAATATTTAAGATTGGTGAATTTGAAATGCTTCCAAGTGAGTCGAGAGATATTAAAAAAAACCAACATTTTAAGGATGTAAGCATCCGCACCCACTATCCGGGAAAACATAAAATCACAATCATAATTAATGGAATTGAACACGGATTCGTTTTATTTAATTTAATAAAATAGAATGATTTTACTATAAATATGTTCTAATCAAAATATTTCTTAAGACAAAGCAAAACAATTAGACCAATATTTATAGTCTTTTTATTAGTATCAACCAACAACATATTTTTCAGCTATATTCTTATATTGTTGCAACTGACGCTCGATCCAAACTTTATCTTTATTTAATTCGATTGCCATAAGCTTTGCTACAGTTGGAGCAATATCAATACTCGCTTGGGCATTCATGAGTAAAATTCTAGTTCTGCGAGATAGAAAATCCTCAACTGTTCTAGCCATCTCATATCTTACCGCCCAAATAACTTCTCCTTCCATGGTCAAAAAATCGGGATGCAAAATATTTTTGTTATTTAAATTTTCACTTAACAATGCTTTTATCGCAGGGGCATCGGATCCGTAAATACTTAATGAGCCGAATTCTTCAGGATGTTTATGATAACCGTGTATCTGCAAATCCGAAGTGTTCGAATCAATAGAATCGAGCTGGGCAAGAATAGCGGCCTGATCGATTGTATCTTCTGACATTTTTCTGTAAGTAGTCCATTTACCTCCGGCAATTGTAACCAATCCTTTGCGTGAAATATTAATAGTATGCTCTCTGGAGATAGCCGCAGTATTCTCCGAATTGCCGCTTTTTACTAATGGTCTTAGACCAGCGAACACACTCAGTATATCTTTGTGTGTTGGATCTTTAGTTAAATAACGTGCCGCATGAGTAAGTAAAAAATCAATTTCTTCAGCTTGTGGCACCGGATCAAGAAGATATTCCTCAACGGGAGTTTCAGTTGTACCCACAATAATTTTATCGTGCCATGGAATTGCAAATAAAACACGACCGTCGTCAGTCTCCGGAACCATAATTGCACTATCGCCTGGTAAAAATGATTTGTCCAAAACAATATGTATCCCCTGACTGCTTGTAATTATTTTCGTTGTCTGGGGATCGGACATTTTTCTAACTGTATCGGTAAATACACCTGTGGCATTAATTACAACTTTACATTTCAGATTATACTTACGACCGCTTTCTTCGTCAATCGCGCTTACTCCACATATAACATCTTCCTCATCAAAAAGGGCAGCGACCCTCATATAGTTAACAAGTGTGGCTCCCTGCTCACTTGCTGTTTTAACCATATTAATTATTAAACGTGCATCATCAAATTGCCCGTCGTGATAAATCACACCGCCTTTAAGTCCATTAGTTTCTATCGTAGGAATATGTTTTAATGTTTCTTCTACTGACAAAAGTTTCGAAGGACCAAATCCTTCTTTTCCGGCAAGCATGTCATATAATTTTAACCCGATTCCGTAAAAAGGCCCTTCCCACCAGTCGTAGTTTGGGACAATAAATTTTTGATCATGAACAAGGTGTGGGGCGTTTTTTCTAAGTAATCCGCGCTCTTTCAATGCTTCTAGCACTAAAGTTAAATTCCCTTGCTGCAGATACCGCACGCCGCCATGCACAAGTTTGGTACTTCGGCTGGATGTCCCTTTGCCGAAATCGGATTGTTCGAGCAGAAGTGTTTTATATCCTCGCGAAGCAGCGTCAATCGCGCATCCAACACCTGTGGCGCCCCCGCCAATAATAATAAAATCCCATTTACCGTCATATTTTTCGAGAGTAGCCAACATATTTTCACGATTCATAACAAACCTCTTTTAATTGCCTGATATTAAATTCTTAACACTATTGATAGCTCGAAATAAGTTCTTAAACAGATAGTTGAAAGCATTAAGCAGATAAATCATAAATTGAGATTTATCTTTTGTTAAAAAATCATACAATGCAGCTGCAAATTCAGGAGTTCGAAGATATCCATATGATTTATGGGGATTATGTTCATTTTCAATTTGATAATTATTATAAACAATTTTATCAATCGGTTTAACTCCATGAGAGTTTTCATAATAATCATCGGAGAGATTGTAGTTCATGGCAACTTTATCTTCAAGATCCGAAAAATTAAACCAGTTTTTTTTTATACCCGGAGGACTTATAAGTTTCTGATTTTTATTGGGCTTGATTTTTTGCTCGACCGCAATCTTACTCTTTATTACGGGCAAACCGAGTGGAGAACCCATTGTAACAAAAGTATCAATTTTTATTTTGGGCATTCTGTAGGTCAATACATCATATGCTATAATAGAACCCATTGAATGACCGATAAAAAAAATATCATCGTCCTTGTGTTTACTGAGAAGAGATTCCATTTTTTCTCTGATTATATCTTTTGCCGGGCGGGATTTATTGTTCTTATCAACGCAGTCTTCCGTGTAATAAATTTCGAGTTCACGAAAATATTTATGAATCAATAAATCTGAAACAAAAGATAAGTTAACAGAAAAGTCACTGTTTAGAAAAAGTTTATCCATCTGTTTCTCTAGCATTTCGAGGACGGTTTTTCTTATCGTATGTGATTTGGCTCTGAAACTCTTTGGAGCGGGAGTATATTTTTCCTGCAGATAATAAGGATCATTCCTGTCTTTACATTTGTGATCAAGCGGTTTTTCATTTAATACATCAGCCCAATAAATTATTTCGAATTTTGGGAATGGCAGAACTTTGCCTATTCCTAACAATCCTTCCCTAATGGCTTTATACCACCACCTTCTTAATATTCTTTTTGAGGGTTTGTTGCCCAGACCATGAATACCGATTAAAATTTTTGACATAATTAATTCCGGTAATTAAATGTTGGCAATCTATAAAAGAGCAATAAATATTTACAATTGTAAATTTACTTAATATCGGTAAGTTTTTCTTTGAGCCACTGTGCCCTGTCTGTAGTTATGCCGTCCACTCCAAGGTTTCGTAAAAACTGCGCTTTGCTTACATCGTTTACCGTCCAGGTATACAAAATCAATTTTTTTGATTTTATATACTCAACAAACTGTTTATCAATCATATTGCCGGCCCAAACATCCAAACCGTCAAGTTTGTGTTTAAGGGTTTCGTGAACAAGATATTCAACGGAAGGTTTAAATATTTTATGAAGCCACGTATAATCTAATTCAGAAAGAAGCATGACATTATACTTATGTAAAGTTTTTTTTGCTTTAGCAGCCGTACTAATGTCAAAACTTATTATTTCTATTTGATTATAGCTTAAATTGGATGCAAGAATTTCTTGAGCAAGCTTTTCAATTATTTCAGGCCCACATTTAATTTCTATAATCAGTTTTTTACCTTCCGGAACAGTCGGGAAAACTTCGCTCAATGTTGGAATTTTTTCACCCGAATATTTAATGTCTTTGAATGCACCTGCGTCAAGCCTCTTTAATTGAATAAGATTTTGTTTTATAACCGCTTGATTATGTGCGCATATTCTTTTTGTATTAGCATCATGAAAAACAATAATTTCATTGTCTTTTGACAATTGAATGTCTATTTCCACCGCATCAGCGCCTCTCTGCCATGCCAAATTAATAGATGCCATAGTATTTTCGGGAGCGTCGTATGATTCGCCTCGATGTGCAATTATCAGACAGTCGTTATTTTTCATAAAATTTATTTAAATAATCAGGAAAATCAATTCCCGGCTGTAATAGTTTATCGTCAACAGGTTTATTGAAGTCTTGACAAATGGGAATTACTCCTGCCCAAACTTTTAAGTTATAATCGTCTTCGTCATCGTTTGGTCCGCCGGTTCTTATTTTTGCCGATGCTTCTTCGATATCAACAGCTATTATTGAAGTCGCTTTTAATTCTTTTTCATTTGGTGTGCGGGCGTCTTTCCATCGCCCGGGTATCAGTTTTTCTGTTATTATTTCCAATGCAAGTAATTTTTCCTTTTCATCTGCCTGCCTGCCGCTGCCGTATAACATGGCCGACCTGTAATTCATAGAATGATGAAAAACAGAACGGGCTAAAACTAAACCATCCAAATGTGTAACAGTTAAACAAAGCCTATTTCCGGCCTCCAAATGTTTTATCATTCTGCTAGTAGTCGCACCATGTAAATAAATTGTATCATTTTTCCGTGCATGGATTGTTGGTATTACAAAAGGCTGGTTTTCGATGGAAAACCCCACGAAACAAATTAAGGCTTGGTCCACAATAGTATAAATGTTTTCTTTATCGTATATGCCTCGACTTGGCACCCGCTTTACATTGTTCCTTTCGGTCCTCGGGAATTCCATAATAATTTCCTGAATTCAATAGTTTATTAAATTATTATCTTCGATAAGTAAAGGTAAAAATTATGCTCAATATACTATTATATATACAAATGGAGAATAAACATGCGTCAAAAAATAATTAAGGAGATATAATATTACGTAGTCTTAAAATATAAATTATCGGTGTTTTATTTTTGAGTAAATTAATCCCTCGATCGAATAGATTAAAAGGGCTGTCCAAATGAAAATAAATCCCATCAATTTAACAGTACTTAACGGTTCCTTATATACAAACGCTCCTATAATAAATATTAGGGTCGGGTATATATACTGTAAAATTCCCAACAGGGAAAGTTGTATTTTCTTTGAGGCATGAATAAAAATCATCAATGGCAGTCCGGTAATAATCCCACATCCGACCAATAATGAGTTTGTAGATATATCTGCGTTATAAAATGAATTTGTATTATTCCCGAAAATATAGGACATAAACAATACGGCAGGAACTGAGAGTATCGCGGTTTCAATAGCCAGCCCTTCCAGGGAACTGAAAGAGAGTTTTTTCCGAAGCATTCCGTAAGTACCCCATGTGCCCGCGAGATATAATCCAACCCACGGAAAAACCCCATACAAAAATGTCATTACTATAACACCGGTTGTGGCAATTATTAATGCAAACCATTGAATCCGTCGCAGTCGTTCTTTCAAAAATATTACACCTAATAAAACAATAACAAGCGGACTTATAAAATAGCCCAGACTAGTTTCAATAATAAATCCCGAATTAACTGCCCAAACATATACAGTCCAGTTGGACCCTATTAAAAAACTTGTTAACAAAAGCGTTTTTTTGTTTGTGTTGTTAATAAAATTGTTTTTAAGATCTTTCCACTCCTTTTTTATCGTAATTATTATTATAAAAAATATCATCGACCAGATAACCCGGTGAGCTACAATTTCTGTTGATGAAACATCACTTAAAAGTTTCCAGTATATGGGATGCAATCCCCAAAATAAATATGCCGACACTGCCAGCAAAACGCCATTATTCATAGTTCATCAATAAGTTAATTTGTGGTTTGTCAATTAAACTGTCGATCTTTTTTCAGTGTATAATATTCATTTAATTAACTTGATTTCTTTGACCAAAGAAAAAATAATTCCCGATTTAATCTATAAGTATCGTCTCGGTTTCTTCTTTCAAAACATCCGAAATAATTATTACAGCCTTTTTTAGCTGTTCATCGGTTACATTAGTAAAATTGAGTCTCATTGTTTCCAGCCCTTCGGTGGGATTGGGGAAAAAGAATTTTCCGGGGACAAAACCAACTCCTCTTTTTAGAGTAAGTTTAAGTACATTTTCCATATCCAAACCTTTTGGACCAGTAAGCCAAAGAAACATTCCTCCATCTGGTTTAGACCAAATATAGTCTTTCTCTAAATTCTCATTAAGTGTTGTTAACATGGTTTCCAGTTTTGGTCTGTAAAGTGCAATTACTTTTTGAATATGAGCAGGCATGTATCCTCC
>PGYT01000031.1:52992-57467 GCA_002839805.1 Ignavibacteriae bacterium HGW-Ignavibacteriae-2
GCCTGACTTAATGTACTGGTATTTAAGTCCACCGCCTGTTTTGCCAGCACCATCCATCTGCCGAGTTCGGGAGGGGCGACAAAGAAACCAACCCGAATACCAGGTGCAAAAATTTTAGAAAATGTGCTTGTATAAACAACATTATCGGGCGCCAAGGTTTTCAGCGGGATTTCATCTTCACCGTAATATCTTAGGGAACTGTAAGGATCGTCTTCAACGAGAAGAATATTATATTTTTTTATGATCGAAGCAACTTGCAGTCTTCTTGCAGTCTTTATTGTTTTACCAGTCGGATTTTGAAATGTCGGCACAGAGTAAATAAATTTTATCGGGTAGTTCATTAAAATTTTTTCGAGAGATTCAGGTATAAGTCCTTCTTCATCTGTTTCAATTGATGCATAGCGAGGTTCATAAGTGTTAAATGCCTGAAGAGCCGCGAGATAAGTAGGACTTTCCACAGCGACATAATCCCCTGGCGAAATTAATATTTTTCCAATACAGTCCAGAAAACCCTGAGAGCCGCTTGTTATAAAAATATTCTCAAAAGCGGCGGGTATATTTCTATACTTAAGATAATCTAACAATGCTTCGCGCAGAGGTATAAATCCTTCAGTCATGTCATATTGTAATGCAAATGATCCATAATTTGCAATTACCTTTTCAGTCAACTGAGGCAATAGATCGAGAGGAAAACTATCCGGTGAGGGGAGACCTCCGCCCAGGGAAATTAAATTTTTGTCAGCACCCAGTTTCAGCAATTCTCTTATAGCGCTGCCTTTTATAAATTTTGATCTTTCGGACAAAAGTTTTTCTAAATTCATTTTATTCCTCAATTTTACTTCTCATAAATCCGGTTAAGTGATTTTGCGAAACGGTTTATTCCTTCAGTTATTTCATCTTCATTAAGACTTGCAATACTAAGACGCAGGAATATGTTTTTTTCGTTATGCGGAAAGAAATCTTTGCCCAAAGCAAAACGTACGTTGCTATCAAGAAGAATATTATTTACTTCGCTATAATTTTTATGACAATTATCTAATGTAATCCAAATAGTAAAACCACCATTAGGCTGGTTCCAGGTAACATTTTTGTTTTGTATTCTTTGAGATAAAACATTTACTGCGGCAGCCATTCTTTTGCGGTAAATTTTATGTATTTTTTTTATCTGAAGTTCGTAATATCCTTGTGCACAAAATTCTGCCAAAGCGGCTTGTTCTGGTAAAGCGCTTGTTAAATCACTGAATCTTTTTATTGAAGCAAGTCTTTTAATAATTTCATTATCAGCTGTAATCCATCCCAAACGAATTCCCGGGAATAGAATTTTAGAAAAACTGCCCACATATATAACGATTCTATTATTGTCCATTGATTTTATCGGCAGAGGCACTTTGCCGAAATATTTCATCTCCTCTTCAAAAGCGTCTTCAATTATGGGTACTCCGTAGCTTTCAAACAAAGCAAGCAAATTTTCTCTATGTTTCTGACTTGTTGTTATTCCGGTTGGATTATGGAAATTGGGCATCGTATAGAAAAATATCGGTTTACCTTTTTTTAATTCTTGCTCAATAATTTTAAGATCAACACCATCTTCGCGCATGGGGATTGAGACTATTTCGCATTGGTAGTAATGTAATGTAGGTATGATCATGCCATAAGTAGGAGATTCCACAAAAACACGTGCGCCGGGTTTGGCGAACAATTTCATCAGCAGGTCGATGGCATTTTGTGCTCCGTTGGTAATAATTACTTCTTCGGTTTTTGTATTTATACCGTGCATCTGTTGGCGTCGTGCAATAAAATCACGCAATGGGAGATGTCCAAGTGTATTGCCATAATCCAAAACTTGATGCCCGCTCTCAAGCAATACTTTATTCAAACAGGATTTAAATTTTTCTATCGGGTAAAGTCTGGTATCCGGATGTAATCTGCCCAGGTCTATTCCTTCAAACTTAACTGTCTTTTCACTGAAAGGATAATTGATTTCGCCGAACATTTTATAAACCTTTTCTGCACTGTCGTTAACTTTTGTATTCCATGCAATTAAACTACTTTCAATTTTTTGTTTAGTATTACAAAGTTCTCGTTTCTGCCTTACATACGAATAAGATCCAGAGCGGCTGTCTATGTAGCCAAGCGCCCATAATTCCTGATAAGCTTTATATATTGTTGTTCTGTCCACACCCAATTTTTGAGCAAGTGAACGTGTTGAAGGAAGTTTATAGCCGGGTGGCAGCAATTGTTTATCGATCTTATCCTTTAACTGATTAAAGACCTGTTGAAACAAGGGGGTTTTGATTTCAGCGTTTAAACTTATAAAAACCATTTTAAATTCCAGATTATTATGTGGTAAAATTGGCATTAATTTGGCTTACTTTAAACAGCCAATTTATATCTTTTTTAAACCATCCAATTTTTTTATCATTTTAATCACAATCGTATTTTGAAGATAATTCTAAGATTTTTTTAGCAGTTTTCAGGGAGAAGAATAATTATAAACATCATATTAATGAGAGAATATAAAAATATTGTTTCTGTGGTAGCACAAATAAATTTTTCTGAAGTTTTTCCCGTTCACAATTTTAATACAGATTATAGAACAGATATCAATTAAATTAACATATACGGTTTGCTAATTCGCAAAAGATTAATTCTGATGAATTATTTTATTTCACTCCCACAACCTTGGTAAAATTTCTTTTTACCTTCTTTTGTAATCAACTCAACTTCAACTTTACTGGCAAATACTTTTCCGGACATGTTATCAATACATTTTTTGTTATAAACTTTTATGCGTAATAGTCCTTTTTCGGTTTCAGAATTATAAATTACTATTCCCGAATCATTATTTATAACCGCGTCAATTGTTGGCACCGATAAAATATATCCGTCAATAGTTTTAAAAGTAATTTCTTCTTCGGAGTTTAAAACCAGAGACCAAAAAGGTTCGTTTCCTGAGGCGTGTAAAATATAGTTATCCCTGGAATTGTTTTGTTTTACATAACAATTGCAGGAGCAAGCAGCTAAACAGCCAAGTAAAAAAATTGTCGCTAAAAATTTAATCATAATAAATAATCCGTATTTTTAAGAATCATTTAGTGTTAGCTAAATGGCAATTATTTTAGTTAAACACACTATCTAAAAACTGAATCATTCTGTTAAGCGCAGGCGGTGCGTCATCTTCAAAGTTGATTCCCAAATAATCATTTTTACCGGAATCAAGGAAAGCGTGCGGCCGGCCCTCATGCTCCCAGTATTCAATTGATTGTCCGGATTCTTTTATTTTTGAAACATAATTTTGAACCGACGCCGGAGTGATAAGTTTATCCAAAGTTCCTACGATTGCCAGCTGTGGCGGCAATTTTCTTTCAGAAATATTTGGAATATTATATATGGGGGAAACAGCTTTATACATATCAGGATTTTTCTGAACAGAGAATTCATTTCCAAAAATCCCACGAGGAATATTACCCGAAAATGCCCAGAAATAATTTCCAGCCTTTTCCAATCCGCCTAAACAAGCCGCATACATATCAAATGCACCATAACTTAAAACTGCAGCCTGAACCTCTAATCCACCCTCTTTTATTATATCCTCCGTACTTTTCCCTTGGGGTAAGTATGTAGGATTAAATCCCAAGGTGGGACCGTCAAAACCTTCGGATTCCAATCTGTTTCCGCTGTTTACAATCATAGCCGCTAAATGACCTCCGGCGCTGTCTCCTGTAACTGCTATTTTAGCGGGGTCTCCATTGTACTTACCAATGTTCACTTTAACCCATAAAACGGCTCCTAAAACATCTTCCACTATTTCATTCATCATAGTTGTATTACCATTATCCCCAAGCAGTCTGTAATTTACGTTGCACACTATATACTCGCTATGCTGAACGATGTATTCTGACATTTGATTCATAATGGATTTATTGTTGATGAGCCAACCGCCGCCGTGAAAGATTACTAATACAGGAAAACTAGATTTCTCCGTGTTAGGAACATAAATATCCATTGTTAAACTAAAACCCTTTGGTTTACCCCATTCAACATCGGCTATTTTCTCAAAACTGTTAAGGGATTGATTTTTCTGCGTTGCCTGTTCGACTGAATCGTTAATATTACAATTGGCAAGAATAATACTCGAAACCAAAAATATTACTTTAAAAAGGTATGATTTTCTAGTCATTATTTATCCATATAACTTTGTGGAATATTTTTCATAAATCGGATTAATTTTTACCTATCAAAAATTTATAATGAATTTGTATTCCGAACGATGATCAAAATTAAAGTTTTAAATATTATCAGGAAATTACGGTTCTTTAAAACTTTCCAAAATCGTTAAAAACTTTGAGTAAAATATCTGATTAATGACAAAATAAATGAAATTATATATTCTCTCTAAATTAATTAGTTCAATAATATGAGTTTTTTATAGGACAAATATCCCAAATTAACTTTTTAAATATTTGATTTATTTG
>PGYT01000031.1:57499-89606 GCA_002839805.1 Ignavibacteriae bacterium HGW-Ignavibacteriae-2
TATTTGATTTATTTGGTTTGAAGCGGGACCCCACTGGTTTAATTCAATCGGATTGAAAAAGTCATTTTATACGATTATTCCCAATTGAGAATAAATAATTCAAATAGAAGTATTGAGGAAAAATTGAATTATTTTTTCCAAAAACGGATAAGAGTAGTACAAAATTACAGTTTCTGTGTAATTAACAGTATAGTAAAAAAGTTTCTTAACGCCTTTTTTCAGAATCAGGAATATTTTAAAATTGAATCCATGGAATATTCATTCCAACCGAAAAATTCATTAGTCGGTAAAGAGGATTTAAGATTATTATTTCGCCTAATAAATTGATTATAAGAACCGAACACGGATTTTCAAATTAAACAACAAACTTTCATAAACTAAAAGGAAGATCTGATGAAAAAATTTACAATTTTTCTTTTTCTATTCGTTTGTTCTTGGCTTTCAGCTCAAACCCCAGAATGGGAATGGTTGAATCCGCTACCGACAGGCGTATCACTAAATGCTGTATATGCGCCAAGTGAGAACACAGTGTGGGCTTTCGGTGATGTATCTGCGCTGCTAACCACTAAAGACGGCGGAATAACCGCAGTAGTAAATTATATCGATCCGCAACAGAGAGATCTTATTGCTGTTTCTTTCGCCAGCGCTAATGTTGGATATACGGTTGGTGAAGATGGACTGATGATGAAAACTATTAATGGGGGTCTATCCTGGAGCGCTATAAACCACACTATGGGTGATTTGGATTTTTACAGCGTAGGCGCTGCAAGCGAACAAGTTGTTTACGTTGGAGCATCTAGCGGTAAATTATTTAAAACTGCCGATGGAGGCACTACGTGGACCGAATTAAATTCAGGAGTTACAAAAACAATTTATACAATTGACGTAGTTTCTCCCAATAACATTTATGCAGCTACCGCATCAGGCGGTGGATTAATACAATCAAAGAACGAAGGGGCTACCTGGACAAATGTTACTCCGGCAGGACTCACTAAAACCGTTAAGACTATCGATTTTATAGATGCCGCCAATGGTTGGGTTGCAGAAGATACCAATTACAAAATATTTGCCACAAAGGACTCCGGTAAAACCTGGACCTCAGTAGCTTTAACAGATAAATATTCGATAACTAAAATACTTTTTGTTGATAATCAAACAGGGTTTTTAGTTAATGCAGCAGGAAACGTTTTAAAATCTATCGATGGCGGGGCAACATGGTCTAACCCAATTAACCTGACTATCAACGATTTTTA
Organism: Ignavibacteriae bacterium HGW-Ignavibacteriae-2; assembly: GCA_002839805.1. GTDB lineage: Bacteria > Bacteroidota > Ignavibacteria > Ignavibacteriales > Melioribacteraceae > PGYT01. Next base: position 58,753 of record PGYT01000031.1, read on the forward strand.
TGATTTAACTTATGTGAAGGGCACAAACGTATTATACGCAGTTGGTCGATATGGAGTTATTGCGAAGACAACTGATTTGGGAGCTACATGGACAAATGTTTCAACTGCTGTATATGAAGAAGATTTTCGCGTGTGTAAATTTTTTGACGAAAAAAACGGTATGGTTGCCGGCGGAGCAACATCAGGCTTCGGTAATATTCTGCTTACAAACGACGGCGGTGACTCCTGGACTGCTGCAAATTACAATTTAGGAAGCAGAGTTTATGGAGTTGCAACCCCAACACGTGATATTTGGTATGTAGCGAGACAAAGCTCCAATTTAATCGCTAAAACAACCGACTGCGGCGCAACTTTTGTTGAACAAGCTACTCCTCTTGCAAGCGCCACTAAACATTTTTATGATGTTGAATTTCCTAATGAAAATTTTGGTATGGCAGTTAGAAGCGGCGGTGAAATTATTAAAACTGAAGATGGCGGCGCTAACTGGGTTGAATTAGCGACACCAACTACTAAAGCTATTTACGCGGTAACTGTTCTTAATAATCAAAACGCTTTTATATGTGGAAGCGGCGCTTTCCGTACAACTGACGGTGGAACTACATGGGAAGAAATGGATATTAAAATCCCCGGCACATTTTTTAGCATGAATTTCTATGGTGATAAATTGGGTTATATTGCCGGTTACAGTGGCGGATACCCTCAATTAACAAAAACAACTGACGGTGGAAACACCTGGAATGCTATCAATTTTCCGACTGATTTTGACAGATTCGGAAGTGTTTGGGCAATTGAAATTATAAATCCTCACGCAGTTTGGTTAGGATTAATAAACGGTGATATGTTATACTCCGAAGATGGCGGCGATACCTGGAATGAGTACCCCAGAATGCACAAGAGCACAATATTCGGAATTTCTGCAGTCGGCAAAAAAATGTATCAGGCAGGCAACGGCGCTATTATTATGAAAAGCTCAATTCCTGCAAACTTAGTAGATATTGAACCCAGCATAGTTGCTGTTGAGGATGTTGCCGATGATCAGGGTGGTAAAGTAAGATTAACAATTAAAGCCAGTTCCAACGACACACCCGTATTGAATAAAATAGTTAGTTATTCTGTATGGCGTGAAAATACTTCCGGATTGTGGGATGCAATAGGTTCGTTCTCGGCTTTGCAAACTAACTATTATTATTATGTTGCTCCTACACTTGGCGATTCTACTGTGGATGCGGTTACATGGTCTAAGTTTTATGTTACTGCTCACACCGCAAGTCCAAAATTATATTATTTATCAGATGCGGCCAGCGGTTACTCAATTGATAATATCGCACCAAATGTACCGGGTGGTTTTGTAGCAAAATTGGGTGACGCGATTGTTGAATTAAACTGGGAGATTTCAAAAGACCTTGATTTCAGATATTTTGAAATTTACAGATCTACCGAAGAGAATTTTGACCCCACTACTGCTGATCCAATTGCAGTGCTGACCAAAAATTTATATTCTGATAATGAAGTGTCAGTTGGAACCAAATATTATTATAAATTAGCAGCGGTGGATTTTGCCGGAAACAGAAGCGAATATACATCAACTATTTCCGCACTTGTTACAGGCGCTGAAAATGTAATGGGAATGGTACCTGAAGATTATACGATTTCACAAAATTATCCTAATCCGTTTAATCCATCTACAACTATTAAATATGGTGTGCCGGAAGAAAGTAACGTTAAAGTTACTATTTATAACACTTTAGGCGAAGTTGTATTAAATGTAGTTAATACGGTTCAGAGAGCGGGATATCATGTAATTAATTGGAACGCTTCTAATGTTCCTTCTGGAATTTATTTCTATTCCATTGAAGCTAATCCTTTAAGTGGTGGAAAAGGATTTAAAGCTTCTATGAAAATGATGTTAATAAAATAAAACTTGTACTTCATGTACATTCAGACAGAGCCCGAATTCCTTTTTCTGTACGGGCTCTGTCATATGATTTAGGCGGCTTTTCATAAATGACAAATAATAAAAAAATAATTTTTCAGATTATAATATTTCTGTCTTTTAATGTTAGCGTTTCTTTGATCGCTCAGGGAAACCTTGCTGTATTAAAAGGAAAAGTAACTGACAGCCGAGGTGAAATTCTACCATTTGCCAATATTATACTTAAAGAGAATAATGTTGGTGTAGCCTCCGATGCTAACGGAAACTACAGACTTTCAACTAGACCCGGCGTTTATACTGTTGAGATTTCATTTGTAGGTTATGAAACTTATACTGATAAAGTTATTCTCGCGGAAAATAGAGTCCTTGAGATCAATTACTCCTTAAAAAGCATCTCATTTAATATCGGGGGAATTGAAGTAATTGGTACAAATGATTTTATTCCATTGGAATCTACAACAAAAACAGAAATTTCATCAGGCGAAATTGAGCACATTCAGGCATCCAGTCTAAATGATGTTATGCAGTTGATTCCCGGTGTTGAAACAACTAATCCTACCTTAAATGAAGTTTCACAAGCTCAGATTAGAGGCGGAGAAGGTTATGGAACCCAAATAATGTTAGATGGCGCGCCAATATCTAATAACTCGAATATGCAGGAAGGTGTTGGAATCAGCACAAGCCGCGGAGTTGATATGAGGGCTATTCCGGCGGAGAATATTCAGAAAGTTGAAATTTTAAGAGGTATTCCATCCGCCAAATATGGAGATCTTATAGACGGACTGATCATTGTTAAAACAAAATCTTCCGTGCAGCCGGCAAGATTTAAAATGAAGTACAATCCCAATATTTATGAGGCAAATCTAGGAAGCGGTGTTTCACTCGGAGAGTGGGCTGTTAACGGAAACATAAATATCGCTTCTTCTCAAAGGGATATTAGAATTGAAGGAGACGGATATACAAGATTAGCTCTTCAATTATCCACTGAAAGAAACAGCGAGTCATTTTCGGCGCATAACATTATATATTTTACTCGTGCTTTTGATGAACGGTTAGAACAACCAGGTTATGCTCTTCGCGAAGCATCGTATAACAAAGATATAACGGCGAAATATACAGGGAATTTCGATTTTGTTTTCAACAGTTTCAGCGAGCTTAACACAAGTATTTCAGTTAATTATACTAACCGGGATTCTTATTTTCAGCAGCTGATTTCAAGGGATAACATTGTTATTTCCGATCGTGTAACTGAAGGCACCCAAGAAGGTTTTATGGTTTTCGGAACGTATCTGGGTAAAAAGTGGGTTAAAGGGGAGGAGTGGAATTTATACGCAAACACCGACTATACCAACAGGTTCTATACAGGCGACTATTTAAATAGTTTACTCGCCGGATTTACATGGAAAAATGATTTTAACATAGGGAAAGGTATTGTTTTCGATCCCTTGTACCCGCCGTCCTTGTCTGTGCCTACTCCAAGAATTAGAACGTTTAATCAAATTCCCTCCTACCAGAGTTTAAGTTTTTATTTGGAAGACAAAATTGTTGGCAAGTTTATAAAACCATTTACACTTCAAATAGGATTCCGTTATGATATTTACCGACCTACGGGTATAGATTTTAAAGGACTGTGGGGCAAAGGAGATTTAATTAAAGGTAAGAACGGTTCATATTTTAATCCAAGAATTAATTTCTCGTATAATCTTACCGAGTACACTCAGTTGAGATTAAACTACGGCACAACTACTCTGGCTCCTAATTTTGCGAGAGTTTTCGCGCAGGATGATTATTTCGATATAGTTGATACGAGCTCGGTGGTTGATCCTGGCAATCCGGAAAGTAACTTCTCTCTTGTTTCAACATATATTAAAAAGGTATCGAATCCTGAGTTGAAAGCGCCAAAGCAGAAAAAATATGAAGTGAGTCTTGATCAGGAAATAGGTTTCTTCGGATTTAGTTTAACGGGTTTTATAAATAGAACCGATAACGATTTTAGCACTATTGAGAAACCGGTTATCTTTTATAAATACTCCTATCCATTGTATCCTGATTTGACAAACAGATCAGTTAAAGACACGCTTATGGATACATACTATTCTACCATAAATGACGGGTGGTCAGAAACAAAAGGAGTGGAATTTTCATTAAGGACAAAAAAAATAGCTATTGTAAATACAATCTTTAAAATGGATGCTTCTTATTATTATAAAACAAGCGGAGTAAAAAATAATTTTTACTTCAGTACTATGAGATATATTAAAGAGCTAGGAATAGAAGTATTCCCGCGATATAACGACTATTCAACGTATTCGAAAAATCTCCTTATAAACTATCGTTTCGATATACAGGCAGAACCTTTGGGTGTTTGGGTAACTTTGCATCTTCAGCAAAAAGTTGTTGAAATAGACGGACGAAAAAATTATGCTGATACATTAGCTACCGGATACTATACAGCCGCGGGAGAATTAGTTTCAATTCCGGAATCTCAAAGAACAAATCCTTTGTACGAAAAACTATCGCGCAACATTGAATCATATCAATTAAATGAAGAAAATAAACCAGTAAATTGGCTTGTAAACTTAAAGGTTAGTAAATCTTTATGGCAGGGCGCTGCAATTTCTTTTTACGTAAATAATTTGCTTGCCAGTAATCCTTTATATAAAAGCGCTAGAAGTACCGACAAATACCCTTCCTATACAAGGAGAAATCCTGGCATCTTTTATGGAATAGAATTTCATTCATCTTTAGATGGTTTATATAAATGAAAAAAAAGATTTTACCAATTATATCGGCATTATTTTTATTATTAATAAATTCCTGCGATACATCGGTGGCTATAGAGGAAAAACCGATCGATAAAGATCGTGAAACAGTTTTTAAGATAAGCCTCGTAGATAAAACAGGTAATTTGTTAAAATTATATGGAAGCCAGAAAGTTGTAAATACTGAAGTACTGCTTAAATCAAACTCTTTGGGAGTCGAATATAAGCTTACTTCGGACGACGAAGGTCAAATTTCATTTTCAGGTGTACCCTCGGATCTGTTTCTTGTTTCTGTTAAAAGAAACCTTACACGTGAAGAAATGTTGGTTTTAAGAGGACAGGAGCTTGATTTCTATCGGCTCGTAAATTCTAAAATAAATTTAATTGAACTTAGAGCTGACAATAAAAATGTAATTGAAGTGCCTCTTGATACCTTAATTTTGGATTCACCCCTTAAGATAAGCGAAATATATGCGTGCGGACCACCCTCGGCAGGATTATATTTTCATGATAAGTATATTGAAATTTTTAATCAGTCCGATTCTACTGTATATCTCGATGGATTATTGATTGTAGATGTTTACGCAAGCAGTTATTACGGACTTAATTATATAGACGATCCCAAATATATTCATTCAAAAAGCATTTGGAAGTTTCCTGGCAGAGGGACTGATTACCCGATTCATCCGGGTGAATTTAAAGTTTGTGCTGAAGACGGACTCGATCATAGAATGAATGCCCCTTATAGCGTAGATCTGTCTCATGTAAGTTTTGAGTTTTATAAGGATGACGCGCCCGACGTAGATAACGCTGCGGTGCCTAATATGATTAAAATTTATCAATCAGCCGGTAACGACTGGTTGATTGGCGGAGAAAAAGATGCTCTCGTAATAGCGCAGTTCGATGAGGACTCGCTTATCTGGTATGACGATCAACTATTACTGCCCATAAAAAGCGTGCTCGACGGCGTTGAATATTTAGATGATTTAACAAAGCTGAAAGAAAAAACCCTTACTCCTATGATTGATGCAGGCGCGACGGGAGGAATAGAATTTTATACCGGGAAAACAATGGAGCGTATACTAATTAATGAAAACGGAAAAATCAGATTAAAAGACGATAATAATTCCTCTTTCGATTTTAAAGTTTATGAACACCCTACTCCCGAATATCATAGCTCCTTATAGGTGAATTTTATGCCCGTAAAAAAAAATATATTACTTTTAATTGCATTTTGCTTCTCGTTCAATTTATTTGCGCAAAGTTATGCCGATAAATTTTTTAATCTGAATAATTATTTGAATCAGTATTATATATCCGAAAATCCAGCGTTTCTACACCTTGATAACAGCGATGAATTATTATCTATTTCATCAGGTTATAGCGGAACGGAAGGATCATTTAAAAAATTTGTTGATCCCGGTAAAACAACCAACTACTCTTTGTCGTTCGAGGGGAAAAAAACGCTTGATTCAATTCAGATCTTTAAAGGTTCGTTCTCTTTAAGCAAACAAGAATATCGCGACTGGCAGTGGAATTTTACAAAATATTATAATTCCGGCACACCTTTTCTTATCGGGGATAGTACCACGGGAAAATCCAGATTTAACGGCATCAACATTCGTTCCGCTTATAACCGATTATTGATAGAAGGTTTATATGCCGGAGCTAAAATAAACTATTTTGTTGATGAAGGCTTAAAAACCATCTCCCCTCGTCCCGTCAGCGAACACAGGGAGATAGGATTAACATTAGGTTTGGGATATTATTTAACTACCAATTTCGTTGCCGGTATTTCTATAGGCATGTATGACAACTTCGAAAAAATAAACTACAAAGAAGACGAAGGCGCGATTTATCAGGAAACAAAAATTTATAAATACAGTGGCTTGGATCTGCCGCAGATCCTTTCTAAAAAAACAGAAAGCAGATATTATTATTACAATGGTTATAAAGGGAATTTGGGTTTCGATTTTAAGATGAATGAAAAAATTAAAGTCGTTTCGAAATTTGAATTAGAAAACTTGCGAAGCAGTATTAGTGATGGTTCCACAAGACCTTACGATGTTGGTTACTATAATGTTAATAACTATTCCGGTCAATTAGCCGCAGTCTATTTATTGGAATATTTTTCAGGATTTATGAATTACGAATATTTTAATACAGCAGGTTGGGCTAAACATCCTTATTATAATATATTGTTGATGGAGAATGAAGGGGAACATCACAAAATTGGATTGGGCTGTAATTATAGAATTACAAACAATTTGTCCATGGCATCTGATGTATCTTACAAATTGGGCTCGATTGAGTATAACGACTATTACAGCGGTCTTGACTGGAATGGCGACAGCAACGAATTTAATTTTAAATTTGGCTTAAACATTGCCGTATCTTCTATTATAAAAACAAAATTGATTTACGGTTATGGGGTAAAAAAAATATTCGATGCGACAATGAATTATATCGGGGAATCTTTTTTTTCTAGTAATCCTAGAAGAACCGACGCGCTTTTTTTACTGACCGATTACAGCAATCATTTTGTCGGCGCTGAATTTAACCTGTTATTAGAAAAAGCCGGTAAAATTTGTTTTAATATCAATTATAACAAATATAGTCCTGATGAGTCATCGGTTCAATATAAGAATAGTGATCTTAACAAAGTTGAATTATTACTTGAATACAGGGTGAATGTTTATTAGCAAAGGAAATTTTATGAAAACTAAAATACTTGCGTGCTTTTTTTATTTTGTATCCGCCATAACTCTTACCGCTCAATGGAAGGAGGTTCTGCAGCCGGATGTAAAAGAAATGCAGGATGTATTTTTTATAAATGAAAATACCGGGTGGATTGTAGGCGTGGAAGGTTTTGTGCTTTTTACTACCGACGGAGGACTTAACTGGATTCAGAAATCTGTAGGTACAGAAAAAGATCTTGCAAAGGTGTTTTTTATTGACGAACAAAACGGATGGATAGGAACGGGGAATAATCTTAATCCTTCCCCTGGCGGTAGTATTCTAAAAACCACGGATGGAGGCGAGACTTGGACGGAGATAAATTTCGGCTCGCTTAAACCTAATTTCGAATTTACCTACTTAGACGCTTTGCAGTTTCTTGATACACAAACAGGATTTATTGTTGCCGGCAGATATAACAATAATTTTATATTAAAAACAGATGACGGCGGTTTAACCTGGTCTATTCGGGATTCACTAATTTCTTTGGGATCACAATATCATCGATGGTCAGATATAAGTTTTTATGATAGTTTCAGGGGTGTTGTTGCGGGTTCGGAAAAAAATAAAATTAAGTACACTCTCGATGGAGGCAATACCTGGACATATTCAACCCCTATACAGGATGGTTTTTTTAACGATTTAAGAAAAGTTATATGGGTTAACGAGTCTACAGTTTTGCTTATAGGCGAAGGAAATGAATTTTGGAGTATTGCAACCCCTGTATACAGATCAAAAGATAATGGACAAAATTGGGAGGTACTTACAGAGAAACCTGCGAAAAGTTATAACCGTGTAAAAGACGCGTATAAAAGAGATGGACAAAATATTGTGGCTGTCGGTTCAAACGGATTTTCACAAGCGTTTGTATATAAATCAACCGATGGAGGAACAACTTGGAAAACACGTACCGCTGATTTTGCCTATTCCATCAAAGCAGTATCGGGATATAATGATAAACTTTGCGCAATTGGCAACAGTGGACATATAATAATTTCGAGCGACTTAGGGGAAACCTGGAAAATTATTAAAATAAATCCGATTTCCAGTATTCAAACAATTCAATTTATTGATGATGTGGCTTTTGCAGTAACAAGAAACAGTGATCTTATGTTTAATAAAAACAATGGTTACGCGGAATGGCAATATTTTAGTTATGCAAATTCTCCTTCAACAATAGCAATGCAGTTTTTGGATTCACAAACAGGTTTTGTGCTTAAAGATAACAAACATATTAGCAAAACAACTGATGGCGGATTAACTTGGACAAACAAGCTGTTATATAATCTGTTCAACGCGCGCAATAAAGGCTGCGATATAGTGTTTCCAAGTGCCCAGGTTGGTTATGCTTTAATGAGTCTGGACGAATATACAGACTACTATTTATATAAAACCACTAATGGAGGAGACTCATGGCTTCCGGCAAAGTACTTTAGTGGTCCCGAATCCATTTCCGGCGGCTTAGTGTTTTTTGATGAATTGAATGGGTTCATTTTCGGTCCTAATACATGGGTTGTAAAAACAGAAGATGGTGGAAAAAACTGGACTGTAATAACATTGCCGGATGTGCTGGAAAGTCATAAAAAAAGAGATTTTAAAGATTTAACAAAAGTTGATGATAATATTGCATGGGCCGTTGGAGATGGACTTCTGTATAAAACTTCCGATAAAGGAAACAACTGGGAAATTGTAAACCACAACATTTCAGAAATTGATTCTTCTTTTTATTCAGTCTCTTTCTACAATAACTTAGAGGGTTATATCGCTTGTTATAACGGGGTTATACTTAAAACTACAGACGCGGGTACTAGTTGGACCAAAGATGAAACTTATAAAAATAAATATTACTTATACAGCATGGACATTAACAGCGATGGTAAAGTTTTTATCGGCACCAGCAACGGACATATAATTGGCTGGGATGTTACTGTTGATGTTGAAGAAAGTGTTCCGGCAAATCAGCCAAAAGATTTTAGGCTTTCGCAAAATTATCCGAATCCATTTAATCCTGCAACAGTTATCGAATACTCTATTCCATCGGTCCCAACAAATCAAAATGACGGGCCAGGAAATTTAGTGATATTAAAGATCTATGATATGCTGGGGCGGGAAGTCTCTACGCTTGTTAATCAATTTCAAAAACCCGGCAGCTATAAAGTAAACTTTAATGCCGGGGGTTTAAGCAGCGGTACGTATTTCTATAAATTAACTTATGGCCATTTCGTTTACACTAATAAAATGCTTTATCTCAAATAATATATTAAGGATAACAATCTTGAATAAAAAATATATCAATTCGTTTTTTCTGTTTGTTTTGATCCTGATTTTAAATGGATCTAATTTTGGTGAAAATATCCGTTCCTTTGCCGTTATAATAGATCAGCAGACTTATAACAAAACGCAAGATGCCGTTAAAGCTTATGCTGAGGCGCTAAATAAAGACGGGTTAAAAACTGAGCTAATTGTAAATGATTGGAAAAATCCGGATCAGGTAAAAGCTGAGATTATTAAACTATATAATTCCGGAGTTAATCTTGAAGGTGTTGTATTTGTAGGGGATATTCCAATTCCAATGATACGCAACGCTCAGCATCTTACATCGGCATTTAAAATGGATGAGGACAAATACGATAGATTCAAATCCTCAATTTCATCGGACAGATTCTATGATGACTTCGATTTACAATTCGAATTTCAAGGTCAAGATTCAAACCATACATTATGTTTTTATTATACGTTAACTTCGGAATCCCCACAAAAAGTTGAGCGTGAAATTTACAGCGGAAGAATTAAAGCGCCTGTTTCCGATGAAAGTAAGTATCAAATGATTAGTAAATATCTATATAAGGCCGCTAAAACAAAATCCGAAAAAAATAAAATTGATAATGCATTTGTTTTTACAGGACATGGATATTATAGTGAATCTTTAACTGCGTGGACGGACGAGCACGTATCCCTTAGAGAACAATTTCCTCAGCTTTTCATTCCCGGGGGCAATCTTGATTTCCTGAACTTTAATATGAGCAGGGAAATGAAAGAAATTCTTATGATAGAGCTGGAACAAAAAAATCTGGATATTGCCATATTTCATGCTCATGGTCATCCTGAAATTCAATATATACTCGATTATCCCAAAGCACAGTCAATACAATCCAATGTAGAGGAAATAAAAAGATTCCTGAGAAGTAAAGTAAGAGGGGCGCAAAGACGCAAACAGGATGTTGAGCAAGCAAAAAACTATTATAAAGAGAATTATAATGTGCCCGATATTTGGATGGCCGACGCTTTGAGTGATTCTTCAATTAAAGCGGACTCAATTTATGATCATTCGCTGGATATATATTCTGAAGATTTGGATCTGTTTTCACCTCAGGCAAAAGTAGTTATGTTCGACGAATGTTTTAATGGATCTTTTCATCAGGAGAATTATATAGCCGGTAAATATATATTCGGAGACGGAAACACTATTGTCGGAATTGCTAACTCTGTAAATTCGCTTCAGGATAAATGGGCAAATGAATTCCTTGGACTTTTAAATTATGGCGTGCGATTGGGCAACTGGCATAAATTTACAAATTATCTTGAAAGTCATATTATTGGCGACCCTACCTTCAAGTTCGAAAATATTTATGACGCTGATGTTGATAACGCATTAACTGATAAAAAGGACAACAGCAATACCTGGAATAAATTTCTTAACAGCTCTTCAGTTCCACTTAAATGTTTGGCTATTAGAAAATTATCCAAATTAAATGGTCAGGCTTTTTCAAAAAGTCTGGTGAATTACCTAAAAACAGATCCTTCATTCTTAGTTAGACTTGAAGCTTTAACCCGATTAGCAGAATTGAATAATGACGATTTTCGAGAAGTATTGTTAACATCAGTAACCGATCCTTACGAATTAATTAGAAGAAAAAGTGTCGAATTAATGGGAAAAATAGGTAAAGACGAATATATACCGATAATATTAAAAACCGTTATCAATGATCCAAGCAACAGGGTATCGTTCAACGGAAGAAACGCTTTGTCGGTTATGAATCACGATAAAACTATTGAATCCGCAAAACAAATTGTAAACAGTATGCCATCATTTGTATCAAAACAACTGCTGATTGATAACCTTACCGGATCATTCGAAAGAAATAAAAACTGGCTTTACGACGATATTTTGAAATCTATTCTTAATGACAGTCTTTCATTAAAGAAAAGAATTTCCGCAGTAAGAACTTTAAGAAATTATAACTTTATAGATGCAGTGCCACGACTGATTGATATTCTGAAAATGGAAAATATTGATGCAGCAATTAAAGTTAATATTGTAGAAGCTCTGGGCTGGTTCAATTTTTTCTATAATAAGGACTTCATAATAAACGAACTTGAAAAATTATTGACAGGCAATAATTGCACTTCTGAAATGAAAGATGAAATAGTTCAGACAAATTCCAGATTAATACAAGGCGCCAACGTTCCTATTACACCATAAAAATATTAATATAATGGGCCGAATAAAAATCGGCCCATTACATTCACCTTATTTTCAAAATTTTGTTAAAAGTCCTCAGATTTCCTCATTATTATTTTAATTAACGCATAATTATGCATTTGTTCCCATAATTAGAATTCTTTGAGAATGAGAATCTAGTTATTATTGTTTATTTTTCCGCATTAACTTTATTGGATAAAAGAATCCACCTGTGCGTTTTGATGAATGATGAAAGAATAGATGAAATAATAGTAAAAATTAAACAGGATGATGAAAACGCATTTCGTGAACTGTTTTTTATTCTCCATCAACCCGTTTATCGTTTTATTTATCGCATGATAAATGATTCCGAAATTTCCAAAGATCTTACTCAGGATACATTTATAAGATTTTGGAATTCAAGAAAAATATTAGACATATCTCAATCCCCTACGGCATACATTTATAAAATCGGCAAAAACCTTACACTTAATCATATCCAGAGAAATGTGAAATTATCTCGGTTAGAGGATATTAAAAAAGTCTCTGATTATTCAGTTAATGTTCATCTATATGATGAGTATGACAACAAAGAATTAATAAAAGATCTAAATAATGCTTTGCAGCTTTTGCCTGAAAGATGCAGAATGGTTTTTGTATTAAGCCGTTTTAATGAAATGAAATATACCGAAATTGCCGAAGTAATGGGTACTTCTTTACAAACTGTTAAAAATCAAATGAATAAAGCCCTGGGTTTGTTAAGAAAACACCTTGACGTTCATAAGGATTAAAAATTTAATAGTACTTTTTTCTATTTCCGGTGTATTTATTAAGTATACAATCAACTGGAATTGTTTAAAATATTTGGTTGTTATAATTAAGCAAGGGAAAGAGAATGACTGAAGAAATATTCGTTAGATATATTAACGACGACCTTAACGATGATGAACGCGAAGAGTTTGAGCAATGGCTGAATTCCAATTCAGAGAATAAAAAAAGTTTTAACGAGTTTAAAAATTTCTGGATTATATTCGATAAACTGCCCGCCGCCGATTTACCCAATACTTTGACCCAATGGGAAGCTATTCAGCGTAAAATATCAGAATCAAGTTCAATTAGTAAAACTAATGTCTCAGATAAAATATTCAATAAATCAAAAGGGCACTACGGTCAATATTCGAGTGTAGGGCAATGGATTGTAAAAATAGCGGCTGTATTGATAATTGCATCCCTTGTTGTTCTTGTTGATTATAAAACTCCCGTTAATAAACCGGATTCCGCACAATTAGTAACTCCAGTTGAAAAAAATGAAATATATACCCGAAAAGTTGCAAAGGGTGAAACGGCCACAGTGCGTCTTGCAGACGGTTCCTATGTAAAAATAAATTCCGATAGTCAGGTAAAATACCCGCGTTTTTTCGAAGGGGAAGAGCGATTGGTGGAACTTAAAGGAGAAGCCTTTTTTATTGTTGAATCCAATAAAAACAAACCATTTAAGGTGAAAATCGGGGACATTATCACCGAGGTAGTTGGTACTGAATTTAATATTAAGGCTAGAGGATCCTGCAGTTATGAGCTTGTTGTAGTTAAGGGGGAAGTAAAAGTTTACAAAGACGCTTCAGTGTCTTCGAATCCGCATAGTGTTAAACGTGGTGAGATGATTACTTATAATATGACCAGAGGATTTTCAAAACCTAGAAAAGCCGAAAACGATCATCTTACAGCCTGGCTTCAGAATAAAATTTCTTTTAGAAATACGAGATTGGAAGAAGTTTTGCAAGAAATTGAAAGGCTTTATGACGTAAATATTAAACTAATGGACTCTGATATTAAAGAAAAACGATTGACCGGTGTTTTTGAGAAAAAATCTTTAAAAGAAACTTTAAACGCTATATCAATTTCGCTAGATCTAAACATTGTTTATTCGGAACATTCAATTATTGTAGACAAAATAACTAGATAGAAAACGAATAATGACAATTCAAAAATTTGTATTTCGCCTAATTAAAAGATCATCGGGTCTCATGATGCTTGTTATGGTTTCTGTTGTGTTGCTGTCATTTCAAGTGAGCGGAAAAACATTCTCCAAGCAACAAAACGTCAAAAAACAGACTGCTTTGATTTCGACCGATAAAGCGGAGCTCGACATACTTAAAAAAAGAATAAATATTAAGGCTGTTAATTCTAATTTGCAGGTGTTCCTGGATCGTTTGTCCGTTGAATCCGATGTGTTTTTTATATACGAAAACGAGTTGATAAATAAAGAAATAACAAATCTTGAATTTGAAAATGAGGAGTTGGGTGAAATTCTGGATAAACTTCTTACAAATTATGATATAGGGTTTATGCTTTTGGATGAAAACCGAATCGTAATCGCTTCGTTAGAATCACTTCAGGATAAAACAGGAAGAATTAAAGGGATAGTCACGGACGAAAAAGGAGTCTTACTCCCTGGCGCAAATGTAATAGTTGATGAGAATAAATTCGGCAGTGCATGCAGTCACAGGGGGATGTACGTAATAAGCAATTTGAAACCTGGGCGCTATACTGTTAAATCTTCTTTTATAGGTTATAAACCTCAAATTAAAACAGTAATGGTTTTACCAGGTAAAACAACGGAATTAAATTTCGAATTAATGGCCGAATCTTTCCAAATTGGAGGAATTGAAGTTACCGCGGCTCAGGAACTGTTGCCTACAGAAGTTAATTCGAAAACAGAAATAAATAGCGGGGAAATAGAGCATTACCAGGCTACCCATCTTGGTGATGTGCTTGATCTTGTGCCGGGAATTCAGAAAACGGATAATCCCGGGATTGGAAAAACAAGTAAGGTTGCAATACGCGGCGGTTCGGAAGATGCTTTATCCGCCTTCGGCACAAAAGTTATTATAGATGGTATCCCAATTTCTAATAATGTTAATCTTCAATACGAATCATTGGTGGGCTCAAAATTCGGCGGATCCACAATGGGAAGCAGTATCGATTTAAGAACAATTCCTGCAGATAATCTCGAAAATATTGAAGTTATAACGGGTTTGCCTTCAGTTAAATACGGCGATTTTACTTCGGGTATCATTAATATTAAAACAAAAACCGGTGTAAGTCCGCATAGATTAAAAATAAAAACAAATCCTAAAAATAATGAAACCAACCTTGGCGGTGGATTTGCTCTAAATAGCGGTGCTTCTTTAAGTTACAATGTAAACGCCGCAACAAGCCAGCGTGACCTTCGACTTGATGGTGATGAATTTACACGTTATACGGGACAGCTTGTTCATAACGACTTTTTCTTTTCAGGCTGCGTGAATAATAATATCAAATTTAATATGCAGGGAATTTACGATGAAGAAGAACCTGAGAATGATTATAGCAAAACAAATAATTATAATCGCGGTTTTGAAGTAGGACTTGCCGATTGGGGCGAATATGTCAGTCAGGGCGAAACTTCAAAAATTGAATACAACGCTTACGTTAGAATGAAAAGGATTAATTCGCGCAAATCCAAATTACTAACCTCAGATATGCGCGTATTGCCGAACGGGGATAGTGTTACTTCGTATATCGGTGTTGTAAAAAACGAAGGACTTGAATGGACCAGCGGGGCTACCTTCGATTGGAATTCGGTTTTTTTCACTGGTCAGTACATTCATAAAGTTTTGGCGGGTATCCAGTTTAGCTATGAAGCTAATACAGGTGACGGGATTATAATAGATACATTATTCAATTATTATGGGGCCGATTCAAAAAAACGTTCCTATTCATACGATAACATACCGGCATATAAAATTTTAAGTTTATATGCTGAAGATAAAATTACAGGACACCTTTTATTTGATTTTTCACTTATGTTCGGGTTTAGATATGAGATGTATAATCCTCAGAAGTTTAATATAACCGGTCTTTGGGGAGACGGGGATATAATTCAATCAAAACAAGGAACTTATTTTAATCCTCGAGCAAGTATATTGGTTTATTTGAGTGATCAAAATCAATTAAGATTAAGCGCCGGAAAAACTAGTAAAGCTCCTCCTCTCTCATCTTTATATAAACCCAATGATGTTTTAACGTGGCGCAATCCTTATAGCCGCGACCTGCATTATGTTACCATAGATTTAAAGAGACCAAATCTGAAAGGTTATTCGGAACTTCAATTTGAAATTGGATACGATCATAAGTTCTTCAATTTTTTGGGTCTTTCATTAACTGGTTATTATAAAGAAAGAAATAACGAAATTGAGTCATCGCGACTGCCGGTTTTTATTGAAACCGATTTGAGCGGCGCAAATGAACTCTTTTATATCGATACATACTCTTCAGATGAAAATTTCGGTTCATCAATTACAAAAGGAATTGAATTTTCATTAAAGACGAATAAAATAAAATCTATCAATACCACATTAATTATTAACGGATCTTACAGTTACAGAAATAAACCGGGCTCTACAATTGTATATGACAAAAATCCCGACGAAAGTTTGGGACAATACGAAAATTATATCGTTCACACATCTACAGGTGATCAGCTTTATGGTTGGACTTATTTGGCCGCTGGTAATTGGAAAGATCAGTTACAACTGAATTATTATATGCAATACACTCACCCAGAATTAGGATTGTGGATCACTTTGAGGGCGGAACAGCTTTTCAGTGATAGATCGAAAAAGTATAATCTTGAACCTGTAGATGAATCCTTGTTAAATCCTGAAAAGTTAATATCCCGTGAGTACGAAGGACAAATAAAAACAAAACCGATTAAATGGCTTTTTAATTTCAGCATAAGCAAATCCTTATTCCCAGGCGCTGAAGTTTCTTTCTATGTTAATAATTTTTTGGATGACCCTGCTGTGTATTCATATTATCAAAGCTATAACACAAAAATATATAGTAATCGGAATCCCGATTTATTCTACGGGCTCGAATTCAGTATGATATTTGACGAAATAATTAAATAATTATATGAAAAAAAATTATTACACCATTGTTTTTTTAGCACTGCTGCTCATTAGCGCATGCAAGGAAGAAGGTCCGGTAAATATTGATGGACAAGCTGAATGGAAGATTTATACTATTTGGGACCGTTCTGCTTACGACAGTGATGATCCTTTCAAACCGTTAAGCAATGCCAAGATAGTCTTTAATTATGACTACGGCGAATTTTCGAAACTAACCGATGAAAATGGTGTGCTTAAATTATATAATCTTCCTTCCGGGATTTATACAATTTCGGTTGTTGGCAGCCACCCTGAAGATGATAACATTTTTCTTGTCGGAAATAAAAAAGAAATTCGAATATGGTCCGGCGGTTCATACATCGATACAATTTTTACAATGGCTGTCTCGAGTTCCGGCATTGCAATAAACGAGGTTTATTTTGCAGGTCCGGTTAATAGAATATTTTATTTCTTCGACCAGTTTGTTGAGTTATACAATAGTAGCAATGAGATAAAATATCTGGACGGTATGGTGCTGATGCGGGTTTCTGGAAATCAGGATGATGGAGAACGTGGGCCGGGCGCAGATGAAAATTCAGACGGTGATATTGATGGTATAACATATGCTTATCAGTTTCCGGGTAAACCCGGAGGAAAAGAATATCCTTTCCTTCCGAAAACTTTTCTCGTAATAGCTTCTGATGCTGTGGATCATAGAAAATATGTTTCAACCAGCATAGATTTAACTATTGCCGACTGGGAGTGTTATAATCAATACGCGAGTAATGAGTCCGATAACGTCAATGTACCTAATCTTTTAAACTTGTTTCCCGAAAAAACTACAGACTTTTATATTTCTCTCGGCAGCGATATAGTTGTTCTGGCTACGGGCGAAGATACCGATCTTGAAGACGGTCTTGACATAGATACTATTATTGACGGGTTGGAATATGATATGAACGTGACCTCACTTAAAACATTAGATGACAGAGTAGATAGAGGAAGAGCAAAAGCGCCCGCCAAATATTCGGGTCAATCCATTCAAAGAAAAGTACCAGGAGTTGATACAAACGACGGAACTTTGGATTGGGAAATTTTAAACGGTACAACACCCGGTTATCATAAATAATTAATTATCTGGTATGAATAGAATGAAAATTAAATCCGGCGCAATAATTTTTTTACTTTTCTTATCGATCAATACATTTGCTCAAAAAAGCAGAACCATGGCTATGGGTAATTTGAGCTACTCAATTATTGACAGTGATTACAGTATTAATATGTTCGATATCGGATATAATCCCGCTTGGCTAATAGCTGATAGTAAAGACGCAAAATTGGAGTTTACCCCTAACTATACTAATTCCAAATATGATTTTGCCAGAAAATATTCGCCCGAATCGTCAGACAATTATAATATATTCTCCACCGCTGTTAAACCATTAGGAAACGCAGGTACCTTTAGGGGTTCGGCTTCATATAATTATCTTAGTATGAATAATTATAATAGAACAATTGAATTAAACCCTTATACAGGTAAAGGATTTTTTTACGCTGATACTACCAACGGCGATTTTACCTATAAAGGACCTTCATTTCAACTTATGCATAGCTTAAAGCTCTCAGAAAAAATATACATTGGAGGATCGGTTAATTATAAAGTCTGGGACGGACTAAAAGAAATTTCATCATACGCTATTACAACATTTAGAGATGTTAATTTAAATGTAGGTGTAGCTTATAGTTTGCTCGACAACTTGACTCTTGGTACAAATTTCATTTTCAACAGTTCTCAGGAGAATATCGAAATAAACGACCCCAATAATCTTAGTATTACTATTGATAATATTTTTGGTGAAAATTATTCAGTCCGTCTGATTACTGGTGATAAAAACGAAAAAATTAGAAATAGCTCTTCAGTAACAAATTTTCAAATTCAGTGGCAGCCCGCAATAAATATTGACGTTTTATTCACCGGATCTTTAGAGAACGCCAACTCCGCTCTGTTAAATTCTAGTTCTGCAACATTTAAAGACAGGGAGGATAGTTACGCAAACTTTTATGGTGTTAATGCTGGTCTGATATCTCAGTACAGAATTAGCAAAGAATTTATCGCGGGACTCAAAGCCCAATATAATAAACTTGAAAGCTGGACAAAACTTAGCGCAAAAAATCTGAAAATTTGGGACTGGGAAACTAATAGATCAATTGTTGGCTTGGGATTATCATATAATCCAGCTAATTCCGATTTTCTAATCGGAGTTGAATATGAGTTTTCAGATTTTTCAGCTGACTCATCAAAATATATTGACAATAAATACAATTCGATTTCTTCGATCGATCATTTAGTTAAAATCGGAGCGGAATATAAACTTTTATCCTCACTGATTTCACGAGCTGGATATAATTATCAAAAAGTTGGAGAGGATCTCATTTTCGGCGCAAAAGATCTAACATTAAACAGATTTACATTGGGGCTGGGGATTAAACTTACCGAAGCATTCACGCTCGACTTTTCCGTGGATTATATTCTTATGAAGCCTGGGACAACAAATAATAATATCAGTAACGACATATTTGTTTGCTCTGCTACATTAAGGACATACACTTTTTAAAAAACGAGGAGACTACCTGTTATGTTAAATAAGTTATATTGTTTTGTTTTAATAATATTTATTACCACGGTTTCTGCTCAGGAATTTCAAAAAGTTAATTCTGAAACTTACCCTCCGTTAAAAGATATTTTCTTCATAAATGATAATACCGGCTGGATTGTAAGCGATAGAGATTTTGCTACTAAGCTGCCGGTAATTTTAAAAACCACCGACGGAGGTGTAACATGGTTCCAACAGAATCATGACGTTTTCGATAAATTTCTATACTCGGTTTTCTTTATAGATGAAAACAGAGGCTACGTTGGCGGCAGCGGAGACCTACTTTTAAGTACTACAGACGGTGGAGACACTTGGGTGTCTTCTGCCGTAGGATCATCCGGTGGTTCGGTAAAAGATATTTATTTCGCAAATGAGTCGACCGGATGGCTACGTTTATCTAAATCGTCCAATGCACAAATCCTTTATACAAATGACGGCGGAACTACCTGGAAAGAAGTGCTTAAGGTTTCAAAAGATCTTTATTCGATGAGTTTCGCCGGGTTAAACGTGGGTGTGGCGGCTGGAAAAAGTAAAGATGATATGTATTATACAACAGATGGTGTTACATGGAGATTGGGCGAATCTGAAAATTACGGGGATTATATTTACACTAAAACAAACTGCAACGCGCTTTATATGGTCACTGAAAATTTTGTTTACGGAGTAGGCTGGGGTTCTGCTTCAGCGGGTTTGCAGCCGTCAATATTAATTAAATCTACTAATGGTGGCAAAACATGGAAATATCTCGATCAATCTGATGAAAATAAAGTTTATGCAAATATAAACGATATGTATTTCGAAAACGGGCTTAGCGGAATATGTTTCGGGGGCGGAGCTCAATACGGAAGTGTTGCTTTAAGAACAACTGACGGCGGTAAAAAATGGATTCCAATAGAAACGTCTTTCGGATTTAATATTTATGCTACTGCAAAAGCAGGAAATAAACTTTTTATTGTTGGCGCCGGTGGAAATATCGCCTATACAACGGATATGGGTGTTTCCTGGACTAATATTACACCAATGCCGGAAGCTACCCTGTATAGCATAACATTTCCTGGTGGTAACTCGGGCTATGCTGCTGGTTTCGACGGACTGCTCGTAAAAACTACCGACGGCGGTCAAACATGGATCCCTCAATATGTTGCCGTTAATAAATCCTGCCCTAAAATTGAAAACATATTTTTTGTTGATGAAAATGTAGGATATATTGGGCGCGCATACGGAATGATAGTTAAAACTACTGATGGTGGCGACAGCTGGAGCGTATTAAGAGAAGCGGGAATGAGCTCTTTTGAAAATTATTACGCGCTAAATTTTCTTGACGCTGACTTCGGTTATATCGCAGGAAGAATTGATAAGGATATTGATATTTTATTTAAAACCACCGACGGCGGAACAACATTTACAGAAAAATCCAATAATTTCCAGGAATCTATTTATGGTATTCATATCATAGATAAGAATAATGCTGTATTTGCTGGTGATGATTTATTGCTGGCCTATACTGAAGATGGTGCGGAGTCGTTTAAAAGGGCAAATATTATGGGAGCTTCGCATACAGATTCTACCACTGCGGTTGACTTTATCGACTTTATTGGGAAAACCGGACTGGCGGTGGGGCAGAATATGATATTTAAAAGTGAAGACGGCGGGAAGAATTGGAATAAGTCATTATTCGATTCGGTTGATATCGCCTTTGAAGGCATACTAATTATTAGCGACCAAATATATTATGTAATTGGTGATAAAATTATATATCACTCAATAGATGGCGGTGCAACGTGGACAGATGTTACAAATAGCGAAGAAATTGACGAGTATCTAAGAGCGATTGCCATTAATGAATCGAGCAATACCATTTGGCTTTCGGGTAATGGATCTAGTATTTATAAAGCTGACTGCCCTTATCCTCCCACTTCAATTAAATTAGTTTCCTCAGAAGTACCGGAAAGTTTTAACCTGGACCAAAATTATCCGAATCCGTTTAATCCGATGACAAAAATCAATTATAATATTACGGAATCAGGATTTGTGGAACTTAACGTATTTACATTAACTGGTGAACTAGCGGCAAAACTTGTTAATAAAGTTCAAAAGGCCGGTTCTTACTCAGTTAATTTTAACGCTGAAAATTTAGTCAGCGGAATTTATTTCTACACTTTATCGAGTAACAAAAAAATAACAACTAAAAAAATGGTGCTATTAAAATAAAATAATTTTCCGTGGCTGTCCTGTAGGTAGTTGAAGATTATTTGTACTGAATTATTTGTCTTCCGGAAGACTAATTAAAAATACAAATGAACGCAGCTCAATAATAGAATTACAGTGCAGCTTCTTATTCAAACCTGTTAATAATTATCACAATTTGTTAAACAATAATAATGTAAACGGGATTGTTGTTTTTAAAATGAAGATTTCAACAAAAAAATATCAACTTTTTAACGGAGTTTCCGCTGATTATGAAAAATAAAATTTATTATATACCCATTCTGCTTTTCAGTTTTATTCAAATTATTAATGCACAAGTATTACCTGGTTATGAAGACGGTTTAAAGACAATATCGGCTAAAGAATTAAAGCAGTACGTCTATTTTCTTGCGGATGATAGTATGAAAGGAAGAGCCGCAGGCAGTGATGAAAATCTTCTTGCCGCAATGTTTATTGCCGAAAAATTTAGAGAAGCTGGTCTGACACCAGCATTCCCTGACAAATATAATCGTAAGAAAGAAGAATCAGACTATAAAGCTCCCCTTAAAATTTCTAATTCCGGTTTGTATGATGAGTTCTTCCAGAAGTTTACACTTCAAAAAACCAAACTAACTGAAAACTGCGCATTATCGGTAACACAAAAAAATGAAGTCGGTTCGGTTGAAGTCTCTTATGAAATGGGCAAAGATTTTTTTATAAAATATTCCGGCGGTGAAGACGTTAAATATGAAGCTCCCATGGTATTTCTGGGATACGGAATTTTCGACGGCGAAAATGGTTACTCTGATTTTGTTGATTCTGATGGAAAAGAAATAGACTTGAAAGATAAAATTGCGGTAATGGTCGATAGTTATCCCCAAGCAAATGATACTGCCAGTGCCTTTTCAATAGCCAATAAAATTGAATATAGGATATTTAAACACAAAGCCAAATATGCTTTGGATAAAGGCGCACTAGCTGTGTTTTCAGTCCAGTCTCCATTATTTCAGGAAGCGCCAGTTGATATTAAATATGATAAAACGCTCGATTTGGCCGAAAGGGTTTATACAAACCTGCACGAAAGAGAAAGAAAGGAAATACCTGTAATTTATCCCACAAATAAAATTGTAAAAGAAATATTTGAACACATGTGTGATAAAGATTTAAAATCTTTGTTAACCAAAATTGATACAGAGCTAAAACCACAGTCTTTCGAATTCCCAAATATCAGCGTATCCATAAAAATTGATTTGGAATATGAAACGTTAAATACACAAAATGTAATTGCATATTTAGAAGGAAGCGATCCTGCACTAAAAGATGAAGTTGTTGTTTTCAGCGGTCATTATGATCATGTGGGGATTGGAGAATATGGCGCACTGGATAAATCCCGCATTGGGGAAGTGCATAACGGCGCGGATGATAATGCGAGTGGAACTTCAGGCCTAATTGAATTAGCGCAGGCTTTTTCCGTAAGCAAACCTAAACGAAGTGCAATATTTATAGGTTTTAGCGCTGAAGAAAATGGATTGTTGGGTTCAAAATTTTATGTTCGCAACCAGCCTGTATTCCCCATTGAAAAAACTGTCGCTATAATCAATCTTGATATGATAGGTAGAAATGCACCGGAATTGGTTTGGGTTGGCGGCGCTTTTTACGGCAGAGACATAATTGAAACCGCTAAGCAGGCTAATTCATTAGTAGGAATGGAACTGCTTTATAATATTGGTTTTCTTGGCAATGCAAGCGATCAGGCCCCGTTTCTTCATGAAGACATACCGGCAATATTTTTCTTTGCGGGTTTGCACGATGATTATCACACCCCTGATGATGATGCCGACAAATTGGATTACAATAAAATGAAAAGAATAACAGATCTCGCTTTTTTAAGCGGTTGGATTCTTACCAATCAAGAAAAAAATCCTGTTTATGTGGATATACCAATGGACGAACGTTCTGAAATAGTTAAAGATTCTGTAAAAAGGCAGAGAAAGTTCGAGAAAAAATAATCAGGATAAAAAGTGAGGTTATAAAAATGAAATCAAATTTTAATAAATCAATAATTCTATTACTACTCATTGTTCTTTGTTTTTCAATTGAAAGCAACGCTAAAACAAATATTTATGAGGAGGGAAAACTTTACCGTCATAAGCTTGATAACGGACTTGTAGTTTTAACAATGGAACGGCATATAGCTCCTTTAATTTATCATCAACTCACTTATAAAGTTGGCGCGAGAAACGAGAAATTAGGCTATACGGGAATTTCGCATATAGTTGAGCATATGATGTTTAAAGGCACGCAAAAATTTAAAAAAGGTGATGTGTCAAAATTGATTTCATTAAACTCCGGAATGTTTAACGCTTTTACAATGCGCGACATGACAAGCTATTATGAATATATGCCCGCGAATAAAATCGAACTAGCTATGGATATTGAATCAGATAGAATGATGAATAGTATTTTTGACCCGGATGAATTTAAATCCGAAGTGGAAGTTATTAAGCAGGAAAGACGAATGCGAGTTGAAAGCAACGCTCAGGGTGTTTTTAGTGAAGCCCTTTATAATATTGCCTATCAAAGTCATCCGAATCAAAATCCGGTTATTGGCTGGCCCAACGATCTTGATAATATTACTCGAAACCAGGCATACGATTATTACCAAAAATATTATACTCCGAATAACGCTTTTCTTGTTCTCATTGGGGACTTTAACACTGAAGATATTATAAAACTTACAGAAAAATATTACGGCGGTATCCCCAAAGGGCCGGAGCTTAAGGAAGAATCACTTTATGAAGAAGAACAACTTGTAGAAAAATCTTTTAAGTATACTCATAACGATTTCCAATTTCCTATACTTACTATGTCCTTCCATATTCCGGTTTATACTCATAAAGATATTGCCGCATTAAAAGTCGGCACGAAAATTTTGTGCGAAAAAAGTAGAACTTCAAGATTGTATAAACTTCTTGTTGAAAATGAAAAAATCGCTACAACAGTAGCTGGTGGCTTTGGTATTACGAAAGATCCTGGATTGTTCAGAATATCAGTTACAGTAAAAGCAGACAGCTTAATAGAAAAAACAAAAGGGCTTATATTAAATGAAATTGCTCTTATGCAAAATGAGAATATATCTGATTATGAGTTAGAAAAAACCAAGAACAGGTTTAAATTCGCTGAAGTTCAAAGCGGCGTAAAAAATGTGGAGCTTGGCAGAAGAATAAGTATGTTCGAAGCTTACTACGGATGGGAAAGCTATGATAAATATATAAATAGTGTTAAAACCGTAAGCAAAGAAGATATAAAAGATGTAATGAAAAAATATCTTCTTACAACCAACCTTACCGTAGGCATAATGATGCCCAAAGAAGGTGAAACAGATTGGCAGAATAGAAAACCAATAAATATAGAAGATTTAGATGAGGAAGGAAATTCTTTCTATTATAAAAATCCATGTCCCTTTGACGATTTACCGCTAATTACTGAAGATGATTTTGAGGATATAATTTATCCCAAAAAAATCGCTCCTCTTATTAAAGAAGCAAAACTATCCAATGGTATTAAGGTTTACACTATCGAAAATCATCTTGTCCCATCAATTTCCTGTGCGGGATATATAAATACGGGAATGATAGAAGAAACTTTTCAGGGCGCTCAGCCGGGCATTACTGATTTGCTTGCTTCGGTTATGAATAGGGGAACCGAAAAAGATGATTACGAAACTTTATCCGAACGAATGAGTTTTATTCCAATTTCTTTCGGGGTAAACGGAGGGCTTAAAGGGCTGTCCTTTATGGGCAATTCCTTAATTGAGAATAAAGATGAAATGTTTAACACGGGATTCGAAATTCTTACTATGCCTCGCCTCGATAAAAAAGATATTGAAATGATTAAAAGTAAAAATATTCCAAAGATAGAAAAAAGATTGTCCTCTACCGGAATGAAAGCTTTTTATTATATGTATGATACTATTTATAAAGAACATCCCTTTTCTACTAGCGTCCCGGAAGTTGAGTCATTCAAAAAAATTACTCGAGAAGATTTGATCGGTATTCATAAAAAATATTTTCGACCTGAATTAACTTCCCTGCTGATTGTGGGAGATATGAGTCATTCGGAAATGGTTGCTACAGCTGAGAAACATTTTGGCAAATGGAAAAATAATAATCAGCCCGTCACTCCCATAGAAATGCCAACAACACTTCCTCTAAAAGGAAGAGTTATTAAAGTATTTAAAGACAACGATTATAAACAATGTACTATAAATATTGGATTCGCACCGGTTAATAATATTCTTCCTGAAGATGAAGAGGCTGTAAATATTCTAAATTATATACTGGCTTCAAGCGCTCTTACATCAAGAATTGGATTGGAGCTCAGAGATAAACAGGGATGGATATACGGTTTAAAAAGCGAACTTCACTCCCAGACGACAGGGATTGGTTATTGGAAATTAAATACTAAAACTTCCGTAGAAAATACAGCCAATGTTATTAAGGGTATTTTCGAACAAATCGATCTGCTCGAGAATAATGGTGTAAGTGATGAAGAGTTAAAAAACGCGAAAAATCATTTATTGGGACTCCTTCCTTTTTATGTTGAAACCCCTGACGATATAGCAAATATTGTAATCAATACGATAATTAGGAATGAACCACTTGATAATTATGATAAAATAGCGGAAAGAATTATCAGCGTTACGAAAGAAGACGTAGTTAAAATGGCGGAAAAATATTTACAGAAAGATAACTGTGTTATTGTTGTTGATGGACCCATAGAAGAAAATTCGTTGGATTATTTAATAGAAGCACTTTAGAAAATTAATAATATAAATTACAGGACGCGGAGAAAATGAAAAACAAACCTCGTATAATTATTCAGCTACTTATACTTTTAATGATTCTGTACGTTGCTATACGCCCCTTATTCGACGTTAGCTATGCTGGGGATTTTGAAGCTTATTGTCCGTTTGGTGGAATTTCTTCACTTTTCAGCAAACTTGAGATGGGAACAATGTCATGCTCAATGAGTGAAGTTCAAGTAATGATGGGCATTGGACTTCTTGTTGGTGTAATACTTATAGGTAAACTTTTCTGCAGCTATATTTGCCCCATTGGTGCGGTAAGTGAGTGGTTGGGAAAATTGGGAGCAAAATTAAAAATCAGAATGGATTTACCTTCTTATATCGATAGACCGCTACGTTCATTAAAATATATCCTTGTATTTATTACGATCTATTTTACTATGACGAGTAGCGAATTATTCTGTAAAGAATTTGAGCCATACTTTGCGGCAGTTAATTTATTCGGAAATTCTGATATTAATTTGACATACGCTATTATAGCATTTGCAGTAACTATTATCGGAGCAGTTGTATTTCGTTTGTTCTGGTGCAAATATCTTTGTCCGTTGAGCGCTATGAGCAACATATTCTTAAATGTGTTCCCGGTTTCAATAGCCATTATTATATTTATCCTTATAAATGCATTTGTTGCTCCATTAAGTTTTGTTTGGCTTTTGGCTGTTATAGTGTTAATTGGATTGATAAGTGAAGTTGGTTTCTTAAAAAGTTTCATTCTTCCGGCGGCAAAAATTGTGCGAAACACAGATACTTGCACTAGTTGTGGGATCTGCGAAGCAAATTGCCCACAGGGGATTGATATAACTAAGTATAATGTAATAAATCATGCAGATTGTAATTTGTGCACTGATTGCGTTTATGCCTGCCCAGTAAAACAATCATTGCAAATAAACAACAAAAAATCGACCAAATATCTTGCGCCTATTGCTACAGTTGTCCTTATTCTTGTCAGTTTGGGATTTTCCACACAGATAGAATTTAAAACTATTTCGGAAAGATGGGGGAATTTTGATGAACTTGAAAACGTCGGCGTCTTTACTAAAGAAGGACTTAAAAATGTAAAATGCTATGGCAGCGCCATGTCATTAAAAAATCAGATTCAGAAAGTTGAAGGTATTCATGGACTTGACGCTTATGCGGCTTCTCATACTGTAGAAATATATTACGATAAAAACAAACTGTCTGAATTGGATGTTAAGAAGGTGATTTTCTCACCGATAAAACAAAAAGTAAGAAATATTAAAGATAAGTCCATAGATTCATTATCTATTTACGAAGTGGGGATAAATAATTTATTTGATAAGGTAGATGATACTAATCTTGTATTCGCTTTAAGAGAAAAAGATGGTGTTTATGGGTTTGAAACATATTTTGGCGAACCAGTTAAAGCGATTATATATTATAATGAATCATTGATAAATCCTAGTGGAATTGATTCTTTAATAAATACGAAAGTTATTGAAATAAAGAAAAAGAATGGAGTGCAGCAGCTTGAACTAAACTTCGAAATTGATGGAAAAGGAAAAGTTACAGGGAAAATGGGCCGTTATGAATATGAAAAAAACATGTTTCCTGAGTTTGACAGACAGTTTAATAAATATGAAACCAAAGACGAGGCAAAACTTTCAGTGCTTATTTATCCGATGCCGGAAGCCGGTCACCCCTTATTAAAGATGAGGTTAAGTTATTTAACAAGCCATTTGTCCAAAGACCCGGGAATTGTGAGGATGAGAACTTATTATGAGGACGAACCGATGGCTATGATTTATTTTGATTCAGAGCTTACAAACCTTGAAAAAGTTAAAGAAGCAATTAAAAACCCTGTTCTGAGAGTTAGTTTTTCAAATGGTACCGAAAAAGATGTTAATAATCCTTACAAAAGCAAACCAGATGGAAAAGTGATTTTAGCCGGCGAACTTCCGGAAGATAAAAAATAAAATTGTTTCATAAGGTGATGAGAATACCTTACTGTTGTTAGTTAACCCCATGTGCGACTTTTTTGTTGCCCGTGGGGTTATTTTTTAATTCCAATTAAACCCATTTAACTAAATCGCCTCTGTTTACAAATTAATTCGGTTAGTTATTTTAATATATATAAGTTATCTTTTATCTTGACTTACAGGTTACTTTTGAGTTACTTGTCCGGCTTGATTTTTAAAAATTGGAGATTTTGTGAAAAATATTAGAAATATTGCAATTATTGCCCACGTTGACCATGGAAAGACGACACTAGTAGATCAGATTCTAAAACAGTGCGCAGTATTTAGAGACAACCAGGTAGTTAGAGAAAGGTTTCTCGATTCAAATGATCTGGAAAGAGAAAGAGGAATTACCATTCTTTCCAAAAACATAAGTATTCCTTACAAGGATTTTAAAATTAATCTTATAGATACTCCGGGTCATGCCGATTTCGGTGGAGAAGTTGAGCGGGTTCTAAAAATGGCCGATGGAGTTTTGCTGCTTGTGGATTCTTTTGAGGGACCAATGCCTCAGACAAGATTCGTTTTAGAAAAAGCTCTTAACCTACATCTTAAGCCGATAATAGTTATCAATAAAATAGATAGGGCCGATAACCGTCCGGAAGAAGTTCTTGACGAAATTTATGACTTATTTATTGAATTGGACGCGAGGGAAGATCAATTGGATTTTCCTTATGTTTTCGCGAGTGGAAGGGATGGTTGGGCAGTAAAAAGTTTAAAGGACAAGCCTGTAAATCTTAATCCATTGCTCGATTCCATAATTAACGATATTCCCAGCCCGCCTAAAATGAAAGGTTCAACACAAATTCAGATAACAACACTTGACTATAACGACTATGTGGGTCGTATCGGAGTGGGCCGAGTATTTAGAGGCACATTAAATAAGAACGAAAAACTTTCAATTATAAAAAGAAATGGAAATATTCACGAAGTTTCAATTAAGCAGTTATTTGTATTCGACGGATTAAACCGTGTAGAAGTAGCTACAGTTAGCAGCGGTGATATTTGCGCTATTGTAGGTGTTGTCGATATTGACATTGGCGATACAATTTCTTCTTCCGAAAATCCCGAACCTCTTCCTTTAATATCAATAGATGAGCCTACTATAAGTATGACTTTTACAGTCAACAATTCACCATTTTATGGGAAGGAAGGCAAATTTGTTACTTCGCGTCAATTGCGGGACAGGTTATATAAAGAACTTGAGCATAATGTAGCTATGCGTGTTAACGAAACGGGATCACCTGATTCTTACAAGGTTTCAGGAAGGGGAATTCTTCATTTATCCATTTTAATTGAAAATATGAGAAGAGAAGGTTACGAACTTCAGGTACGCGAACCGAAAGTGATTTATAAAACTATTGACGGTAAAAAAGCAGAACCGATTGAAGTTCTTGTTGTAGACGTCCCTAATGAATCGGCCGGAAAAGTAATTGAAATGGTTGGACAACGCCGCGGTGAAATGACTAAAATGGAAAACAAAGGTACTATGACTAAGCTCGAATTTCACATACCTTCACGTGGAATTATGGGGCTTCGCACAAAAATGCTTACTGCAACTGCAGGTGAAGCGATTATGCATCATCGTTTTTATCAGTATGAATTCTTTAAAGGTTCTATTGGAAAATCAAAAAACGGTGTTCTTATATCCATGGGTGAAGGAATAAGTACTGCATATGCCATAGACTCTCTTCAGGATAGAGGCAAATTTTTTATCGAACCGGGTGAAAATATTTACACGGGTCAAATAGTTGGTGAGTATAATAAAGAAAGCGATATTGAGGTTAATGTACAGAGAGGGAAAAAGCTTACTAACATGCGAGCCTCGGGATCTGATAAAGCCGTAAAAATAGTTCCGGCGATAAAATTTACTTTAGAAGAGGCACTCGAATACATTCAAGACGATGAAATGGTTGAAATTACACCACAGTCTATCAGAATGCGAAAATTGTATCTTGATACGAACGAAAGAAAAAGATTTAATCTCGGAAAAAAAGTTTAATTTTTTATACTATCAAATTTGGGGGCTAATTGGGCCCCCTAAATTTGTTTCGATTACTATTTAATTAAAGCAAGTTTTATTGTTTTTGAAAATGCACCGTGTTTAACGGATGCGGCTGTAAAATCAAATCTGCAGTAATAAATACCGCTCGAAAATTTTGACGCATCCCAGCTAATATTATGAACACCCCGGTCAATGCTACCACTGAATAAATTTGTAACTTCCTGACCTATTGAATTATATACCCTTATATTCAAATTACTTTTTGTTGAAATATAGTAACGAATATTAGTTATCGGATTAAACGGGTTCGGAAAATTTTGTTCAATCTGATAAACAACCGG
>PGYT01000031.1:89638-92301 GCA_002839805.1 Ignavibacteriae bacterium HGW-Ignavibacteriae-2
GAAGTAGGCATAAACTTATACTGGGCTAAGGAAACCGAAGGTATTCCTCCGGCTACAGTAAACCATCCTCCCGCATTAATATTATTGCCATTTGGTGTTATAACACTAACCGGTCCGTTAATTCCTCCTTCAAAATCCTCCCATTCACCATTACGCAGTAGAGCAATGTTTGAAACATTTTTTTCCGCGGCTTTATCAAAGAGTCCCCCAACAATCAATTGATCTTCGTACGACTGAATTGAAGTTACGACGGTATATCCGTCACTCGCCGAAACCCCTCCCGCAATGTCTTTCCAAATATTCCCGTCCCACTTCACAAAAGAAGTGCTGTTTTCCGTTCCGGGTCGAATAAAGCGTCCGCCGACATAGACCTCTTTATCAATAACTTTTATATCGAAGACAGTTCCATAAACGCCATTGTCTTCAGTTGTTCCGAATGAATCCCATTTACCGTCCGAATAAACTGCGATATTATGAGTAGGTATTTTTCGGGCGTAGTCGAATCTTCCACCCACATAAATTGTATTACCATCGAATTCAAGGACATTCACAATTCCCGGATAATCATCTATTATCTCCACACCAATATCCAGCGCTTCCCATAAACCGGTATTTAAGTTATAGCGGGCAATTGAGTTTGCCGGAATATACCCGTTGGTTAAGTCGCCCACAAAAGCAAATAATCCGCCTGCATAAAGAAACTCGCCTATTTTTATTATTGAAAAGACCGACGCGCCCGGCACTCCCGTAACTCCTAATCCCAAAGGACTCCATTGATTCCCATCCCATTTTGCGATGCCATTAGATTCGGTTTGACCTGCCCATCGAAATCGCCCGCCAACATAAACATCTGTTCCATCAACAAGAATCGAATATACATTGCCCTCAATTCCATTATAATATCCGGAACCGAGTGACTCCCAATTGGAGCCGTTCCATTTAGCAATATTGTTAACTTTTACATCGCCTGCATAAGCGAAATCACCACCTATATAAAATTCTTCCCCTGCGTTTTCTAGAACTCCCACAAATCCATCTGTAATTCCTAATAGTTGACTATTATCAATAATCCGTTCGAGTTTAAATGTGTTTATATCTAAAACAGCTAAATTTCCGGCAATAGTATTATTAACTCTCGCAAAATTGCCCCCAATATATATTTTGTCATTTATTTTCTGTATTGCGTTAATCGAGCCTGTAAATGACCTTACAAGTGCTTGAAGACTATCGCTCGGCAAAAACCATTCATCACCCGTCCAAATAGCAAGGCTCGATGCTTTTTTAGACCCCACTTTTTCAAAATAACCACCTACATAAACCCGATTATCGGTGATGCAAATATTTTTTAAGTTAGGCAGGTAAGATTCGTCTTCAACAAAACTGTCGTCTCCCAGAGGAAACCACTCTGCTCCGTTCCACATGGCAATCCCTGATGCTTTTTTTGATCCTGCCGAGTTAAAAAATCCACATGCATACAAATTGCCCGAGTGATCGAACTCTATGTCAAACACACGCTCGTTAACTCCCTCACCAAGAGAATACCATCCATTACCATCCCACCTGGCTATTCCTCTTGCCGGTACACCGCCCGCAGAATCAAATTTTCCGCCCACATACAAATCATTTCCATTAGTCGCAAACGCATACCCGTAAGAAAGTTTATCGAAAGAATCGGCATTAGTTACTCCTCCATTAAAAGTTTCCCACTTATTGGTTTTAATATTCCAGCCCGCAATACCCGAAGTACGGTTTTTCTCCCCTACAAGATGGAATAATCCCCCGATCATAAGGAAATCTTTATATAATGATAATGTATGAACGTGCCCACTATGAATAAGAGTGTCGCCGTTTCCAAAATCAGAAATTGTTCTCACTCCGTTTGTATCCCCCTCTCCCAGAGAATGCCAATCAGAACCATCCCAGTAAGCAACAGAATTTGTTTTTAGATTACCGGCACGCGAAAAAGAACCACCAACAAACAATTTACCGTCGGCAAAAGTAAGAGCTTCAACACTGAAGTCCACGCCGTTGCCAGCGCCAACGCCTATCGACGACCATTGGGATCCGTCCCATTTTGCGATGTTGTTAGCGACAGTTCCGCCGACGACCGAGAACTGTCCGCCGATATATAGATTTGTGCCATCAGTAGTCATAGCATATATGGATCCCTCACTTACTCCGGGGACAGTATATTTATTACTCCAACCCGTTTGCATTTTTTGCTCTTGTGATACACTAAAACCATATTGTCTTGTGCTTTCGGACGAATTTTTTGAAACTCTTTCCCTGTGCAACAGACTTTCATTAATTATTTTCTCAGCCTCCGGATTTCGCAGCATTCTAACAGAATCGTAGGATTGAGCAAAAAGGGAATTATATAGGAATAATATATATATAAGATTAAATCCTGTTTTCATATTAGACTCCAAATTGAATTATAATGAAAAACATTTTTATTATTCTTCACCGGCATTCAGAGATTACTTTTATCCTAAATTTTATGCCTTCGTTTTTGAGAATTATACATTATTTCGAAGTGGTGAGAATTTTGAAGTATAAATATGTTTCAAATTATTTGTTTGTCAAGATAAATCGACAACGTATCCGAAAATTAATCTGCAGAAAGAATGGGTTTGTAAATCATTTTATTAAAACGATTTAAT
>PGYT01000032.1 GCA_002839805.1 Ignavibacteriae bacterium HGW-Ignavibacteriae-2
GTAGAAAGGTTTTTAAGGGATTCTAAAATAACTGAAATTTATGAAGGGACTTCTGAAATTCAAAGATTGATTATAGCGCGCGAGCTGATTAGATAAAATATGATAATTACGTTAAAAATATTTTCGAGTTAGTTGTTTAGATTGCTTAATTTTGAGTCTTTATACTGCGTAATTATGTATCTTTACAAATCGTAATTTTATATTCGATCAAAAGTTTTTTTGAAAATTAACTCTGAAATTCCGGGATTTTTTTGATGGCGAAATTATTAAATGTAAAAGCTTCCGACAAATTTATACTATTTGTTGAATACTCCGACGGTATGTCCGGTGAAATTAATTTAACACATCTTAAAAACAAACCAGAGTATGAAAAGTGGGGGACTCCTGAATATTTCGAGGATGTACGAATTGACAAAAATACTAATGATATCTGCTGGGCTGATGAAAGAATAAGTCTTTGTAAAAATGCTGTTTATAAACAACTGGAATTAGTTAATCTTGCCAAACGATTAAAACTAGATTTAACTAAACTTGATAATTAATTCGGGAAAACCCTAGCTTTAAAATTATTAATGTTTTTGTACTAATTTATTCTTCTGTTTAATTCCAAACAAACGTATTTGATTAGATGAATATAAATTTCACAAAAGTTATAATAATATCGATAATAATTTCTTCTTGCTCATTTGGACAAAACGATTGGAATAAATGGGGAAAAGCGGAAATTAATTATCAATTGCCCGTGCAATCTAAGAATAAAAACACCATCAGTAGAAAAAATATTGGATTGTTAATACTTACATCACTTAATACTACGTATTCGTTTTTTATTTCTGAATTAGATGGCGATAATTGTCCTTTTTATCCGTCATGTTCTGCATTTTTTATTGAGTCTGTTGAAGAAACTAATTTGATAAAAGGGTTTCTGATGTTTGGCGACAGGTTTACTCGCGATACTAATATTTTTAAAAGGTTACCTTATTATCCATCGCATATATCCGGCAAGTTGTATGATCCGGTTAACAATTATAAATTAGACAAAAATCAAATCAAATATTATCCGAGAGATATTGTTGTTAAATAAACATTTTAAAGTATATTATTTTTTTATTGCCACTTGTGTAATTCTGTTTTCACCCATTTTTCGTGTAAATGTATATTCTCAAAATAGTAATGAGGATATTTTTACACCTAAAAACAGGTTGGCCTTCGGCGATAACCTATTTTGCGAGCAAGATTATTTGCGTGCGATTTCGGAATACAGACTATTTCTGAGGGAAGAAAATAACGATACTGTACGTTTCAAAATAGCCTACGCGTTAAATGAAATGGGGAAATTAGACGAAGCAATTGATAATTATAAAGGATTGTTTTACAATACTTCACTAACTGAAGAATCACGTCTGGAATTTTTCAAAGCCAATTTTAAGAAAAATAATTATTCCGGTTTCAGGGGATTGGTGGACCAAAATGTTTACAGAGGCGATAACTATTCCACTGTTTTAAACAAATTGTACCAGATCAGTTATTTTCTTGAAGGAGGTCTTCCTGATTCATCTAAATTATTTTCCGCGTTTGCTGAGGATGACCGCGACATGATGAAAATGTTTTATTTGAAAAAGAAATACCCCGGTTATGTAAGTCCCGAAAAAGCGGGCATTCTATCTGCAATTATTCCTGGACTTGGCAAAATATATTCAGATGAAACGGGAGACGGCATAACCGCGTTTCTTTATACAAGTGTTCTAGGATTTTTAGCGTACAATAATTTTATTAATGATCATCCGATTCGTGCTTGGATATTTACCGGACTTGCGGGATATTTTTATGCTGCAAACATTTATGGTTCAATTGCCGCCGCTCAAAACTATAACACGGCAATAAATTTCCGATTCGATACAGAATTGAAATTATATTTGAATAATAAAAAGTATTATTTCCCAGATTACGAATTTCTATGCAGGTAGGATTTTTATAAGATGCAAAAAAATAATTCAGTTAAAATCAAATTACTAAATAACTTAATTCTATGGAGTTTATTCCTTGTTTTAATATTCGGGCTAAAATCGAACATATATTCGCAGGATCATTTATCGCGTCAATATGAATTTGCTAATAAATTATTCGAGCAGGAACTGTTTTTCGACGCGGTAACAGAATACAAACGACTATTGTATTTCGATAATGATAATAGATATGAATATGAAGCAAATTTTCGAACCGGATCTTCCTATAAATTGGGTGGAAAGTACGATAACGCCATAATTTATTTTCGGAAATCCGAATTAATCGCTCGCAATGCAGAAGAGATTTTTAACTCGAAAATTGAAATTATCCGATGCAACATTTTACGTAAAACAACCGATACAGCTCTGCATCTTTTAAAAGAAATTGATAATGACACTCGATTCTACGACAAAAAAGATATGATTTTTTATTGGCAGGGCTGGGCGTATATGCTGGCTGACGATTGGAAAAACGCCGCTTTATCTTTTTATAGAATGGACCCGGGGCATGAACTCAGAACTTTGGCTTGGAAGGTAGAAAACGATAAATATTCGGTTACTTTTGCTAAGGTAATTTCTTATATTTTGCCGGGTTTCGGTCAGTTTTATACAGGTCATTATTTATCCGGATTTATGTCTATCGGCTGGAATGCTCTTTGGGGATATTTGACTATTAACGCTTTTATCGAAAATCGTGCTTTCGATGGTATTGTAATCGGAAATTTGTTATGGCTTCGATTCTATAAAGGAAATTACGAGAATGCCGAAAAATTTGCGGTTGATGAAAACATAAAAATTTCTAATAAAGCTTTAAGATTTTTAGAGAATAATTACGACGGAGAAAAACCTTGAGAATAAGCGAAGAAGAAATAAGAAAAATAGCTTTGCGAGCTATTGAAGAATTAGGAAATAAAGCAACACCCGACATGGTGAGAGAAGTGGTTCAAAAATCGTTTACTAAATTGGGTACTATGCCTGAGGGATATTCCGAGAAAGACATCTCCACTGGCAGAATAATTCTTACATCCTTCGGATTTAATCAACCGGGTATTATCGCAACAATTACAAAAACGTTAAGT
Source organism: Ignavibacteriae bacterium HGW-Ignavibacteriae-2 (assembly GCA_002839805.1). Taxonomy (GTDB): domain Bacteria; phylum Bacteroidota; class Ignavibacteria; order Ignavibacteriales; family Melioribacteraceae; genus PGYT01. The sequence continues at coordinate 3,086 of PGYT01000032.1, forward strand.
GACGCCAAAATCGATATCAAAGATTTAAGTCAGAAAATTATGGATGAGTTTTATACTATGATAATGTTGATTGATATCTCAAATTCGCCGAAAGATCTCAAAGAATTACAAGAAGATATGGCGAAATGTGCTGAAAACTTAAAAGTGAAAATCTTCATTCAACACGAGGATCTTTTTAGATATATGCACAGAATTTAATTCTCGACTCTAAATTATTAATTCTAAATTGGACTTGTTATGGCATATGAATTTGAAGAAGTACTTGAAACAATACGAATGACCGAGATTGAACATTTTGATATTCGAACGGTAACACTCGGAATAAGTTTGCGTGATTGTGTTGATAGAAATCTTGAAATTACAAAACAAAAAATTTATGATAAAATTATAAAATATGGCAAATATCACGTTGAATACGCCAAACAGGTTGAAGCCGAATATGGAGTATCAATAGCGAATAAAAGAGTTGCGGTAACACCTATCTCAATTCCTTTCGATAATTATAAAATGGAAGATTTTATTGAAATTGCTAAGATATTGGATAAAGCTGCAGAAGATATAGGTATAGATTATATCGGCGGGTTCGCCGCACTTGTTCAAAAAGGATTTACCAACGGCGAGCGTGAAATGATTAAAGCTATCCCGTACGCATTGTCGCAAACAAAACGTGTCTGTGCAAATGTTAATGTGGCTTCAACCAAAGCGGGCATTAATATGGACGCAATAAATATTATGTCCGAGGTTATTTTATCTTTAGCTGAAAAAACAAAAGATGAAGGTTCGATTGGATGCGCAAAACTTGTTGTGTATTGTAATGTGCCGGAAGACAATCCTTTTATCGCAGGAGCTTTTCATGGTATCTCAGAACCCGAAGTAGTTCTAAATGTTGGAATTAGCGGCCCGGGAGTTGTTTTTGACGCCGTAAAAGAAGCCGGTAGATGCGATTTAAATACTCTTGCGGAAAAGATAAAAAAAACAGCATTTAAAATTACCCGCGCCGGCGAATTGATAGGCAACAAAGTTGCTGAAAAACACGGTATTCCTTTTGGTATTGTTGATGTTTCTCTCGCGCCTACTCCGGCCGAAGGGGATAGTATTGGCGACATTCTTAAAGCGATGGGCGTTGAAGATGTAGGCGCTCCGGGAACCACAGCCGCTCTGGCTATGTTGAATGACTGTGTTAAAAAAGCCGGACTAATGGCAAGTTCTTCAGTAGGCGGATTGAGCGGTGCTTTTATTCCAATTAGCGAAGATAGAGCAATGATTAATGCTGTTGCCAAAGGGCATTTATCAATTGAAAAATTAGAGGCTATGACAGCCGTTTGTTCAGTAGGTTTGGATATGATTGCTGTTGCTGGCGATACTCCCGCAACTACAATAGCCGGAATAATTGCCGATGAGTGCGCTATTGGAATGATTAACGATAAAGCTACGGCTGTTCGTATTATTCCAATTTATGGAAAAAAAGTTGGTGAAGTTTATGATTACGGCGGTTTATTGGGCGAAGCACCAGTTATGCCAGTAAGCAAATTAAGTTCTGAAAATTTTGTTCTACGCGGTGGTAAAATCCCTGCGCCTACACGAAGTTTAACAAACTGATTTTATTATTTTTTGAATAAAACACAATACATCGTGTATTATTATAAAGTTTTTAAATTAATCGGAGATATAAATGAAAAAGGGTCTTCTAATTGGTGGTGGAATTCTAGTTGTTCTGCTTATCCTTGCATTTTCTGCTGTAGGTTCTTATAACGGATTAGTTGCTATGGACGAAGGAGTAACTCAATCCTGGAGCCAGGTTGAAAACCAATATCAGCGTCGTGCTGATCTTATACCAAACCTTGTAAATACAGTTAAGGGAGTTGCTGAATTTGAGAGGGGTACATTTACAGCTGTAACTGAAGCGCGGGCTAAAGTTAGCCAAATGAACGTATCGTCCGAAATTTTAAATGATCCGCAAAAATTTCAGCAATTCCAGGCGGCTCAGGATAATTTGGGCAGTGCGCTTTCCCGTTTACTTGTTACTGTGGAAAACTATCCTCAACTTAAAGCCAACGAAAATTTCTCTCAGCTTCAGGCACAGCTTGAAGGAACTGAAAACCGAATTTCGGTTGAAAGGAAAAAGTTTAACCAAACTATTCAAGTATATAATACTAAAGTAAGATCTTTCCCAACCAGTTTAATGGCTGGAATGTTTGGTTTCGGGCAGAAACAATATTTTGCGGCGCAAGCGGGTGCTGAAACAGCTCCTAACGTTGAATTTTAATCAAATGAAAAAAATTGTATTCATATTGTCTCTATTTGGAATTGTTCTTTTCGCACAGCCGAAAATAGAAAAAATTCGCAATTATGCTCAAGATTATTCAAATACTTTAAATCGTTCTGAGTTAATGGAATTAAATAGAGAATTACAATCAATTGATGAAGAAACCTCAAATCAAATAATATTTCTTATGATACCTTCACTGGAAGGTTATCCAATTGAGATGCTGGCAAATGAAATTGCAGAAGAAAACGGAATAGGGCGAAAAGGGCGCGATAATGGCGTTTTGTTTCTAATTGCTATGAATGACAAAAAAATTAGAATAGAGGTCGGATATGGATTAGAAGGAAGTTTGCCTGACGCTCTAGCCAGCTCGATTATTAGAAATGAAGTGGCGCCATACTTTAAATCCGCTGAATATTTTCAAGGTATACAGGCTGGCATAAAAGCAATAAACGCTGCCACTAAAGGAGAGTATTCCAACGAAAATAAAAAGAAAGAAAATGAAAAAGATGGTGTTGGATTTCCATTTATCTATATAATAATTTTTATTTTAATCGCGATTTTTGGACGTGGAGGCAGAGGAGGTGGTTTGGGTGCACTTCTGTTGTTAGGAGCTTTAGGTGGCGGCCGATCACGTGGAGGCAATTTCGGCGGAGGTGGCGGATTCGGTGGTTTCTCCGGCGGCGGCGGTAGTTTTGGAGGCGGCGGGTCAAGCGGCGGCTGGTAAATCGGAATATCTTTTCTGTTTACACTTGCTCTTATTTTGTTGATTTATTATTATGGATGTTGATTTGGCAGATATTTCTATTGGAATAAAACTTTTTAACGAAAATGAATATTTTGCAGCTCATGATTTTTTTGAGGATATTTGGACTGATTGTCATAATGAATCTCGATTATTCTTCCAGGGACTTATTCAAATTTCGGTGGGATTCTATCATCTTGTTTGCGGGAATTATACTGGTTCATTAAGTCAGCTTAATAAAGGTTTACAAAAACTAAGTGAATATCCAAAGACCTACTTTAATATTAATATTGAAAAATTGTTAATAGATGTTAAAGTTTTTATAGAGATTTTAAAAAGAAAGAATAATGATTTAAGATTTGAACTCGATTTAATACAATTACCACTAATTGAATCAAAGTTTTGTTAAAAACCAATAAAGGAGTTTTATTATGGCGATAATGATCACTGACGAATGCATCAATTGCGGCGCTTGCGAGCCGGAGTGTCCGAATACAGCAATTTACGAAGGTGGAGCGGAATGGGATCTTGATGGAAAATCTTTTGGCGAAGGCGATGCTGCTCCATCGGGAGCTAATGGATTTTTCTCCAGTGAGTTTTTCTATATAGTGCCGGATAAATGTACAGAATGTGTTGGTTTTCACGACGAACCTCAGTGCGCAGCTGTTTGCCCAGTCGATTGTTGCATACCGGATCCGAAACATGTTGAAAGCAAAGATGAATTGCTGGCAAAAAAAGATCATCTGGATCAAATGGGCAGGTAAATAATTTTATTGTAATTATGACGGGCTGTCTTAAAAGTTGTTTTTTTGTTTCTTCAATACTTTATGGTATTACCAGCAAAATCAATTATACCTTGAAGTTACAATGAGGATAAGATTATAAATAATTTTTAAGACAGCCCTTTTCTATTTTGACCGCACTTCTTTCTCTACAAATATTATTTAGTTCCATAAGGGTTAGTAAATGAAAATTGGTAAATATACTTTAAAATCATTTGTAAGTGGAAGAGTTGCACTCGACGGCGGAGCTATGTTCGGTGTAGTGCCTAAAACGCTCTGGCAGCGCACTAATCAGGCCGACGATTTAAATCGGGTTCAATTAGCGACAAGAAATTTGATATTGAATTCGGAAAACAGGAAAATTTTAATTGATACTGGAGTTGGTGAATTTTGGGACGATAAATTTACTAAAATTTACGGTGTTGATCACGAAAGGTTTAACTTGTATTCGGGCTTAGAAAAAGCAGGATTAAAACCAGACCAAATTACAGATGTTATTTTAACACACCTCCACTTTGATCATACGGGTGGTTCTGTTGTTCAAGAAAATGAAAAATTTATTCCCGCATTCCCAAACGCGACTTACCATGTACAAAAGGAACATTATAAGTGGGCGATCAATCCTGCCGAAAAAGACAGAGGTAGTTTTATTAAAGATCGATTTGTACCGCTTTTTGAGGCGGGTATACTAAAACTATGGGATGAAACAGAATTTGACGATAATATAAATTTTATGTTAATAGATGGTCATACTTTTGCTCAGCAGATTATAAAAATAAGTGATGGAAATGAAACTTTGCTATTCTGTGGCGACCTTCTGCCTTTCATCTCTCATATTCATCTTCCTTACATAATGGCCTACGATTTACAGCCTTTAAAAACTCTTGAAGAAAAAAAGAAAATATTTCCGCAAGCAGTTAATGAAAACTGGAAATTGTTTTTTGAACATGATCCACAATATGCCGCAGCAACAATTAAACAAACAAATTCAGGTTTTGCAGCCGATAAACTCTTCGAGGAAATATGATTATTAAAAGGGAAAAAGAGTTTCAGTTAATATGTAAAGTGACTGATTTAAAAGAAAATGAGGGAAAAAGATTTATCATTGATGATGTAGAGTTTGCTGTTTTTAAAGTGAATGGTGAAATTTTTGCGTTAAATAATATTTGTCCGCACCAAAAATCGGCAATTATTTATAATGGATTTATTGAAGATGGGAAGGTAGTTTGTCCTGCTCACGGCTGGGAATTTAATTTATGCGACGGCAAGCAGGGATTCGGTAAAAGTGGTTTGGACAGCTACTCGGTAAAAGTAGAAAATGGAAATGTTTATGTCAAAGTATTCAGCAAAGAACTCGACTGGTGACACTTTCCTTTTATAATCTTTAAATTACATACCTATGCGAATAAACAATGATATTGTAATTGAAATAGCACGCGATGCCGGTTTTACACTGGTAGGATTTGCTCCGATTGAGCTGCTTAATAAAGAAGTGGACAAACTGGATAAATGGCTCCTACGCGGTTTTAATTCGGGTATGGGATATATGGAACGCAATATTGATAAACGAAGAGATGTAAAACTGATCCTGGAGAACGCCAAAAGCGTTATTTCGCTGGGAATGAATTATTATGTTGACGATAGACATGAAAATAAAATGGGGTTCGGAAAAGTTTCAAGATATGCTTGGGGAAAAGATTATCACTTGGTTATTTGGGAAAAACTGTCAGATATAATTACACAACTGCAGGAAATTGACGAAAACTTTGAAGCTAAATCCTACGTGGATACCGGACCTGTAATGGATAAGGCCTGGGCGGTTCGTGCCGGAATAGGCTGGCTCGGCAAACATACTAATGTTATTAATCCTTCAAGCGGCAGTTGGTTTTTCATTGCCAATATATTTACAAACTACGAGTTCGAGTACAATAAAATTATTGCTGACCATTGTGGATCATGCACTGCTTGTATAGATGCCTGTCCAACACACGCTATTGTAGACGAGTATGTAGTAGACGCCAACAAATGTATATCAAATCTGACCATAGAAAATAGGGGAGAAATACCAGATCAATTCAAAAATAATTTTGACAATTGGCTTTTCGGTTGCGATGTTTGTCAGGATGTTTGTCCCTGGAATAAAAAATTTTCAAATGCGACTTTGCTTGATGAATTTAAACCTGATGGAAATAAACAATTAAATCTGAACGAAATTTTCACTATGACTAATTCAGAGTTTAAAAATAGATTCGATACAAGTCCGATTAAAAGAGCAAGATTAAAGGGATTAAAACGTAACGCAAAATTTATTGAATAAAATTCTTGATGGCGTATGATAAAAGTTTGTGATATTCTAATAGAATTTTTTGATATAAAAAAATGAGAAGTGGTGATTGAAGAATCGACGAGGATTTTTAAAATGAAATTTATATTTGAAAAATTACTTACAGACGAACAGAGGGGCGTTACAGTTTGCGTGGATGGAGTATTTGAGTCTAAGCTACAAGTGAGTCATTGGCCGGGAAGTAATTCACCATTAGAGATAGCTGCCGACACGTCCACAGAAATGGCATTTAACTTGCTGGAATCCACAAATAGGGATAATTTGTTACAAGATATTCAATTCGTTTCCAATAATCATTTTGATTCTGACGGAGTGCTTGCGGCATATGTTTTATGTTATCCGGAAAAAGCGCTGCATCATAAGGAAATGTTTATTAACATTGCAACCACAGGAGACTTTTCTGAATTCACCAATGAGGAGGCTCTGAAAATAGACAGCGTTATAAGTTCTATTGATAACCCGGAAAAAACTATATTTCAAGGAGTATTCTGTAATCCTGATTTTAAAACTTTACTTCAGGATATCTATATAAAAACTTTTAATCTATTACCGTCTCTGCTGGATAATTTAGATGAATACGAAGAATACTGGCGGGAAAATTTTCTTTGGTATAATAATTCCGAAGCTTCATTTCAAAATCAAACATCTGTTTTCAGCAATTATGGGGATTGTTCACTCTCAATTATTGAATCTCCCTTCCCATTACATAAGATTTCAAAATTCGCTCACGCGGAGTACGATATTGTTTTAAGTGTAATTAAAAATTCCGAAGGTTATCTCTACGAACTTGAATATAAAACTCACACTTGGTTTAAAACATCAAGACCGCAAAATATCCAACGTCGTTCATTTGAACCCTTAGCTGAAAAATTGAATCTAATTGAAAATGAAAATAAAGGCACTTGGAAAGTTTTGGGGAGAGATCCTATTTCGGAGTGGGACTACAGAATGCAGTTCTCAGATAAAAATTTTAATTTAGTGCCTAGCAAAATAAAAGTTTACGAAATAGAAGAAATTTTGTTTGATTATTTTTTTGAATAAATACGGAGATTAAAATGACGGAAAATCATCATAAGGTGATTATTATTGGATCAGGACCTGCCGGATTTACAGCCGCTTTGTATACCGGAAGAGCTAATTTAGAACCTGTTATATTCGAAGGGATGCAACCGGGCGGTCAATTAACAATTACGACAGACGTAGAAAATTATCCGGGATTTGAAGATGGAATTATGGGACCCGAGTTGATGGACGTTATGCGGAAACAAGCTTTAAGATTTGGTGCGAAGTCTTTCTATAAAGAAGTAACTGATGTTGATTTTTCTAAGCGTCCTTTTGTTGTTAAATCCGGATCAGAAGTTTATACGGCTGATTCTGTTATTGTGGCTACTGGTGCTTCCGCACGGTTACTAAATTTGCCCAGCGAGAAACATTATATGGGTTATGGAGTTTCCGCATGCGCAACTTGCGACGGATTCTTTTTCAGAAATCAAAAAGTATTAATTGTTGGCGGCGGCGATACCGCAATGGAAGAAGCTATTTATTTAACAAGATTTGCAAGCGAAGTGACTGTAATTCATAGAAGGGAAGGCTTCAGAGCGTCGAAAGTAATGCTCGATCGTGCTGAAAAAAATCCTAAAATTAAATTTCAGTTGAATGCAACTATAAAAGAAGTTGTCGGAAAAGAAGAAGACGGCAAAAAGTTTGTTACAGGTGCGATACTGGAGAATACCGTTGACGGCTCTACTAGTGAAATTGAGGCAGACGGTATATTTATAGCTATAGGGCACAAACCCAATACCGATCTTTTTAAAGGTCAGTTAGACATGCATGAGAACGGCTATCTTAAAGTTAAAGCCGGCAGTACAAATACAAATATTGAAGGAGTATACGCTGCCGGAGACGTAGCTGATCATACTTACAGACAAGCGGTAACCGCGGCGGGATCAGGCTGTATGGCCGCTCTTGACGCTCAGCGCTGGCTGGAAGCTCAAGGTATTGAATAATATTGTGAATTAGGAGTCTTTCAGGAATTTTCAACGATAGTCGTTTCCTTTAGGCTCCTTTTCTTTTTCATTAATATATTAATTTGATATAAATCTCAGTATAATCTGCATTTAATTTTAAATCCGCTTTATACATCTATTTCAAAACATTAATTAAAAATTAACACATAAACAGCTGTTAAAAAACTATGCCGGCGCAATGTCCGGCATAGTAAAAAAAATTATTCCATATATTTTTATAATACAAATGAAAGTTCACTTTGTGGGGTTCTGCAGTCCATATCCAATCCTCTGTCGCGATGATCAGCAATTTCTGCCGCAACTCCAATTGATCTTCCAAAAAGGAATAAAGTGAAAACTAAATCCTGAATTTGTCCTTTGTTTATTTTTCCTGATTGATAATCTTTCCAAACCAGCTTTAATGTTAGCACTGCCAATACTGCGTCTACATTTACGCAGAAAACATTTTTAGTGGCGCCTTCATTAAATAATTCTTTCACCAAAATGTGATAAAAATCCAGAAAGATATTATAAACATTACGTTTAGCCAATTCCTCGCTAACAAATTGTTCGCGTGGATCAAAATTCACATCATTCCCTTTAAACACTGGATGGTTGACGCAAGGAATTCGTTTATAGTTTAACTCGCCCAGTTCTTTCGAATCCTTTTTAAACTCGGCATATTCTTTGGCGGCCTTGTTTGCCAGCTCTTCAAGATTAACATTATTGTTTTTCTCGCCTGGATCCGAGATAGATATTTTTTCAAATTTGTTAAGCAGAAATTCAATTGCTTCGAAGCCGTTTCCGCCATGCGCAAGACCGGTATTTGCCATAAACCCTACAAATGCCATGGAGATATTATTTCGCGCGCTTACTGATTCTTTTGAACCTTTGGCTGAGATAGTGCCTGGACCGTTTGTTAATGTTAGTCCTATTAAAGTCCTGAATTCAAACAGATCAGCTTCACTGGGTTGACGATTGAATAATATCTTAAATGCGTTATCAGTAAAACTATTATTGATATTTGATATTTTTTTATCGATCAACTTTTTCCAGTACGAATTGTTTTCCGGGTCAATTACCGAATATGCAAATATTCTAGAGATTACATATAGGTATGAGACTGAATCTTCAACTGTTGCTTTTGTAATTCTTTTTTCAAGCATTGGTTTCCAAAAAACGCAAACAGCTATCGTAGCTAAAAGGAATTCATGAGAGTCTTTTATATAAAGATTATTATCCTCTGCAATTTTAATTATATGTTGACAAACTTTTAGGGAGATACAATTCTTTTTGCTTTTTTTAACTTCCTTATAAAGCATGTCCGCAACTTCACTTTTACGCTGAACTTTTTTGGTGAGGAGATTTTCTCTTACATATTTTTCAACCTCTCCGGGTATTCGATTGCTGCCATCATTAATTCCAAATTCACGAATAAGATCTATTATAAATTTCGCATGTTTTCTGGAGTTAGATAAAAGTGGTTTATCGCCTATCATTGCTATTTGGGCGCTAATATATGCGTTTGGTGTAGCTCTATTAGCTTTTGAAGTTCCAATATTGATCATCGCTTTAGGATTCATTTTTAAGAAGATGTTAAGCAACAAGTTGAGCGAAGGAATATCTTCCTTTTCAGGCATTACTTTAGCCAATGAAAAATAAATGTTTTCTTCAACAGAATTTTTAGATAAATCCAGAATTGTAGTTCCATGTAATTCCGCCACCTGTGTTTCTGAATTCATTTTTGAGGCACCGGATTTGTTGCGCATATTTTGTCTTAAGTATTGCGCCCCGACGTGTTTATTTATTTCTTCAATCTGCTTGTCATAAGGGGAAATCGCCTTAATTAATGGAAGATTTAATTCATCGGGCAGTTTTAATAGATTGTCAGAAAGCCAGGGTTTAAGTGATAAATCTCCCTCAGACTGAAAATCAGGTTCTTCATCAAGTTTTTCAAAAATAGCTTTCATCGCTTCAGGAAAATGTTGAATATTAGCTACTCGTACGCCACGTTTACTTACCTTTGGATTTTCGGGATTAAAACATTTTACGCCAAAATAATCGTCAAACCATTTTTCTTTTGTCTCTGCATCATCACCGCCCCCGGCAAGCGCTCCAGCGTGTCCGCAAGGTCTTGATATGTTTTTTTTCCAACGGCCTGTAACACAAACTACAATCGGCTTATTAAATCCGAATCTTCTTTCTTTTATCCAATCAAGTGCCATTTTTTCATAATAACCTCCGGGTTCTACATAAAGCGCAATTGCTTTTGTACGAGGATCGTTTTGTGCGGCGTATAAAAATTCTGGCAATGCGAAATGTATATAAACATCCTTGCCTGAACTAACTGCGGTTGAAAGTCCGAATCCGGCAGTACGGAGATACTCCGCCATTGTAGTTGTAAAGTTTCCGGAATTGGAATGAATTGCGATAGAACCTTTTTTTAATGTTTCAGCAGGATTATCGCCGCCCAAAGCGCCGCCAACCCTTACATTATCCCAAACATTTGCAACTCCAAGTGAATTAGCTCCAATAATATCAACTCCAGCCTCCTGACAAAGGAACCTAATATTTCGGGAATCTCTGGCGCTCATTTTTTCTGTTACAATTACAATTCTTTTTAATTCCTCATTAAACGTAACTAGCTCGGATACTGCCTGTGTAACTGCTGACGGAGGTAAATAAATTACACCGGTGTCAAACTTATGCTCGTGCTCCATAACATCCCTTACACTTTGATAATAAGGAATGTTGCCAATCTTTGTTTCTAACATCCCTCTTCTTCCATATTGTACACCGGCAACAACATTACCGCCGCTATATTCATGTGAAACGGGGGTTACTTTACGACTTTCTGTTCCTAGTATATTTATAACGCATACCTTACTTTTTATTGTAACCAACTCTTCTAAAGAATGAACGCCTACATAATAAGGAAACGGTTTAGTCTTCAATTGTCTCATTTTATTTCCAAATCTTTATTTTAAACTTATTATTTACTTTTATCATATTGTTTAAGATATTCTTGTTTACCACTGTTGCCCCACCATTCATCAATCTTTTTGGCATATTCTATTGTACGAATCATTGAAGTATCAAAACCAAATATTTTATATGGCAGTTTTAAAGTGTCGAGAATATCTTTGGCATAAAACATACCTTTAACCAAATTCGGACCGCCGCGCCCGATTATTGTATAAATTGGACGGTTGCCGTTTTTCGCCATATGATCTCTAAGCGCGTCAAAGACACCTTTGAATGTAACGTAAATATCCGTGTTATTGGCTTTGCCGCCAATAAGTAAAAGAACGTTTGCCGTATCCAACCAATGATTAAACACAATTTTACTAATATCATACATTTTTTCGTAGGGAGGATTACCACCGAAGTCTGAGGAAAATATTGCCGATGAACCCAAAGTTTCCGTTGCCGCCGAGTTGGCTCCTCCGCCGAACATAAATGGAATTATTGTTCCTTTCGGATTTAGTTCCAACACGTCACTTTGCCCCTGATATGTTCTTAGTTTATTAATTTCAGATTCAAATGGAGATACATCCGTTTCAAAAATTGTTGCAGGTAAACCGATTCTTTTCCATGCGGGATTATCCTGATCGAGGGATGCTTTTAAGTCGCAGGCAACTGGTATATACTGGTTGCCGGCTTTCATAACTCTTATCGGATTTATCTCAATTGTTGTTAGTCCGTAATTCTCATACAAATCCCAAAGTTTTGGTATATGTTTAACGAGTGCCGAAATATATTTTTGAGGACAGCCAGTATCAGTTAAAGCGTTTGTAATATCAAAAGATTTTAGTCCTATAAAAGGATCAATCTCCACAATTTTTTTCTTATCTGCAGGTAAACTTTCAATATCAACTCCACCATACGGTGTTATTGTAAAAATTGGTTTTCTATGAACAGTTGAAGCAGTAATACTAAAATAAACTTCCAACTCCGCTTTAACATAAGCTTCCATTGTTACACCGTTAGCTTGTGTAACGGTAGAGCCATGCTTATGTTTAGCGAAATATAATTGTCTTTTAGCTTCTAACGCATCTATTAAATTATCAACTACTTTAACAAGACCGGCTTTACCTTTTTTCCCTACTCCTCCATAAAAGAATGGTTTAACAACCAGCTTGCCGTATTTATCAAGCATCTGCTGAATTTCTTCTTTGTTTGCCCCGCCGGTTATTATTTCGGCGTACGGAAACTCTACTAAGTTGAGCAACTTGGATCCGTATTTTAATCCAGATAATTGCATGCTATTACCTATTAACAATTCCTAAAAAATTAATTATAAATCATGGTGTCAAATAAAAAATTGGCCTCGATTAAGAGTCAATTAAATATTTTATTAAGGAGAACCAAGATAAATTGGGATGACTTTCAATCGATATGTAGAATCTAGGACAGCAACAAATCTAATCTATATAATGTTAATTCCTATCGGGGCCATTTGAAAATAATTTGACTACACAAATTTAGAAAAAGCGTAGCTGGCAACAAAACTTGAATTTGATTTTGCTTCGAATTAATAATTTATTAATGCATGATTTTTTATTTATAGTATTATAATATTTTTTTTGGTAGGGTGAAGAGTGTGTGTAATAATTAACATTAGAAAGTACTACAATTTAGGATAAAGCCAAGTTCATTAAATGAACCTGGCTTTATCTGGAATGAAATTATTCTTTAGTTTTATTCAGGTTATCTTTACGTTCCTGCATTTTTGCGAAATAATGTGCAGTGATAAAACCCGCACCTGTAAATGCAAAAATTAAAAATGGAATCCATTCTTCAACATAGGTGTAGTTGTCGATCAGTAATCCTAATCCAAGACCTATACCGAAAAACATAATAATAAAACCGAGTTTAAGCAAAATGTAATTATCTCTTCTCGATTTTATAAATTCCATCATTTCCTGATAACTCATGTTCTTTTCGATCATAAGCTGTTTTTCGCGTGATCTATAATATATAAATGTTACGAATACCGCACCGACTACAAGAATAGGAAGTGCAACGCTAAAAAATACTATTATCGGAACTTCAGGTGGCATTGTTATTCTCCTTTATTCGTTTCTAAATCTTAAGACTATTAATTAGTTTAAATGGTTACACTAAGAGCTATATATTTCATTTTTCTTTAACTTATTTTCTTGTTAACTTTCTAATAATTTAGACGTGGATTTTAATGCTGAAGGTTACATATACTTTTGATTTTATTTTGTGTAACCTTTTTGTTTGAGAGTCAGTCAAATAATACGCAATGAAAAATCTTACCGAATTAGAAATTATTGAATCTGTAAAAAGAGGAAACCAGACGGATTTTACTCTTCTTGTAGATATGTATAAAGACAGAGCTTTTTCCCTCCTAAAAAGATTGCTGAAAAATGAAATGGACGCCGAAGAAGCATTGATGGATAGTTTCGTAAAAGTTTACAAATCACTCCCTAATTTCAGATTCGAATCAAAATTTTCCACTTGGTTTTATAAAATTGTATATAACACCGGATTAACGTTTCTTAGCAGTAAAAATAGAAGGATAGATAATGAAACTTCGTCTATTGATGAGTATTTTGAACTGGGTGAAAATGACGATGAAATATATGCAAAAGCCGAAAATGGAAAAGAGTATTTGTTAAAATTAGTTGATAAATTACCACCTCGACACGCATTAATTATTATATTGTTTTATATAGACGATTTATCGCTCAACGAAATAAGTCAGGTTCTAGATTTATCGTTGGTAAATACAAAGGTTTTATTGCACCGTTCGCGTAATGGATTGCGAGATATGCTGCTTAAACACAATTATCAAGAGGAAATATTATGAAGCAGATAAATGACGATTTGCTTAATAAATATATAGACGGTGAATTAACCAGGCAAGAAATTGACGAGCTGGAATACTTTATTTCTACGGATCCGAGTTCTCTCGAGAAATTAAAAACTCTTAAAATGGTTGACGAAGTACTGAAGAAAATGCAGAGAGACAAAGCCCCGGCTAATGTTACCAAACGGGTGATGTCTCAAATAACTTCTGCAATTCCAGATAAGTACAATAAAAATCATTTTTTTGTGATAATAATTTCCTTTTTTGTGCTCACTATAATAGGGTTGCTTTCATACATTTTAACTAGTTATGTACCAAGTCAAAATACTTCTAGTTATTCGAATACGGTAATTGAAAAAATTAATCTTTTTATACTTAGCGGTGTCGGTCAGTTTACATCAATAATCGGCGGCAATAATTTTCATTTGATTGTTGCTAGTATTATGTTAATTGTAATGTTCACAATTTATTTTCTTTTTGAATCACACAAATCATTTAAAAAGAAACTTGACTCGGTGGTTCATTAATTCCCAGCTTTGCCTTTAGTGTGTCCATTCGATATATTTCTTCCCTTAAATTAACAGCGGTGTTGTTGATGTTTGGATTGAATTTAAAATCCACGATAACTTATTTAGCAAACAAAATAATTTTATAATAATTACAGACGAGAAGATGGATACAAAATCTGGATACGTAACAATAATCGGAAAACCAAACGTGGGCAAATCCACATTAATGAACGCTTTAATGGGCGAGAGACTTTCAATTATTTCTAATAAACCTCAGACAACCAGGAAAAGAGTTCTAGGGATTCTATCCGACGACAATTATCAGATAATTTTTCTTGATACTCCTGGAATTTTAACGCCGGGGTATTTACTTCAGGAAAAATTTGTTGAATATATAGAAATGTCTATTAAAGATGCGGATATAATTCTAGTTATGATTGATATTGTGGCCGATAAAACAGGTGAATTAACATTTAACGATGAATTAGTAAAAAAAGTATTGAACATGCAGGGCATAATAAAAATTGCCGTTATAAATAAAATAGATAAATCGCAGGAAGCGGAAGTAAATCAGATTTACAAAAAAATTGAAGAAATGAATATTTTCAATTCCATTATTCCCTTGTCGGCGACCAAAAAGTTTAATTTACAAAAAGTAATAAACGACATTGTTGAAAACCTTCCTTTGGGTCCAAAGTATTATCCCGACGATCAAATTACCGATGAACCTGAAAGATTTTTTGTTTCCGAAATTATCAGGGAAAAAATTTTCGAACAGTATAAAGAAGAAATTCCTTTCAGCACCGAAGTTGTAATAGATGAATTTAAAGAAAGGGAAACGGGCAAAGATTATATTGCAGCCTCCATTATTGTGGAGCGGGATAGTCAAAAACCAATTATTATAGGCAAACAAGGCGAAGCCATCAAACGGCTTGGGCAAATTGCCCGCGAAGCAGTAGAACTTTTTCTACAAAGACCTGTTTACATTGAATTAAATGTAAAAGTTAAAAACAAATGGCGACGAAACCCTCAAATGCTTAAAAACTTCGGGTACAATACGGATAATGATTAAAATTACCGAGGGCAAATATTTCGGCGAAGCTGTTATGTTGCTCGTTACATTATTGTGGGGAGCCACTTTTGTAATTGTTAAAGAGTCCCTGCATGATGTTTCTTCAATGCTTTTTATAGCAATCAGGTTCTCGATTGCTGCTTTTCTTCTAATTCCTATTCTTTTAAAAATTAAAAAGAAGATTACGCGGGAATCATTGTTTGCAGGACTTGTAATAGGTGTTTTATTATTCGCCGGATTCGCGACACAAACAGTCGGTCTAAAATTTACAACAGCCACCAAATCCGGATTTTTAACAGGCACTGCAGTAGTTATGGTCCCCTTATTCCAAATAATAATAGAAAAAAGGAAACCTTCCGTTGGGTCAGTAATTGGTGTAGTAATTGTCTTTATAGGAATATTAATGCTGTCTAGCGGAGGTAATTCTATTTTTTCAGTGTTCAGCGAATTGGGCGGAAATTTTAATTTAGGCGATTTTTTGACTCTTATTTGCGCTCTCTTTTTTGCGCTTTACATTATTTATGTGGATTATTTTACAAAGAAACATGATCACTGGATACTTATTTTGGCACAGGTATATGTTACTTCGCTACTCGCTTTTTTGTTTGCTTTTTCTGTTTCAGCTGCGGATATTGAACCGATCAGACTAGAACTTTCTAACTATTTATTATTTGGAATTTTTTATACATCAGTATTCGCTACGCTTATTACAACTGTTCTTCAAACAAAATTTCAAAAGCTTATTACTCCTACAAAAGCGAGCATTATTTTTTCCTTCGAGCCGGTATTTGCGGCGGTTTTCGCCTTCTTTTTATTAAATGAAAAAATTACTAATTTGGGACTCATCGGTGCAGTTTTGATATTCGCCGGACTGATCATTTCCGAAGTTTTAGACAATTTCCTTATTAGAAAAAATGTTATCTGAATTAAGCAGAGTAGAGATAATAGTAATAGGATTAGTGCAGGGTGTTGGGTTCCGGTATTATGTATTTCGCCAGGCCGAACGACTCGGATTAAAAGGTTATGTGAAGAATCTTTATTCGGGTGAAGTTTATATTGTTGCGGAAGGAAATAAAACTCTTCTTGAAGAATTTTATAAAATAATAAAAATCGGGCCGATGCACGCAGATGTTAGAAAAGCCTCTATAAAATGGGTTTTAACTAAAAATGAGTTTAATAGATTCGAGATAATATATTGAAACAGAATTTTAGAATTGGTTCCGGTTATGATGTACACGCCTTCGAATCCGAACGTCCTCTTGTTCTTGGTGGTGTACATATTCCTTTCGACAGAGGGTTAAAAGGGCATTCCGACGCTGACGCATTACTCCACTCCGTTTGTGACGCTCTATTGGGCGCATTAGCATTAGGCGATATTGGCAAACATTTCCCCGATACCGATCCAAAATATAAAAATATAGATAGTAAAATATTATTAAAACAGACATACGGTTTAATTAAAGATCATGGTTACGAAATTTGTAATCTGGATAGCACAATTGTGATAGAGCGTCCTAAAATGGCACCCTATATTGATATGATGAGAAAAACAATAGCAGAACTATTGGGGTGCGGCGTTGAGCAAGTTAGTGTTAAAGCTACAACATCCGAAAAAATGGGATTTGTGGGACTTGAAGAAGGCGCTAAAGTTTTCGCTACTGTACTACTTCAAAAATCCGAGGCGTAATGTTAGAGCATATTCTTGCCTTTATGGCTACTGTTGATACAACCTACATTTATTTAATTCTTTTTTTCTTTTCATTTGTTGAAAATGTTTTTCCACCCTCGCCCAGCGATGTTGTTGTTATTGTAGGATCCTCTCTTATCGCATCTACTCCGTTAGGTTATCTGCCGGTTTTATTTATTACAAGTGTCGGTAGCGCACTCGGATTCGTATTAATGTATTTTATTGGGAAATTGGTAGGCGACAAAGTTGTACGATCTGGCAAACTTAAGTTTATTACGAATGAGGATATGAGTAAGACAGATATGTGGTTTGATAAATATGGTTATAAACTTATTGTTGCAAATAGGTTTTTGCCCGGCACACGATCTGTTATAAGTTTTTTTGCTGGTGTTTACGAACTGGATATATTAAAAACATTTATCTTAGCTTCAATAAGCTCATTCCTCTGGAATTCGATTATAATTTATTTAGGGATGGAACTAGGCAACAATATAAGCTTGATAGACAGTTATTTATCCACTTACTCCACTATAATAGCGGTATTATCTTTTTTAATAGTTTTGTTTTTCCTTTTTCGTTTTTTTTCTAAAAAGAGAGCGCAAAAAAAGTGAAAAAATATTTTGGAATTTTCAAATCATATTCAACACCCGAACAAAAAAAGGAAAAAAGGAAACAATTATTATTCGGCTTATCGGGTGGATTGATGCTGGGGTTAAGTTTCCCTCCACTGCCCGTCCCTTATCTTTTATTTTTCAGTTTAATCCCTTATCTGTATATACTTCAGAAGAGAGAAGGACTAGCGGAGATTAATCGGTTTACATATTTCTTTTTTTTCTTTTTTAATATCACAACACTTTATTGGGTAGGTAGTTGGACCAAAGACGCAGATCCCTTTTTGATGATCGCCGGTTCAACATTGATGTTTTTTAATCCTTTGTTATTCCTTATACCATCAACACTTTATTATTATACAAAAAGAAGTTTCGGAAAAAATATCGCTTTATATCTATTTCCATTTTTTTGGGTATTCTACGAATATATTTATACGGTAAGTGATTTCAGATTCCCATGGCTTACTCTTGCGAATGGATTAGCAAAGTTCAATATCTTCATTCAGACAGCTGATATTATAGGCGCTTATGGAATATCGTTAATTATAATTTATATAAACATTTTTCTGCTTTTGTTGATTAAGGAATACTTATCCTCAAAAAAAATCAGCAAGATAAATTTAGTCTCTTTACTTGTATTATTAATTCTTCCTGTCGTTTATGGTTTTGTAAAAACTTCGACTTATCAAGAATCAGATAAAAGAATAAAAATGGGTTTGATTCAACCTAATCTTAATCCATGGAAAAAATGGGAAGCCGGCGGAATAAAGGAGCAATTGGATGTTTATTTACAACTATCGGAACAGGCTGTAAATAGTGGGGCGAAAGTAATAATTTGGCCAGAATCGGCAATGCCAGTTTATCTGTTAACAGGTTCTTACGAGCTTGAACTTAACCGTATTCATCAATTTTTAGACAGAAACAATGTTCATTTAATGACCGGTATGCCGGATGCAACTTTTTTCTACGATTCCACAACGGCTCCGGAAGACGCCAAAAAGACAAGTGGCGGCACTTTTTACACTTCGTATAACTCCATTCTTTTCTTTACTCCACATTCCAAAACAGTTCAGAAATATGGAAAAATTATGCTAGTTCCCTTCGGCGAAAAAGTTCCGCTTGTTGAAGACATTCCGTTTTTAGGAGATATATTTAGATGGAATGTAGGGATCTCCAGCTGGAATACAGGTAAAGAAATTAAAGTGTTTAATATGGAAAATTCCACAAATACGTTGGGTGGAGTAATTTGTATAGAATCTATTTATCCAGACTTCTGTTCTAAGTTTGTTGATAAAGGAGCGGAGATGATTGCAATAGTTACAAACGACAGCTGGTATGGAAATTCCAGCGGACCTTATCAGCATAAAGAATTTGCTGCATTACGCGCAATTGAAAATAACCGATCAGTTGTTCGAGCCGCAAACGGTGGTATTAGTTGTTTAATTGATCCTTTGGGCAGAACCATAGCAAAAACCGAGATGTTTACAAGGAATTTTCTTGTGGTTGATGTTCCATTAAACAAACAAAAAACTTTTTATACAAAATATCCTTTATTAGTTCCTTATCTAAGTTTAATAGTTACTCTAACAGCAATACTTTTATCAATATTTATAAATTTCAAAAAACGATTTAATAACAAATAAAATTAGAGTTATTTACCAATGAAAAAATTTATTGATCTACGCAGCGATACTGTTACAAAGCCTAGCGAAGCGATGAGAAAAGTTATGTTGAACGCAGAAGTTGGCGACGACGTATATAAAGAAGACCCTACAGCAAATAAACTGCAAGAATATGCCGCGGAATTGTTAGGGAAAGAAGCCGCATTATTTGTACCAACGGGATTAATGGGTAATCAAATTTGTCTTAATGTACTTACAAATCCCGGCGACGAAGTTATATGCGAAAGAACAGCCCATATATTTCAATATGAGTCGGGAACTCCTGCAAAATTAAGCGGAATCCAGCTTAGTTTGATTGAAGGTAAAAATGGTATAATTACTCCGTCACAAATTGAACCGCTTATACGTCCGGAAAGCGCATATTATATGCCGCGTACAAAAGCTATAGAAATTGAAAACACTCATAATGTGGCTGGAGGGACTGTTTTCCCCATTGAAGTTATTAAAGAAGTGAGACAGTTGGCGGATAAATATAATTTATTTATGCATTTGGATGGAGCACGATTATGGAATGCTTCGGTTGCATCCGGAGTAAGCGTAAAAGACTATGCGGGATACTTCAATACGGTTTCTGTATGTTTATCAAAAGGTTTGGGTGCCCCTATAGGATCTATAATTGCCGGCGACAAATCAATTATTGATGAAGCTTTTCGTGTTAGAAAAGCAATAGGCGGCGGAATGCGTCAGGTGGGAATTATAGCCGCTGCAGGACTTTTTGCCCTGCAAAATAATATAGACCGCTTAAAAGAAGATCATTATAAAGCCAATTTATTGGCCGAACACCTCAGTAAATTTGAAAATGTAGAAGTTGATATGGCGAGCGTTCAAACTAATATGCTTATGTTTAAACCAATCGGAATGTCGGTTGACGAAGTCCTGAACCGATTGAGTAATGAAGGAATACTTGCAGGTCAGGGGGGATATGGAGTAGTGCGTTTTGTAACACATCTTGACGTTTCCTTTGACGAAATTGAAAGAGCAAAACAAATTTTAACAAAAGTTTTCGAAGGATAACTATTGAAAATTGAGCTGAAAGAAATATCAAAATACAAGCATCAAACATATGAAAGAGTAAAATTTCACGAAGTCGACTTGATGAATGTTTGCAACAACGCGGTTTATTTTAATTATTTTGAAGACGCGCGAATTAAATATGTACTTGATTTAAAAAAAGATTATAATCTAAAAGAGTTGCTTGAGAACGATTCATTTTTTATTATGGTACATAATGAGTGCGATTATTATGAGCCGGCTTTATTTGATGATGAGCTGATTATATTAACAAGAATAGATTTTATTAAAAATACAAGTTTTGGATTCCGTCATTTGGTTCTTAGAAAAAATGACAAGAATATTATTGCTGGCGGCAGCGGAATTGTTGTTCATATAAATTTGAAAACCAAAATTAAAATACCTTTGCCAGCTGAATTTTATGATGCAGTTGCAGATTACGAAGATAAAGTATCGCTCATAAATAAATAGGTGACATGAAAATTGTTTTCGACATCGAGACGGTTGGTTTCGATATTGAGACACTTACAGAGAGCCAACAGGAATACCTGCTTAGGTATGCAGAGAAAGAAAAAGACCCCGAATTAAAACTTCAAAAAGAAGACGAAACAATTCGTTATTTAAGTTTATATCCATTTACAGCTGCTGTAGTAGCGATTGCATTGCTTAATGTTGATACGGGAAGAACCCTTGTAATGTACAATTACAAGGAAGGTGAAGAAGATAAGCAATTCGACGAAAAACAAATCAAATATAAACCACTGTCCGAAAACGATATGATTAAATCATTTTGGCAATACGTTAAAAAGGCAGAAAAAATTATTTCTTTTAACGGCAGGCAGTTCGATATTCCATTTTTAATGTTAAGATCGGCGTTATTAAAAATTAAACCGACAAAAAATTATTTAAAAAACAGGTTTGAATCAAAGGATCACATAGATTTGTTGGATAAAATGACATTTATGGGATTAACAAGAAAATTCAACCTGGATTTTTATTGCAGATCTTTTGGTATTGATTCTCCTAAATCGCATGGTATTACGGGCATGGAGGTAAAGGAGCTTTATAATTCCGGCAGGGTAAAAGAATTAGCTATTTATTGCGCCGATGATGTTAAAGCCACATACGAATTATACAAAGTCTGGAAAACTTATTTAAATATTCTCTGAATTGTTAGGCGGATTTCAGTTCATCATTTAGGGCATCGTTTTCTTTTTCAATGTACTCTATTTCCATATCTATTAATTGGAGCAAATGTTCGTATCTTTTCAACTCATCAACAACAGCACGATTTAATATGTCTTCATTAGGATAACGACAATCTTTAATATTGTGCGTGTACTTCAGGATCACATTTCTAAGAAAATCCCGCAGCTCAATCGAATTGCCCTCAATATTCATATCGTCCCTGGCGTAATACCTGAGGCTAACAATTTTCTCGCTTTCGAAAGATTGTATTATTCTTTCCAAATCAGTTTTAGTCTCATTTAGAAACTCAAGTTTTTCAAGTTTGGTTTTGAACAGAATCAATTCTAATCTGATTTTGTGGATATTAAAACCGTATAATTCCATAATTGCTATTATCCCAAATACTATTACCAAACAAAATCTATACCCGTTTATATTTTACAAATAAATTAATAATCAACATTTTAGAATAAAACACAAACTTTTTTATTAAAAGTTAAATTATGGTATTTACAATAGGTAATAATTACAAAAAAAGGAGTAATTGTGTAAATAATGTTAGCGTTCATATTAGTTTAATAATTATGTTATATTGAATGTCAGAAATATAGATTGTTGATCCGTTATCTCTATAGGTAATAACCCTGTTATTTTTTGTTCAGGCAATAACAGAAACTTTTTGAACTGTGCATTTATATATAATCTGGTTTAATGAAAATTTTTAAAAACCATTAAGAATAGTATTATGTCAAAATTTAAATTTTTACGTGTAATTTCGTCCTACATATCGGTTAATAGTTTCCGAAGAGTAATGAACTTCTTAAAATATTACTTAGGCGGATTGTACAAACGAACTGATAAGCATCATATATTCTTAGCTGGGGCCGGCATCGCTTTTTCGCTAATTCTAAGTCTTGTACCTTTTATATTATTAGCATTGGCAATTCTGGGAAATATTATAAATACCGCTACCGTAGAAATTCAGATAACCAAAATTATTGAAACGATTATCCCTTATCCCGAATACGCCACTTTTACAAAAAGCGCGATAATGAAACGTATACCCGATGTTATAGAGTATAAAAATTTGGCAGGATATGTAGGTGCTTTAGGTTTGTTATTTACTTCAACATGGTTATTCAGCAGTATGCGTACGGTGCTCAACAATATATTTGGAAGCAGTGATGAGAAGGGCGCGATACATGCTTTATTCAGGGATTTTGGGATGGTTCTTCTTGTAATTGTTTTTATTCTTCTCTCAACCTTTATTCTGCCTTTAATAAATGTATTTTTTGACGCTGCTGAAAAAATAGATTATTTGGTTTTTTTCAGAATTGACGATCTTACTGATATTATTCTTTCAACTGTATCAATACTTTTAATATTCGCGATGTTTTATGTCTTTTACAGACTAATCCCATATGCAGATTTAGGCAGTAAAATTCCTATAATAAGCGCTTTGTGGGCTACGGTTCTTTGGGAACTTGCCCGCAGATTATTTGGGTATTATGTGTATCAGTTTTTGTCGCAAAATAGAGTTTACGGCGCTTTTATAATTATTGTTGTAATTCTTTTCTGGCTGTTTTATTCTTCATGCTTGTTTATTCTTGGTGCGGAAATTGGTCAGCTTTATAGAGAAAGGCATCAGAATGATCCACCTAAAGAAATATAAAGTAATAATAAAAACAGAAATATGTTTCTCCTAAAAATATGATAAAATTTCTTCCCCTTGGCGGCGCCGACGAAATTGGAGCCAGTTGTTATTATCTGGATATTGACGGTACGGGCATTTTACTGGATTGTGGTATTCATCCACAAAAAAAAGGTTACGATTCACTTCCGGATTTTTCGCAATTATCAAATTTTAATCTCGATTTCGTAATTATTTCACACGCGCATCAGGATCATATTGGAGCTCTTCCATTTCTAATAAAGACTTTTCCGCATGTTAAAATTATTGCAACTCCGCAAACTATTGAAGTAGCAAGACTCACTTTGCATAATGCTGTTCATATTATAAAAGGGCAGATAAGCGACGTGGAAAACTTTCCGGCTTATACTCACGAAGAAGTTGATCTTTTACTTCGAAGTGTAAATGAACTTGGTTATGGAATTCAGTACAGTTTTTCAGGAATGCGTTCGGAAAAAGCCGAACCCATTAAGCTTACATTTTATGACGCCGGACATATAATCGGGTCGGCTTCAATTTTGCTTGAGTATCTTGATGAAAGAATATTTTATACCGGCGATATTAAATTATCCAAACAAACATTGCTTGCCGGAGCCACACTGCCCGAACAAAGAATTACTACGCTTATAACTGAAACCACGTATGGATCGACTGATACTAAACTTATTGGAAATTTGCAGACTGAAATAAGCAGATTTGTTAAAGAAGCAAATGCTATTCTCGGCGCCGGAGGTTCAATATTGATTCCAGTATTCGCGCTCGGGAAAATGCAGGAAATTATTTCAATTGTTTCCAAAGAAATTTCCAAAGGCAGATTAACTGAAGTGCCGATATATTCCGGTGGTATTGGTAATCTGATTTCCCGTATTTATGATTCTAATAGGTATAAGGTAAATTACGTTAATCCGAATTATGAACTCTCAGATATTAAAACGAACAGCTATTTTGATATAGTTGATCTAAGTAAATTTCAAAAAAACCCATCAATTGTTATTGCTTCCAGTGGAATGATTTTGGAAAATACCACTTCCTTTAAATTTGCGCGGTTTTGGCTGAAACAAAAATTATTTTCAATATTTATTGTGGGTTATATGGACCCAACCTCTTTCGGTTATAAAATTGCACAATCTTCTTTTGGGGATTCTATCAATATTAATGAAGATGAAGTAGTTGAGATTCGTTGTTCAATACATAAATTCTTTTTTCCTACACATTCCAAAAGGGAAGAAATTATTAAAATAGTGGAACAACTAAATCCTTCGAACGTAATTTTAATACATGGCGAAGATGATTCTAAAAACTGGGTTGGTGATAAAATACTTGAGTTTAATTCAACAGCAAAAGTTTATTCAGCTTCAAAATACAACTGGATTATGCTCCGAAAATAAAATTAACCGCCCGTTATTCATTGACCTTTATGTTCAATAATTTTATTTTTATAAAACCACGTTGGGACTATTAAACTAAAATGTCAGATCAAAAAAATTACGCCGGATTTTGGAAAAGATTTGTCGCGCATCTAATCGATAAGATAATTCTTTCGTTTATAGGGATGGTAATATTTTTACCTCTATTTTTGATAATTGGAATTGGTTTTTTTAATTCATCCTTTATAAAAGAATACGATTACGCGAAATTTGTTCATTATTATAATGGATTTGAGGACGGGCATAATCCTGAAATTTTTATTATAATCGGCGCCATATTGCTGATTATTGTTATTAATTTGGTGATAAGTTTTTTATATTATGTTTTGTTTGAATCATCTGCAAAACAAGCTACTCCAGGGAAAATGATTCTTAATCTTGTTGTTGCTGATCTCGAAGGAAATAAAATATCCTTTGCCCGCGCAGCCGGAAGATATTTCGGTAAAATTCTTTCGGGATTAATTCTTGGCATCGGTTATATAATAGCAGCCTTTACAGCACAAAAGCAGGCGCTGCATGACGTTTTGGCGGGTTGTCTTGTTTTGGATAAATCAAAAATTTCTTATGAATCCTTCACAATAAAAGAAGAGGAATAGTATGAAATTAATACATTACTTGGTCTATCTCATAATCTTTAGCTTTTTACTTTTAGGATGCAGAGATCATTCGCGTGATATTCCCGAAATAACTTATTACGGTGACCAGGGTTTCTATACCAACTGGATTACAATTCAAAAACCTGAAAAGGATGTTACATGGGAGCCGGGAACTGTACACGAAATAATGTGGAAAGCAAACAGTGAAATTAAAAGTGTAAAAATTGACCTTTATAAAAAAGGTACTCGTATATATACACTTGCTACTGATATTGCTAATTCGGGAAGCTATACTTGGCATATCTCTAATGATATCCGTCAATCAAATCATTATCAGGTTAGGATTTCAAGCGTCAGGGATCCCGAAGTTCAAGGAGAAAGCGGAGTGTTTTTTGTAAAAGATTAGCCATCATCTTCTTTAAAGTGACGGGAAGAATAATTGAGTTAGAATATCCGCAAATTTCAGAAATATTAAAAATATTCCGCTACTAAATTAAACCGTTGTTTTTAATCGGGTTTTGTAATTTTATTCCTTGTACTCTACGGCTCAATATGAAATTAGATTCGAAAAATGTGAGAAAAAATTTCCCTTCGCTAAATAACGATTGGATCTTTATGGATAACGCCGGTGGATCTCAAATTGCCGGGCCCGTTGTAAGCAGAATCAGCGATTATCTCCTAAATTCAAATGTGCAGTTAGGCGCCTCTTACGGTATCTCGCAACTTGCGGGACAAAGGGTAAATGAAGCGGCCGTTATGATTAAGGAATTTATAAACGCTCGAGATCAATCCGAAATTATTATAGGCTCCTCCACTACAATGCTTTTAAGGATTCTTTCAATTTCTTTAGGGGGGACTTTTGTTAAGGACGATGAAATTATAGTCACCAATTGTGATCACGAGGCTAATATCGGCCCCTGGATGGATTTGAGAAAACGTGGAGTAATAATAAAAATATGGAAATTAAATCCTAATACGTTTCGGTTAGATATTGAAGATCTTAAAAATCTAATAACGCCAAGAACCAAACTTGTGGCAGTTACTCATACTTCCAATATTCTTGGTACCTTAAATCCAATAAAACAAATTGCCGAAATTGTTCACAAAAACGGCGCGTTAATTTGCGTGGACGGGGTGGCTCACGCACCGCACAGATTAATTGATGTTCAGGATTTGGACGCGGATTTTTACGCTTTTAGTTTTTATAAGGTATTCGGACCTCACATAGCTATGCTTTATGGCAAACGGGATAAACTTTTAAGTATTCCCGGAGTAAATCATTTCTTCATTACGGAGGAAAATATTCCATATAAATTTCAGCCGGGAAGTGTTAATTACGAACTAAGCTATGGAATTTTAGGAATAAGGGATTATTTTAATTCTATTGCCGAAGATCATAATATTATTGGAGATAACTTCCGTCAAAACGCTGAATTCATTTATAAGTTGATAGCCGATCATGAAGAAGTTTTGTCCTCAATTTTATTGAATTATCTTAATTCTAAATCGGGCGTTAAAATTATCGGTGAAAAAACATTTAACAAAATTGAAAGGGTGCCGACAATTTCATTTATAGTTGAAGGAAAACAAAGCGACCTTATAACAGAAAAAGTTGATCCTCATAAAATTGGAATTCGATATGGCGATTTTTACGCAAGGCGTTTGATAGACGATTTGGGGCTATCTCATTCCAATGGCGTGGTTCGTATTAGTTTAGTGCATTATAATACGCCTGAGGAAATCTATAAATTGATTGATGTCTTGGATTCTGTTCTGTAAAAATCGAGATAATTATCCTTCAGTTCTTGAAATGTTTTTGATTTTTCAGATTCTGGAAAATTTTAAATTAGCCAAACCTTTAACTGCGGTTTGGCCAAGAAAAAAATTACCGAATTAAAAGTTAACTTAATTAATCATCCGATTTTTTTGCCTCTATTATTATCTGAAAATTTTCGGAATTGGCTATCGGAGATAAATTAAGTTCCATTTTATTGCCTTGCCTGCGAAGTTTATATTTCTCCGTCGAAATTGTATCCACTGTATAATCATTACTCAGGCAGTCTTTCAGAAAAACATCGATGGCTTTTTTTGACTCATCTTTGGTATTATATGTAATAGTAGCGTTCGCCTGATAAACTCCTTTTGCGTCAGAAACAAAAGTATAATTACGGTTTGGCAATCTGTAAAATGTGCATACCATATCGGGATTGGAATTATCCTGATGTACCGGCTTGCCGTAAAAAGCGCTGACTTCAGTAATCGCTTTACCGATAAAATTGTGGACTTTTATTTCCTGCGCTTGTGCCGCAACGGAAAGTAACATTAACAATCCCCCAAAAACAAAAGTGCGTTTCATTACAACTCCATTAATTATGATGGTTTAACTAATAATTAAATTTGATTTTATGAAAATAAAAAAGAAGCCATTTAGAAGCTGATGTATAAAACAAATGCGGAAAATTTATTCTAGTGTTCATCGCGCGCAAATAACCGAAAAAATGCTAAGGATATTTACATCAAGTTGAATTTATTTTCAAGTGGATTTAACAGGAATATAAATAAATAATAAAAAATTAATGGAGTAATTTATCCCTCGTTTAATTGATGATTATTCCCCGTACGAAAGTGTTGAAATTCTGAGAAATTTGTTTTTCTACCAGTATCTAATCTCAGGAAAAACAATAGTTAATGCGGTAAAAAGAACTGCACCTAAAAATACACTGAACAAATCTTTTGTAGAATCGGAAATTTTAATGGGTCCAACAATGGCGTAACCCAAATTCCAACTTGAAAGAATAATAATAGAAAGTAAAAAAAACTTCATGGCAGCCCCATCTTTTGTCCATTATCGAACATTATCGGAACGAGTTTAGGGCTTTGTGGAAATTATTTTCAAAAAAAAGAAAATTAATAATCGCCTATCGTGAAAACTGAAATTGTAGCATCATAAATTCTGTCTAAACTCTGAGTTAATTTAAAATCATTGCTAAAAAAGGGAAATAGAAGAATTTACTAATTGTTTGTAGGCATTATAATGCAAAACGTGTAGCGCTATTACTACAAATATAGCTTGAAGATGATTTTAATATAAAAAATTTGTATTAAAAACAAAAAATAATTGGGTGAATCAATACATTAGACACCCCAGCTAAAAACCATTTTGGGTTCGGGACATTCCGGCTTCATTAAAAAACAATTACGCCGGA
>PGYT01000033.1 GCA_002839805.1 Ignavibacteriae bacterium HGW-Ignavibacteriae-2
TAGCAAGAAGAAAATCTCTCAGCTCGTCTCTTTTTTCGACTCGAATAATATACTGATTATAAATATGATAGTTCTTCATTAATTCATTTTCAGATTTTGGCTTAAAAACAGGAGCTGGTAAAAGTACTTGATTATTATTGCCGAATTCTGTTTTACCTTCAGATTGAGCGAGACCCGCCTCGATAAACAGTTTCGAATATAAAGCGGCGTTATGCCGCCGACCCTGGGACCAAGAATCGAGATGAGGCAATTTTACACTAATTACCGCCGCCTGCAACGCATCCAATCTAAAATTACCGCCGATAACTTTGTGATGATATTTTGGTTTGCCACCGTGAACTCTTTTAATTGTTATAATTTCTGCTAATTCATCATCATTTGTTACAACCAAACCTCCGTCACCGAAACAGCCTAAATTTTTACTTGGGAAAAATGAATAACAGCCAATATCCCCTATCGTACCCGCTTTTTTCCCATCTTTATAGACTGAACTAATGGCCTGGGCTCCATCTTCAATAACTTTTAAATTATATTTTTTTGCTATTTCCATAATTGGATCCATATCAGCGCATTGTCCATAAAGATGAACCGGTATTATGGCTTTAGTTTTATCTGTAATTTTTTCTTCAATTTTTGCCGGGTCTATATTAAATGTAACCGGATCAGAGTCCACAAGCACAGGAACTGCGTTTAATCGCGAAACAACACCGGCTGTAGCAAAAAATGAATATGTTGGCATAATAACTTCGTCGCCCGGTTTTAGATCTATAGACATTAGAGCCAATAGCAGCGCATCTGTACCGGAAGAAACGCCAATCGCATGCTTGCACCCCAAAAAGTCGCAGAATTGTTTTTCCATTTTTTCTAAATCGGGACCCATTATAAAATATTGCGATTCTGCTACTCTAATTAAGGTTTCGTCAAGCTCTTTTTTTAAAGATTTGTACTGCGGTTTGAGATCTAACAATGGTACTTTCATATTCTAATTTCCTATTTCAATATTATTACAATTTAATTTTTCGACTATTATTTTAGCAATTCTTTGGGATGATTGTCCATCCCATAATTTTGGAACTTTCCCAATTTTAATTTTCCCATTTATAATTTCAATGGCTGTCCTTTCCGCTAATTGTAAGTCTGAACCCAAAAGCTGATTAGTTCCAATTGTTACTGTTACTGGTCTTTCTGTCGATGTTCTAAGAGTAATGCATTGTACTCCTAAAAAAGTAGATTCTTCTTGAATTCCACCGCTGTCTGTAAGAATCAGTAAAGAATTTTTAATAAGTGTTAAAAAATCTAAATAACCGATTGGCTCTGTAATTATTATATTTTTGGATAATTTGGAAAATAAATTAAAATCTTCCCAATTCTTCTTAGTACGAGGGTGAAGTGGAAAAACAACTTTTCTAAGCAGAGCGACTGTGTTTAGCAAGTTTACCAATTTTTCAGCTTGATCAAAAAAATCGACATTACTTGGTCTATGCAGCGTAACAAGTACAAAATCTTTAGAAATTATATTTAATTTATTCATAATTTCTGAATTATCAGATTTAACAAGGTATTTAGTAAGACTATCTATCATTACATTACCAACAAAATGGATTTTATTCTTGTCAATACCTTCCTTTAACAAATTATCAATTCCGCTTTGTTCTGTAATAAAAAGATAATCTGCAATAGAATCTGTAAGAATTCTGTTTATCTCTTCAGGCATTTGCCTGTCAAAACTTCTTAATCCGGCTTCAACATGAGCAGTTTTAATATTTAATTTTGCAGCTGTTAGAGTACACGCGATTGTTGAATTTACATCACCAACTACTATTACAAGATCAGGACTTTCCTTTATTAAAATTTTTTCAAATTCAACCATAATGTGAGCGGTTTGAGTTGCATGGGATCCACTTCCGACACCTAAATAAAAATCCGGTTCGGGGAGTTCCAATTCTTCGAAAAACACTTTTGACATCTTTTCATCGTAGTGTTGACCGGTATGGCAGATCTTGTGAACTATTTGATTTTTATAATCAAGAAAAGATTTATGTATTGGTGCAACTTTCATAAAATTAGGTCTGGCACCTACTACAGATATTATTTTTTTCAAATACCACTCCTGGTCAGAATACTATAAATTAAGGAATTGAAATTTATTGAATTCTAATGAGATTCTGAAATATTTCGGAAACATACTCGTTTTGACGGATACGAATTTGTATTGGATTACCGATTAAGGATGTTAATTTTTTTTCTGAATTTAATCTTTAAAACGCAGAACCACTGGTTCACGCGATGAGTTGTTGAATGTGGATTTATCTCCGAAAAATCCCCCGGAGTCTAAATCAGTTTCAATCGTTTTTTGCCTTTCTATAAATTCTGAAAAAGTTGAGGTGGCTTTTTTTTCTCTATTTTTTTCTTTATCTGATCTGAATGCACTGTACGCGTCAAAATTACTTTCCCAATCTGAAGCAAATGACTGTTTAAGTTTTTCAATTTTATATGTATTTGCATCATTGGTATTGCTGTTGGTTAATATTTTAGCATTGTTAAACTGACATTTATCATCAGAATTAACTTCAATAATTTCTTCGGAATTAGTAGGACTTGAGTAATCCTCATTTTCTTCAACAAAACTATCGTCAAGAGCAAAAATTGCCTGTGAAAATATTTTATCATTCTGATTTTGCGCTTCAATTGCTCTCAAATCGAAAGTATAAACTTCTGAGTAAATACTTTCGTTATTCTTCGTTCCAATTGATCTGTAACCAACCTGCTGTATTTTAAATCTGAACTCTGATGGTACAATATTAATTTTTAGGTTCGCTAAATCTTTGAGAGCAAATATTGGGTCAAAATAAATGAGTTCAAGTTTATTCTCAGTATTAATAAAATACCCAAATCTTGTTGAAAACGCGTCCAGCTGATTCATGTTAGTTAACATTCTGTAAACTATTAAATTTTTGGGAGCTGGGTCACGCAAAAATTTACAGACCTCAAAATAATCTATCTTTTGAGGTCTCTTAACATCCGCACGTTTAAATACTATTTTGAAATTGTCCTTAAAATCGAATTTATTCTCGGAATAAATTACAACATCGTTATGTGGAATATCTAAAGTTTCTAAAAGCATATTTTTAAGCCCATTTTATAAGACCTAATTCAAATTTATTTGTTAACAAAGGATGCTTTGGTAAAATTCTTAAGGTATATCCAAATTGACCTGTTTTCGAGCAATCGATAACTCCTTCGTATTTATATTTACCTGAAGTCGATTTTTTTGTTAAACATGTCATTTCCATGAATGAATTTGCGAAGGCGATATTTTGATCATCAACTTTACCATAATAAATTTGAACTTCTACATCCTCTGGAGTGAGATTGGGCATATCAATATCGGCTGATATTTTGTAGCTTGAGCCGATTTTTACTTCTCCATTCTGATGTTCACTTTCGACCTTAATAAATTTGATAGCATTCCAATTAGAAACAATGTTATTTTTCCAAGTCATAAAGTTCTTCGCTTCAAGCCAATTGTTGGCCATAAGCATTCTTCTGTTATTATGAGCTGGCAAATAAAACTTTGTGGCGTATTGTCTTACCATTCTATGCGTATTAAATATTGGAGCAAGAGTTTTCATGGAATTCTTCATCATCTTCAACCATTTACGAGGAAGTTTGTCATCCCCTCTCTCGTAAAATTGAGGAACAATTTCATTTTCAAGAGTTTCATACAACATACTCGATTCTACTTCATCCTGGTAATCGAGATTTTCATATTCCTCTCCATGCCCAATTTTCCAGCCTAATTCATAATTATATGCTTCGTCCCACCATCCATCGAGCACGCTAAAGTTTAAACCTCCGTTGGCAATAATTTTCATTCCCGAAGTTCCGCTTGCTTCCAAAGGTCTTCTCGGATTATTTAACCAAACATCACAACCTTCCACCATGTAGCGTGCAATATTCATATCGTAATTTTCAATAAACACTATTCTTTTTCGCAAAGATTCGTCCTTTGTAAAACTAACAATATCCTGAATAAGTTTTTTGCCTTCCTCATCTTTCGGATGCGCTTTTCCGGCAATAATCAATTGCACGGGTCTTTTAGAATTAAGCATAATTGAGGCTAATCTTTCCAAATCCTTAAATATAAGCGTAGCTCGTTTATAAGTGGCAAATCTGCGTGCGAATCCAATTGTGAGAGCCGACGCGTCCAATACTTCTTTTGAAGATTCAATGTCATAGCTGGATGCTCCTCTGCTCAGTAACTGCGCACGTAGTCTTTTTCTGGCAAAGGCTACCAATCTTTCTCTTCTTCTTTCGTGTGTGCGCCACAACTCTTCATCTGGTATATCCTCAACCGCTTCCCAGAGTTCTTTGTCACTCGGGTTTTGTTGAATATCATCCCCTAAATATCTGACCAACAATTCGAACATATCGTTAGATAAATGGGATTGCGTATGTACTCCATTAGTAATATAATCGATAGGTATTTCGTCGAAGGGGATATCTTTAAATCCATTAGCCCACATCGTTTTTGATACAACTCCATGCAGTTTACTTACGCCATTAACGAATCCCGCCATGTTCATAGCAAGGTGAGCCATATTAAAATTATTAGGTTCTCTATTTTTTATAATTGTTCCAAGTTTGTAAAATGTTTTATCCGAAATTCCAAGTTCAGTTCTATAATAATTAGAAAAATATTTCTCAACAAGTTCATTTGGAAAAACATCTATTCCTGCTGGAACTGGCGTATGTGTGGTAAATATATTTGAATAAAAGCC
Organism: Ignavibacteriae bacterium HGW-Ignavibacteriae-2; assembly: GCA_002839805.1. Classification (GTDB taxonomy): domain Bacteria; phylum Bacteroidota; class Ignavibacteria; order Ignavibacteriales; family Melioribacteraceae; genus PGYT01. Next base: position 4,782 of record PGYT01000033.1, read on the forward strand.
CACCTCTTTGGCTTCATCAAAAGAAAGATTATGATTTTTAATTAAGAATAAAATTCTTTCTAATGATAGAAATGCTGAATGTCCTTCGTTCATATGACAAACTTCAGGTTTAATTCCCAAAGCATGTAATACTCTTATGCCGCCAATACCAAGAATAATTTCCTGTTGAATACGTGTTTCAATATTACCGCCATAGAGGCTTCGGGTAATTTTTTGATCGTCGGCATTATTTTCTGGAATGTTTGTATCCAACAAATATAGAGGAACTCTGCCTACCTCAATTTTCCATACCTGTACTTTTACAATTCTGCCAGGAAAATTCATATCAATTTTAATCGGCTCTCCTTTATCATTAAGGACAAGCTCCATCGGCTGATTATAAAAATCAATCAGATCATATTTTTCCTGCTGATAACCGTCGTTATTCAGATACTGTTGAAAATATCCCTCTTTGTAACATAGCCCGACACCTACAAGTGGTAAACCCAAATCACTTGCAGATTTCATATGATCGCCAGAAAGAATTCCAAGTCCGCCGGAATAAATCTGTAAACATTCAGTAAGACCGAATTCTGCTGAGAAATAAGCTATATATTTGTCCTTGTCTTTATTGTACTCTTTCTGATACCAGCGCGCATCTGTAAGATAGTTGTCGAATTGAAGTTTAACACGGTTCAGGTGCGATAAAAACCCGTCGTCATTAGATAACTCTTCAAGTCTTTCCTGCCCTAACATTCCAAGCATTAGAATAGGATTATGATTAGTTTGCTGCCACAGGTCCCTATCCATTCTTCGGAATAAACTCAACGCATCTATATTCCAAGACCAATAAAGGTTAGATACAATTTTTCTCATTGGTTCAAGTTTCTTGGGCAATGATGCTACTACATTAAAATTTCCAATAAAATTAATCATTAGAAGTTCTCCGTTTATTTAATCATAAAATCTTAGATATATAAAAATGAATCTGTTATTTAGGTGTAATTATTATAAAAATCAAATATGATTTTTGCCTTTTTTGTGTTATAAAACTTTTTAGAGAGATATATTTTAAAGTTTATAAAATTCTTATTAACTATTTTTGTCATTCAAAGATCATTTTAATCAATCGGAAATTTATGGAAACTATAATTTCAATACTCATTGGATATTTAATAGGATCAATACCAACTGCCTATTTAATTCTTAAAAAAACACGAAATATTAATATTACAGAAAACGGAAGTAACAATGTTGGAGCGTTAAATTCATATGAAGTTAGCAAATCTAAAACAATTGGATTAATTGTCCTATCGCTTGATTTTATTAAGGGTGTATTTAGCGTAATAATTGTGCAATTTTTATTCGGATCCAGTTTTTTAATTACTATTGTTGCTTTAACATTTGCCGTCTTGGCACACTGTTATTCTCCCTGGATTAAATTTAAAGGCGGCAGAGGACTTGCAACAGCCGCAGGTGGAGTTTTACTAATTGAGCCTGTAATATTATTATTATGGGTTCTATTTTGGTTGATTGCTTATTTATTTAAAAGACATATTCATTTAGCCAACATACTTGCAAGTATTTTAACATGTGCATTAGCTGTTTCATCCAGCGATATTCTAAATTCCGCGAGATGGTTAACAAATCCTCCCGCTGAAACAAACTTAACGTTCGCTTCGTTTAATGTTTTTATATTTCTGATAATTCTCAGCAGGCACATTAGTTATATTAAAAAATACTTTGTAACAGGTAAAAATAAAATTAAAGGAACAAATGATGAGTAACTTTAAAGCTGTTATTATCTCCTCAGTAACAACATTTATTTTGGTGGCCATCTCTTATACATATTTTTATGCGCAGGAAAAAGCAATTATTGATACAAGTTTTACTCAACCAAGTCAATCTAATTACATAAATGCGCAGCAAATAAGTCAAGAAGAACGTGAAAAACTGAATCAGGAATTATCTGATCAAAGAAGAAATCTAATAACGCATGCGGTTCAAAAAGTTAGTCCCGCTGTTGTAAGTATAAATGTTAAAGAAATAAGAAAATATAATTTGGATCCATGGTGGCAGTTTTTTTACGGTAGAAATACATTCAATCAGGAAATCCAAAGTGTAGGATCTGGTTCAATTATTTCACCCGACGGATACATATTAACCAACGATCACGTAGCGGGCGCGGCCGAAGACATATTAATTACTTTGACAGATGGACGCCAATTTAAAGCTAAAAAAGTTGGAACTGATCCGACAACAGATATTTGTCTACTTAAAATAGAGGGTAATAATTTACCATATGTAGAATTCGGAAATAGTAATGACATTATGATTGGGGAATGGTCCATAGCTATAGGAAACCCCTTTGGACTTTTCAGTATGACGGACAAACCGACTGTTACTGTTGGTGTTATAAGCGCGCTTGGTATGAATTTATCCCCTCTTGAAGGGCGTTATTATATGAATATGATTCAAACAGACGCTTCAATAAATCAGGGAAACTCTGGCGGACCACTCATTAACTGTATCGGACAAATGATTGGCATGAACACAATTATATATACTGCTCAAGGTTCTTCAGGCAATGTAGGCGTTGGTTTCGCTATTCCCGTTAATAAAATTCAAAAAATTGTTGATAACTTAAAGAAGAATGGATATTACGACAGGAATTACTGGACTGGTTTAAGAATTCAGGACATCGATCAGGATATAGCCAAATATTTCGATTTATCAAGAGCTCGCGGCGTTCTTGTGCGTGAAGTTGAAAACGGATCGCCTGGAGCTGACGCGGGAATAAAGGAGTATGATATTATTACTCATATTGATGGACTACGAGTGGATAATACTCAGGTTTTACAAGGATTGTTGAAGGAATACAGAGCGAATGAAAGTGTTAATTTCTCAATTTTACGTGATGGTAAAATATTGAATATAAAGATGAAACTGGAGAAACAATGATTGATAGATATACACGCCCGGAAATGGGAAGATTTTTTGAGGATGAATTCAAATATTCTACTTGGTTAAAAATTGAAATTCTGGCATGTGAAGCTAGAGCAAAAATGGGTGACATTTCTGAGAAAGATGTTGAAGTTATCAAAAGTAAGGCTAATTTTGATGTTAAACGTGTACTTGAAATAGAAGAGACAACCAAACATGATGTAATTGCTTTTCTTACTAATGTGGCTGAATATGTAGGACCGGAATCGCGTCATATTCATTATGGCATGACTTCATCCGATATTTTAGATACCACCCTTTCTTTTCAAATGAAAAGTGCTGGTGAACTATTAATGACTCAGATGATTGATTTAAAATCTGCGTTAAAAGAAAGAGCCCTGGAACATAAATACAGCATATGCGTTGGGCGAAGTCATGGGATACACGCAGAACCTACAACTATGGGACTAAAATTCGCTCTCTGGTACGAAGAGTGCAAACGAAATATTGTAAGATTAAAAAATGCTATTGATACTATATCTGTCGGACAAATTTCCGGTGCGGTAGGAACATTCGAGCACCTTTCTCCAAAAGTTGAGGAATATGTATGTGAAAAAATGGGACTTAAGCCAGCCTCCGTTTCCACACAAGTAATTCAACGTGACAGACACGCGGAGTTTGTAACCTCTCTTGCTATTATTGGAGCTTCTCTCGAAAAAATATCGATTGAAATTCGTCATTTGCAACGTACGGAAGTTCTCGAAGCTGAAGAATATTTTTCTAAAGGACAAAAAGGTTCCTCTGCTATGCCGCATAAACGCAATCCAATAATTTCAGAAAGAATAACAGGTTTAGCACGCGTGCTCCGGGCTAATTCTATAGCGGCAATCGAGAACGTTGCACTTTGGCACGAAAGAGATATATCACATTCTTCTGTGGAAAGAATTATTGTCCCCGATAGCTGTATAACATTAAATTATATGCTCCACTTATCCCATGGATTAATCAAAAATCTTATCGTATATCCTGAAAACATGAAATATAATTTAGACTTAACCCGTGGTTTAGTGTTTTCTCAAACAATACTATTAAAGCTTGTAAATAAAGGAGTTTCCCGAGAAGAATCTTATAAAATGGTTCAAACACCTGCCATGGAAGTTTGGGCTGATAAAAAGAAAAATTTGAAAGATGAACTGTTAAATTCCGAAGAGATATTAAAGTATTTAACAGTGGATGAATTGAGTGAAGTATTTGAGTCAAAAAACATGTTAAAAAATATTGACTATATTTTTTCTCGTTCAATAGACCTATAATTTATTTTGTTGACCCGATTTTAGTGTAAATCGGGTTTATTTTTCTTACCGTAAAAGCTTTGTGCCCTCATAAAAGTTCTTTTTGCAGATTTATAATAAGATATTTTATGCCATTTATAAACTGCGTTTTTCAGCCATAATCAATTATAATTTTATTAAATTTTATTATTTACGAGTCAAATCTATTGACTTAATAATAAATTATAGATATATTAGCACTCGTTATAATTGAGTGCTAACAAACAAATAAACTTTGGAGGTCAAAATGGCAGATTTTAAAATTAAACCCTTGGGAGATCGAGTAATCGTAAAACCAAAAGAAGCAGAAGCTACAACAAAAGGCGGTATTATTTTGCCTGACACTGCAAAAGAAAAACCAATAGAAGGTACAATAGTAGCTGTTGGACCGGGTAAGTATGAAGACGGTAAATTAGTAGCATTATCAGTAAAAGTTGGCGATATAGTTCTTTATGGCAAATATGGCGGTACTGAAATAAATGTCGATTCAACCGAATACCTGATTATGAGAGAAAGCGATATTTACGGAATCGTTGGTTGAAATTTCGCATCAAACATTGAATAGATATTAAATTAAATTACGGAGGAATAAAATGGCATCTAAAATAGTTGAATTTGGTGCTGAGGCTAGAAACGGACTAAAAGTTGGTGTTGACAAACTTGCCAATGCTGTAAAAGTAACTTTAGGCCCAAAAGGTAGAAATGTAGTTATCGATAAAAAATTCGGTGCTCCAACTGTAACTAAAGATGGTGTAACTGTCGCGAAAGAAATTGAACTTGAAGACGCTGTTGAAAATATGGGCGCTCAAATGGTTCGCGAAGTTGCTTCTAAAACAAGTGATGTTGCGGGTGACGGAACTACTACAGCTACTGTCTTAGCTCAAGCGCTTTATAGAGAAGGATTAAAAAACGTAACTGCTGGAGCTAATCCTATGGATCTTAAAAGAGGAATAGATTTAGCAGTAATAAAAGTAGTTGAATATCTAAAATCAGTATCTAAAGATGTTGAAGGTAGAGATGAAATTGCTCAAGTTGGTTCAATATCCGCAAATAATGATAAAACCATTGGTAATCTTATTGCCGACGCAATGGAAAAAGTTGGTAAAGACGGAGTAATTACAGTTGAGGAAGCTAAAGGAACAGAAACTGATTTAGATATAGTTGAAGGTATGCAGTTCGACCGTGGTTATCTCTCCCCTTACTTTATCACCGATAGTGAATCAATGGAAGCAGTTCTTGAAAATCCTTTCATTTTAATTCACGACAAAAAAATCTCCGCTATGAAAGATCTTTTACCTGTACTAGAAAAAGTTGCTCAGGCTGGTAAAGGTATGTTAATAATCTCAGAAGATCTAGAGGGCGAAGCCTTAGCTACACTTGTAGTTAATAAATTGCGCGGTACATTAAAAATTGCTGCTGTAAAAGCTCCTGGATTTGGAGATAGAAGAAAAGCAATGTTAGAAGATATTGCGGTTCTTACCGGTGGAACTGTTATTTCTGAGGAAAGAGGATTTAAGTTAGAAAACGCTACTTTAGAATATTTAGGAACCGCTAAAAAAGTTGTAATTGACAAAGATAACACTACTTTGGTAGAAGGTGCTGGCAGCAGTGATGATATCAAGAAACGTGTTAACGAAATTAAATCTCAAATCGAAAAAACTACTTCTGATTATGACAGAGAAAAATTGCAAGAAAGATTAGCAAAACTCTCTGGTGGTGTAGCAGTATTAAAAATAGGCGCCGCCACAGAAATTGAAATGAAAGAGAAAAAAGCACGTGTGGAAGATGCGCTTCATGCAACCAGAGCAGCGGTTGAAGAAGGTATTGTTGCAGGTGGTGGTGTTGCATTAGTTAGAGCAATATCAGTGCTTGACGGTGTTGAAGGTGCAAACCTTGACCAAACAACAGGCATTAAGTTAGTTCAAAAAGCGCTTTCTGAGCCATTACGTCAAATTGTTAATAACGCTGGTCTTGAAGGAGCGGTTGTTTTGAACAAAGTATTAGAGGGCAAAGGTGATTATGGATTTAATGCTGCCACTGAAGTCTACGAAAACTTATTTAAAGCCGGTGTAATAGATCCTACTAAAGTTACACGTACAGCGTTGGAAAATGCTGCATCAGTTTCCTCATTGCTTATTACAACCGAAGCTGTTGTTTATGAAAAGAAAGATGAAGAAAAATCTATGCCTGCAATGCCTCCAGGAGGTATGGGTGGTATGGACGGAATGTATTAATAGAATTCCTAAACTTATTAAAAAAGCCCCGTTTTCAATTGAAACCGGGGTTTTTTTGTTTTTGTTAAGATTTATTAAATCAATTCTAATTTTTTCTTAAAGTAGTCTATTGTAATCAAAAGTCCTTCTTCCCTTCCGACTATTGGTTCCCAATGAAGTAGATTTTTTGCTTTTGAAATGTTCGGCTGTCGAATTTTTGGATCATCCTCGGGCAGAGCTAAATTAATAATTTTACTATTAGAATTTGTCAGTCTAATAATTTCTTCGGCGAATCTTAGAATTGTTGTTTCTTCCGGATTACCTATATTAACCGGATCTACTATATCGGACATCAATAATTTAAAAATCCCATCAACTGTGTCTGATACATAACAGAAACTTCTCGTCTGATTACCTTCGCCAAAAATCGTTAAATCTTCATTGGTGAGAGCTTGCAAACAAAATGTGGGAAGCGCTCTGCCGTCTTTTAATCTCATTCTAGGACCATAGGTATTAAAAATACGAACAATTCTAGTATCAATTTTATGAAATCTATTATAAGCCATGGTGAGGGCTTCAGCAAAACGTTTTGCCTCATCATATACTCCTCTAGGTCCTACTGGATTTACATTTCCCCAATAGGTTTCCGTCTGAGGGTGAACATCAGGATCGCCATAAACTTCTGACGTAGAAGCCAACAAAAATATTGCGCCTTTGTCCTTTGCAAGACCCAGAGCTTTATGGGTTCCAAGTGAACCTACTTTTAAGGTCTGGATTGGTAATTCCAAATAATCGATAGGGCTTGCGGGTGAGGCAAAGTGCAAAACATAATCTACTTTACCCGATACATAAATATAGTTTGTAACATCATGTTTGATAAAAGTAAATTTTTCATTACCAAACAGATGAGATATATTTTCTATATTTCCCGTTAATAAATTATCTATACATATAACAGAAATATTTTCTTTGATTAAACGGTCGCATAAATGTGATCCTATAAATCCTGCGCCTCCGGTTACAACAGCAATTTTGTTCATTTTTTTACCAGAAACTACGCCTTAATCCTATTTTTTTTCGCAGCACCATTTCCACCTTGAGAATAATAATAATAGTATTTGTAATAAGAACCATAACCGCTTTTGTAACTAAAATTATTAAGTAGAACACCAATAAATGTGTTTTGTTCATGGTCTAATAGTTCTGCAGATTTTCTCATTAATTCTACTTCTGTTGTATGCGCGGAAACAACTAAAATAGTCGCATCAACTAAACGCGAAAGAATTTCTGAATCAGTAACGGCAATTATTGGAGGGGAGTCTAATATTATTATATCATATTCGCCTCTTAATTTTTCTAGAAATGCTTCCATTTGCGAAGATGCCAAAATTTCTGAAGGATTAGGAGGAATGGTTCCGGAAGTTATGTAAAATAAATTCGGGACATCTGATGCATGAATTATATCTTCGAAAGGAGCTTGTCCGAAGAAATAATCACTAAATCCGGGAAAACGCTGTGCCTGAAAAACATTATGAATCCTAGGTTTTCTTAAATCACAATCAACAACTATAGTTTTTTTATTTGCTTGTGCAAAACTTCCAGATAAATTCACAGCAACAGTGGTTTTACCCTCGCGAGGAGCTGAAGAAGTGATTAATATGGTTTGAACAGGCGATTCCTGAATTTTTGAAAATGTAATTCGCGTTCGTAAAGCGCGGAAGGACTCACTATATATAGAATCCGGTTTTGAATGAACAATAAATTGGAATTCATCCTTTGTTGCCAATTGTTCCATTTTAGGAATCCATGTTAAAACATTCAAACGATTTTTCTGAATATCTTCAGGTGTGTTAACTGTATTGTCAAGATAATGTCTTATAAAAGCAAAACTAAATCCGACCACAAGACTGAAAATAAATCCCGTTAATATAATACGCATTCTATTCGGAGCAGAAGGCGAAGACGGCTGAATAGCCTCATCTATAATAAGCACTGTACCCGGAGTTGATTGCTCATTTATTAAAGCTTCCTGATATTTTCCTTCGACAAGTAAATATAGTTTTTCGTAAGAAGTTAACTCTCTTTGAAATCTTGCATAATCGATAGTTTGTCTGGGCAATTCATTAAATCTTCGCTCATATCTTCTTACAATATCATCGAGACTTTCGAATTTTGAAGCGGTAGCTTTACTTTTGATCTCCTCTTCAAGCACTTTTAATGACAAATCTTTTAGTTCTGCCGGACTTGAAGCGAATATACTGGCCTTATAAACCGCCAATTGTTCATCGAGAGTGGATTTTAGTTCATTTATACGAGCATTATAATCCTCAACTAACTCTTTTCTTCTGGAAGCGCCTTGCGTATTAGAAATTGCCACATCTCTTTGAGTTTCCATTTGCGCGATGCTCTTCTGAAGATTTTCTAACCTAGGTTGAGTTGCGGCATTTTTAATATATTGAGCGATAGTCGGATTCTTTTTCTCAAGTTCATTATTATATTGTTGTAAACGTTTGCCAGAAATCGATAATTCAATTTGTGTCGCGTCCCTTTGCGATTGAAAGTCAGTAATAACATCGATAAGTGCCTTTGCCTGTTCATCTATAGCAATTATGCCGCCCTGTTCCTGAAATCTTTTCAGATTATCTTCAGATTGCATTAATTCATCAAGTTTTTGATTTCTTTGTTTTTCCAAAAAGTTCTTAACGCTGATTAATTGCTGTCGCTCGTATTTCAGGTTCAAATTTTCGTACGATTTTGCGTATGTATTTGCAATAATTTTCGCCTCAAGAGGTGAAGTAGATGTAGCCGAGATTTCAACAAGATCCAAGCCTTGCTTCTGATTAACAGAAACTCCGCTTAATATTCCAATTATAGAACCAAGATTTTGAGAAATATTTGTATCGGATTTTTCACTGAGCAGTTTAGAATAATTTATCATAAAATTCTGCGTATCAACTCTATTGGCTGTTCTAAACGAATCCAATAATGCTTTCGCAACAATTTCTCGCATTCTGTAACTTTTAAGTATTTCAAGTTCATTAGCAATAAATCTATCATTTCCAAAACTGCTTATGGTTGGAATTAGAGGACCGCTTATTATGCTCCCTTTCGGCTGTTGTAATTTTATTAAGGCTGTTGCTGTATAAATATCAGGTGTTCTAGAAGCATAATATACCGAGACAATTAATCCGGTTACACTTATGAGTAAAATTATTACGAGATTTAGTCTTAGAATATTAATAAAATCATGTAAAGAATTTGATTCTTCATCTCGTAAATTTTGAAATAATTTATTTTCCAAAATATTTCCCTTAATTAATTGTTGATGTTCAGTATAAGAATTGTTAAAGATAGTAATGTGGAAATTATGGATAGCGTTATTGCAAACCAATCCTTGAAATAAAGTTTTGGTGAACCCGGGACTAAAATAACATCGCTAGCAATTAAAGAAGGGATTTCATTTCTTACTCCCTTAAGCTCATCTCCCCACATCAAATCGTAAAATGAAAATTTAATCATTTTCTGGTTATTTTCTGAATCAACCCTATACAATCTTAAATTATCCAAATGAGCATCACTTGCTGGGCCGCCTGCATAGGATATAAGATCTGTAATTGTAGTATTTTCTGGTACAACATAACGACCAGGCAGCCTAACAAATCCCCAAATGGCAACTTTAATATTTACTGTTAGGGGATCCGACAAATCAAAAAAACCGCCTGAACTTTGTTGTCCGGTTAATGAAGCACCAAGCTCATAATCTTTTATTTGAGCGGACACCGTATCTATTATTAAAAAAAGAAAAACCAATAAAATATACCTCTTCACAGTACACCCGTAATTATTTATTAAATTTTAGTGTCGATTTTTAGGGAAACTTTTTTGCTGAATATGCCCGTACCGATAGGTCCTAGTATAAGACCTAACATAATTATAACAAAGTTAATAAAATAAAATGTGTTTACAAATTGAATATTCAAAGAAACTTTTTCCAATGTGATCAGGGCAACATTAAAAATTAATAGTGATAAAATAGAGGAAATTAGCCCAATAATAAATCCACGTATCAAAAGTGGTATTTTTAAAGTGGAGAGCTTTGCTCCAACTAATTTCATAGTATTATACTGTTCCAGTTTAAAATTGATATAAATTTTACTGCTCGAATAAATTAAATAAATTGATACTGCCAACAAAATAATAGAAATTGTTAAAATTATCATTTTTGCCGATTCAATAAAATTTAGAAGTGTCATAGCCATGTTATAATCAATAACAACATCTATTACACCTTTTCTCTCTTTAAAATAATTTTGGAATTTTTTAAGATCTTGAGCCGTTATGTTTGTATTAAATTTTACAAGAAAATGTTGAGGCAATGGATTTGTACTTAATAATGAGCCAAAATCTTTGCCTGTTTCTTTTATGAATCGTTTCATAGCTTCATCTTTAGAAACAATTTCAACATTTGCAACAGAGGCGCTCTCAACAATTTCTTTTTTTAAATTTTCTATATTAGACTTCTTTATGGAATCACTCAGAAACAAGTGAGCTTCTATCCTCTTTTTGAAATTGTCATTAATTTCATTTGAAGCAAAAAATAATAAGATTGAGATTGAAATAAATAGTATCGATAAACAGAGTGAAATAATTGAAAAGAACGAGAATAATTTAGTTTTTTTGAATGAGTGAATCGATTCTTTTACATAAAATAATATCATGATTTTTCCCTTTAGAAATTTGATTCATCGATCCATCTTAAAATACGCCATTTCTCATTATTATCTTTTATAAGGTTAAGATTAACTCTACCCTCAATAAAAACAATATCAGTGGGATTAAATGTAACTGTTAAATTGAAACCACGTATAATATTTGTGGAGTCATCGGTAATTGAAACAATGTTATTCCAAATCAAATCTAGTTTTTGAGAATTCTGAAACAATCCGTTTGTTACTTTCATATCTTCATCTCTGCCCCAAGATAAATCCACTCCTAAATCGTAATCTCTATAAATAAAGCTGTAATTTTTATCAAGCAGTTGACCGTAAATAGTTGTATCCTTAAACGTGTATGAATACAGGAAATTCTGAAAAACACCTTCTACAGATTTTTGATCACTTATTAAACCCGTTCCGCTCCCAATGGAGTTATCCAATTCGTAATTAAATGGATTGCACGAGTATAAGAGAATTATCACAAATCCAATTATATAATATTCAGATTTTATTTTAATAATACGTGCCCTTTAAATCACTCCAACTCGGAAATTCTTCATTTTTTAGATCTTCCCATCTGGTAATAACCCAATTTGATCTTCGGTCCGATTTGATAGTAAAAACCACACTTCCTTTAAAAAGATTCTGATCGCCATTTATTATTGGTACAGTTAAGGAATAATCGAATTGATAAACAGCGCTGTCGGCTCTTGTAAAATTAATTTCATTTTCCAATTTTAACAAAATTTGTGATTCTGCTGGAATAAGGCTTTTTATATTATTAAAATACTGTCGTTCTGACTCAAGATCCCATTCTTTAAACAGATCGAGTCTAATACCGGATGAAGCTGAAGGAATAAATACAAAATTATCGTCCAAGAATGATTCATCAACAAAACATTGTAAATAATTTTCAACGACTTTTTCTTTCAAAGAATTCGTCAAATTTGAAAAAAGGATTGATGGCTGGGTAGGAGTTCTAAAATCACTACGTGCTGCATTCGGTTTTTCCGGATCTCTTGTTTCTAATAAATCGCAGCCCGCTAATGTTAATACTAGTAAAATTAATATAATTTTTTTCATAGCTTAAAAAATAGAATAACTCTTTCCGACAAATCGTAATTAAAATTATGGCCTAAGTAATTGCCGAATTCATTAATTAGTTTATATCCCAACTTATTAAAAACATTTACAATCTCATCTCTCGAATATAACTTTACAGATTCATAATATTCATACAATTTATCATTATTCTGAATTTTAATTTTTTTAATTATTTTTCCGTTTTTAATTTCACGGTTTTCCCGAATAAGTCTACCCTCAGTCACTCTTTCCGAGTATGGAATTACATTATTTTCGAGATAATTTTTATTAAAATAATCTAGAACGAAAATTCCATCACTATTTAAAAATTCACGTGCATTCTCAAAAAACATAAAATTTTCAGCATCATTTTCAAAATAACCAAAACTTGTAAACATATTCAATATTAAATCGAATTTTGCGTTAAAATTCACATATCTTATATCCGAACAGACATATTTAATATCCAGATCCAATTCTGCGCTATTTATTTTTGCAACTTTCAGTAATGTTTTACTTAAATCGAATCCAGTTACATCAAAACCTTTAAGAGCCAATGGTAAGGAATGTCTCCCCGCACCGCAGGCTGCGTCAAGAACTTTATAGTTTTCTTTTTGCGGAATATTATTTAAAACAAGATTTAAAAGATTATTGGCATCTTCTTCGTTACGATGAGAGTAGACTTTAAGATATTCGTCTGATGCGAACCATTTTCTGAACCATTCATTCATTGAAGTGTAATTCTGTTCAAAACAGCTCTTCCAACAGTTGCTTCGTCGGCAAATTCAAGGTTACCACCAACAGGCAATCCACGCGCAATTCTTGTAACTTTTACATTAAACTCTTTCAATAGTTTCGCAATATAAAGAGATGTTGTTTCCCCTTCCGTATCAGGGTTAAGAGCTAATAGTATTTCTTTAACTTCAGAATTTCTAATCCTGTCAATCAATTCTTTAAGACGGATTGATTCAACATCCTTTCCAGACAATGGTGAGAGTACACCTCCTAGTACATGATAAAGTCCGTTGTATTCATTAGTTTTTTCAACGGCAATAATATCACTGATATCCTCAACAACACAAATAATTGATTTATCTCGTTTATTACTGCTGCAAATTTCACACACTTCGGAAGTTGAAATATTATAACAATCTGTGCATATTTTTATATTTTTTTTAATATTGCCAATAGCGGTGATAAATTTGGCTATATATTCATCATCGCTTCTTAATAAAAAAAGAGCCAAACGCTGAGCGGTTTTTTTACCAATAGACGGAAGTTTGTTCAGCTCTTCAATTAATACTTCTAAAGGTTCCGGTAATATCAATTAAAACCCCGGTATATTTAATCCTGGTGGAATCATGCCCTTGGTAACACTTCCCATTTCTTCTTCAGCCATTTTGCCAGCTGATTCAAGCGCTTTGTTTACCGCGGCAACTACAAGATCTTCAAGCATTTCTTTATCACCGGAATTAATAATTTCATTATCTATTTGAAGCGATATTAACTCTTTTCTTCCATTTACAGTTGCTTTTACTATTCCACCGCCAGCTTCTTCTGAAACTGTTTTATTGCCAAGTTCATTCTGAACCTTTTCCATTTCAGCCTGCATTTTCTGAACCTGTTTCATCATCCCTTGAATATTGGGTTTCATTAGTCCTCCCTGATTATGTATTATTTTTATAACTTAGCTAACAAAAATAATTATTTCATCAAAAAATAAGAAAAAAACGATTCACAAAGAAATTCTGTAAAGAAAATATTAAATTTACTGGTCTGTTTATAATTAAATTTCATTTTTACTTAAGGACAAATATGCTTACAAAATACGGATATGAAACCATAGGAGTCATCGCTGTTATATGTTTCGTAATTATTGTCAGTGCAATGTTAATCAATTCTACTTACATCAGATACGGAATGATTTCATTAAGTATTGTAATGATGGTTTTTACTTTAAATTTTTTCCGAGATCCCGAGAGAATAACTCCTCAAATAAAGGACATACTTATTTCACCCGCGGATGGGAAAGTAATGCTTATTAAAAAAGTGATATGCGACAAATATGTTAACGGAGAAGCCTGGCAAATATCCATATTTATGTCGCCTTTAAATGTTCATGTAAACAGAATTCCTGTATCAGGTACTGTGGAGTATCTGAATTATATCAAAGGGAAATTTTTGGTCGCCTACGATGATAAAGCGGATAAGGATAATGAAAGAATGGAGATAGGTATAAATAGTCCGGAATTTGGGAAAATTTTATTCACGCAAGTATCAGGATTTGTTGCACGCAGGATTGTAACAGACCTCAAAATAGGACAGAAAGTTATTGTCGGCGAAAGGTTTGGAATGATAAAATTTGGAAGCCGTGTTGATATTATAGTGCCTTTAAAATGGAAACCGGTTGTAAAAGAAGGAGATAAAACAATAGCAGGCGAATCCATTATTTACGAGATTAATAAATGAGAAAAATCACTTACTCAAAATCTGTGTATCCAAATTTCGCCACCGGACTAAATGTATTGAGCGGATTTGTATCTATAGTTTTAGCCAGTCAAAATAATTTTAAGTTGGCTGCACTTTTTATTTTTATTGCCGCTTTTTTCGACTTACTTGATGGAATAATAGCCAGGATTTTAAGAACCAGCAGTCGGCTTGGAGTAGAACTTGATTCGCTGGCGGATGTAATAAGTTTTGGAGCTGCACCCTCTTTTTTAATTTATCAAGCATTTTTTTTAGAATACGAATTGTGGGGCATTTTAATCAGTTCGTTACCTCTGCTCTTTGGAGCTTATAGACTAGCCCGTTTTAATGTTCAGCTGGAAGATATTTTGACGAAAATTGATTTTAAAGGATTACCTATTCCAGTTTCAGCCGTAATGATAGCTTCATTGGTTCTGTTTTATCATAACGGTCTTAATATTGTAGAACCTTTTAACTCTCTTGTAATTCCATTGATTCTGCTGCTTTCCTTTTTAATGGTAAGTTCCATAAGATATAACACTCTTCCAAAAATTAAATATTTAAAATTAAGCGGTAGAATTTTATTAATAGGATCTGCGTTAGTCGCATTATTAGTTGTTGTTTTAACAAAAGGAACAGCATTTTTCTATTTAATTACTATTCATATCTTTTTTGGAATTTTAAGACATATTTATAATTTTATATTTAATAGATCAAATGATTCAGGTGTTAAACTTAATCAGAAGATCAGTAAAGGATAAACTTTGGAAACATCGTATCAGCAGTTCCCTTTTTTAGGATCATTAGTTGTACTTGCTGGTATAACAACACAAGCCAGTTTTTTTTTAATTAACACAAATAGAGTTTAGTTGATACTCTATCTGTAAAGCCTACTAAATTAAAGAGGTTAACATGTTCGGTAACTTGGGTGCCACGGAAATAATACTTATAGTATTAGCTATATTAATTTTATTTGGAGCCAAAAGAATTCCTGAATTGGCAAAAGGAATTGGTAAAGGAATGAAGGAATTCAAAAAAGCTGTAAAAGAAGTTGAAGACGACATTAAATTAGATGATGAAGACAAAAAGAAATAGATTCTTTAGAAACCAAAGATTTAAGAGGATTTAATTGTTCCAATATAGAAACCATTCAGAAAAATTGAACCAGATAAAATCCGGAAGTCTTTCATTAAAAGAAAACATTGCAGGCTTCCTTTCAGGTATCAGAGAAAAGGAAAATTTAAATGCTTTTAATTTTATATTCGATGATGCACTTGAGCGCTCTGAAATTGTAGAAAATAAAATTAAAAATAATGAACATGGTAAACTTGCTGGAATGGTGATAGGCATAAAGGATGTTTTATCCATTCAGGATAAACCTTTGACATGTTCATCAAAAATATTAAAAAATTTTGAAGCAATTTTTACTGCAACAGCGGTACAAAGACTTTTAGATGAGGATGCCATCATCATCGGTAAAACAAATTGCGATGAATTTGCCATGGGCTCTTCGAATGAAAATTCAGCATTTGGAAATGTAAAGAATCCAATTGATATAACTAGAGTCCCGGGCGGATCCAGCGGAGGTTCGGCCGCCGCCGTGGCAGCGGGACTTTGTGATGCAGCAATCGGAACAGATACAGGCGGATCTATTCGTCAACCGGCTTCATTTTGTGGAGTTTACGGATTAAAACCAACCTATGGAAGAATATCGAGATACGGACTAACTGCCTTCGCATCATCATTTGATAGTATTGGACCTTTTGCTAACAATATAGATGATATTGCTCTTATAACCGAAGTTATGTCCGGTCACGACCCAATGGACTCAACATGCAGCAAAACGACAACACCAGATTTTTCGAATACTTTAAATGTCGATAGGAAATTTAAGATTGGGGTTCCATCAGAGTATTTTGGAGAAGGATTAAATTCCGAAGTAAGAAAAGCAGTTGAATCAGTCATTCATAAAATGTCGGATAATGGGTTTGAAATTGTTGATATTCACCTTCCTCACAATGAATATTCAATTGCCGCATATTATATTCTTACTACCGCCGAAGCGAGTTCCAATCTTGCACGATACGATGGAGTTCGATACAGCCACCGTACAGCCGAAAAACAAGATTTGATTGGAATGTATACAAAATCTAGATCCGAAGGGTTCGGAGATGAGGTAAAAAGGCGTATCATGTTGGGCACATACGTTTTATCAGCTGGTTATTACGATGCATATTACGGAAAGGCGCAAAAAGTTCGCCGACTTGTAAAATCGGATTTTGACGCTGCATTCGAAAAAGTGGACGTAATATTAACGCCCACTTCCCCTTTTACAGCTTTCAAGTTAGGTGAAAAAAGTGCGGATCCTTTGCAGATGTATCTTAGCGACGTTTATACAACTTCAGCCAATTTAGCTGGAATTCCAGGTTTAAATATTCCCGTTGGTTTTGATAAGGATGGTTTGCCAATTGGGATGCAGGTTCTTGCAAATCAATTTCAGGAATTAACAATTCTTCAGCTAGCAAAGAGTATAGAAAAAATATTTTAATTTTATAAAACCTTAGTTAGGTGTTCATTTATAATTTATATAATAAGTTTACTGCTTTTTTTAATAGTTTTGTTTTGTAAAAAAACATTATACAAAAAGGAAAAAACTAATGAGTATTTTGTTAGATAAGAAAACACGTGTTGTAGTTCAGGGAATTACAGGCGGAGAAGGATCGTTCCATACCCAACAAATGTTGGAGTACGGTACAAAAGTAGTTGCCGGCATTACACCGGGTAAAGGGGGCCAAAAAATATTTGGTCTGCCGATTTATAATACCGTTGCAGAAGCTGTGAAAAATGAAAAAGCTACGGCGTCAGCTATATTTGTCCCCCCCGCTTTTGCAGCAGATGCAATTCTGGAAGCAGCTTATGCAGGAATTAAGTTAATAGTATGTATTACCGAAGGTATTCCTGCTAACGATATGGTAAAAGTTTTTAACGCAATCAAAGAAAAAAATATATCTTTAGTAGGACCAAACTGCCCCGGTGTTATATCTCCTGGTAAAGCTAAAATAGGTATTATGCCCGGATTTATTCATCGTAAAGGAAAAGTTGGTGTAGTTTCCCGAAGTGGTACTTTAACTTATGAAGCTGTTAAACAATTGAGCGATCTTAAAATTGGTCAATCGACTTGTGTGGGAATCGGTGGTGATCCCATAATCGGATCCCAGTTTATTGACATAATTAAAATGTTCAATGATGATAAGGATACTGAAGGAATAGTAATGATTGGTGAAATTGGCGGAAATGCAGAAGAAGAAGCTGCTGCCTTCATAAAAAAACATGTCAAAAAACCTGTGGTTGGCTTTATTGCAGGCCGTACCGCTCCAGCTGGTCGCCGTATGGGTCATGCCGGAGCAATAATTGCCGGAGGCAAAGGAACTGCAGCTGAAAAAATGAAAGCGATGAAAAGAGCAGGCATACATGTTGTTGAGAGTCCAGCAGAAATTGGCATTACTATGAAAAAAGCTTTAGAAGAAATAAAAACATAACATTATAATTTACGCCATATTTTATTAACGAAGTTTCAAAAATGGGACTTCGTTAATTTTTTATATAAACAATCGATTTTAATCGGAGAAATTAAATGAACAACAGAACCCTTGCAATTTTAAAGCCGGATTGTGTTCGTAAAAATCTTATTGGTGAGGTAGTAAAAATAATAAGTGAAGCCGGTTTTAAAATTAAAGCTATGAAAATGACACGATTGACAAAAGATTCTGCAGGTGGTTTTTATGAAATACATAAAGAAAGACCATTCTTTGTCGATTTAGTCGCTTATATGACATCGGGACCTTGCGTGCCAATTGCACTTGAAAAAGAAAATGCAGTTGCCGAATTCAGAAAATTAATTGGCGCTACGGATCCCTCCAAAGCCGAAGAAGGAACTATACGAAAATTATTTGCTGAAAGCATAGAACAAAATATCGTTCATGGTTCCGATTCTGACGAAAATGCCGCAATAGAAATTTCTCACTTTTTTTCACGAAAAGAATTATTGGAAAATTATATAAAGTAATGAGAAAGTTATTCTTAAACTCGTTTGTTTTCTTTTTAATTATTTCCGGACTTAATATTGCTCAGAATAATAAAGTTATTGTTGGCGCTGACTTATTATTATCCGATGAATTCAGTTTAATTCAAAATAAAAATATTGCGATTGTTACAAATCATACTGGTGTGCTATCAAATGGAACACATCTGATAGATACCTTACTAAATAAGGCATCTGTAACAATTAAGGCATTGTTTGGCCCTGAACACGGTATACGCGGAAACGCTCCTGATGGAAAATCTATAAACGATTCAATTCTTAAAAACATACCAATATACTCATTATATGGTAAGGTTCGGAAACCTACTGCCGATATGCTTAAGGATGTAGATGTAATAATTTTTGACATTCAGGATATAGGATCACGTTATTATACATTTATTTCCACGATGTTTTATTGTATTGAAGCAGCGGCTGATTATAATATTCCAATAGTTATTTTGGATCGTCCAAATCCTATTAACGGAATTACCGTAGATGGACCTTTAAGAAAAGATGAATATAAATCCTTCGTTGCCATCGCGCCAATCCCAATTGTTCACGGTATGACAGTCGGCGAATTGGCAACATTATTCAATGATGAACGCATGATATCTTCTGAAAAGAAGGCTAAGTTAACTGTTGTTAAAATACAAAACTGGGAGCGAAAGTTCTATTATGATGATTGTAGTCTTGTTTGGGTAAAACCATCGCCTAATATGCCTACCCTTGAAACGGCACTACTATATCAGGGATTATGTTTAATAGAAGGGATTAACGTATCCGAAGGCCGTGGAACTTACAAACCATTTATTCAAATTGGAGCCCCATTTATAAAACCAAATGAATTAATTAAAGAACTCAAAGTTTATAAATACTCCGGTATAGAATTTATACCGATTGAATTTACCCCGATTTCAATTGATTCGATGTCGAAGTTTCCAAAATATGAAAATGAACTTTGTAAAGGAATAGAATTCAGAATCACGGATAGAAATGATTTTAAATCATTACGATTTGGTATTGATCTGCTGTTTGTTCTAAAAAAGCTTTACCCCGATAAATTTCAGTTACGGAACAATTGGCTTGATAAACTTTATGGAAGTTCCGACTTAACCGAAAAACTAGGTAAATTTGAGTCTTCCGAAAGCTTATTTAAATTATGGGATGATTCTCTTATTTCTTTCAAACGATTAAGAGAAAAATATTTACTGTACTAAAAGGATATCAAATGAAATATTTATTATCTGTGCTGTTGGTTGTCGCACTAGTGGCATGCGGCGAAAATAAAAATGAAGAATCTGATAAATCGAGCGGCGTTAAAAAGGAAGTTGCAGAAGAAACGACCCAAGTTATTGGACCAAAAAGATTATTAAAATATAATTTTAAAGTTGGAGAAGTTGTAAAATATAAGCTGACTACAGAGATGCAAAATTCTCAGATTATTTCGGCTGATACAACAATTAGCACTCAGGTTAATCAATGGACACAATACCAATTAAAAATAAAAGTCGATAAGATTGCTGATAATGATATTGCAGAAATATCTGTTACTGTAAATGGTATTAAAGCCAAACTTGACGCAAACGGTCAGAAGATGGAGTATGATTCTAAATTCATTTATAGCACGCGCGAAAAAATGGCTTATTTGGAATATGAGGCTCTTAAGAATAAAACTTTCAAAATAAAAGTTGCTGCAAATGGAGAGATACTTGATATAACTGGAGTTGAATCAATTATTAACGAGGTTATAAATATTCAAGGAAACAAGGAAAAGATTACCAGTGAACAGAAAAAAATGTTTGTTCAACAATACACGGCAGCTACGCTAGCTCCCCTTACTGAGCAGATATTTCGCAAAACCTCGAAAGATAATGTTGGTGTAAATTCATTTTGGGAACAAAAATATCCCTCCTATTTAGCGGGGTTTGAAATTGAGAATATTGCCCGTTTCAAAGTAATTGATTTTGCTGTTGAGGGAAAAGACACTCTCGCTAAACTCGACGCAAGTCTTTCAATCAAATGGAAAGGTAAAAATCAGGTTACGCAGGAAGGTGTAACTTACAATTTTAGCGATCCAAATGTGTCAGGATCCGGAGTAATATATTTTAATGTGGTTAAAGGTTTTGTTCAACGTTCCGAAACAAGTGTAAAAATGGAAATGCAAATGACCATGGATGGCTTAGATGCAAACCAAAAACCCATTAAAGCAGCGAAAAAAGATTATATGATGAACAAGAGTAAACTAGAATTAATCTAGTTTACTCTTTAATTTCTTCTACAACAACTTTTGAGCCTTCAACTCTGATTATTTTTACCGGAGTTCCTCTTGGAATAAATTCTCCGGCGGTTACAACGTCATACCTCTCATCACCTATTACTACCGTTCCAGCCGGACGTAAATCAGTATATGATTTGCCTGAACTATTTAAAAGATGTATAAATGATGGTCTGGACATCGTGTAACCTGATTGTGCGTCCAAATTTTTAACAAGGATTAAATTATTCCATATATTCGATTTTGGAAGCAACCTTGACATAATAAAAATCAATATTCCTGTTGCCACAAAAGTACTAGCCAGTTGAATTATCGCGAATGAAATATCACTCCAGTCAATTAGAGGAAAATCAGCTATTAGCCCGAGGAATAATCCTGAAATCATAAATAATATTCCCAAAATTCCGAATACACCGAATCCGGGAATGATAAATATTTCAACCAATAAAAGAATTACACCCGCTACAAAAAGAATTATTTCTATTGCAGAGGCCAGTTCAAGTATATAATTTGCACCGAAAAATAATGCTAATGCAATAACCGCCATAGTGCCAGGCAGACCCCATCCCGGAGTTTTTACTTCGGTAAACATTCCGACAAGTCCAATCATTATCAATAAACCACTAATAATCGGGTTACTGATAAACCTTACAACTTTTTCGGCCCAATCCACATCAACATCTATAATTTCAGCATTTTCCAAATTATATGCCGCTAATACTTCATTCAAACTCGTAAGAATCGTATCTGCAATTCCATATTTAATGGCTTCTTGGGATGTTAAAGTTATAAGCTGAGTACTGTCTACCAAACCTTCAACTACTACCCTTTCGTCAACCATACCCTCTGCAATATCGGTTCTTCGGTTATTTTTTTCAGCTGTAGCTCGCATTTCCGAGCGCATATAAGATTGTGCTTTTTCGGACTGTTTTAATCCGGATTGATCAACAACGGTTGTCGCTCCTATAGAAGCCCCAGGCACCATTATTATCTTTTCACAGGATAATGAAATTAAGGCGCCTGCTGATATTGCCCTCTTATCAATATAGGCAATTGTTTTAACTTTGCTGTTTAGAATAGCATCTTTTATTTGAGTGGCCGCATCAACTCTTCCACCAAATGTATTGATTTTGAAAATAACAGCATCGGCAAAATTATTTTCGGCTTCGGTAATAACTCTTTTAACGTAAGGGGCCAAACCTAGGTCTATATCTCCTTCAATACTGCCGAGATAAACTTTTTGCCCAAATACGGATGAAAAGGATATGAGCAAACATGCTAAAAATATTTTTGTTTTCACTTCTGTCCCAATTAATTATTGGTAAGTAAAATAATAAAATACAGCTGAAAAGAATGCATAAAAAAAAAGTAGGGCTTAATAACCATGTTAAAAAAGAAAAAGCCTTTGCATTTATACACAAAGGCTAAATAAATTATTCATCTTTTGGACTTAAGATAGTTCCGATAGCGGTGCGGTCAAATTTCATTTTAATGTTGTTCCCCACATCTATCAGACATGTTTTGTCATCAATTCCGGCAATTACACCATGCATACCGCTATTCATAACTACTTTATCGCCTTTCTTAATTTCAGACAACAACTTTTCACGCTCTTTAGCTTTTTTCTGTTGTGGTCTGATAATCATAAAATAAAATATGGCAAAAATAGCACCGAACATTATTAATGTGCTTACCATACTTCCACCGCCGCTGCCGTCTTGCGGAGCCATTGCTAATAATGAATACAATTATACCTCCTATTATATTTTTTGTGTTACTTTAGATATTATTTCTTGTTTCCAATTTATAAAATTGTTTTTTAATATTTCTTCTCTAGCCTGTCGTACTAAATTTAAGTAGAATTTTAGATTATGAATAGTAGCTAGTTGAAAATATAATAATTCTTTCGAATTATATAAATGTCGTAAATAAGATTTTGAATAATTCCGGCAAGTAAAACAGTCGCAATTTTTATCAACAGTTGTAAAATCATTTTTGTATGAACTGTTTTTTATTGTCAATATACCTTCGGTTGTAAACAAATACGCATTCCTTGCGTTTCGAGTTGGCATTACGCAATCGAACATATCAATTCCGCGTTCAATAGCTTCAAGAATATTTTCCGGTCGCCCAACACCCATAAGGTACCTTGGTTTATTTGGAGGCATTACATCTGTTGTAAAATCAGTAATCTCATACATTTTTTTGGCTGGTTCGCCCACGGCTAAGCCACCAATGGCATATCCATCAAAATCTAATTTGATCAAATCTTCTGCTGACTGTTGACGCAAATCCTTATACACACTTCCCTGTATAATTCCGAAAAGAAACTGTTTATGGGCATACAGAGGATTCGTATTTTCGAAAGCTTCTTTGTTTAGCAGAGCCCAGGCGGACGTTAGTGCCTTGGATTTTTTAGCGTAGTCGTAATCACATGGATATGGTGTACATTCATCCAAAACCATCATTATATCTGAGCCGATAGATCTTTGTATATTAATTACTTTTTGGGGAGTAAAAAAATGTTTCGATCCGTCAAGATGTGAACGGAATTCCACACCGTCTTTTTTTAATTTTCTTAGATCTGATAAACTAAAAACCTGAAATCCACCACTGTCTGTGAGTATAGGCCTATCCCAACTCATAAACTTATGTAATCCACCGGCTTCTTCCAAAATTTCTGTGCCTGGTCGTAGAAATAGATGATAAGTGTTACCTAAAATAATTGGAGCGTTTATATCGTCTTTCAGCTGATGCTGGTTAATAGATTTTACGGTACCTTGTGTCCCAACAGGCATAAAGATTGGTGTCTCTATTTCCCCATGATCTGTAAATAATTTTCCCGCTCTAGCTTTGCTTGCCGGATCGGTGTGATGTAGTTCAAATCTCAATTTAATTTATTTTCTATTTTGAAAGAGTAAAAATACCGAAAAATTGGTTACTTCCCTATTAAAAGCGGTTAATGGACAGCAAGTTTTATAAAAACTTATGTAAATATTTTTTATCTGGTATCATACATATGTTCTTTTTACCAAACCAATTGTATCGGTTTTCTGCGATTAAATCGTAAAAGAAATCACGAAGTTTGCATGGAAGATATTTAATAATTTGTAATGTTTTCCATGGATAGTCCATAAGTTCAAACACTTTAATTATTGCATCCGACTTAAAATAAGCTCTATTTTGGTACAAAAGGACAATAGAAGAAATATCACCTATGTTATATCCAATATTCTTAAGACTCTCGCTTGAATATTTAGATTGTAGTTGAGAAAAGACAAGAATGTTTTTTTTATCGATTCTTAGCAAATATTTAACTGAATTATTACACAAATTGCAAACGCCGTCAAAGAAAACAATAGGTTTAGAATGTCTTTCCCTGCCGGCGTAATTCATCTAAACTTCCAATTCTTCAAGTTCTTTAATAGGTTCTTTACACGTTGGATAATCGCGTAACCATGTATTATATCCGCCTGTAAGATTATAAACATTTTTATAACCATTGCCAACCAGAATGCTCGCTGCTAAGCTAGATCTATCTCCAGAAGCGCAATTAAGAACGTATTGCTTTTCTTTGCTTAACTTATCAAGATTTTCAATTAAATATCCAACATGAATGTTGCGCGCATTTTCAATATGCCCGGCTTGATATTCTGATTTACCACGTACATCTATTATCTCGAAATCTTTTTCTGCTGAATCGATTAGATTTTTTAATTCACAACAGGAAAGTTGTTTAACTATATGCAACTCGTGACCCGCGTTTGACCATGCGTCCATATCGTTCACATAACCGTAAACATTGTCCAGCCCAATCCTTAGAAGCGCTTTTGTTATTTCCTCAATTCTATTATCAGCGGCTATTAAAACAAAAGGATCTTTATAATTTAGAATCCAGCCCGCCCAGGTACTGAATGATGAATTATCCTGTATATTAATTGAACCGGGTACATGTCCTCCTGCAAATGAAAGCTTATTACGAGTATCAACAATTTTAAGTCCATTCTTAATCGCTTCGTTAAATTGCGGAAAAGTTAATCTGCCCGGATGTGGGACTCCTCCTAATATTTGGGGGCCAACTTTATTTAATTTTTTCATCATGCCGAAATACTTAGGGGGTTCAGGTTGTCCTTCTAAAAGTGTTTTTACAAATTCTTCTTCACTTTCAATATTCATGGCCCAATTAACTAATTTTTCATATCCTACTGTAGTGCTCGGAACCGCTCCTAAAGATTTACCGCAAGCTGATCCGGCACCATGTGCGGGCCATACTTGTATATAATCGGGTAAAGATTTGAATTTTTTCAGTGACGAGAACATTTGCTTGGCACTAATTTCCCTAGTACCAACAAATCCCGCTGCTTCTTCTAACAAATCCGGTCTGCCAATATCACCGACAAAAACAAAATCTCCAGAGAAAAACATAATCGGTTTTGTACTTGCCGCAGTATCGGTCAAAAGAAAACTAATATGTTCCGGAGTATGCCCAGGAGTATGAATCACTCTGAATGACAAATTCCCTACTTTAAATATTTCACCATCGTACAAACCTTTGTGCTCAAACTGATACTGCCAATCATCCCCACCTTCGTTAGATAGAAGAATTTGCGCACCTGTAGAATTAGCCAATTCCCTCGAACCGCTCAAAAAATCCGCGTGGATATGAGTCTCGGTAATGTGAGTGATTTTCAGATTTTCCTGTTCTGCAATTTTAATATATTCTTCTATATCCCTTTTGGGATCTATTACAACTGCCTCTCCAGTTGCCTGACAGCCAATAATATAGCTTGATTGTGCTAATCCTTTTTCATATATGTGCTTAAAAAACATTTTTTACCTCAACTTTTTAATATTCTGATTCAACTTCACCGTGCCAACCAATTATTCCAGATTCAAGATTATAAATTTTCTCAAATCCCATGTTTATCATCTGTCGTCCGGCATGATAACTTCTATTTCCGCTTCTGCAATAAATAAAATAACTTTTAGTTTTATCAAGTTTTTCTATCTCTTTTGCAAAGTTTGGACTGTACAAATCTATAAGTATGGAATTAGGGATACGTTCTTCAGCGTTTTCCATTGGGGTTCGTACATCTAATAAGACTGAGTTTTTATCATCCGAAAATTGTTTTTCGAAATCATGTGAATTTAGATTTATTAATTTATTCTTTGTGCCTAAAATCGACGAAAGTATTGAATTCATTATTTTGCTCCGATATTGAAAATATTTTGAAGAATTATAAAGGTTCCTGTAACTAGAACAAACCAGCCGAATACCGGTTTTAATATTTTAGAATTAATTTTTTTTGAAAAAACTGTTCCCAAAATCATACCTGATATTGAAATTGAAGTAAAAATCATAAGAAACATCCAATCTATATGAACATCCGCGCCAATATCCCCGGCAAATCCGATAAGTGATTTGATTGAAATTATGAATAAAGAAGTTCCAACTGCAAGTTTCATGGGTAGATCAGCAAAAAGAACCAGAGCGGGTATTATAAGAAATCCGCCACCGGCTCCAACCAACCCGGTTAAAATTCCAACTATTATACCTTCAGATGCAATTAAAAATATTCGTTTTCCCGGTGTATCGGCATGAGAATTGAAACTAAATTTTTTATTCTTTATCATACCAAATGATGAAAACACCATAAGTGATGCAAACAATACCATTATAAAAACATCTTTTGTAAGTATAAAAGATTCCAAAGAAAATATTTCATCAGGAATAGCCGGCAATATATA
>PGYT01000143.1 GCA_002839805.1 Ignavibacteriae bacterium HGW-Ignavibacteriae-2
AAATGTCCTAAAATAGTAGTTTGATTGAAAACTAATTTTTTATATTTTTGCCTCGCCCTCGATTATACAAAAAAATTTTGATAAGTATAACTTACATTATAATTTAACAAATACTTTAGTTTGTAGTAGGTAATTTTAGACTGAGATTTATATTATTATTGGTGGAAATTATTGGGTCAACAAATATGATGGATACTAACAAAAAACTTTATATTGCAGGTCACACTGGAATGGTCGGATCCGCACTTCTAAGAAAATTTACATCAGAAGGATTTAGTAAAATTATAACCCGGGATTTTAAAGAATTAGATTTGACCCGGCAAAAAGATGTTGAAGATTTTTTTGACTCTGTAAAACCCGATTATGTAATTGTTGCAGCGGCTAAAGTCGGTGGAATTTTAGCGAACAATACTTACCGTGCGGAATTTCTTTATGATAATCTTATGATTGAAGCGAATATAATAAACGCCGCTTACAGATTTGGTGTGGAGAAACTAATATTTTTGGGCAGTTCGTGCATATATCCAAAATTAGCCGCACAACCGCTTAAAGAGGAATACCTTCTTTCAGATTTTCTTGAATACACCAACGAACCTTACGCAATAGCTAAGATTGCGGGAATTAAACTTTGTGAGAATTATTATAAACAGTACGGCTGTAATTTTTACAGTGTAATGCCCACCAACCTTTATGGACCTAACGACAATTTTAATTTGGAAACATCACACGTACTTCCGGCACTAATGCGGAAAATTCATGAATCCCGTTTGCAAACATTAAACTCCGTAGAAGTGTGGGGTACAGGTAAACCGCAGCGTGAATTTTTGTACGTAGAGGACTTAGCTGACGCGATTTATTTTTTAATGAATTATACCGACGCAAAAGATCTGTATGAGCAGGGAATTTCACAGATAAATATAGGCACAGGTGAGGATTTAACAATTGCGGAACTCGTCGATACTCTAAAGGATGTAATTGGATTTAAGGGACAAATAAAATATGATTCTTCTAAACCCGATGGTACACCGCGTAAACTTATGGATGTGAGTCGTCTGCATAAACTAGGGTGGAAACACAAAACGAGTCTGAAGGAAGGAATAGAATTGACCTATAAATGGTTTGTTGAAAATTTTAAAATATAAAAATATAAATTGGAATTATGGTAAGATGAAAACGGAAGGCTGCATGAAATTATGGATTTGTAAAATGCAGGATTGATGGAAAGATGCAATAATGGAAAGTCGGGTGAATTGATAAAAAAGGGATTAGATATTACTGGTTTGAATGGAGTTACAACGAATAAATATAAAAGAATATTTAAATTTTTTAAATAACGTTTTATGTTCTTTGGGGGAATTATTCGCGGGAATGTTTTCGTTCAAAGAAATTAATATTATCTCTTAACCTGATTTTGAAAAATTTGATGAGTTACTTTACCAGGTTAAGAATGAATTATTAAATTTGATTTGATCGTTACAAAAAAACAGAAAAGAGGAGAATGGGAAAACAGTTTCATTAAATCATCGATTTTTCCGATTTTCTTATTAAAAAAATACTAAATCTGGAATTGAATTATGAAAAAAGCTTTAATTACAGGGATTACAGGGCAGGATGGAAGCTATTTAGTTGAAATATTATTAGATAAAGGTTACGAAGTACATGGAATAATAAGACGAAGTAGTTCATTTAATACAGGCAGGATAAACCATTTGTATAATAACCCAGAGATTCTGGATAAAACAATGTTTTTACATTATGGTGATCTTGTAGATGCCAGCAGTTTAAATCGTCTGCTCGAAAAAATTGAACCGGATGAAATTTATAATCTAGGTGCACAGAGTCACGTTAAAGTATCTTTTGAAGTGCCCGATTATACCGCTCAGGTGGACGCGCTTGGAACTTTAAGATTTCTTGATTCAATACGTGAAGTTGGAATAGAACGGCAGACAAAATTTTATCAGGCTTCCACTTCTGAACTGTATGGAAAAGTGCAGGAGATACCTCAGAATGAATCCACACCCTTTTACCCAAGATCGCCATACGGTGTAGCTAAATTATACGCTTACTGGATTTTAAAAAACTATAGAGAAGCATACAACATTTTCGCAAGCAACGGCATTTTATTTAACCACGAATCGCCAAGGCGCGGTGAAACGTTTGTTACGCGCAAAATAACAAGAGCCGCCGCGAGGATAGTTAGCGGACTTCAGAAAAAGCTTTATCTGGGAAATATGAACGCCAAAAGGGATTGGGGTTACGCGCCTGAATATTGCGAAGGTATGTGGAGAATACTTCAACAAAATGAACCTGATGATTTTGTGCTGGCTACCGGAGAAACAACCACTGTGCGTGATTTTACGAGTATTGTATTCAACGAGCTTGGAATTGAACTTGAATGGCAAGGCAAAGATGAAAATGAAAAAGGTCTTGTGAAAAATGTTCGTAGTGC
The DNA here is from genome assembly GCA_002839805.1 of Ignavibacteriae bacterium HGW-Ignavibacteriae-2. GTDB lineage: Bacteria > Bacteroidota > Ignavibacteria > Ignavibacteriales > Melioribacteraceae > PGYT01. The sequence continues at coordinate 2,450 of PGYT01000143.1, forward strand.
TGAAGTACTTAGTGCTTTGTTGGAGAGATATATCGTGCATGAACAAACGTCGCAATTTGGCAGTACTGGTCAGGAATTATTAAGCAGCACGGATTTAAAACCATTTGCCCAATCTGTTAAAGTTGGTGACATAGTTGTGGAAGTTGATCCCAACTATTACAGACCTACCGAGGTAGAGTTGTTGATAGGGGACGCATCTAAAGCTAAAGCGGCTTTCGGCTGGGAAGCTAAAACCAAAATAAATGAACTTGCAAAAATTATGGCGGAATCGGATTATGTTAAGGTGATCCAGAGAGGATATTAATCAAAGGCACTTACGTTTTAATTCGTCAGTCAGTTAATTCAAAAATTTAATTTAATTGTGTTTTTTGCCTGTTTATTAAAGATTTATACGCATTTAAAGCTATATAAGATAAAAAAAGATAAAATGTATTAAAAAAATTATGATATTTTTAGAATTTAATTGATGCATAGAAAAAAAAATGTTAAGTTTACTTTGCCTTCAAAAATAACCGCAGGAATGAATGAGCAGAACACAAAACTTAAATGTGAAGCAGATCATTCTTTAATTAAAAGATTTTATGTATATATGAAGTTTGTAGAGTAATATTCCGTAATTGCTTTTTGAGGGCAAGGGCACGAATTAAACAATACTTGTAATAAATAATTGAAAATGCAGGATAAATTATAAATGAATTTAGGATATAAGGTATTCTCATCCTAATTATTATTTTATTCGATAAAATTATAAGAATTAATTAATATAAAAATATAATTATTCGCTGATTTTTTAGATGATCACGAGGGCAATCTTGATCAATTTTAAGGGTTTTTGATTTACCCGTAATTTATTTCGAATTATCTATTTAGACGATATTGAAAGGGCACTCATGGATTTAATTCCATGATTTCAATATAAAACTTTATACTTATCACTTTATAAATATCCGTATTATATTGGACTTTTTGTGAGTTAGTATAAACAGAGTCATTGTATCATTTATAATATTATTGTAAAAAAATCAAAATCAGAAATGTGACTGACCTGGCGAAGCTGTGTCAAATCGTCATTGCGCCACTCATGAAGCGAAAAAAACAGTCTCGCAACGGCGCTAAGAACGCAAAGAAAAACTAATGAACGAAAAGAACGTTGCGGCCTTTGC
>PGYT01000034.1 GCA_002839805.1 Ignavibacteriae bacterium HGW-Ignavibacteriae-2
AGAGATTTTCTTCTTGCTAATGAAATAGGCTGTGAAATTTATTATCCAATTCCATTTCATTTGCAGGAATGTTTTGAGGATTTAGGTTATAAGAAAGGTGATTTTCCAGTAGCTGAATTTGCCGCCGATTATTCACTTGCATTGCCTATTTATCCTGAACTAACAGAAAATCAAATTAATTTTGTTGTATCAAAAATTGCGGAATTTATTCGAAAATAATTTTGTTTGAACTATTAAACCAAATTATTGATTAATATGTCTACAAATTTAGTGATTTTTAGTGTGCCTTGATTACACAGGTAGCATTGTTTATATTTATTTCGAGATTTTAGTACATATTATCGTTTATTAGTAAACCTGAGGAAATTGTTATGGATGGAAATTTTTCTGAACGTGTTCAGGAAGTTATAAGATTGAGCAGAGAAGAGGCTTTACGTTTAGGCCACGACTATATAGGAACGGAACATTTGTTACTCGGAATAATCCGCGAAGGGCAAGGTGTGGCCGTTAGAATTCTGAGAAATTTAGATATTGACTTATTAAAACTAAAAAAAGCCATTGAGGATACAGTTAGAACAACTGGCGGAACTTTAACAATCGGAAATATACCTTTAACTAAACAAGCTGAAAAGGTATTAAAAATAACTCAAATTGAATCTAAAATATATAAATCAGATGTTATTGGAACTGAGCACATATTACTCTCTTTGTTAAGAGATGAGGATAATATTGCTACACAGATACTACATCAGTTTCACAGTACATACGAAACAGCTCGAGCTGAACTGAATAACATACTGAGTAGTAAGAATCCGGATAAACCTAACCTGATGCCGGCTCCTTCTAAAAAACCGGAAAAAACAAAAACTCCGGTATTGGATAATTTCGGCCGAGATCTAACAAAACATGCAATAGATGGAAAGCTGGATCCGGTGATAGGTAGAGAAAAAGAAATTGAACGTGTTGCACAGGTCTTGAGTAGAAGAAAAAAGAATAATCCAGTTTTAATTGGAGAACCTGGTGTCGGCAAAACTGCAATAGCAGAGGGTTTGGCTTTACGAATAATCAATAGGAAAGTACCGCGTATACTTCAGGACAAGCGGGTTGTTACTCTCGATTTGGCGGGGCTAGTTGCTGGAACTAAATACAGAGGACAATTTGAAGAAAGAATGAAAGCTTTAATGACTGAACTAGAAAAAGCGGAAGATATAATTTTATTCATAGATGAACTACATACTATAGTTGGGGCCGGTGGAGCTTCCGGTTCGTTGGATGCTTCTAACATGTTTAAACCAGCCCTTGCCCGCGGTGATATTCAATGTATCGGAGCAACCACACTGGATGAATACAGGAAATTTATTGAGACTGATGGCGCGTTGGATAGAAGATTTCAGAAAGTGATGGTTGATCCTCCAACTGTTGAAGAAACTATTGAAATTCTCGAAAATATCAAATTCAAGTATGAAGAACATCATAACGTTAAATATACTAAAGAAGCTATTTACAATTCCGTTCGTTTGAGTGAAAGATATATAACCGACAGATTTTTACCCGACAAAGCTTTAGATGTTTTGGACGAAGCAGGATCACGAGTGCACATGGGTAATTTTACAGTTTCAGATGAGATATTGAAACTTGAAGAAGAAATTGAAGATGTAAAGAAAGAAAAAGTTTCCGTTGTAAAACAACAGGATTATGAGGAAGCCGCTCGCTTGCGGGATCAGGAAAGAAAGTTACAAAATGATCTTGAAATAGCTAAAAGGGAATGGGAAAATAAAAACAAGGATGTTGTATACGAAGTTTCCGAAGATGACATAGCAACAGTTGTTTCTATGATGACTGGAATTCCTGTAACTCGTGTGGTTCAGGCAGAAAGTGAAAAACTTTTGAAGATGCAGGATGCACTTAAAGGTAAAATAGTTGGTCAGGATGAAGCTGTTGAAAAATTATCTAAAGCTATTAGAAGAACCCGCGCTGGATTAAAAAATCCTAATAAACCTATTGGAAGTTTTATATTCCTGGGACCTACAGGTGTGGGTAAAACTGAATTGGCTAAAGTTATGGCTAAATATCTATTCGATTCGGAAGATGCTTTGGTTCGAATTGATATGAGTGAGTATATGGAGAAATATGCTGTTTCCAGATTAGTTGGGGCTCCTCCAGGATATGTTGGTTACGAAGAAGGCGGTCAGTTAACTGAAAGAGTTCGCCGTAAACCATATTCTGTGGTGCTTTTTGATGAAATTGAGAAAGCTCACCCTGATGTTTTTAATATATTACTTCAGGTTTTGGACGATGGGCAACTTACAGACAGCCTTGGTCGTAGGGTTGATTTTAAGAATACAATAATTATTATGACTTCCAACATCGGGACAAAAGAAATTAAAGAAACCGGTGGATTTGGTTTTGGCGGCGCTGACTCGGCTGATAAATACGCACATCTTAAATCAACTATAGAAGATGCAGTTAAACATCTTTTTAATCCCGAATTTTTGAACAGAATTGACGAAACAATAGTGTTCAGAAATCTGGAGAAAGAGGATATAAAACAAATAATTAAAATAGATATTAAAGATCTTGTAGCTAATATAGAAAACAACAAGATGTTTATTGAACTTGATGAAGGGGCTGAAAATTTTCTGTCCGAAAAAGGATTCGATCCAAAGTTTGGAGCGCGTCCTTTAAAAAGAGCGATACAGAAATATCTTGAGGATCCTTTGGCCGAAGAAATGTTACTTGGGCATATTAAGGAAGGCGATAAAATACTGGTGAAACACAAACCCGAATCTGAGGAACTGTATTTTATTAACAATTCATCTGTTGAAGAAAAAGTAAAATCTAAATCAAAAAAAGAAGAAAATAATTCTCAGGCAGAGAAAGTAGATTAAATTGTATGTCATTGCTCGATAAATCAGAACTCGATAAATATTCTACTGAAATTAAAGGGTGGGATTTTTTCGATAAAAAAATATTTAAGGAATTTGTTTTTAAAAATTTTAGTGACGCTCTCTCGTTTACTTTGCAAGTAGGCATTGAGTCGGAAAAAAAAGATCATCATCCCGATATATGTCTTCATTCCTGGAATAAGGTGAACATTACCTTAAGCACTCATAGCCAGGGGGGAATTACAAAAAAAGATATTGAATTGGCGAAGATAATTGATGAATTATAATTAGATTTTAAAGCCCTCTTTCGAGGGCTTTTTTTTACACAATTTACATTTCAGACTTGTTGATTTCGGTAAAAAACTATCTTTTTAAATAGAACTTGGAATTTTAATGAAAAAGTATTTTTTTATTTTACTTCTTATTACTTACAATCTTTCAGCGCAAATAGAATTTGAGGATTACTTTGAAAATAAAGCACTTCGTTTCGATTATTTGCATATAGGAAATAATTCGGAAGAAACTTTTGTATTTGACGAAATGAAGTTAGAGCCGTATTTCAGTGGTTCTTTCAATTCTTTGATAGATACATTTTATTATGGCAACCACTTTTTTAAAGTTAAAGACTCCCAATCGGGCAAATTGATATATTCAAGGGGTTTTTCAAGTCTGTTTCAGGAATGGCAATCCACCGAAGAAGCTACAAAATATAAACGCGCTTTCAACGAAACTATTATTATGCCTTTTCCTAAAAAACAAGTAATACTCGAAATATTAAGCAGAGATAAAACACAACAAAATAATTTTGTTGTGAAATATACTCATGTAATAAACCCAATAGATTATTTTATTTCCGAGGAAAGAGGAATTAAGTATAAATCCGAAAAAATTAACGACGCCGGCAATCCTAACGAGAAATTAGATATTGTTTTTATTCCAGAGGGTTATACCGAATCTGAATTGGATGATTTTAGAGATAAAGCGAGAGAATTTACAGATTACCTATTAAGTTTTGAACCCTTTAAATCCAATACCGATGCAATAAATATTTGGGTTGTAATGGCACCCTCGATTGATACTGGTACTGATATACCGCGTGATAACGTATGGAAAAATACAATTGTAAATTCTTCTTTTTATACGTTTGATAGTGAAAGATACCTTATGACAACCGATATAAAAACTTTACGCGATATTGCATCTAGTGTGCCTTATGATCAGATTGTGATACTTGTTAATACTGATAAATATGGCGGCGGCGCAATTTATAATTATTATTCTTTAACAGCTGCTAATAATCCATCATCAGCAAATGTATTTGTCCACGAATTTGGACATGGGTTGGCAGGTTTAGCCGATGAATATGGTAATGATCCCACATATATAGATTATTATCCTTCAGGCGTTGAACCTTGGGAACCGAACATTACAACACTGGTAGATTTTGAAAATAAATGGAAAGATTTAATTTCGGAAAATACTCCTATACCTACACCAGATACCGAAGACTATAGAAATGTTATCGGTGTTTTTGAGGGTGCCGGGTATGTACCAAATGGTGTGTATAGATCGACTTATGACAGTATAATGCGCTCTTTATCAGAAAAAGGTTTCAATATTGTCTCTCAACGGGCAATGGAAAAAATAATTAATTTTTACGCTCATTAGCATTTGAAACAAGTAAATTAGAAAATCATTATTTAACTTTGTCAATTATTATTACATGAGCAATTAATGTTACAGAAGAAACTTTTTAAAACAATCGATGCCATAACTTCAAAAAATTTTTCGTCTAATCACGAAATGCTTAATGAAGTATTAGTCCGTATTGTAAATGATAATGAGATTAATGTTAATGGCGGAAGGGTATGGCAGCTAGACGCCAATAAGAAATGTTACAAAATATTATATCAGCAAGGCCAAGTATTAAAAATTGAAAATGACTTTATATTATATCTGAATGATTATCCGCTTTTTGATCTAATAGCGAAAGAGCGGACTATTTTATCGAAAGAAACTAACGAAATATTACGATCAAAAGGTATCTATAAATTTTCTGCTTCGGGCGTTGGGAAAAAAATTAATATTGGTGATAAATTATATTACCAATATCTCTTGGCGCTAAACAGCGATAACCTGGATATGGAATTAAGATATATTCTTAATATTGTTGCCACTGTGCTAACCTCGAAAATAAGGGAGCGCAGTCTTTCATTATCGAGAAAAAATTTGATTGCAGATATTGATAAAGCGCGTGAACTTCAGAAAAGCATTCTTCCTGAACACGAATATCAGTTCTACGATTATGATATGTTCGGTGTAACAGTACCTTCTGAAATTATAGGTGGAGATTTCTTCGATTATCTTAAAATAGGATTTGATGAGGAGAGAATTGGAATAACTGTTGGGGATGCCGCCTCACATGGATTGAGCGCTGCAGCTGAAGCGATGTATATATCAGGGGCATTAAGAATGGCGAGCACATTTCAATTAAAAATTTCGCCAATGATGTCACGTCTAAATAATCTTATAAATAAAATATTTAGCGATGATCGTTTTACATCACTTTTTTACGGTGAACTTTCTACTGATAAAAAAGGGTTGTTTCTATATGCCAACGGAGGACATAATCCGCCTATAATGTATCATTCGAAAACAAAAAAAATATCTTTACTTGAACCCACCGGACCTTTATTGGGTCCAGCTCCAAATAGCACGTACGAAACTGATAGTATTAATTTTGAAGAGGGTGATATTCTTGTTATATATTCGGATGGAATTGTTGAAGCAGCTAATGAAAACTTTGATTTTTATGGGGAAGAAAAACTTATTAAATTAATAAAAGATAACTCAAATTTAAAACCAAAAGAAATTTCTTATAAAATCCTTGAAGATGTAACTTTCTTTTCAACAAAACAGAGCAAGTATCAGGATGATAAAACGGTTTTAGTCATAAAAAGAAATAATAAAAATGAAATTAGCTGACAAAATATTTAATGCGGGAGTAGTAGGCGCAGGGGGTGCTGGTTTTCCTACTCACATAAAAGCAATTTCACAGGTTGAATTTGTATTGGCCAATGGAGCAGAGTGTGAACCATTAATTCATAAAGATTATCAATTGATGGTTAATTTTCCTTTTGAAATTGTAGAAGGTATGAAGTTGATGATGACTTCTACTAACGCAAGAAAAGGTTACTTTGGTATTAAGTCCAAAAACGATAGAGCTGTAGAAGCCATAAATCAACTGATTGAAGATTCGAATATTGATTTGAGTTTACTCGGTGATTTTTATCCTTCCGGAGATGAGTACGAATTGGTTTATCACGCAACAAAAAGACTAATTCCCCCTTACGGTATACCATTGGATGTAGGGTGTGTTGTTAATAATGTTGAAACATTCTATAACGTATTTAGAGCATCAAAAGATTTACCGGTAACGGAAAAATTTGTTTGTGTGGCCGGACTAGTAAAAAATCCTTCTTCTTTTTTTGCTCCTATCGGAACGTCGTTCAAAGAATTAATTCAGCACGCCGGCGGTACATCAATTAAAGATTATGCAATCTTTGTGAGCGGAATATTGATGGGTAAACTTACATATGATGATTCAGAAGTCGTTACTAAAACTACTGCCGGTATTATAATTTTACCGAGAGATCATTATCTTGTACAACGACAGAGTAGGGAAGTTAATGATATGAACAGAATTGGAAAATCGGCGTGTGACCAATGCAGTTACTGTACGGAGTTTTGTCCAAGGTATTTGTTAGGATATGATGTACAGCCCCATAAAGTAATGCGTACGCTTGTATTCTCAAAATCTGGTACTGATCTGTGGAATCAATATGCTGATCTATGCTGCTCATGTGGTTTATGTTCATTATACGCCTGCCCTGAAGATCTTTATCCCAGAGAAGCCTGTGATCAGAGTAAATTAGAAAATAAAAAACAAAATACAAGATACGAGCAGAAAAAGCCTGTTAAAGTTCATCCGATTAAGGAAGGAAGACGAGTTCCACTGAAACAGCTGATGAAAAAATTAAATTTGTATGATTATGATTCCAAAACCCCTTTTAATAAAGAATCCCCGAAACCTGATAAAGTAAAAGTTTACCTCAAACAACATACAGGTAAAACTACAGAATGTACTGTAGTTATGAATCAAAAGTTGGAGAAAGGTGAATTAATTGGAAAAATAAATGGGGATGATTTGGGAGCAAATGTACATTCTCCTATTTCAGGTATTGTAACTCACGTTTCAGATGATTATGTTCGCATCAATGCTTTTTAATTTAATCCCGGATTATAAATGGAAATGAATTCTATCGGTTTGGTTGAAATGACAAGTATCGCCGCAGGAATGCAAGCGGCCGATATAATGTTAAAAACTGCTCAGGTTGAATTGCTCATTTCTAGAACAATCTGTTCGGGAAAATATATTGTTCTGATCGGTGGCGATGTAGCTGAGGTTCAATCTGCAGTTGATGCGGCAGCGCATACAATTGAATATGCTATTATCGATACTTTTGTGATTCCACGAGTGCATGCGGACGTATTCCCGGCACTATCTGGACACACAAAAGTTAATGAGTTAAAAGCTCTCGGTATTATAGAATCATTTTCAGTTGCGTCTTTAATTGAAGGCGCGGATGCAGCTGTTAAAGCCGCCACGGTGGAACTGATTGAGATTCGTCTTGCAATGGCATTGGGCGGTAAAGCTTTTTGTACTCTCACAGGCGAAGTTGGCGCTGTTACAAGCGCAGTTGAAGCCGGAGCGCAAGTTATCAGTGATAAAGGTCTGCTTGTCAATAAGGTAGTAATTCCACAACCACGTCCGGAATTACTCACCGAAATGATTTAATACCCCTATTCATTATCCCAATAAGATATTGAAAACATTATTTTTAATAGATAAACTATAAGTAAAATACATATGAGAATACTAAAATTTGGCGGATCAAGTGTCGGAAATTCCGAGAGAATAAACAATGTTATAGGAATACTCGACAAATACTATCTAACTAAAAAAGAAAAAATTGGAGTTGTTTTTTCTGCGTTTCAGGGTGTTACCGATAAACTGATTCTAATCGGAAATATGGCCTTCGCAAGAAATGAAAACTATAAAAATGAGTTGAATGATTTGTATAACCGGCATGTTCAGGTTGTAAATGATTTGAACAATCAAAAAAATTCCAAAATATTGACTTCGGCTGTTGTTGCTCTTTTTGAAGAGTTAACAGAAATTGCAAACGGTGTTTATTTGGTCAGGGAATTATCACCAAGAACATTAGATTATATTATGAGTTTCGGTGAACGTCTGTCATGCACTATTATTAGCGGTACCATGAATTTCAGACATTATAAGTGTGATTATTTGAACGCCGCTGCATTGATTAAAACTGATAATTCATTTGGCAACGCTAGAGTTGATTTCAAGAAAACGAATTATAATATTGTTGAATATTTCAAAAAACATAAAAAAACTCAAATAATTACTGGTTTTATTTCATCCAGCGAAGAAAACGAGATCACGACACTTGGCAGGGGTGGAAGTGACTACACAGCATCAATTATAGGGGCGGCTTTAAATGCTTCCGCAATAGATATTTGGACCGATGTAGACGGTATATTAACTGCAGATCCCAGAAAAGTTAAAGATTCTTTTTCTTTGAAAGCTGTAACATATGAGGAGGCGATGGAACTTTCGCATTTCGGAGCCAAAGTAATTCATCCTCCCACAATGCACCCGGCGTTAAATAAAAAAATTAAAATTTGGATTAAAAACACTTTCAATCCTGAGTTTAAAGGAACTGTAATTTTAGAAAGAGAATCCTCAGTACAATTTAATATGAAGGGAATTTCCTCGATCGATGATATTTCGCTTGTTCGAGTTCAGGGTGCCGGAATGGTTGGTGTTACAGGAATTGCATCACGTTTATTCGGAGCACTGGCTAAAAAGGAAATAAATATTATTCTGATTACGCAAGGTTCCTCCGAGCACAGTATTTGTTTCGCGGTTTCACCGCAACATGGCAAAGATAGTAAACGTGCGATTGAGGAAGAATTTAAATACGAAATTCTCGAAGGGAAAATTGGTCAAGTTGTTGTTGACACTGACATGTCCATAATAGCAGTAGTAGGTGAAGATCTTAAACAAACACCGGGTATATCAGGTAAAGTATTTCAGGCCTTAGGTAAAAACGGAATTAACATTCACGCAATTGCCCAGGGTTCCTCAGAATTAAATATTTCATTAGTCATTTCCAAATCAGCTCTGCACAAAGCTTTAAACGTTTTGCATGATGATTTGTTTGTAACCAAGAAGCAGACTCTAAATATTTTTATGGCCGGCCCCGGGTTAGTAGGGGCCGAATTACTCAATCTTTTTGAATCCAAATCTGATTTTATTCGAAATAAATTAAAAACAGAAATACGGGTTATAGCTCTAGCAAATAGTAAAAATATTATGGCTAGTAATGAAGGAATTGATCTGAAACACTGGAGATCTAATTTAGAGGAAAGTGAAAAAAAGTCTGATCCCGGAGAGTTGATTGCTATAATCAAGGAAATGAATTTACCTAATTCAATTTTTGTGGATTGTACCGCAGGCTCTTCTTATGTGCAATATTATTCGAATATTTTAGCTTCACACATTTCTGTTGTAACTCCAAATAAAATTGCTAACACTAGAAACCAAAAAGAATATGATAAATTAAAAGAGATAACAACTAAATCGAATGTTCAGTTTCGTTACGGAACAAATGTTGGTGCGGCACTGCCAATAATTAGTACATTAAAAGATCTTATAAATAATGGTGACGAACTAATAAAAATTGAAGGTGTTTTATCCGGCACATTAAGTTATATATTCAATTCTTTAGAAGGAACAAATAAATTTTCCGACGTTGTGCTCGATGCTAAATTAAAAGGTTATACAGAACCTGACCCAAGAGACGATTTAAGCGGATTGGATGTAGCTAGAAAATTACTAATTCTGATTAGGGAATCTCAAATTAGTTTTGAAATGAAAAATATTAAAATTGAAAACCTTGTTCCTCCATCTGCAAGAACTGTTGAAACTACAGAAGAATTTTTTGAAATTCTAAAATCGAATGATGATCAATTCGATATAAGGATGAAAAATGCCATTACTCGGAATAAAAAACTGTGCTACATAGCAAAATATGAGAATGGAAAAGCAAAAGTTGGTATAGAAGAAATTGATGTAAACCACCCATTTTATAACCTTAGCGGGACGGATAATATTGTTTCTTTTACAACAAAAAATTACTCCAATAAACCTTTAGTTATAAGAGGACCGGGCGCTGGGGCTGATTATACAGCTTTTGGCGTTTTTGTTGATATTATGCGAACATCCAATTATTTAGGATAATTTATGAAGGATAAAAAAATTAATGTCTGTATACTTGGCGCTACTGGTAGTGTAGGGCAAAAATTTATTGAGTTATTATCAGATCATCCATGGTTCAAAATTCATGAGGTGGCTGCATCTGACCGTTCGGCGGGTAAAAAATATAAAGACGCGGTCAACTGGATTATGCAATCGGAACTAAAAAAAGAATATGGTGATTTGATTGTAAAGAAATGTGAAGCCAATATGGAATCGAAAATAATATTTTCCGGACTGGACGCATCAGTTGCGGGAGAAATAGAGAGCGATTTTGCACAAAACGGATATTTTGTTATCTCTAATGCGCGTAATCACAGGTTTGTTGAAAACGTGCCTTTGATGATTCCAGAAGTTAATCCAGATCACCTTAAGTTGCTAAATGATCAAGATTATACGGGCGGGATTGTAACTAATCCAAACTGTTCAACAATTGGGCTGGTACTGGCGTTAAAACCTATTGCTGATGCATTTGGAATTGAGGCTGTTAATGTTGTTACAATGCAGGCGGTATCGGGTGGCGGTTACCCAGGTGTGCCCAGCATGGATATTATAGATAATGTCATTCCTTTTATCGGCGGGGAAGAGTCAAAAATGGAAACAGAACCCTTAAAAATATTAGGTGAATTAAATGGTAGAAAAATCAATTACGCCGATATAAAAATTAGTGCTCAATGCAACAGGGTTGCTGTTATAGATGGACATTTAGAATGTGTTCAAATTAAACTAAAGAAAAAAACGACTGTTGACGAAATTAAAAAAGTATGGAACGAATTTAAATCTGTTCCACAGGAAATGAAATTACCGTCCGCTCCTGAGTATCCTGTAAAATATTTTGATGAAGATAAATATCCGCAACCCAAACTGCATCGTAACCAGGGTCTGGGTATGACGGCTTCAGTGGGAAGATTAAGAGAGGATGCTTTATTCGATTTTAAGTTTGTTGTGCTGTCGCACAATACGATACGCGGAGCGGCCGGAGGTACAATTCTGGTTGCTGAAATGATGAAATCCTACGGATACTTTGATAAGGTGCTTGGATAATGGAAAGTATAAAAGTATTTTCTCCCGCTTCAGTTTCAAATGTTGGCCCAGGCTTCGATATAATGGGTTTTGCTTTGCATCAACCCGGTGATGAAGTTATAGTAAAAAAAAGTAATTTGAATAAAATAGAGATAACTAAAATATCGGGTGATAACGGCAGACTGCCTTTAAACCCAAATGAGAATACTACAACTGTCGGTATTCAATCACTTTTAAAAGATCAGAATATAAATGTTGGTTTAAAAATAGAAATCCATAAAAAAATGGGAATTGGCAGCGGATTGGGTTCTAGTGCCGCCAGTGCGGTTGCCGGAGTTTTTGCAGTAAACTCTCTGCTTAACTTAAATCTTTCCAATGATGAGCTTCTGAAACATTGTATGGCAGGCGAATATGTTGCAAGTAAGGCATTCCATGCCGATAACGTTGCACCTGCTTTATACGGCGGTTTTATATTGATAAGAGACTATAATCCAATTGATATAATAAAAATCGATTTACCCTCTGATTTGTATTGTTCCATTTTGTATCCCGATATTGAAATCAAAACTTGTGAAGCACGAAAAATTCTTAAACCTAATGTAAAGTTGAAGACCGCCATATCACAGGCCGGAAATTCTGCAGGCTTGATCGTAGGATTTATGAAAAATGATTTTGAACTTATTTCAAGATCTCTTGTAGATCACTTAGCCGAACCATTTAGGTCCAAACTTATCCCGGGATATGATAAAATACGTGATGCCGCTTTGAATGTGGGAGCAATTAATTGCAATATTACGGGCTCAGGTCCTTCCATGTTTGCCTTCAGCACTTCTGAGTCAGATGCTTTAAAAATTGTAAGAGCTATGAAAAATGCATCATCTAAGTTCACTAAATCCAATAAAACTTATGTGTCAAAAATCAATTTGACAGGACCAAAAATATTATAACAAAATGAAGTATTTTAGTACTAATAATAAATTTCATATTACAGGCTTTGAAGAAGCTGTTATAAACGGGCTTGCTCCAGATGGCGGACTATATATGCCCGCAAGAATTCCCGTTTTGGAAAAATCGTTTATTGAAAATATAACTTCATACTCATTGATTGATATTGCACAATTAATTATTGAGAATTTTACCGAATCGGAAATCCCGCAAAAAGACTTAAAGGAGATAATTGAGAAAGCTTTTATATTTCCAGCCCCCTTGCATAGTCTTGACAAAAATACATATGTACTTGAATTATTTCATGGTCCAACTCTGGCATTTAAAGATTTTGGCGCGAGATTTATGGCAAGAACAATGGAATACTTTGTTCGTAAAAGAAATATGGAATTAAATATTCTTGTCGCTACTTCTGGCGATACAGGAAGTGCTGTTGCTAACGGTTTTTACGATGTTGAAGGAATTAATGTTTTTATACTTTATCCCAGTAATAAAGTTAGTTTTATTCAGGAGAAACAATTAACAACTCTCGATAAGAACGTTGTAGCTTTAGAAATTGACGGTACCTTTGACGATTGCCAAAGACTTGTTAAAGAAGCATTTGTAAATAAATCCATAAATGAAAAGTTGAACTTATCCTCGGCAAATTCTATAAATATTGCAAGGCTTCTTCCACAATCAATTTATTATTTCGAGGCATATAAACAATTGATTGACAAAAACTGTAAAACAATTTTCTCGGTCCCTTCAGGAAACCTGGGAAATTTAACTGCTGGCCTATTTGCATTTAAAATGGGACTGCCCGTTCATAAATTTATCGGTGCTACAAATTCCAACAAAGTTTTTACGGATTATTTAAATACGGGTAATTTTCTACCTACTGCGTCGCGTAAAACTTATTCGAACGCTATGGATGTGGGTAATCCTAGCAATATTGAACGAATACTAAATCTGTACTCGAATGAGTTATTTGATATACGTAAAGATATATATTCATTATCGTTCAATGATTTTAATACACTGGAAGGAATGAAAGAAGTTTACGATAAATTTAATTATATAATTGATCCTCACGGAGCAATCGGTTATCAGGCAGCGAAGAATAAATTAAATTCCACTGAATCCGAATTATTTAACACGATAATTTTGGAAACTGCACACCCTTCGAAATTTAATGACATTGTAGAAAAAGCATTAGGTTTTGAAGTTGAAATTCCTGATCGATTGAAAGAGTGTCTGAATAAAGAAAAACATTCTACACAATTATCCAACAAATTTGAAGATTTAAAAAATTATCTTCTATCCAAACAATAGATAGAAGATAACAATAAAGTTTAAAATAAATTGGAAACTATTTCGTATGCCCCGACATATGTTCCTAAAGCACTGCCAAGACCGCTAAGAATAAAAACTAACAGAATTCTCAATAACTTATTCTTCCACCATAGTTTAAAGTGATTCAAATCTTCAGTAACAGTTTTAAACTCTTTCACAATAGGAGGAGCGTAATATGTTTGTACAAACGCTGCAACATAACCAGCACCAATAACGGGTGTAAGGCTTGTTAAAGGAGCAGCAAGAAAGGCCGTTATAATTGTGATTGGATGACCGAAGGCTATTAGTGTACCAAATGCGCTTGGAATACCGTTTGCCAATATCCAGAAGATCACATTGGAACTTGCAGCATCAGAGCCTTTTGTAAGTCCGATATAAACAAGCGATGCGATAATTAAAGCGGGCACACCCCAGCCAATTAATTTAACGGCGGGTGAAGCTTTTGGAATTATTTCAATCGAAGTTAAATCCACATCACCTTTGGATTCAAGATAACTACAAATACCTGAAACGTGTCCGGCTCCAACAACCGCAACAATTTTATTCCCAACGGCGTGTTTAATTTTTTCGGACAGATACATGTCCCTCTCATCAATTAAAACAGTTTTAAGCACCGGCAAAACTTTTCCCAATTCAATCATCATTTCGCTAAGAACATCTTTATCCCTGATCTCTTCCAATTTTTCTTCTGTAATTTCTTCCTTTTCAAAGATCCCGGCAAGACCAACTGTCATAAATTTAATCTTTTGCCACAAACTCATAGAATTCCAGGCCCGCCTCAATGTTATCCTTATTTCTCTATCGCAGAGTGTAATTGGAATATTGTTTTCTTTTGCTACGGTTGATGCTTCAAGTAATTCAACCCCCGGTTGAACTCCTAATTTATCGCCAAGTTTTTTCTGATAAGAAGCCAGTAGAAGATTTATAAGCAGGGTGCTTAATTGTTTCTTTTTAATTACTTCTTTTAGATCCAGTGTTTCCCATTTTTTCTTTTCTGAAAGCGCTTGATATCTCTGTGAATCAAGTTCTATACACACATTATCTGGTTTTTCATTCTCAATAACTTCACGTACAAGATCCGCGGATCTCTTGGAAATATGGGCAGTCCCTACAATAAAATATTCTTTACCGTCTATATTTAAAATTTTTACATCTGATGAGTAGCTGTCAGTTTTTTGCATATTTACCTTATTTAAAAAATAGAATATGCAAATTACTAAATTATTTTTTCTTAAACTTCCAATCCTCGTAATATTCCCAACTAACGGTCGCTTTCAATTCTGAGAGTTCTTTTGTTTTTTCATTAAGACTGGCTTTAATAACATCGCCCATTGATAGTATGCCTATAAATTTTCCTTCTTTTTCGATTAAAAGATGTCTGAAACGTTTCCCGAGGAAAATATCGAGCAATTGAAAGATTGATGAATCGAATGGAGCTGATCTGATAGATTTGGTCATATGCTCACTAATTAATGCTGTATCCAGATTTATAGATTTATCAATAACATTTCTCATCAAATCGCGTTCGGTCCAAATACCACTGACATTATCTCCGTCTTTAACAATAATGGAACCTATTTTTTTCTCTACCATAACTTTAAGTGCATCTTTAATTAATGTATCCGGTGTGCAAGAAATCATTCTTACATCTTTTTGATTTAATATATCTTCTGCAGTGAACATTTTCTTATTCTCCTATATTCTGTAAGATGGTAAAGGAGCAATATATATAAAAAATAGAATAAAAATCCATAGTCCTTTCTTATAATATTTAGCTGAATATTTATTAGTTGATTTGGCTATTTTTGTGAAATAAAATGATTAATAAAATTTTATGGGGGAAATATGGTTGATGTTGTAGATTACAAAATATTTGGCGACGATATGCAAATAGTTGAAATTGAGTTGGATGCTGGAGAAGGTATACGAGCAGAAGTTGGCGGTATGATGTATATGGATAACTCTATTATTATGCAGACCTCTACAGGAGGAGGAATTTTTAGTGGCTTCAAAAGAATGATAACCGGTGAAAACTTTTTTATAACTACTTTTTTGCATAACGGAACAGGCAAAGCTCACATTGCATTTGGTGCTCCTTATCCTGGAAAAATAATACCAATCGATATCTCGAAATATGGCGGAAGTATTTTATGCCAGAGGGACGCTTATTTATGCTCCGCGAACGGAATTGATATTGAGATTGCGTTTACAAAAAAAATAGGCGCTGGTTTTTTTGGCGGAGAAGGTTTTATTCTTCAAAGATTATTAGGAGAAGGCATGGCATTTATTCACGCGGGCGGAACAGTAATTGAAAAACATCTCGGGCCGGGTGAAGTTCTAAAAGTTGATACGGGCTGTCTGGCTGCATTAACAGAAACAATAGATTATGACATCGAATTTGTTGGCGGTTTTACAAATGCGCTGTTTGGCGGAGAAGGTTTATTTTTAGCTAAACTAACAGGGCCAGGACTAGTATACCTTCAGTCATTACCATTCTCCCGATTGGCCGACAGGATATTTTCTGCTGCGCGATATCAGAACAAGGGGGAGTCGAAAGGTATAGCCGGTTTCGGTGGAAATATACTTGGCGGAATCATTAGCGGAGATAGAAGTTGATTTAATTAATTTTAAATGACAGAATTAAAAAATAAATATGGTAAATGGGCACTTATTACCGGAGCCTCTTCAGGCATTGGGAAATCATATGCTTATTATTTAGCGGAGAAGGGATTAAATTTAGTACTGGTTGCCCGCCGAATTGAATTATTAAATGAAATTAAAAATGATCTTACTAAAAAAAACAATGTTGATGTTAGAGTAATTATTGCCGATTTATCCAGTAGATCCGGTATAGAAAAAGTAATAATTGATTGTGCCGATTTTCAAATAGGTATTTTAATTAACAACGCAGGTTTTGGCAAAACCGGAATATTTACAAATAATTCAGCAGAACTTATAGAAGATATGATCAATGTTAATTGTCTAGCTCCCACACTCCTTACAAATCATTTTGTAAAAAAAATGATATTGAACAGGAAAGGCGCAATTATTTTCCTTGGTTCGGTTGTCGCAAATTTACCTGTGCCATATATGAGTTTGTACTCAGCCACCAAATCTTTCAAATTAGCACTTGGCAAAACATTATGGTATGAATTCAGAAAATATAACATAGATGTTATAACTGTTAATCCCGGAAGTACATCAACTGAATTTGATGGATTAGGAATTAAAAACAACAATAAATTTGTGCGCAAACCGGATCAAGTTGTTAATACAACATTTCTCGCACTCGGAAAAAAACAAACTGTTACCGACGGTAAAATAAACAAATTGTTATTTTTTTTAAGTAACATATTCGGATCTACTTCCTCGATAAAATTAAGCGGGAATTACGCAAATAAAATAATTGAGAAAAAATCTTAAAAATCTTTTGTTATAGATTTATTAGCCGATAAATAAAATACGGAGCCTGTTAACAGGGAGAAGATAGATACAATATAAAATGAAATATTTATTTTATGATAACTTAAATAACCTCCTTTAATTGCCAAAGTGAAATGTTCCTGAATCGGTGTATATATTATCGCCACCACTATTACCATGTATATCAGACTGAATAAGAATGTAAGAGAAGCTCCTCTTGAAGATGCAATTCGAATCGCATTCTTTTCTTTGTAATTCACAAATAGAACTCCCATTCCGTAATTCATCATAACGTGGAAGTATGCGATTGAACTCAATACGGCAATTGACTGTGGGATAAGATGAGGAGCCAAACGATAATGAGTAGAAATAGTAAGCATGACGGTGGTGATCATTATCAACAAAAAATAAGGAAATAATTTCGCATTTATCAAAGATGATATATTAATTGGGGACGTTCTAATTTTCCAGAATGCCAATCCTTCAAGACTTATTAGAGGAAAAATAAACCTTAGAGAGAGCGTAGAAATCAGAAGTATATTAAACGTAAAAATTGATATAAAAACTACGCCCGCCATATTTTTTTGTTCAAAATCACGATACGAAATACCTGATGAACTAATCATAAAAATTACAACTAGAAGCAGAAGCATTAATGAGTGCAAAACCTGTGTGGAATCTCTGAAAAATATTATCAAATCTTTCAGAATTATCGAAAATAATATTTTTGAGTTAGTGAATAAAGACTCAATCAGATTCGCTAAAATACTTTTCTCAGAACGTGTTTTGGTTGTAAACCTAATATCCATTAACCATGTTTTATAATACCATAATCGGCCTAAAAGCATGGCAAAAAAGAAAAAGAAAATTGCACTTGCAATTTGTTTCGATGTATTTAATAATAACTTATTCAAATCGTTATTAACTAGCCAGTAAAGTGACTCCGACAACCATTGATGAGGTAAATAACGCATTACGTTGGGGATAAGGCTACCGAAGTATTGATCAACATTTGGATAATTTTCTAGAACGTTATACACAAGTGTTAACGGAGAAAGAGCGTCGAAATAGAATATTATTATGGAGATATAACCGAGAAATAGTGAGATTATTAATTTTTGCGGACCTATTTTTGCCGCTAATTTTACAATTATTAGCAGAATTATTATTCCAATAGAAGCGGAAGTTAAAATGAATGGAATGATATTTAAGAGAATAATAATAACAAAGCTGCCAATACTTAAATTGAAATATGATACATATCCCAGTATAACGGAAATCAGAATTAATAATAATGTAGACGAACTGTAAAATATGTTGTCTAACAATTTTATGAAGAATATTTTGTAAGGAAGAATGGGTTTTGTAAAATAAAAATGTATTTCCTGCGATTTATACAAAGTAGACCAGGAAACAATAATATTTCCAACGTTTACAGAAATAAAAAAAATAAAAAAAATAATTGAAAGAAATTGGTGTAGTAAAAACAGCCCTATGTTAAGTTGCTCGAGGAGGATTGACAGAATTGTTTTGGAAAAAACAAATGCTCCGTAGGCAAACAATAAATACACAAGAATGCTTCCAAATTCCTTTATAAGATTTCCAAAAGTAACTTTAACATCGAGACGAGAATTGGCGAGAATTTTATATTTAAGAATGTGTAATAACTGTTTCATTAGTTATTCAATCGAATCATTATTTTCATCTTTTGTCAATTCAATAAAAAGATCTTCAATATTTTTTTCATGTTTGTCTTTTAATTTTTGTAACGTTTCGGAAGTGTCATCAAAAATAATTTTACCCCTGTTAATTATGCAAACTCTGCTGCTTATTTCTTCAGCGACATTTAGCGAGTGAGTGGACATAAAAATGGAACGTCCCGATTTAACGTATTCTTTAAAAACATTTTTTATTATATGAGTACTCTGTGGATCCAAGCCAATCATAGGTTCGTCGATAACTACAAGCGGCGGATCATGTAACAAAGCTGAGGCAATTGAAATTCTTTGGCGCATTCCCTGAGAATATTCTTCTGTTCTTTTATTAAGCCAGTTTTCAATTTTTAGTAATTCAATTAATTCTTCGATTTTTTGTTTCAATTTATTCTTATCAACATCAAACAATCCTCCACAAAAAAGAAGAAACTCTTTGCCTGTAAGTTTATCATATAAATAAGGTTGATCCGGTATATATCCAATTTTTCTTTTTGCTTCAACGTTATTTGTGGAAATATTAACACCATCTATATAAATTGAGCCTTCAGTTGGTTTAAATAAACCAACGATCATTTTAATGGTTGTAGTTTTACCGGCGCCATTGGGTCCGAGAAAACCAAACAGTTCACCTTTATTGAGGCATATATTTATATTATCAACTGCGGTAAAAGAATTGAATTTTTTACTGAGTGATTCTAATTTTAGCATTATACCGCTATCGATTTGTGATCTTATAGTTAGTTATTAATTAGTTGTTCTACATCATCAAAAGTGATAGTGATCAAATCCTCATCATTATATTCGTACATCGAATATATTCTTTCTTCCTGATTACTTATAGCCTCATAAAGAATATTTTTAGCGGTTCTGGCATTACCGAAATTTTTATCCCTTTTGGAGTAAAGGTTTGTAAATAACTCCAGCAATAATTGAAGTGCTCCTTCATCAAGTTTGTATCCGTTTTTTGCCGCTATATCGGCGGCTATATATAGAAGTTGACGCGGAGTATAGTCTTCAAAAATGAAAGTATTGGTAAATCTGGACTGTAAGCCAGAGTTTGATTGCAGAAAATTATTCATCTCATCTGTATATCCTGCTACAATTATAACAAGTTGATCTTTGTAATCTTCCATTCGTTTAAGAATAGTATCAATAGCTTCCTGACCAAAATCATTGCCCCCTCTAGAGAGTGTGTAAGCCTCATCTATAAATAATGTGCCTCCAAGAGCGTCCTTTATAATTTTATCAGTTTTAATAGCTGTTTGTCCCTGGTAGCCCGCTACTAAATCGGCTCTATCAACTTCAATTAAATGACCTTTTTCAAGCAAACCTAATTCTCTGTAAATTTTACTTATAAGTCTGGCTACTGTTGTTTTTCCTGTGCCCGGGTTTCCTATAAAAACTGAATGGAATGGTTTCACTATTATTTTAAGACCACGCTCTTTCCTCAACTTAAGTACTTGTAAACTGCTAAGTAATTTCTCAACGTTCGATTTTACGCCATCAAGTCCAACAAGGGATTTTAATTCCGTCATCAAACTTTCTAATTTTTCAGGATCTCCTTTTACATGATATTTTTTTATTACAGCTCCATTGCCCAAAGCTTGAGTTATATCATCTTTCGTGAGGGATAAACTTTCCTTAATTTCTCTTTCTTCAGTTGGTAATTCAGCTAAACGCAAAAGTCTGCGCTGAGTAGATTTTTCTAAAAGATTGCGTACAACACGTGCATTACCAAAATGTTTATCTCGTGTTCTGTAGATTTCATTATAATGTTTGTTTAAAAATTCTTTCGCTTCGTTTTCGAGTTCTAAATTCTGCGATACTAGATAACGTTCTGTTATTTCCATTAATTCATCGGGTATATAATCTTCGAATGTAAAAGTTTTTGTAAACCTAGATTGGATTCCAGGATTACTTTCGATGAATGATTTCATTTCCTCTGTATAGCCAGCCGCAATAACAATAAACTTGCCTCTATCGTCTTCCATTCTTTTTAAAATAGTTTCTATGGCCTCTTTACCGAAATCCTGGGAGCTGCCATCCTTTTGCGAAAGCGTATATGCTTCATCAATAAAAAGGGTACCGCCAATTGCTTTATCCAGAAGCAGTTTTGTTTTTTCGGCTGTCCCGCCAATATGATTTGAAACAAGATTTTGTCTGTCACATTCAACTAGATGTCCCTTGGGAAGAATTCCAAGTGAGCTGTAAATTTTACTGATAATTCGGGCTACAGTGGTTTTTCCAGTTCCAGGATTACCAAGGAATAATATATGGGAATTCAGTTTTTCTTTAATATCCTCACCTTGATCAATGAAATAACGAACAAGTTTTACAAGATCTGAAATTTCCGATTTTACATTATCAAGTCCTATTAGCTGGTGAAGTTCTGCTAAAGCTTCGGTCAAATCATTCTCATTTATTGGTATATGTACGTGTTTTTCCGAATCCGGTTTTATTATTTCTGATATATCTTTAATTGAAATGGTAGTTAATACTTCATCCGATTTATCAGGAACATCTTGAACAGTAAACCTGTTGCTCAATTGAAGCTTTAATTTTTCTAATATTTGTTTTACTAATCTTGCGTTGCCAAAAGATTTATCCCGTTTCCTGTATTGACTTATCAGGTAAGATTTAAGTTCATCTTTAGCTTCCGAAGTAATTTTGTATTCGTCCTTTTCCAAATACATATCAAAAATTTTAAGCAATTCGTCGGGTGTATAATCTTGAAAATTGAAATGATGGTTGAATCTTGATTTTAGTCCAGGATTAGAACCAATAAAAGTCTCCATTTCTTCGGGATAACCGGCTACAAAAACAACGAACTCACCGGCTTTATCTTCCATTCTTTTAAGAATAATATCTATGGCTTCTTGACCAAAGTCCTGACCGCCGCCTTTTTTAACAAGTGTATAAGCCTCATCAATAAATAGAATTCCTCCCATGGCTTCATCAATAATTTTTTCAGTTTTCTGGGCTGTTTCCCCAACATATTGTCCTACAAGCGCTGCGCGATCAACTTCAACAACATGTCCTTTTTTGAGTATTCCCAGAGATTTGAATATTTCGCCCAACATTCTTGCTACAGTAGTTTTACCAGTGCCTGGATTTCCACTGAAAACAGCGTGCATTAAAATATTTTTGTCCGACTTAAATCCCTTTTTTTCTCGTTCTTGCTGAAACGAAAGAAAAGAGATAAAAGACCTCACAGTAACTTTTATATTATCTAATCCGATATAAGAATCTAATTCCGCTAATAATTCTTCTAAAGATTTCTGAGCTTCCTTAGTTGCTATTTCATTTTTTAGATCCGTATCCTTATCCGGTTTACTTTCCATAGTTGGTAAAGATTTATGGTTTATAAAAAACCATTTCTCACAAACTTTAAAGTCATAAATAAATATTTCAACCCGAGCCTGTCCCACTGCCCAGCTAATATCATTATGGCTGCCGCATTGTGTATCAAAAATAACAGAATCCCATTTCATATCGACTTGAAGGGGGAACTTATTTTCGAAGATCAGGAAGTCATTTAAATACCATTTCGACGAACATTCATAGGTTTTATTCTTTTGCCTAAAATTAGGATTTGCAAAAATAACTTCAACACCGATTTGATCAACTTTTGTAATATTAAACTGTTCATAATATTTACGCTCCTTATCGGCAACTTGGTTATAATCAAACATTTTTACCGAAAAAATATCAGCGTAATCATTCTGGAAAAAAGCGAAATTCGAGCGCTTATCTAAAGTTGTTTTTTCTTCATATATTTTTGGTGAAAAATCCAATTCAGACGTCACTTTACGTATAGGGGGAGGTAAATGAATATCATCCTCTCTGGAGTCTTCGTCTTGCATTTTTTCTAAAGCGGCTAAAACCCTTTTGAATTTTTTATTTGAGTGGAATCTCTGTTTTATTTCGTTTGCTTTTTGAAGAGCAGGTCTAAAGCGGAAAAGATGCAGCATGGACTCAAGCTCTAAAATAATGGCTTCATCCCAATATTTTTTGTAAAGACTATCCTTTAAAATAATATTTGAAATATGAAGTGAAAACCAAGGTTCTTTATCTTTTAACGCTTCCTCGGCTTGTTTTAGCAGCTCTATTACTTTTTTATCAGTCAGTTTGTTTTTTGATTTTTCTAAATCCTCGGCTGTGTCGTAATATTTTGATATATATTGCCAATTTGCATTTGTATTATCAATCAGATTACACAATTTAAATGATAATTTTGCGTCTGTAAAATTCCCCATACTTGCAAGCGTACGCGCTTTATTATGATACGACCAAGCCAACTGTCCCTTTTGATCTTCTATCGACATATCAAGATCTGAAATTGCGCCTTCGTAAATATTAAGTCTCATTAAAATATAACCACGACAGAGGTGAGTTCTTATGGAATCACCTCTAAGTTCTACAGCAAGATTTGCATAATCAATCGCTTTAGTAGGGCTTCCGTTTTCAAGAAGCGCCCAGGCCAAACAAATAGCGGCTTCGCTATCATTTGGTCTTTCAAGATAAATAGATTTTGCTGTTTTTAGAGCTAACCGGTACCTGCCATTCCAGAGATGGTCATAGGCCTCCGACTGTAACTTATTTAATTCAACCTGATTCAATTTCACCTACAGACTGTTAAAATAATATTTAGTTATACAATATTGTATCGGATGATCTAAATATAAGAATTATTGAATTATATAATTGATTGAAAAATTATCTTTAGTGTAACTTATTTTTATGATTATACGTCTAAAATGTAAATTAAGGAGGGTAGAATGAAAAATAAACTAATTATTCTAATTGTTCTAATGAGTGCTCTTTTGGCAGGATGTTTTAATTGGCATGGAGTTAGGGGTAATGGGATAATTTCAGAAGATTACAGGGATATAGAAAGTTTTGACGCGATGGATGTATCTGGAGCATTTACAGTTTATGTAATTGTAGGTGAACCGGCTAAACTAAAAATAACTGGAGATGAAAATTTACTAAAATATGTACGGACAAGGATTAAAGGGAATAAATTAATTATTGATACGAAGAAAAATTTTAAGAATAAAAACGATATACGTATTGATATCTCAACTCCATATTTAGAAGACCTCGATATTTCCGGTGCAAATACAGTAAAAATTAGAGGCATCGATTCAGAAAGGTTCAAGACTGATTTAAGCGGAGCATGCAAGATTTTACTGGAGGGTCGAACAAATAAACTAATTGCCGACATTTCAGGTGCATCTTCTTTTGACGCAGAAAACCTTGAGGCTGATTATGTTAAAATAGAGTGTAGTGGAGCTTCAAAAGCCAGTGTATTTGCTGTGGAATCTATTGATGCGGATGTATCTGGTGTAGGAAGTGTTACATTCAAAGGTGATCCAGAAAATGTAAGAACTGATGTTTCCGGAGTGGGAAGTATAAAGAGAAAATAACATTGTTTGATTCGGCGGGAAATTTTTTCCGCCGAATATTAAAAAAATTGAAGAATTATTCAATTCCATCCTTGAATTACCATCTACAATAGAATAACTTTACAACAAAACTTATCTTTTCAATAAATGGAGACAGAGATGCCTAGTAAACCACTAGTTGGAATAATAATGGGAAGTGATTCCGATCTTCCTATTATGCTTAAATCGGTTGATGTTTGCCGCGAGTTTGATATCCCATTCGAATTAAAAGTACTTTCAGCCCATCGCACTCCCGACCAACACGCGGAATGGACCAAAACTGCGGCCTCACGTGGTATAAGAGTTATAATCGCAGCTGCCGGAGGAGCGGCCCATTTACCCGGTGTGACAGCCGGAAATACAATTTTACCGGTTATTGGAGTGCCAATAAAAGGAAAGTCCCTGGAAGGAATGGATGCTCTGCTTTCAATTGTTCAAATGCCAAGCGGTGTGCCCGTAGCCACGGTTGCTATTGACGGCGCTAAAAACGCCGCCCTTTTAGCCATGCAGATTTTAGCTATTGGTAATGAAGAACTTACAATAAAATATATAGATTATAAGAAAAAGATGGCCCAAGAATCTCTTAAAAAAAATGATAATCTTGAATACTAATTCGTAAAGAAAGTGGAATGGTTTGTTGATAAAAGAAATTAAGAAATGTGTTGTTTCAAATTTATTGGATTTCCTAGTAATTTATCAACAGACCATTCAACTGTATCTGATTTTTCAAAACTCCTTTCCTGGCATTCCATATAATCGCAAAATTTACAAAGTTCTGCACCGCAATAATCCATGTGAATGCGTACTTCTGAATCTGGAAATTGGGTCTTTAAAATCCTTGAAATATATTCATCCTCGAGATGAGATTGTTTAATGGAGAAATAAAAGGGTATTGTTAGATGAAAATCGATAAAAACGCGTTCCGCAGATTTCCAAAAACGTAAATGGTGAAGATCTATATAATAGTTTTTTTTGATCTTTCTTAGAATCTCTGATAGGTCGGCCAACAATTGTTTATCAGTTTCATTCATTAATTCTCCAATCGATTCCCGGATTAACTTATAACCTGTATATACTATATTAAGGGCAACGATTATTGCCACAATTTGATCGAGTATATAAAAATTTGTAAATATTATAAGAACCAAACCAACTATAACGCCAATACTAGTAACAGCATCCGTTAAAACATGCTTTCCGTCAGCCACTAAAGCAATTGAATTTGTTTTTTTCCCTTGATCGATTAGATAATAACCCAGAAAAATATTTATTACTCCGGCAGCACCAACTATTAATGTACCAATGTCAAGATTCTCAGGTGAAGCCCCATGAATCAAATCAAGAACCGCACTGTAAATGATAATTGTTGCGGCGCAGATTATAAGGAAGCCTTCGAAACCGGCTGAAAAGTATTCAATATTGCCGTGCCCGTAAAAATGAGATCTATCTGGGGGCTTATTGCTTAAGTAAATTGAAAAAAGAACCAATCCGGTTGCTATAATGTGTACAACAGACTCAGCGGCGTCAGAAAAAATTGCTGAAGAATTTGTTAGGTAATAAGCTACTATCTTGCCAATGAATAAAATGAATCCTATTACTAGTGAAATGACCGCTGCACGAAATTTAATTTTATTCTGTTGCTGCATAAGATTACTTGTGATTTATTAAAATTAACTTAATCAAAATTATATAAATAAAAAATACGAAAAACTTCTGAAAATGGAGCTTTTTACTAATAAGATTTCATTTTTCGGAAATTTATTTTGACTGTTTCTTAGCAGTAGGAAATTATTTTAGACAATAAAACATAATTCTTTTATTAAAGAACCTAAACACATTCTACAGCCTTTCGAATACTGGCATATTATTTGGAACATATTTCTAATCAAAAACTGCAGGGTACATCATGAACGAAGATATTTATGCTAATTATTCAAAAGGCGATAAAAGTAGTCTTATTCCATTATTACAGGATACACAAGATAAATTTGGATATTTGCCTGAAACAGAATTAAATGATATTTCGGATTTTTTGAATATTCCTTTAAGCAGTATATATGGAGTTGCTACATTTTATAACCAGTTTCGCTTAACTCCTTTAGGAAAGAACGTTATTCGGGTATGCAGAGGTACAGCATGCCATGTAAAAAATTCTGTAAACATTTTACAAGCATTAGAAACAGAATTAAAAATTAAAGCGGGCGAAACAACGCGTGATAAATTTTTTACTATTGAAACCGTTGCCTGCATAGGTGCATGCAGCATTGCTCCTGTAATTAGCGTTAACGATGAATATTATGGAAGATTAACTGTAAAAGAGATTCCAAAAATTATTAATAAATATAAAAGAGAAATGAAAAAAGAACTTTCAAACGAAATAGAAAGCGTAGGTGCATAAATGAAAAGTTTTTTAGAAATTAAATTCAAGAATGGTTTCCATTCTCCTGAAAATCCAGTTGAAGAATTTGTAGCTCATTGTACCAATCCTTCATTATCCCCGGAGCAACACTCAGAAATTGAAAGTTATATTTCTCAATTAAAGTATGTGTCACACGATGTTCCGCTGATTTTTATTGGTATGGATACCAGCGGTTTGGCCTCAGGTGGCGGAAAAGTTAAAATAGCTATAGAAGATGAATTAAGTAATTTGAACATTGTCGCCAAAGTTATTCCAACAGGCGGTATTGGTTATGGTTCTATTGAACCTGTTGTTGATATAAAGTTGCCTGGTCAGGACAGAATTATATATGGTGATATTTCACCGAAAGATGTTCCCGCTCTTTTAAAAACTACACTTATAGATAATAAAATTTATGAAAAGAAAGTATACGCCACTTACGGTAAAACTGATGGTAAATTGCTCAATCTTTCTGAAACACCATTCTTCAAACATCAGGATAGAGTAGTACTTAAAAATCTTGGAAAAATTAGCCCAGATTCGATTGACGAATATATTGCAACCGGCGGTTTTAAAGGTATGGATAAGGCTATTAGGCTGATGTCTTCAAGTGAGGTTGTTAAAGAGGTTCTGGATAGTGGTTTAAGAGGTCGTGGTGGCGGTGGATTTCCTACAGGTAAAAAGTGGGAATTAGCGCTTAAACAAAAATCTGATAAAAAATACATTATTTGTAATGCTGATGAAGGAGATCCCGGCGCGTTTATGGATCGTTCTGTTTTGGAAGGTGATCCATTTCAACTTGTTGAGGGAATGATTATCGGTGCCTACGCGATAGGTGCTTCTTATGGATATATTTATTGTCGAGCCGAATATCCACTCGCAATTCAAAAAATTAACAATGCCATTTATGAATGCCGTAAATACGGTTTTCTTGGAAATAACATATTGAATAGCGGTTTTAATTTTGATCTTAAGATAAAAAAAGGAGCCGGAGCATTTGTATGCGGTGAAGAAACTGCTTTAATCGCGTCAATTGAAGGTGAAAGAGGAATGCCAAGACCGAGACCGCCTTATCCATCTGTGGCTGGTTTATGGGGAAAACCGACAGTAATTAATAATGTAGAAACGTTTGCCAACGTTGCCACTATTCTAAATAACGGCTCAAAATGGTTTTCTTCCATTGGTACTGAAACAAGTAAAGGAACTAAAGTATTCGCATTAAGCGGTAAAATAACGAATACTGGGCTCGTTGAGGTACCCATGGGTGTGACATTAAGAAAAATTGTTTTTGATATTGGCGGTGGAATTCCAAACGGTAAAAAGTTTAAAGCTCTTCAGATAGGTGGTCCTTCGGGCGGATGTTTACCCGAAAACATTATGGATACTCATGTAGATTATGAATCCCTTAAAGAAGTCGGCGCAATGATGGGCTCAGGTGGCTTTGTTGTTATGGATGAAGACACTTGTATGGTGGACGTAGCCAAATACTTTTTAACCTTTATTCAAAACGAATCCTGTGGGAAATGTGTTCCTTGCCGAGAAGGTACAAAAAGAATGCTTGAAATTGTTGAAAGAATTTCGAGAAACTATACTAAAACTGGTGATAATATTGACGCTTTACACAGATTTAAAGGAATCATACATCTTAAAAGACTTGCAGAAGTAATTAAAGATACATCGTTGTGTGGATTGGGACAAAGTGCTCCTAACCCAATACTTTCAGGGCTGCATTACTTTAAGGATGAGTATGATGAGCATATTTTCGATAGAAAATGTGACGCAAAAGTTTGTAAAGAACTTTTAACTTACTCTATTATAGAGGATAAATGCTCAGGGTGTGGTTTATGTGCTAGAGTATGTTCGTCAGAGGCTATTGCAGGTAATAAGAAACAACCTCACTTAATAATCGAATCTAAATGTATAAAATGCGGTATGTGTGTCGAAACTTGCAGATTCGATGCCATCGCTGTAAACTAATTTTAGAATGTAAATGATCGCTGGAGTAACGATGATTGAATTAACCATAAATAACATTCATGTCAAAGCTGAAGAGGGCATGACTATATTGGACGCCGCCAAATCAGTCGGAATTTCTATACCTACTCTCTGTCATATGAAGGATTTATTTCCAACCGGAGCCTGCAGAATGTGTATAGTTGAAGTTGATGGAATGAGGGGTTTAACACCGTCATGCGCATATCCTGTTATGCAGGGAATGAATGTAAATACAAATTCTAGCAGAGTACGAAGAGCAAGAAAAACTATTGTTGAATTATTAGTCGAAAATCATCCTCAGGATTGTCTTGTATGCGTTCGTAATAAAAATTGTGAACTCCAGGATTTATCTGAAAAATTTGGGCTACGTGAACATAGATTTGCTGGAGAAAAGAAAGATCATGCGATTGATATTTCAAGTGCATCTATGGAACGTGACCCCGCAAAATGTATTTTATGCGGCAGGTGTGTAAGAACTTGTAACGAAATTCAAAAAGTTGGAGCAATTGATTTTACCAATAGAGGATTCAAGAGTAATGTTACTACACCCTATAATAAAGGATTGAATGTAAGTGATTGTATTTTATGTGGACAATGTATATTGGTGTGTCCTACCGCTGCATTGAGGGAAAAGAGTAGTTTAAAAGAAGTTACAAATGCCCTTAACGATAAAAAGAAGTATTGTGTTGTGCAGATTGCTCCTGCCGTAAGAGCTTCTTTAGGCGAAGAATACAACCTTCCTCTTGGCAGTAATGTTACAGGGCAAGTTGTAACAGGATTACGAAGATTAGGATTCAAAAAAGTATTCGATACAAATTTTTCTGCTGATTTAACAATAATGGAAGAAGGTACTGAATTGATAAACCGACTTTCTAACGGCGGAACATTACCAATGTTTACAAGCTGCTGTCCAGGATGGGTTAAATATATTGAACAAAACCGACCCAATTTATTGGATCACGTCTCTACTTGTAAATCGCCTCACGAAATGGAAGGTGCTGTCTTAAAAACATATTACGCGAAAAAGATGGGAATAGATCCTCTTGATATGTATGTGGTTTCTATTATGCCTTGCACAGTTAAAAAATTCGAGTCGGGCAGACCAGAATTAACAGAAGATAAAATGCCTGATGTAGATTCTGTGTTAACAGTAAGAGAACTTGTGCGATTATTTAAGATGGCGGGTATCGATTTTGATGATCTGCCAGAAGACAATTTTGACAATCCATTAGGCGAATCTACGGGAGCTGCAATAATATTCGGCACTACCGGTGGAGTTATGGAAGCTGCTCTTAGAACAGCCTATTTTAAACTTACTAATGAGGATTTACCCAATCTGGAACTACACGATCTGCGAGGCTCTGGCGGAATTAAGGAAGCGAAAATTAAGATAAAAGATACGGAATTAAAAGTAGCGGTCGTTAATGGAATTGGAAACGTTGATGAAGTGCTCGATGAAATTGAAAAAGGTGTATGCGAGTATTCTTTTGTTGAAGTTATGGCCTGCCCGAATGGTTGCATAAACGGCGGCGGACAACCAATTCACCAAAAACAAGATAAGGTTATTAAAAGAGTTCAAGCCCTATATGAGCTTGATAGCAAGTCAAAACATCGAATGTCACATGAAAATGAATCAGTATTAAAACTTTATGATGAATTTTTAGGAGAACCAAACAGCCATAAATGTCACGAAATATTACATACTGAATATGTTGATAGAAAAAATTCACTTAGAAAAAAAGGTTAAGAATCTTTGTGGTCCCGACTATAAAATCAATAGTTTCTACAATTGGGCAGAAATGCAGAAGATGTTATTCTTGTGTAAGAGAATGTCCTACAAGCGCTATTAGAGTTGAGTTCGGGCAGGCTGTTGTAATTGTTGACAGATGTATAAGTTGTGGACATTGTGTTAAAGTATGTTCGCAACACGCAAAGAATATAGATAGTGAGTTAGATAAAGTAATAAATGAATATTTACCGAACGGAAATATAATTGCTATTGTTGCGCCCGCGTTTGCGGCTTCTTTTCCAGGGCAATTTAAGAAAATACCCACATTACTTCGGGAATTGGGTTTTAAATATGTAATAGAAACAGCATTCGGTGCGGATTTAATTAGTCCTGTATACAAGCAGTACTTTGAAAATAATAAGCAGAAAACAATAATTAGCTCGCCTTGTCCGGCGGTTTATAATTACATTGAGAAGTATTATGTTGAATTAGTACCGAACCTGGCGCCAATTGTTTCACCTATGATTGCCATTGGCAGATATTTGAAAGAAAATATTCCCGATAATAAAATTGTATTTATCGGCCCGTGTGTTGCAAAAAAACATGAATATGAAGATCCAGCAGTTGCTGGTGTAATTGATGCAGTATTAACTTTTACTGAGCTTAAAAAAATTATAAAACTGAANNNTTTGATCCGCCATATGCGAATATGGGTAAATCGTACCCATTAGCGGGCGGACTGCTAAAAACAGCGGATATCAGAAGCGATTTGCTCGCTAAAGAGGTGATTGTTGTAGAAGGCAAAGAAAAATCGAAAGAGATAATTGGTGATATTTCCAATGGAAAAATAAAATCTAAATTTGTCGATATACTTTTTTGTGAAGGATGTATTAATGGTCCAGCTATAGAAAGTGAATTAAATTATTATTCACGACGTGAGTACATTATAGATTACATTGACCAAAACGCCAATAATGTTGATAAAAACGTCTGGAAAAGTACAATTTATAATAGCAGAAATTTAAATTTATCTAGAGAATTTACTCCGCAGAATAAAAGACGGCCAATGCCTTCGGAGGAACAGATAATAGCAATTTTGTCAAAAACAAATAAGTTTGTGAAAGAGGATGAGTTAAATTGCAGGGCATGTGGGTATCCATCGTGCCGGGAATATGCGGTGGCTATAGGAAAAGGTTTGGCAGAAGAGGAAATGTGTTTGCCATTCTTGATTGATAAACTCGAGCAGGCATATGCTGAATTAAAAGAAACACAGGAACATCTTCATAGTGCCGAAAAGCTTGCCTCTATCGGTCAGTTAGCCGCCGGAGTCGCTCATGAGTTGAATAATCCTCTTGGGACAATATTACTTTATTCTTCGATGCTAAAAAGAGATTTGGCAAATAGCGAGATGTGCAGTCAGAAATCGGAAGATTTGGCCTTAATTATTGATGAAGCTAAAAGATGCAAAAATATTGTCTCCAATTTATTGAATTTTGCTAGACAAGGTAAATTACAAATTAGTTCTGTGTCTGTATCTGAAATTATTAGTGAGATTATTAGGACAGTGAATAATTTGAAAGGTGAGGATGAAACTATTATTTTTAACGACCTTACTGATAATCAAACATTCAGCGGCGATAGAGATCAGATTAAACAAGTATTTATAAATCTAATTAATAATGCACGCGAATCCATGGAACACAGAGAGAAAAAAACTCTGACAATTATTGCTGACAGATCCGAAGAATTTATTAATATTCAAGTAATAGATACCGGCTGCGGAATATCTGAAGAAAATTATAAAAAATTGTTTACACCTTTTTTTACAACAAAAAAAATTGGTAAAGGAACCGGTCTTGGATTAGCAATAGCATATGGAATTATTAAAATGCATAAAGGGGATATACATATATCAAGCGAAACTAATAAGGGTACAACTGTAGTTGTAAAGCTGCCAATTAAATTACAAATTCATAATTCGTTTATGAATTAAGGAGACATATAGATGGAAGTAACAGAACATTTTAGAAAAATATTATTAGTGGACGATGACATTGACCTTCTTGAGCAAAACAAAATATTGTTAGTAAGCAAAGGTTTTGAAGTGAGAACCGCCGAATCTGGTGAGGAAGGTTTTAAATTATTTAAAGACATTTCTCCGGATGCCGCGATAGTTGATTTGATGATGGAAGAGCCCGATGCAGGTTTTATTCTTTGCCATAGAATAAAAAAAACCGAACATGGTAAAAAAATACCAGTATTCATTTTAACTTCGGCTACTTACGAAACGGGATTTAAATTTAGCGCCACAACGCCAGAAGAAAGAGAATGGATTAAAAGTGACGGTATATTAAATAAACCAGTTTCAATTGAAGAATTAATTTCTAAACTGGAAAATTTCAGGAACAAATAAAATGTAATCAGTTTTTGTGCTCCACATAAAAATTTTATTAACAAAATTTTATTACTGTGAACACTTATAAACCAAGAATACTTATTGTAGATGACGAAAGAGGACTTCGTGAAGGATCCAAAAGACTTTTGGAAGGCGAAGGATATTTGGTTGATACCGCAGAAAATGGCACTGAAGGTATTTCTCTGGGCGTAAAAAATGACTATGACATTGCTGTAATTGATTTAAAAATGCCCGACATAGAAGGGTTAGAAGTTCTCCAAGAAATTAAAAAACAACGTCCAAATACAATCTGTTTTATTGCAACAGCTTTTGCAAGTTATGAAACAGCAGTGGAATCCACTCGCCTGGGGGCATTCAGTTACATTCCTAAACCATTCACGCCCGAAGAATTATTCCATCAATTGAAGCAGGGATATAAACAGAGAACCCTGCTGCTTGAAGCTGAAAGATTAAAAAAAGAAAGGGAAGAAACACTTCTTGAGGTAGCTCACGAACAAAGCAGACTAAAAACGATTATTGAGTCCATTAGCAGCGGGGTATTACTTGTTAACCGCGAAGGTGAAGTCGTTTATTTTAATCATTCAACCCTTCAAAAATTGAGTATCGATAATCTAGAAATTGGCGAATATATTCTTGATAAATTGCCGACTCAAATATCGGAAATTTTGAATCAGTTGCTCAATTCAGATAATATTATGCACAAAGCAAAAACTACTCAAGTTGAAATAATGCCTAAAGGACAATTGTTTATTGAGGCAACCTGTTCACCGGTTCCTCATCCCGATGGTAGTTTTGCAGGTGTTGTAATAGTATTAAAAAATATTACAGGATTCAAACAAGTTGAACAGATAAAAAATCAATTTGTCTCTATGGTAGCCCATGAATTAAAAACTCCAATTGCCGCAGTACTTGGATATTTAAAGTTGATACTGGATGAAAATATTGCAGTATCCTACGAACAGCAGCAGGAATTTCTGGGACGTTCACATATACGACTTCAAGGACTACTGGATTTAGTAAACGACCTACTGGATATATCCCGCATGGAATTAAAAACTAAACAGCGAGAAATTGAAGTAATAAATATTAGTGAAGTTATCGAATCCACATTACAATTCCTTGAATTCGAAATCAAAAAGAAAGGCATTGTATTAGTCAAGGATATTAAGGATCAGCTACCTTTGTTGAGTGCAGATCAGAATGAAATTAATAGGGTGTTTATAAATTTAATTTCCAATGCAATAAAATATAATAGAGATAAAGGGTCAATAACAATTACTTGTCGGTTAAAAGGGAACTACATAATTACTGCAATTTCTGATACCGGTATCGGTTTGAAGCCTGAAGAAAAATCGAAATTATTCCAGGAGTTTTACAGAGCAAAAAATAAGAACACGAGGGGAATTAGTGGGACTGGACTTGGATTAAGTATAGTTAGTAGAATTGTAGAATGTTATCACGGGAAAATAGATGTAGAAAGCGAATATGAAAAAGGTTCAACATTTACGGTCTATCTACCAATAAATAAATAATCACCAACGATTACAGTAGGAGAATAGTATGGCACTAATTGCAATCATCGATGATGATCCGGATATTATTGAAGCGAGTACTCTAGTGTTAAAATCGAAAGGTTATGATATTATTTCTGCAGGAGACCCTGAAGAGGGATACAGAATTGTATCAGAAAACAAACCTCAGTTAATAATTTTAGACGTTATGATGGATGAACCGGATGATGGTTTTTTTCTTGCGCAGAAGTTTAGAAGGGATGGATTTAATATCCCTATACTTATGTACACTTCTGTCTCAAAAACCATCGGGTTTGAATATGGCTCCGGAGAAATGGTTCCCGTTGACGACTTTGTTGAAAAACCTATTTCACCAGATCAACTCGTTGAAAAAGTTGAAGCACTTCTCCAAAAAGAAATTAAGAGGAGTGAATAATTATGTTAGTTGTTGAAAAAAATGCTTTAACCGAAGAAATTGAATCATTGGTCCAAAGATTTGGAAAAGATCGTTCGTCTTTATTAAAAATTCTTCACGAGATTCAAAAAACACATCGTCATATTCCCGATTTCGCTCAGCAGGAAATTGCACGTTTACTGGATATACATCCAGTTGAAGTTTATAGTGTAATTACTTTTTACGCTTTCTTAAATACAGAGCCCAAAGGAAGAAATCTTGTAAGAGTTTGTAAAACTATAACATGCGATTTGCAGGGCAAAGATGCAGTTTGTAAAGCTATTGAAAGAGAGTTGGGCTGTAAGTTTGGAGAATCTTCAAAAGACAATAAGTTCTATCTGGAATATGCAAATTGTTTAGGGCTCTGCGATATGGGACCTGCTATGGCCGTTAATGAGAGGGTGTATACAAATCTGACTCCTGAGAAAGCCGTAGAAATTCTTAACGGAGTAAAGTAGGGGACAATATGGAAAATAAAAGAAAAGAACGAAAAGGTGCGGTGTTATTCACCGAATACAAAGCCGGTAAATCGATAAAAAAAGCACTTTCGATGAAACGAGACGACATTCTGCTTGAAATTAAAGAATCAAAATTACGTGGCAGAGGCGGCGCTGGATTTCCTACTTCCACAAAATGGATGCTGACCGCTGCGGCAATTGCAGATGAAAAATTTGTGATATGTAATGCCGATGAAGGTGAACCCGGCACATTTAAAGATCGTGTATTGCTCATGGAATACCCCGATCTTGTATTTGACGGAATGGTTATAGCAGGATATATAATTGGCTCTTCAAAAGGTATCGTTTATCTGAGAGGAGAATATGAGTATCTGCTGCCTTCTCTTAATGATTATTTGGAGAATATGAGAAAAGATAATTATTTAGGCGAAAATATTTGCGGAAAATCTGGATTTAATTTTGATATTGAAATTCATTTAGGAAACGGAGCCTATGTTTGCGGTGAGGAAACTGCCCTTATCGAATCTATGGAAGGACATAGAGGTGAAGCACGCAACCGTCCGCCATTTCCCGTAACTACTGGATTTATGAAAAAACCAACCGTTGTAAATAATGTTGAAACCCTGGCTTGCGTAACAAAAATAGTTGAGCATGGCGGAGCTTGGTATAAAGAACATGGTACAGATAAATCAACCGGTTCCAAATTATTTTCAATTTCCGGAGACTGCGCCAAACCTGGTGTTTACGAATTAGCTTGGGGTACATCCATAAAGGAACTATTGGAATTTGTAGGCGCCGAAAAAACAAAAGCTGTCCAGGTTGGCGGTGCTTCTGGTGTTTGTTTGAACAAAACTCAATTCGATAGACAATTGGCTTATGAAGACGCTGCAACCGGCGGTTCGATCATGATTTTTAACGAATCTAGAAGTATGCTGCATGTGCTTAAAAATTTCATGGAATTTTTCGTGGAAGAATCTTGTGGTCAGTGCACGCCTTGCAGAGTTGGAAATATTAAACTGCTCGAAGGTGTGGAGATGATTGAATCGGGTGAATTTACTTTCTCGTATATCAATAAACTGAAGGATCTTGGCAAAACAATGCAAGTCGCTTCAAAATGCGGGTTGGGTCAATCTAGTCCCAATTCATTTATTTCTATATTGGAAAATTTTAAGGATGAGATACTGAATAATGGTAACGGAGGTTCAAATGGCAAATAAAGATTTAAGAGCACCGGTTAGTCAAAAAGCACATAAAATTGATAGACCGGAGCATCCAGAACATATTGGCGGTTCCGTTACAATTGAAGTAAACGAAAAAAAGGTTTCCGTTCCAATGGGAACCACAATACTTGAAGCTTGCCGCGAAAATCAAATTCATATTCCTACACTTTGTCATCACGATGATTTATGCATTGCCGGTGTATGCCGTTTATGTGTTGTAGAAGTTGAGGGTATGAGAACTCTTCAAGCAGCTTGCGCTTATCCTATTACCGCTCCTATGAAAATAAAAACTTCAACTCCAATGGTTCGAAAAGCAAGACGACATGTACTTGATTTAATGCTAAGCGAACATTATGGCGAATGTTACTCATGCGTTCGTAACAGTAATTGTGAATTGCAATCTCTTGCAAAAGAATATGGTGTTGATAATTATACCTTCGGACATGTAAAAGAATCCAAACATGAGGTAGATAAGTCGTCATTTTCTGTTGTAAGGGATATGGATAAATGTATTCTTTGTAAAAGATGTGTAAGAACATGTATTGACTTGCAGGAAGTTGGAGTTCTAGAAGCCACACAGCGAGGCGATAAAACTACAATATCTACTTTTATGGATAAACAACTTGCAGACGTGGTTTGTATTAACTGCGGTCAGTGTATTAATAGATGTCCTACCGGTGCTCTTAAAGCTAATGATCCGTCGGACGAAATCTGGGCCGCAATAGACGATCCTACAAAACA
Source organism: Ignavibacteriae bacterium HGW-Ignavibacteriae-2 (assembly GCA_002839805.1). Lineage (GTDB taxonomy): Bacteria > Bacteroidota > Ignavibacteria > Ignavibacteriales > Melioribacteraceae > PGYT01. The sequence continues at coordinate 37,101 of PGYT01000034.1, forward strand.
TGTTGTAATTCAAACTGCTCCTTCGCCACGTGCAGCTATTGG
>PGYT01000035.1 GCA_002839805.1 Ignavibacteriae bacterium HGW-Ignavibacteriae-2
TTTACTTACACACTATTTAAAAAATAAAAACCCCATACTTTCGTATGAGGTTTTATTTTCTAGTAGCGGGGACAGGCTCCCGACAAAAAGCGTTGGGACTTCGCTACTGAGAAGCGTGGCTCAGCTTTCAATCAAATCCAGTCTCGATACTATTTAAAATAAAAAATCCCCGCCAGTAGACTGACGAGGATTTTTTCTTTTAGTAGCGGGGACAGGACTTGAACCTGCAACCTTCGGGTTATGAGCCCGACGAGCTACCAATTGCTCCACCCCGCGATATAATATCTATTTTTAGGTTCCGGCGTTGTAAATGTTTGTAGAGACCGAATCCGCAATATAAAATTTATTTATTTCGTATTTGTTTACAATTTTAAAAAGAACATATATAAGGATACCAAATATAGGCTGTTGGGTAGTCAATGTCAAATTGAATGACATTATTTAAACTTTTACTGGAAATATTGACGTAAGTTGTTTTATTTTAAGTAATCACAAAAAAAGATTATTATGCTGCATTCTTTGGAAATTAAAGATTACGCTTTAATTGAAAATATTCACATTGAATTTATGGGCGGACTGAATATAATTACAGGTGAAACCGGCGCCGGGAAATCGATTTTGATTGACGCGATGAGCCTGCTTCTCGGTGAGAGGGCGTCTACACTTGTTGTGCGTAAAGAGGCTAATAAGTCAATAATAGAGGGCATTTTCGATATTAAAGGAAATAACAAAGTAGCAAAGCTGCTCACCGAAAATGATATTGAGGTATTTGACGATCTTATTATCCGCAGAGAAATTTCAGTTAAAGGTTCCAACAGATGTTTTATAAACGACACACCGGTTCAGCTTTCTCTTATCCAGAGTGTTGGCAATCAATTGGTGGATTTACACGGGCAGCACGATCATCAATCTCTTTTAAAGATCAATACTCATTTGGAGCTAATTGACGATTTCGGTGAATTGGATGTTCTAAAAAATGAATATAAAAAACATTACACGCGGATTTCTGAAATCACAAAAGAGCTTTTTAGTTTAAGGAGTAAGGAAGAAAAACTTGGGCAGGATAAAGAGTCCTACGAATTCCAGCTCAAAGAAATAAACGCGGTTTCTCCGAGAATTGGCGAGGAAGATGAACTTAAAGAACAGCTAAATCTTTTGGAGAATTCGGAAAATATACTTTCGCTTTCAAACGAGATTTATTGTGTTGCTTACGATAATGAATCATCCGCGCATGATCAGCTTGTTGAAATTTCGCATCTGCTTGAGAAATTAAAAAATATTGATCTGAAATTCGGGGAGAAATTATCGGAACTTTTAAGCGCTATTGAAATAATTGACGACATAGCTAAATTCGTTAGAACTTATAGTGATAAAATTGATCTTGAGGCGGGAACTCTCGATGAAATGAGAGAACGATTAGGAGCTTTAAGTTTGCTCAAAAAACGTTACGGCGGTTCGGTGGAAAAAATAATTGAGCACCGGACCAAACTTATGGAGGAACTTGAAATTGTTGTAAACTATGACGAACGTATAAAGAAATTTGAAAAGGAGCTTGAAAGTGAACGGTTCGCCGCCGGGCAAGTAGCCTCGGATCTTTCTGAGAAGAGAAAAAAAGTTGCGAAAAATATTGAAAGGGAAGTTGTTGGGGCTCTTAAAGAATTAGGAATAAATGACGCCACTTTCCGCGTCGATTTCAAAATAAATAAACTGGCAGAAAGCGCCGCAAATTACGTTTTAATCGGTAAAGAAAAATATAAATTTAACGCTTCAGGCGTTGATGAAGTTGAATTTTTAGTTTCAACAAATTTAGGAGAGGATCCAAAGCCGCTCGCAAAAATTGCTTCCGGAGGGGAAATATCAAGAATTATGCTCGCGTTAAAATCAATTCTTGCCAAAAGCGACAGGCTGCCTCTATTAATATTCGATGAAATTGATACGGGAGTAAGCGGAAGAATTGCTCAGAAGGTTGGAAATACTTTAAAAGAATTATCAAAATTTCACCAGATCATTTCAATTACGCATCTGCCTCAAATTGCCGGGTACGCCGATACTCATTTTGCCGTGGAAAAAATTAAATTGGGCAGCAGAGTTGTTAGCAGCATAAAAAAATTGGACGAGCATGAAAGAGTTCACGAAGTTGCAAAATTACTTAGCGGTGAAGAAATTACAGAAGCGAGTTTAAAAAGTGCCCGCGAACTTATAGAGTTTAAATAAAATCGGGGCCGAAACCCCGCGAAATTATATGAACATTAAAAATATAGAGTGCACATCATATGGTACTCGTCTGCAATCTTCTAGAAATTATCGCAAATTCTACTATCATCAATGATATTATAATTTATTGATGTGCTGTTTATTAAGAATGCCGGTTCATAATCGAGCGAGTAATAATATTCGCCGTCGTATTCAATCTTAAACTCATAATAACCTCCGGTTTTTAAACATACAGGGGGCAGCTTTCCTGTATTATCGAACTGACCAATTTCAAAAAAATCACCCAATGGCAAACCGCTCGAACTTACTTCTCTCGCTTCCACCGGTGTACCTTCTGGGCTTATAACCTTCGGGTTAGTTGATTCGCTGTCGCATTTTATGGAAACACCAATTGTAACTTTCTGCATATTTATTCCGAGAGCATTTAGATCTATTGGTATAGTTGTTAATAAACAAAGATCGGACACTGTATATCTTCCCATTTCTTCGCCTAATGTATAAATATCACCTTGCCACTCATTAATAACTATATCTAATGGAATACCGGCCGGCATGTCAGTTATTTCAAATATTGGTGTGCTAGAAGAAATTTTAATTCTGTTCGTTCCTGTTAAACGAACATTTGAACCTGGGAGAGTAACCCGCAGCATCACTTCACTAAAGCAGCCGGCCACAGAGGTAAGATTAATTGTTGCACCTTCTTCGCAAATGTTGTCGCCTTCCCAGCCAAGACTAAAAAACGTTAAATGCGGAATATCTCTGGCGGAAGCTCTTAAAACATTTCCTGATTTAGAACGAAACGACTGAACGATTACATTTGATTCGAACTTCCATTCTCCGGCTGCTTCATCATAACTCCAAAGGGGGATTACATCGCCCGTTTTTACAAACTGACCGGTTTCAGGATTTTTAACGTCCGCCGGAATAGTAATATTTATTCCCAGGTTTTCTAATTGTTTAACTTCTTTTCCGCCAACTTTAATATTTACCGATGCAAAACCTGCGGTTGTAAATAAGGTTTTATTTTTAACTCCGCTTGCGTTAACCGTATTGGCCGTCAAACCGCCGGGGAAGGATGTTAAAGATTCATCATTGGAAGGATTAAAATATGTAACGCGGGTTATTACCGTTCCTGATAAAACTTCACCCGCGGCATCCTTAAATATTGTTCCTGCAGGAATAGTTATATCGGCACCCGCTCCGGAATTAACTTCCCGTCCGGAAGAAACTGCTATATCCCGATTAGCACCAGATGTGGAACTTGCCGCACCGGTTGTTTCTTCATTGGTTTTTACACCATCCGGAGTATTAATATAACTAGCCATCACAAAATTAAATGTGCTTAATCCGCTTTTAGTAATTTTAATACTCTTACTGGTTTCAAAATATCCGTCAGCATTCGCAACCAAAACTAGTCTTATCGGATTCTCAATGGATGGAGTTAGATTATCTTTAACAGAAAAATTTATAACTCCATCTTTAGAGATTGTTGATGTTATAGTTGAATTAGTAGATGTAATTACATCGCCCTTATTCGCGCCCTCGAATATAACATTTACATTTTTATCTTTAATAAGTGTGCCAGCTGTGGCGTCATAAATTTGTACTTTCAAATAAGTTGTTCTTGAAATGTTCCGTAATCTAACTTCCAAACCTTCTACTGGATTTTTTATATCGCAGCTTGTAATAAATATTCCTAATGCGGATGCAAAGATTATTAATAGTGTTAATACTGTAATTCTATTCTTCATTCTAAATTTCCTCCGAAATTAAAACTTATAGGTTAGACCAAAATTGATTACAGGATACCATTGAAACCAGTTGATATTATCTTCAATAGTTGCTTCTTGATCCGGCGCGGCTGAGGGTTCAATCAGTCCGGAAGCCGATAAATCAATTTTAGGTGCACCCTGATACATAGTACCAACATCAAAAGTAAATTTTAATCCGAAATTTCCTGACATAGGATTCCCAAATCCGATACCCAGGTAGGGAGCGAATTTATTAAAATCTATATCCGCGTTCAATTTGCCCAACTTTTCGGGAGTGTAAACATCTCCGCCAATATTATAGGATTTGTTGGGAGTCATTTCCAGTTCGGCTTTGTTTAAATTTATTAGGAATCCGCCAGTTAATCTGAATACTCCACCGAAAGGAAAATAATCCGCCAGCAGAGATACTGAAGTGAGTTTTGCATCGGCAGTGTAAATGTATTCATCGGTACCGCCGCCTCCGTCCTGAGTTAATGTAAAAAACGCCACACCCAAACGACCATTAAGAGAGGAACCAAAAGAACGTATGCCATCGATTGTAACTCCCAAAGTACTGACTTTGATTGACGTACCGTAATGTTGAGCGGAAATTTGACTATATAGTGAAAAGATAATTAAGAAAACAAAAATATATAGTTTTCGGCTCATCAGACCCTCCATTTATTAATTTTATTATTTACAAAATGCAATGTAACTTTTTAAGATATAAAATCTTTTTTGCCCTGGCACAAAAATAAGAGTATGGCTAAGTAATTGCAAAATTTTGTTGATTTAAGTTGACGCAGTTCGCACTTTTTAATAATTGAAAAAGGAATTAGTTTATTACAGTTTTATTTTGTGCATAAAAAACTGGAATATTAGAATATAAAAAGAGTTTTATAAATAATAATAAGTGCTTGTGTATAAGTAATTTTTATGAACTAACATTTATTTTGTTAAATTCACATTCGATACAAAATCATTTACTTTTATCAATCATTATCTCAGACTCAATGCATGAATTCTTTATCAGTGTATATTCATATTCCGTTCTGTGATCATAAATGTATTTACTGTGATTTTTATTCTATAATACGATATGATAATACTTCGGAATTTTTTAACTCATTACATAAAGAAATAGATCATTACGCTCAAAGTTTGAGCAGCACTCATAAAATAAAAACAATTTTTTTTGGTGGTGGTACACCTTCATTTGTAAATCCTACTCAAATTAATTCCATAATCGAAAAATTAAAATCAAACTTTATTTTTGAGGAGAAGGTTGAAATCACACTCGAAACAAATCCCGGAACAGTTAGCAGTAAAAAAATTAATGAATTTATTTCGACGGGAATCAATAGATTTTCCGTCGGTATACAATCTTTTAACGATGAGGAATTAAATTTTCTAACACGGATTCATGACAAAAAAACCGCTATCTCAACAGTCGAAAATATTGCCGCGGCGGGAATTGAAAATATTAATGTCGATCTTATTTTTAACCTTCCCGGTCAATCCAAAGAAAAATGGGAATCAAATTTATTGCAGGCCGCGAATTTGCCTGTAAAACATATTTCAGCTTACAGTTTAATTTTGGAAAAGGGGACCATTCTGAATAAGATGGTTATGGACGGCAATGTTGAAATGCAGGATGAAAATTATGACGCCGACTTGTATGAACATACAATTGATTTTATGGAACTAAGTGGCTTTAATCAGTATGAGGTTTCTAATTTTTGTAAACCCGGTTATGAGTGTGTTCATAACCTTGCTTATTGGGAGCATAAGGAGTATCTGGGGTTGGGGACATCCTCACATTCCTTTATAGGAAAAGAGCGGTGGTGGAATTATTCGAGTTTAAAAATGTATATAGACTCAGTTAATAGTAAGAGACACGCGGTGCGCAGCATAGAACAACTCACAGAGTTGCAGCTGCTGGAAGAATTTATAATGTTAAATTTAAGAGGCAGGGGACTGAATTTAATTGAACTCGAAAAAAAATTCGGGACCAATTGGCAGAATAATAATTCCAATTATTTGAAGACACTTGTAAGTGAAGGGTTTATAACATACAATAATAATTTCATTAAATTTACAAAACAGGGTTATACTCTTTGCGACGAAATTCTAATTAAATTCATTTAATGAATAAAATGGAAAATCATGAGTAAAATTAAATTACACTGGCAAATTCTTATCGCTCTTTTGATAGGTATTATTTATGGATTATATTTTCCTCAATATGTTGAGTATGTAAAATGGATGGGAGATCTTTTCCTACGTGGTTTAAAGATGGTAATAGTTCCACTGATTCTTACGTCAATTATTTCTGGTGTAACTAATATTGGCACCGGAGAAAATCTTGGTCGGTTAGGATTAAAAACCATGATGTATTACATTTTCACAAGTATTTTTGCAATACTGATTGGGCTGTTATTTGTTAATATTCTTCAGCCCGGTGTTGGCGCCGATTTAGGTTTTACTAAAGAAGTAGAAGGGTTAAAAATTGCAAGGGAATCATTCGGCGATACTCTGTTAAACATCATTCCGTCAAATGTGTTTGAATCTTTTACTCAGGGCAATATGTTATCTGTAATATTCTTCGCTATATTATTCGGATATTTTATTACGCGTGTAAACGAGGATGCCCGGATAAACTTAACTAATTTTTTTAGTTCCGCTTTCGAAGTGATGATGAAGATTACTATGTTCGTAATAAAATTCACTCCATTTGGAATTTTGGGAATAGTTGCTAATACGGTTGCCGAACAAGCTGATGCGCTAAATGTGGCTCAAAGATTAGGGTTATATATGATTGCTGTTCTGCTGGGATTGTTTTTTCACTCTTTTATTACACTACCATTAATTCTAAAATTTGTGGGCGGAGTTAATCCCAAAAAACATTTTAGAGCTTTAACCACCCCTCTTGTTACGGCATTTACAACTTCATCGTCAAATGCTACACTGCCGTTAACAATGGATGCTGTTGAAAATGAATGCGGAGTTTCAAATAAGATTACAAGTTTTACATTGCCGCTTGGCGCTACAATAAATATGGATGGTACAGCTTTGTATGAGTGTGTTGCGGCTATGTTTATTGCTCAGGCTTACGGTATTGAATTAGGTTTCGGTCAGCAGTTGATTGTTGTCGCAACAGCGCTGCTGGCGTCTATTGGCGCCGCGGGAATTCCTATGGCAGGGCTTGTAATGATAACAATAATACTTTCAGCTGTGGGATTGCCGCTTGAAGGTGTCGGGTTGATTTTAGCTGTAGACAGAATATTGGATATGTGCAGAACAACTGTAAATGTTTGGAGCGACAGCTGCGGCGCCGTTGTAATAGCAAAAACTGAGGGAGAATCTTTAAAAATTGAATAGAGGAGTTAAATGAAAAAAATCAAACAAAAAATCGCGATAATTGGTTGCGGTAATATTGGAAGATCTATCGCAGATGGATTGTTTCAGGCGCAATTATTGGATGCAAAAAATGTTTACCTTACAAGAAGAGATACTGAAAAACTTGCCGATCTTAAAGCAAAAGGATTTAATGTTTTATCGGATAATATTGAAGCCGTTAAAAACTCCGATGTTATTATTATAGCTTTAACACCCCAGCAGCTGGATCAGGTGCTTATAGAAATTCAACCGGCCCTAAATCCGAAGAAACACTCTCTTCTTTCCGTTGTTACGGGAGTTGAAATAAAACAGATTAAATCTTTTACTGGAAGTGGTCTGCCTGTTGTTAGGGTTATGCCGAACACCGCCATTGCTATTCGGGAATCGATGACCTGTTTAAGCGCCGAAGACCATGATGTTAAATCACTCGATTTCGCGAAATTGATTTTTGATGAACTTGGTAAGACTGTTGTTATTCATGAAGATTTAATGGTTCCTGCTACAGCTCTTGTAGCTTGCGGTATTGCATTCTTTTTACGGGCGGTGCGCGCTGCTTCACAAGGCGGAATTGAAATAGGTTTTCACGCCGATGAGGCTATTTTTATGGCGGCACAAACTGCTAAAGGCGCAGCATCTCTGCTTCTCGATAAAAAATCACATCCTGAACGTGAGGTCGATAAAGTTACAACACCTCGCGGTCTAACTATCTCAGGACTTAATCAGATGGAACATTTTGGTTTCAGTTCAGCAATGATTAAAGGAATTGTAACCGCGTCTGAAAAAGCTAAAACAGTTTATTCAAAAGAAAAATAATTTGGTGAGATATGAACGATAAAAAAAGTCTAATCGTGCCGTCTTCTATTATGGCGGCAAGTGTTTTACTTAGTGTTATAATTTTTTCCACTGTTTGGAAATCCGCGAGAACGGCCGATCAGACCATCACGGTAACAGGATCAGCGAAAGAATTTATAATTTCTAATCTCGGTATTCTTAACGGATCGATGAGTGCGACGGAATCCGACGCTAAAACCGCCTACAACAAATTAAAATCTATGATGCCGATATTGCAGAGCTATTTAAATAACAAAGGTTTTACCAAAGAAAAGGTGGAATTTTTTGCGATTGAAAATTATGCGGTTTACGAATTGAATTCTCAGGGATTTCAAACACAGAATATTTCCCACTATGTGTATACTCAAAGGTTTAAAATAGAATCGGGCGATGTTCAGTTAATTAAGAATTTGGCGCTTACTATTAGCGAATTAATAGAGCAGGGAGTGCAGATAAATACTCCGCAGCCGGAATATTTATTTACGAATATTGACGAAATAAAAATTGCTGTTCAAGCAAAAGCCGCTGAAAACGCTATGCTTAGAGCGTTAAAAATTGCTGAGGCAACTGATAGAAATCTTGGACCTTTGCGCAGCGCCAGAATGGGAGTTATTCAGATAACGCCACGTAATTCTACAATGGTTTCCGATTATGGATTTAACGATACCAGCTCTATTGAAAAGGAAATTACTGCGGTTGTAAGTGCTTCATTCAGTATAGAATAAATACGAATAGACTGTGAATAAAAAAATACTCCGACTGGCAGTGCCCAACATTCTTAGCAATCTTTCGGTTCCTTTGTTAAGTTCAGTGGATACTGCCGTGGTTGGACATTTATCCGGAGTTCATTTTCTGGGGGCCATAGCAATTGGCTCGATGATATTTAACTTTGTTTACTGGGGATTCGGTTTTCTTAGGATGGGCACCACTGGAATGACCGCCCAGGCCTGTGGCAAAAAGGATAATCATCAAGCCTCAGTTGTTTTCTATCGTTCATTACTGTTTGCGGTTTCAGTTGGTTTATTTTTAATTCTAATAAATCCTTTTATCGCTGATTTTAGTTTTGGAATTATTAATGGATCGGAACAGGTTGAAACCTACGCCCGTAGTTATTTTGATATTAGAATCTTTGCCGCTCCCGCAACTCTCTCCTTGTATGTTTTTCATGGGTGGTTTTTGGGAATGCAGAACGCAAAGTTTCCATTATTGCTGACTGTTATTTCAAATCTATTGAATATTATTTTTAATCTGCTTTTTGTCTATCAGTTTAATATGAACTCGGACGGGGTAGCTTTAGGTACAGTAGCGGCGCAGTATATAGGATTGTTTACAGCTATTTATCTGTTCAGAAAAAAATATTCGTTTTATAAATTACCCTTTAATTTAAAGGAATTATTCAGAACCGATGAATTAAAAAAATATATAAAAATTAACTTTGATATTTTTTTGCGTACGTTAATGCTGATTTTTGTTTTTAGCTTTTTCACAGCTAAATCAGCAGAATATAATGATGACATTCTTGCTGCAAACGTTATACTTCTTCAACTCTGGACAATCATGTCGTATGGAATTGATGGCTTTGCTTTTGCCTCCGAAAGTCTTGTAGGCAAATATTTTGGGAGTAATAATAAAGATAAATTACTAAAATCAATTCGTTACTCCTTCATATGGGGAGTTGGATTGGGATTCCTAATTTCAGTTGCTTATTTTGTATTCGATACTTACATAATCGGAATATTTACTGATAATCAAATTGTGATAGATCTTTGTCTTTTATATATGGGCTGGACTGCTGCCGCTCCTTTAATAGGAAGTTTCAGTTATATCTGGGACGGCATCTATATCGGAGCCACAGCAACAAAAACAATGCGAAATACGATGCTGTTTTGTGGTCTCGTTTTATTCCTCCCAATTTTTTATTTTACAAAAGATTACCTGGGCAATAATGCACTATGGTTATCGTTAATTATATTTATGGCAGCGAGAGGATTAACATTGTGGATGTTTGCAAGGAAAAGTATTTATTCACTGGTTTACAACGATTAGTTAAAACTAAACTGGGGGGCAAATGGAAAACATTATTGGTGAGCAAGAAAGAAAATGGGGAATGATCTGTCATTTATCCGCTTTTGTTTTTTTTATTTTTCCGTTTGGCAATATATTGGCTCCGCTTATTGTATGGATATTAAAAAAAGATAAATATCCTTATGTTGATGTTAATGGCCGAGAAGTTCTTAATTTTCAAATTTCTGTAACAATTTATTTGATGATTTCTATAATACTGATGGCGGTGTTGATAGGGTTTCTGCTCTTTGCAGCAGTAATTATAACTAATTTTATTTTAGTTGTAATTGCCGGCGCAAAAGCTAAGGAAGGAATTGTTTATAGATATCCTTTTACTTTCAGAGTCCTATCATAAAATTTTAAACTAAATACGGAACAAAAATGAAACGAATATTAATTATTCTGATACTGTGTGCTTTTCAAGTTTTGGCATCCGATAATTATAAAAAAGTTAAACTGATAAAAGCCGATAAAAATGATTTGATATTACTCGGCAGGATAGGTATAGATCATTTAGCCAAATCTAGTGACGGTAGTTTTGAATTTTTTGTGAGTGAAAATGAATACGAACAAATGCTAAAATATAATTTGAGTCCCGAAATATTAATTGACGACTGGCACAATTATTACAAACAAACACATATCGCGGATGAGGCTGAATTATTTAAACAAATAAAAACAACAAAACAAAAATTTGGTGTTACCGGATTCGATTATGGTACTATGGGCGGTTACTATACCTTGACCGAAGTATATTCTAAACTTGATGAAATGATTCAGAATTTTCCAAATTTAATTTCGCAAAAGGAAATAATTGGTTATACAAATGAAGATCGTGGAATTATCGCAATCAAAATATCGGATAACCCCAACATAGATGAGGATGAACCTGAAATTTTGTACACCGCACTGCATCACGCACGCGAACCGGAAAGTATGATGCAGATGATTTATTTTATGTTTTATCTGCTCGAAAATTATGGATCTGATACTGAAGCTACATACCTTGTAAATAACAGAGAGATGTATTTCATTCCGGTTGTTAATCCCGATGGTTATGAATACAACCGCGTTAATAATCAAAACGGCGGGGGGATGTGGAGAAAAAACAGAAGAAATAATCTTGACGGACAATTTGGTGTTGATCTTAACAGAAATTATGGACCAGTACAATATTGGAATTCACCTAACGGCGGATCGAGTGTACAAACCTCAAGTGATGTTTATAGGGGTACCGCACCGTTTTCAGAACCAGAAACTGCCGCTATAAGGACATTTTTAATAAATCATAAAATTAAGACCTGCCTTAATTACCACTCATTTGGTAATCTTTTAATTTACCCCTACGGGGCATTACCAATAGAAACTCCAGATAGTGCCATCTTTAGAGAATTTGCTCGTGATATGACTCGGTATAACAATTATTTTTTTGGTACCGATCAGCAGACTGTAAATTATTCTACCCGCGGAAACAGTGACGACTTTATGTATGACGGCGAGCCGGATTCACTCGATAAAATATTTGCAATGACACCTGAAGTAGGTGCAGGATCGGATGGTTTTTGGCCTTCGCAGAGCAGAATAATTCCATTGGCGGAAGAAAATGTTTTTCCTAATCTTTATTACGCATGGATTTCAGGCGGATATGTCGGTGCAAAAAATTATACTTTGGATAGAGAGTTTGTTGAACCGGGCGATACTGTAAATCTTTCGGTTACTTTTATTAATAAAGGTTTATCAGAATTAAATGATTTTGACGCCGTGGTTTGGTCAGAATCCGAAAAAATATTATTCACTAAAGACCGGTTTAATCATGCTGGATTGGATTCACGTTCTGAGTTGAACGCTGAAGATATCTTCACATTTATTATTTCACCCGATGCGGTAATAGGATCAGATATTGATCTTTTTATAACAACCACTAAGGAAGATTTGGTACTATTTACTGAACCGATTTCTATAAATGTTGGTAAACCGATAATTTTATTCGCGGATGATTCAGTTTCTGTTGATTCTAATTGGACAATTTCAACCAATACGTCACATCAATGGGAAAACACATCAACCTCATTCTACTCTTCTCCGGTATCCATTACAGACAGTAGAAACGGCAATTACAAGCCGTCAGCAAAAATCTCCATGCAGTTAAAAAATCCAATTAGTCTTAAAAATATTGCTCGACCTATTCTCTCGTTCAAAACGAAGTTTGAAATCGAAAAAGACTGGGACTACGGTCAGTGCTTAATCAGTGCTGATAGCGGTGCAACGTGGCATTCTATTAAAGGTCAATATGCGACTTCCGCTGTGGGGGATTTTCAACCTGCTGGGCAATACGTATACTCAGGCAACGTCTACGAATGGGTTTCCGAGGAAATAAATTTGTCGGACTTCTCAGGCGAAAATATTTTGATCAAATTTGAACTAAATTCGGACGAATATTTTGAATTGGACGGATGGTATCTGGACGATATAAGAATTGTGTATTATAATGATCAACTATCAGAACTTACAAACTCTGAAAATTCTCCGGATCAGTACAAACTTCTGCAGAATTATCCAAATCCATTTAATCCATCTACTACAATCGTTTATCATTTGCCGGATAACAGCGATGTTGAAATAAACATCTTTAATTTGAATGGCGAATTAATAAATTCATTCAATTATTTAGGCAAGGCTCAAGGCACATATAGTTTGAAATGGGAAGGCAGTAACACATTAGGTTTCAAAGTGGCCAGTGGAATTTATCTGTGTAAAATGAAAGCTGTGTCCAATGTTGATGGCAGGATTATAACAAAAATATCCAAAATGATGTTGATGAAATAAAGTTATCAAATTAAGAGCGCTAATAATTAATTAGCGCTCACTTATATTTATTCAGTTAATCTTTAATTCTTGATATAATTGTTTTGTTTTGATGATTAAATATATCTCTGCCTTCTGCGGTGTACATATAATCAATTCTGCTTTTATAAAACTCTGTGATAGTACTGCGCACCATTTTAAGAGTACTATTCATAAATTTATTTTCTTCAGTAAATGCTTCGCCCAAAACCGCTACTGCCGAAGGAAGCCAGCGTTCCGGAAACATGCCCGAGAATTCACCGTTATTTTTGTATTTGTTAAATTCCGACTGAAAAAGTTTTAGAGCTTCAATTTGTCCTTGTGATGTATCAAGAGTCAGATTTTTTTTTCGCAGATAATTTAAAACCGCTTCTTTGTTGGGCACTACTAATGCAACAGTATATGGCGATTGATTATTATGAAGCATCATTTGTTCCAAATAGGGCGAATGTTCCGTTATAGTTTCTTCAATTCCTTCCGGGCTGTATTTTTCTCCGTCGCTGCTTATCAGCAAACTTTTAAATCTTCCAAGCACAAATAAAAATCCATCGTTATCTAAATAACCCATATCGCCCGTATGCAGCCAGCCATTCTTTAGCACCTCCTGAGTTGCCTTATCATTTTTCCAATAGCCGGACATAACATTTTCGCCTTTAACAACAATTTCGCCTTTCATTCCTATGGGCAGTTCCAATGCATTTTCGTCGCATATTTTTATCTCAAGATTATTAACTGGTTTACCTGAAGAGCCCAACTTATGTAAAGCTGGAACATTGGAAGAAATTACCGGCGCCGCCTCACTTAAACCATATCCCTGAAACATAGGTATACCTATCGCGTAAAAAAACTTTTGAAGTTCAATATCCAATAAAGCTCCGCCGCCTATAAAAAATTCCAGTCGGCCTCCAAAACCTTCTCTAATTTTGCTAAATAAAATTTTATCGTACAGTTTTAATAGGGGCGATAATATTTTTGAAATCCCGCTTCCTCTATTAAAGCCTTCTTTATTGTATTTATACGCTGCTGATAGAGCTAGGTTAAAAAGTTTTTCTGTTTTCTCCCCTTTTGCTCTTATTCCTTTCTCTATATTGTTTCTAAAATTTTTTGCCAATGAAGGTACACTTAATAAAAACGATGGTTTGATCTCCTTTATATTGATAGGAATATTTTTAAGAGTTTCCATCATAGAACCGCCGACCTTAATCGAAGCCATGCTTGCTCCGTTTTTCATGAGCGTATAAATTCCTGCGGTATGCGCAAATGAATGATCCCAAGGCAATATCAGAAGCGAAACATAACTTTCGGGTATCGTCATCAACTCTGTGGACTGTTCAATGTTGGCCGTGTAATTTCTATGGGTTAAAATTATCCCTTTCGGGTCTGCTGTAGTGCCCGAAGTATAACAAATATTAGCATAGTTGTTTTCATTTAAACTATTCCAGCGTTCATTAAAAACATCTATGTTGTCTCTTAAAAACTGTTCTCCTATATCACTTATTTCCTGCATACTAACTTCATCGGAATCAGAATCATCGACAGGATCGAGTAATAAAATCTTTTCGAGGTCGGGGAGATCGTTTTTTATCTTTCTTATTTTATGAAGGTGATTTTTTGAAACTATTACAAATCTGCATTCCGAGTGTGTGAGGCGGAATTTTAAATCGTTTAATTCATCAATTTTTACAGAAACCGGAACATTTACCGCACCTGTATATAGAATTGCTAATTCACTCATCACCCAATCGTTTCGTCCTTCGCTAATTAAGGCTACGTGGTCCCCTCGTTTTAATCCCATTGCCATCAATCCGGCAGCGGCTTTGTAAACGAGTACATGCATTTGTTTATATGTTAGACCCTCGTAACTACTTTCTCTTTTCTCCCACATCAATATATTATTTGGAAATCGGGCGACACTATTCTCAAATAATTGGGGAATTGTTCTTTGATCCAATACATACCTCAATAATTCTTAAAACAATTTGTCGAAATATATAAACTTTTAAGTAGATCATAAAAGCAGATTGCCGTTGAACGGAGAATTTGTTGTAATTTTAATATTAGTTATATCTATCGGACATATAATAAATGACTAATTTTGCATTATATTTGAATTTGATTTAAGTATAAAAATAATAAGAAATCAATAATTGTTTTAGTAAAGCTATAATTAGTTTTTTGTAAGAATACTGCGTCATATTAAAAAATCTCTTCCCTTGCTAATTGAGATTATTAATAGTAACTTTGGAATTCTAATTTCGCCCCATCGTGGGCGATTTTTGTTTATATGAAGTTTATACCAAAAAATATAATCCAAGAAATCGAGAAAATTGTCCAAAAACACAATTTTTTTCTGATTGATCTTATTGAACGCGGAAATGTAAATAACCCTGTTTTCGAATTTTATATTGATGGGACGGAAATAGTTACTATTGAAAATTGTGCTCAAATTAGCAGGGAAATCCGGAATCTTTTAGAAACTGAAAGTTCCGTATCCGAGAAATACCGAATAGATGTCTCTTCCCCTGGTGTTGATAGGCCGCTAAAGTTTATCGAACAATATCATAAACATATTGGGCGTAAATTCGAACTAAAATTCAAACTTGAAAACCAAACAAAAAAAATTACTGTAGATTTAGTATCTGTTTTGGATAATAAGTTGAATTTTAAAAATGCAAATGAAGATTATTTAATCGATTTCGATACAATAATGTCAGCGAAAGTTTTAATTACTTTTTGATAGTGGAGGAATGGTAAATGAATACCGAAATAGTTGAATCTTTCTCTCAGATGGTGCGCGAGAAAAGTCTCGATAAAGACGTTCTTGCGGGAATAATTGAGGAAATTTTCGGACTGATGGTCAAAAAAAAATATGGTCAGGAAGCAAAATTTGATGTCGTTGCTAATATGGATAAAGGCGACATTGAAATTTTTCTTGAAAGAACTATAGTTGAAAATGTTGAAGACCCAAACACCGAAATTAGTATTGATGAAGTTAATGCCAAAGGTAATGAAGAAGAATTGGAAGTAGGTGATGATCATGTTGAAATGTTGGAACTTGCATCTTTTGGCCGCAGACTTATTAACTTAGCCCGACAAAGTTTAAATCAGAGAATTAGAGAGATAGAAAAAGATATAATTTATAACGAATACAGTGAAATGCTAGGCGAAATAATTGTAGGTGATATTTATCAGGTTCGTAGAAATGATGTTCTTATAAATCATAACAAAAACGAATTGTTATTGCCTCGTTACGAACAAATACCGCGAGAAAGATACAGAAAAGGCGATACTGTTCGTGCGGTTGTAAAAGAAGCGAAAAAAACTCCTAATGGTCCTGTAATTATTGTGTCGCGCGCTGATAATCTCTTTTTACGCAGATTGTTCGAAATTGAAATTCCTGAAATTTACGATGGTGTTATAGAAATTAAAGGTATTGCCCGCGAGCCCGGCGAGAGAGCTAAAGTAGCGGTCGAATCGCAGGATCAGAGAATAGATGCTGTTGGCGCCTGCGTTGGAATGAAAGGCGTCCGAATTCACGCGATTGTTAGAGAACTTAACAACGAAAACATTGATGTAATTAATTTTACTGAAGATCCGGTTCTTTATATTCAGAGATCCTTAGCTCCGGCGAAATTGAAACAGATTGATATAGACGAAGAATCACGTAAATGCACTGTGGTTGCCGATAGCGATCAGGTATCCTTAATTGTTGGGCGTAATGGTGTTAATATTCGTTTGGCAATTAAACTTACCGGCTACGATATTGAAGTTATTCGCGAAGAGAAACCATTTGAAGAATATGAAGATGATATTGAATTATTCGATCTAAAAGAAGAATTAGGCGCAGAAACAGTAGATTTACTTATCAACAACAGATTCGACACAGCAGTTGAGGTTCTTACCGCAGGAGTTGATGGACTTGTTGAAATTGAAGGAATGACTAAAGAAAGAGCTGAAGAAATTATTGAAATAATTAAAAATCAGTTCGAAGAAGAAGAAGATTAGAATTAAGAAGTTATGAATTATTAATTCAGGTAACATTTTATGCTCGATAACACAAAAACGAAAAAAACAAGAATTTACAAATTTGCTTCAGAATACAATTTAGCTACTGAAGCTATTATGGAGTTTTTACAACAGAAGGGACACGAAGTAAAATCTCATATGACTCTGCTTACGGAAGAGATGATTGCAGATATTAGTGGTCACTTTAAGAAAGATATCGAAAAAGCTGAAATGCATTATCGAAAAATTTCTGAATTCCAGAAAAAACGAAGTGATAAAGCGGAAGCTGATGCGCCCAAAGAACCGGAAGTCGCTGAAGTTGAAGTATTGGAGACGCCTGCGGTAGAAGAAAAACAAAAAGAAGATATTGTTCCGGAAATAATTGATGATGAAATTAAGTCTGAAAGCGATGCTGAGTCTGCAACAGAGACTCCTGAAATGGGAACTCCTGAAATTGAGAAACAACAAGTTGAGGAAGAACCAGTTCCTGAAATAGTTATGGATTCATCATCCTCGGAAACTGATATTGAAGAAGAGCCGGCAGAAGAAGTTTTAGATGAGGAATTGGACGATACTACTACTATTTATAAAACCAAAGCCGAACTTGAATTTGAGGGGAAGAAAAAGGGTCTTACTGTTGTAGGTAAAATTGATTTAAGTAAACCGAAAAAAGATGCTAAAGGCAAAGATAAAAGAAAAGATAAATCAAGAGGAAAAGAGGAAATTTCGGGTTCAGCCCCAACAACTCAGGAAACAGGTAAATCTGCAGCTAAGCCTGAAATAAAACCAGTTAGTGAAGATGCCGAGAAAAAACTTAAAAAGAAAAGATTAAAAGCTAAGACTAAAAAGAAAGGTGATTTACCGGCCGAAGAACAGGTAAAGTCGAAGAAATTAAAGAAAATCAAGAAACTTGAAGTTGACAAACGTGAAGTTGAAGCCGCTATTAAACGAACAATGATAGCTATGGATGAGACCAATTTAGGTGATAGAGCGGCATCCCGAAAGAAAAAGAAAAAAGAAAAACACGAACTAGAAGAACAAAAAATGATCCAGCAACAACTGGATAAAACTAAAATTAAAGTTACTGAATACATTGCTGTAAGCGAGATAGCAAATTTAATGAACGTGCCGGTTGCAGAAGTAATTCAGAAATGTATAGGACTTGGTTTGATGGTTTCCATTAACCAAAGACTTGATGTGGAAACTATAACTCTTGTTGCTGATGAATTTGGTTTTGATGTAGAATTTGAAGAAGAATTTACATCCGAAGTTCTTGAGGACGTAGGTGATGAAGAGGAAGAATTACAATCGAGACCGCCCGTTGTTACAATTATGGGACATGTTGATCATGGTAAAACATCTTTATTGGATTATATTAGAAAAGCTAATGTTGTTGCGGGCGAATCAGGTGGTATTACTCAGCATATCGGTGCATATCAGGTTGAAGTTGAAACTGGAAAACATATTACGTTTCTTGATACTCCTGGTCACGAAGCCTTTACCGCTATGCGTGCACGAGGAGCCAAAGTTACGGATATAGTTATTCTAATCGTCGCCGCCGACGACGCAGTTATGCCTCAAACAATTGAAGCTATAAACCATGCGCAGGCCGCTAGCGTACCGATTATTGTTGCTATAAATAAAATTGATAAACCCGGCTCAAATATTGAAAAAATTAAACAGCAGTTAGCTGAAAGAAATATTTTGGTTGAGGACTGGGGTGGCAGATACCAATGTGTTGAAGTGTCTGCAAAAGCAGGTACCAATATAGACCTGCTTATGGAAAAAATTCTTCTCGAGGCTGAATTGTTGGATTTAAAAGCAAATCCGGACAGGTTGGCCAGAGGTGCTGTTATTGAAACAAAACTGGAATTAGGACGTGGTGTTACCGCTACAATTCTTGTTGAAAAAGGAACTCTGAAAGTCGGAGATTCTTTTGTTGCCGGTAACCATCATGGCCGTGTACGAGCCATGTTCGATGAAAGAAATAAAAAAGTTAAGCAGGCTTCTCCTGCATCTCCGGTTGTTGTTGTTGGATTTGAAGGTTCTCCTCAAGCCGGTGACACTTTTATTGTTGTGGACTCCGAACGCGAAGCCCGCGAAATTGCAATTAAACGTCAGCAATTAAAACGCGAACAGGATAATAGACAAGTACATTTAATTACGCTCGATCAAATTGCCGCTCAAATTAGTCAGGGTGGTTATAAAGAATTGCCTCTTATTGTTAAAGGCGATGTTGACGGTAGCGTTGAAGCTTTAGCTGACTCTTTAATGAAGCTCTCAAATTCTGAAGTTGTTATCAAAGTTATACATAAAAGTGTTGGTGCAATTTCAGAAAGTGACGTGTTGCTTGCTGCTGCATCGAACGCTATTATTATCGGTTTCCATGTAAGACCAAACGTAAACGCGAGGAAATTAGCCGAATCCGAAAGTGTCGATATTAGACTTTATAATGTAATTTATGACGCCATTAATGAAGTTAAATCTGCTCTGGAAGGTATGCTCTCACCTGTACTTTCTGAAGAACTTGTTGCTACTCTGGAAATACGTGAAACATTTAAAGTCCCTAAAATTGGCACAGTTGCCGGCTGTTATGTTCAGGAAGGCAAAATTAATAGAAATGATAAAATTCGTCTTTTCCGTGATGGTATTGTTATTTACGAAGGAAACCTGGCCACACTAAAAAGATTTAAAGACGACGTGCGGGATGTTGACGCCGGTTATGAATGCGGTCTAAATATCGCTAATTTTAATGATATCAAAAACGGCGATATAATAGAATCTTTTAAAGTAATAGAAACTAAGAAAAAATTATCTAGCTGATGTCTGTAAGATTAAATAAAATAAATGCTTTGCTGAAGGAAGAATTGAGCCTAATTTTTCTTCATAAACTTCAGGATCCGGCTATCGGACTTATTACTATTACGGGAGTAAAAGTTTCTCCCGATTTGAAGGTAGCAAAAGTATATGTATCTGTTTACGACAAGGGATTGCGAGAAGATATATTGAACAAACTTACGGATTTGAGAGGATTAATCAGAGGTCAATTAGCTCAAAGAGTTAGAAATATAAGAAGAATGCCCGAATTAAATTTTTATATAGACGATACACTGGACTATGTAGAAAAAATTGAGAATATCTTCAGAGAAATTCATAAAGATGATAACAAGCAAGACGAATAACTTAGCCGATTGTGATTTTACCGAGGGGCAAGTTATACTTATGGATAAAGAAAATGGTTTTAGTTCTTTTAGTGTTGTAAAAAAAATTCGTGGTATAACTAAAGTAAAAAAAGTAGGTCATGCGGGAACGCTTGATCCTAGTGCCACAGGTTTGTTGATTGTGTGTACAGGAAAAAAAACGAAAGAGATTAGCCATTACCAGGATTTGGGAAAAACATACAGTGGTACTATTACATTGGGCGTGCGAACCGAATCGATGGATGGTGAATCTAATGTGATTGAAGAAAAAAATGTTGATCATATTACTGAAAGTATGATTTTTGAAAAGATTGAAAAATTTAGGGGTGAAATTACACAAGTTCCGCCGATGTATTCTGCTCTTAAACATAAGGGGAAAGCTTTATACAAGTACGCGCGAAAAGGTGTGGAAATTGAAAGAGCTCCCCGGAAAGTAACTGTATACGATTTCGTTTTAACTGAGATTAAAATTCCTGAGATAAAATTCGTTTTAAATTGTTCCAAAGGTACTTATGTTAGGGTTATTGCCGATGATCTTGGGAATGAACTTGGTTGCGGTGCTTTTTTAAGTTCTTTACGAAGGGAGAAAATTGGAGATTATTCTGTTGAAGATGCTCTTAATGTAACCGAATTCGAATTATTATATAAACGGAATACCAATTAGATTCAATTAATCTTAATTTTATAACCGCAAACATTAATGCAGATATATAAAAATATATCGGATTTACCGAAAGACAAGAATACAGTTGTAACTGTAGGAACTTTTGATGGCGTTCACTTGGGCCATCAAAACATATTTGAAAAGTTGAAGTTAAGTGCTGATGAAAATGGCTATCGATCCGTAATTATCACTTTCGATCCTCACCCGAGAACGGTAGTTTCAAATGATTTTAATCTGAAGCTTCTTACAACCTTTGATGAGAAGATAGATGTTCTTTATGATTTTGATATTGATTCTTTGGTAATTATAAATTTTACTGAAGAATTTGCTAAACTAAACTCTGAGGAGTTTATTAAAGATTATCTTGTTGACGGAATTGCTATTAAAGAATTTGTTATCGGTCATGATCATAAATTTGGGAAAAATCGTGACGGCGGAGAGAATACTCTAAAACTATTGGGCGCTAAATACGGTTTTGATGTTTTGCCAGTAGCACCAGTGCAAATAGAGGACCAAATTATTAGCAGTACGAAAATAAGAAATCTTCTCCTGGATGGTGAACTGATCCTGGCTAACAAAATGCTTGGTCGGAATTATTTCTTCGATGGAATAATAGTTTCAGGCGCCACTAGAGGACGGATTTTGGGTTTTCCAACTGCAAACATCAACATTTCCGATGAATACAAGTTGATTCCTAAAACGGGTGTTTATGCTGTTGAATGTCTTTTAGAAAAAGAAATCGTCTATGGAGTAATGAATATTGGTTTTCGACCAACATTTGAGGAGCACGGCAGTTTAGTAATTGAGGTGCATTTGTTTGACTTTAACAGGGAAGTTTATGGTCAAAAAATTTCCGTTAAACTGTTAAACAGGTTGCGCGACGAGATTAAATTCAGTTCTAAAGAAGAGTTGGTTTATCAAATTGAAAGAGATAAAAGAAAAGCTATACAAATAATTGGATCTTTAATTAATTGACCTCGGGTAATTCTGAGGTTACATCGAATAATAATATAAAGCAGGAGTTACACAATGAACTTAAGTAATGAAGAAAAACTTGAGATAATTAAAAAATATGGCGCTAATGAAAAAGATAGCGGTAAAGCCGAGGTGCAAATAGCCTTATTAACCGCTCGTATTAATAAACTTACGGATCATTTTAGCGAGCATAAAAAAGATCACGCATCAAGAAGAGGTTTGATGCAAATGGTTGGTAAAAGAAGAAGATTGCTTGATTACGTTGCCAGTAAAGATATTGAAAGATATCGTAGTATTATAAAAGAATTGAAATTAAGAAAATAAAGGATCGGTAAATGATATTTACGAAAGAAATTGAGATAGGCGGTGAAAAACTGTCTATAGAAACTGGACGCTATGCTAAACAGTCCAATGGTGCGGTTATGGTTCGTTATGGCGATACGATGGTGTTAGTTACTGCCGTAGCCTCAGGAGCAAGAGAAGATATAGATTATTTCCCTTTATCAGTTGAATATAGAGAAAGAGCTTTCGCAGCGGGGAAATTTCCGGGTGGTTTCTTCAAGAGAGAAGGCAGACCTACAGAAAAAGAAATTTTAAGCGGAAGATTAATTGATAGGCCTATTCGCCCATTATTTCCGAAATCATATAATAACGATACTCAAATTGCCGCGTTCGTATATTCCTATGACGGTAACTACGATGCTGATGTTGTTGCCGCCGTTGGCGCTTCAGCTGCTTTGGTAATTTCAGATATACCGTTCCTTGAACCAATTGGCGAAGTTAGAGTTGGCCGGGTAGATGGTAACTTTATTATAAACCCATCTAATAAAGAGCTTTTAGTATCCGATATGGATATTGTTGTAGCGGGTACTCTAGATTCCATTATGATGGTTGAAGGTGAAACAAAAGAAATTAGCGAACAAGATTTGCTTGAAGCTCTTAAAGCAGCTCAGGTTGCTATCAAAAAGATTATTGAGATGCAGAACGAACTGGCTGCGGAATGTGGCAAAGCAAAAAGAGATGTTGTTGAAAAAACATTCGATCCGGAATTATTGGAAGCTGTTAATGGTTTAGCTAAGGATAAATTTGCCGAAATTGTTTCCTCGGTATTGGCTAAGGAAGAAAGATCTGCAAAAAATTCCGAGTTAACTGAAAACGTTTTAGAACAGTTGTCTGAAAAATTTCCCGATCAGACTTCCGTTATAAAAGAAATTCTTCATGATATAGAAAAAGAATTGATGCGCAAGCAGATACTCGAAAAAGGTACTCGCTTAGACGGTAGAAATTTAACACAAGTTAGACCGATTAACATTGAAGTTGGTCTTCTACCTCGAACACACGCTTCTTCTTTATTTACAAGAGGTGAAACTCAGAGTTTAACAACCCTTACTCTCGGTACAAAAGGCGACGAACAAATAATTGATGGTCTGCAGGAGGAAGTTAAGAAAAGATTTTTGCTACATTATAACTTCCCTCCATTTAGTGTCGGTGAAACAGGCCGATATGGCGGAACTGGCCGACGAGAAATTGGCCATGGAAATCTTGCTGAACGTGCACTAAAATACATTGTTCCGATGGAAGAAAATTTCCCGTATATCATTCGTTTGAATTCGGATATACTTGAATCCAATGGATCTTCTTCAATGGCTACAGTTTGTGCCGGATCTTTAGCTTTAATGGATGGTGGTGTTCCTGTAAAATGCGCCATTGCCGGAATAGCTATGGGATTGGTTAAAGAGAATGACAGTTTTGCGATTTTAACCGATATATTGGGTAATGAAGATCATCTTGGTGATATGGACTTTAAAGTAGCCGGTTCCGATAAAGGAATTACAGCTATCCAAATGGATATCAAAATTCAGGGAATTTCTTACGAGATTATGGAAAAAGCGCTAGCACAGGCAAAAGAAGGTCGTTTGCATATTCTTAACGTTATGAACCAGACAATTTCCGAATCTCGTGAAAGTATATCTCCTTTGGCTCCATCATTGTTGTTCACAAGAATTAGTCCCGATAAAATCGGTACTCTAATTGGTTCCGGTGGAAAAACTATTCAGGGTATACAGAAAGAGTTTAAAGTTGAGATATATATAGAAGAAGACGGAAGCGTTAGTATTGCCGGTACGGACTCCGTACTTGCGCAAAAAGCCAAAGAATACATAAAAACTCTAACGACTGATCCGGAAGTTGGCAAAAACTATAATGGAAAAGTTATTAAAATTATGGAATTTGGCGCGTTTGTTGAAATATTACCAGGTGTTCAAGGTCTTCTTCATATTTCGCAAATAGATAATAAACGAATTAAAGATGTTAAAGAAGTACTTAACGAAGGCGATATGGTTCAAGTTCAGCTGCTGAAAATTGAAAATGGCAAAATGAGTTTGTCCAGAAAAGTATTATTGAAAGAAGATACAGAGGAAGAAAAGCAATAAAATAATTTATTGGAAAAATGCTGGATAATACATTCAGCATTTTTTGTTTTAAATAAGGCTTTTTTATCCTTAGAAATGCAAAAAAATGAAAATTGGTAAACTCGATCTTAAACATAAACTGCTTGTGGCACCTTTGGCAGATATTACTGACGCTGCATTCAGGACAATAGCAAAGGAATTTGGTGCCGGATTAACTTTTACTCAAATGGTTAGTGCTAAAGGGGTTGTAAAAAACAACTTTGAAACATTACGACTTCTTGTATTCAGCAGAACGGAAAAACCCATAGGTGTTCAACTATTGGGAAATGATCCTTTTTTTTTGAGAGGTGCTGTAAACGAACTTAAAAACCTTCAACCTGATGTTATTGATTTTAACTGCGGCTGCCCTGTAGATAAAGTTACAAAACATAATATGGGCGCCAGTTTACTGGATGATACTAAAAAATTGGGTGATCTTATTCGCGAAATGGTTGCTGAGGCAGGAGATATGCCTATTTCCGTGAAACTTAGGCTCGGCAAAGATGCCCGTAACATTAATATTATAGATAATGTTAAAGCTGCTCAGGATAATGGGGCGGCATTTGTTACAGTTCATGCGCGAACAAAAGTTGACAGGTATGATGAAGAACCTAAATGGGAATGGATAACTAAAGTTAAAGATAGTATTCAGATACCTGTTGTAGCTAACGGATCAATATTTACTCCCAATGATGCGAAAAATATAATAGAAAATTATGGAGCGGACTCTGTAATGGTTGCTAGAGGCGCTTTGGGTAATCCTTTTATTTTCGACGGGTTTAATAAGTTGATGGAATTTGGAACTATACCTGAGTATCCCACACCTGAAGAAATTAAAGATGTTGCAATTAAACATATAAATTTATTAGTTCAGGATTATGGTGAAGCAAACGGGATAAATAAAGTTAAAAAACATATAATCTGGTATTTCAGAAACTTGCCTGCTTTAGATCAATTAATAGATAAAATATTTGCATGTAAGAACCGAGATGAGTTAATTGAACTAATAAGTTTTCATTATAAAAATATTAAAACCAATAACTATGAATCTGACGCAAAAGAAAATTTTGATAAATTATTTAATTCAAAAGTACAATTTTGGCTCTCGGAAGAAGATAGCATAGTAAAATAAATTTTGTGAGTTTTTAATGACTAAAGAAATTATAATCAACTCAACCGCATCACAAAACAGAGTTGCTATTACTGAAAATAGCAACCTAGTCGATTTTTTTGTAGATCATCCAGAAAAAAAGAGGATGGTAGGAAATATTTATCTCGGAAAAGTCGCTCGTGTGCTTCCAGGAATTCGTGCCGCATTTGTAGATATAGGATTAAAACACGACGCATTTCTTCACTTTTCGGATATTGGCGATAAACTTGAAGATATGAAAGGTATTTTTGACGACGACGAAAGTGATTTTGAGGACGACGAAAATAATGTAGATGCCGACGATAAACAAAAAGAGAAGCAAGGTGATGTAAAAAAAGAAGAACATAGGGAAAAACAAACTCCCAAATTAAAAAAAGGCGAGGAAATAGTTGTCCAAATTATTAAAGAACCTGTAAAAGGAAAGGGAGTTAGAGTTTCTTCTTCTATTTCTATGCCCGGCAGATTTTGTGTGCTTCTGCCATTCGATAATAAAATTGGAGTTTCAAAAAAAATTAGTGATTTCCGCGAAAGAAGAAGACTTAGAAAACTTGCGCGTGGAATTCTTCCGCAAGATTGCGGATTAATAATTAGAACTGCAGCTAAAGATCAAACGGAAGAATCTTTATCCGGAGACCTTAAATTTTTAGTTAACAACTGGAGTGAGATTCAACAAAGAATTAAAAATCAGTCACCCCCTTCTATTGTTCATGAGGACTTAAGCACTACCGTTAGCGTGATAAGAGATTTATTTACGCCGGATGTTTCCAAGATTTTTATTGACTCTAAAAAATTATATAAAGAGATAAAAGACTACGTGCAGTTCTTTCAACCTGAACTTGTTAAACGAGTCGATCTTTATAAAAGCTCAGTCTCAATTTTCGAGGAGTTTAAAATTGAGGAACAAATTAAAAAACTGATGGGTGTTAGAGTACCGCTGCCGAGCGGAGGACATATTGTAATTGAACATACGGAAGCGATGGTTGTTGTAGACGTTAACAGTGGAAGATATGCCGCAAAAAAAGATCAGGAATTAAACTCTCTTAAAACGGATTTGGAAGCTTCGCGGGAAATAGTCAGACAACTAAGATTGAGAGATATCGGCGGTTTAATAGTTGTAGACTTTATCGACCTTGAGGATGATAAAAATCGAAAAAAAATATACGATGAACTAAAAAAAGAATTTAAAAAAGATCGCGCGAAAATTGCTATGCTTCCAATGACTGAATTTGGTTTGATGCAGATTACTCGCGAACGTATTAGAGAAAACATACTTCAATCCATGCATGAACCATGTCCTTATTGTGAAGGAACCGGATTGGTTACAAAAAAATCTAATGTAGCCCACGAAATTGAAGAATGGTTAAAAAGGTTTAAACAAGAGAACAAATCAAAACCTCTGATTCTTAAAATTCATCCCAATCTTCAGGATACATTAAAACGGGGACGCATTTCGTTCTTTTCTAAACTTAGATTTAAATATGTTTTCCGTCTTCGGATGGAATTAGACGAAAAGATGAGTATTCAAAAATTTCAGTTTATCGACTTACGCACTGGTGAAGATATAACAGATAATTATTCTTAGCAACTATTTTTCAATAATATTTTAAACTAAATTTCACCATGTTTTTAGAATTTAGTATCATGATTTTGTTAATAGAATAGCAGGTAAAGAAATGAAATTTTTTATTGATACTGCAAATATCGATGAGATTAAAGAAGCCGCTTCAATGGGTATTTTAGACGGCGTTACAACCAATCCTTCGTTGGTGGCAAAAGAGGGAAAGGATTTTAGAAAATTGCTTGACGAAATACTCGCTGTAGTAGACGGTCCTATAAGCGCCGAAGTTGTTTCTACAGATTACGACGGTATAGTTAAAGAAGGAACGGAACTTGCGGCTATACACAAAAATATTGTTGTAAAAGTGCCTTTGATAAAAGAGGGAATAAAAGCAGTTAAAACTCTTTCGGATAAAGGGATTAAAACAAATGTAACATTATGTTTTTCTGCTGCTCAGGCTATTTTGGCAGCAAAAGCCGGAGCTACATATATTAGTCCTTTTGTCGGCCGGCTGGATGATATAGGCCATATTGGAATGGATTTAATCGAACAAATTGTAAGTATCTATGATAATTATAATTATTCAACAGAAGTTTTAGTTGCTAGCGTGCGCTCTCCACTGCATATAATTGAAGCTGGAATAATTGGAGCAGACGTGGTAACAATTCCATTTGATGTAATAAGTAAATTATTTAAACATCCTTTAACGGATATAGGATTAGATAAATTTCTAAATGACTGGAAAAAAACAAATCAATAGCGAAAAAATGAGAAAAACGAAATTTTATCACTTGCACGAGAAGCGTGGCGCCAAAATGGTAGACTTCGCTGGTTACAGAATGCCGATTCAATACACTTCAATTATTGAAGAACACAAAGCTGTAAGAAAAAGCGTTGGAGTTTTTGATGTATCTCATATGGGCGAAGTTAAAATTAAAGGTGAAAAGGCATTTGAATTTATTCAGAATATTACGGTAAACGACGCGTCAAAACTTACAATTGGGAAAATACAGTATTCGGCAATGTGTTATCCCGATGGCGGTATTGTTGATGATCTTTTAGTTTATAAAATAGCCGATGATGAATTTATGCTTGTAATAAACGCATCCAACATTGATAAGGACATAACCTGGATGCACAAAAACAATAATTTTAACGTTGATATTCTTGATGAAAGTGAAGAATATTCGCTGCTCGCAGTGCAGGGTCCAAAATCCAAAGAGGTTGTTCAATCTATTTGTGACAAACCGCTTGATTTGGAATATTACACTTTTTTCAACGTTAAATACCAGAATATTGAGATGCTTATTTCTAGAACTGGTTATACAGGTGAACTAGGGTACGAAATTTATTTTAAAGGAAACGAAGAAGTAGCAGAAAAGATTTGGGACGCTATATTCGAAACAGGAAAAGAGTTTAATATTCAACCGATAGGATTGGCCGCACGCGACACTTTACGCCTCGAAATGGGTTTCTGTTTGTATGGAAATGATATTGATCATACTACAAATACTATTGAGGCTGGGCTGGGTTGGATTACCAAAATTAATAAAGGTGATTTTATCGGACGAGATGCAATTGTTTCTGCAAAAGAAAAAGGGACTTCCCGCAGATTAGTTCCTATGATTGCTGATGAAAAATGTTTTCCACGTCACGGTTACAATTTAACTCTGAACGGAGATGTTATCGGTAAAATCACAAGCGGTACTGTTAGTCCGATACTAGAAAAACCAATAGCTTTAGGTTATGTAAAACAAGAATTTGCTATAAAAGGAAATAAAATATTCTTTTCCATAAGAGGTAAAGAATTTGAAGCAACTATAATTGAATTGCCATTTGTAAAGAAATAATTATGAAAATAAATGTATTACTATCACCACAGAATGTGGATGATTTATATTTTACTGGAAAAACTTCTGTTATTATAGATGTTTTAAGAGCTACATCAGTTATTGCAAAAGCCTTAAATTCCGGCGCTAAAGAAATTATTCCAGTCGGCTCAATTGATTTCGCGATGAAAATATCGAGCAATACGCATGGCAGTCAGTCTTTGCTTTGTGGCGAACGCAATACTAAAATTATTGAAGGATTTAACCTTGGCAATTCTCCAGAAGAGTATACTGAAGAAAAAGTTAAAGGGAAATCAATAATACTATTTACCACCAATGGCTCAAAATCTATTGTAAAAGCGAAATTCTCAACAAATCTGCTAACATGCAGCTTTAACAATTTAAAAAGTGTCGCCGAACATCTAGTAAAACTTGGCGAAGATGTTGAAATATTATGTGCGGGCTCTAATGGATTGTTTTGCATAGAAGATACAGTATGCGCTGGAAAATTGATATCTGAAATACAAAAGATTAATACCGATACGGAAATAAGTGATGCCGCTAAAGCAAGTCTCGTTTTAAGTAAGGAGTTTGGAGGCGATATTCCTGAGATGTTAAAAAATTGTGAGCATGGCAAATTGTTGGAAGAAAATGGATTCGGGATAGATATTGAGATTTGTGGTATACTAAACAATATTAACATTGTTCCGGTGTTTGATAACGGGTCAATTAAATCCTTTAATACTCTAGCTGTGGAATAACAATTAATTTTATTCACGAGAATGGCAAAAACTAAAAAGACTACTTCCGAAAACACAAGCAATTATTTTTCCATTACTGTGGAAAAAAAGAAAAAGCTGTTGGGTTTTTTTTTGGTAATTGTTGGTTTGCTTTCATTCCTTAGTATACTTACATATTCCATACACGACAAAGACAATCTATTATTTGGTTTTGCTGATTTATTTAAAATATTCTCACCTGATCCCGAATTTTCTACCAGGGCATCTGAAATAAATAATGCACTGGGCTTGTTCGGCGCCTATCTTTCTAACTTCCTTCTGAATGCAACAATAGGTTACGGGGCGATTGTATTCCCGGTAATTCTATTTATCTGGGGAGTCGCGATTTTTAAAAATCAATACTACAGAATTTCGGTTTACATTTCTAACTTTTTAATCTCAATCGCTTTGATAATTGCTACATTTTTTGGAATGCTCCGTCATGAATTCGCAATACTTAGTGATAGTAGTGAACTTTCTGGAAAAGTGGGAGATTTTCTTGGTTTGGCAATAGGACGATTGCTGGGCGGTCTGGGTAGTGTAATTGTTTTATTGGCTCTGCTTCTTGTTGCATTTATTATCGCTTTTGATATCAAACTTGAGTCTATTTTTTATTATATCAAAAATCTTATTATTGGCACATTTGAGAATAATGATCAGAACGAGGAATCAGATTCGGAAATTAAAATCAACAA
>PGYT01000144.1 GCA_002839805.1 Ignavibacteriae bacterium HGW-Ignavibacteriae-2
AGGACATTTCAATGTAGGCGGTGTCTTTCAGAATTCCATAAAATGTTTTTATGGATTTAAAAACTGGATTTTTTACTTTTAAATAAACACGTTCAAATTTAATAGTGTTTTCTAAAGTTTCCAAAGACCCTTCGCCACCATCGGCGAGTGGAATTTTAATAATATTAGCCGAAGGCATATATTTACGAATTCCTTTTTCTACCGCCTCGCAAACCTCTTTAGCGGTTAACGAATACTTAAATTTGTCGGGTGCAATTAATATATTCATCACTTTATTTTAAGTTATACATTATCAAAAAAAATCAGCAACAGAGGATCCAGATTAATCATACCGATTATTAATTCTGTTTTCATCTCCGAAAAGTTAAATTGATTATTTGCTTTCCATAGACTCACATTAAAAAAAAAGATTTTACTGCACAAATGCCATCATTGGAAATATCCTGACAAATCATTTCCCGATCCGAAAATTGAGGGGGAATACATTGACAGGTCTCCCGGAATTATTATAAAAATCCTGTGGACAATCCCGCAATAAATTTGCCAATATTATTAACATCATTAGATTAATAAATTTCAGCAAATAATGTTTCGGAATAAATTAAAATATTCTATTTGCATACTTAAAACTACACTTAAGGGGGAATATGGAAATAAAAAAATAGTTTTTTGACAAATAATTTCATTTCTGTATTGTCATTAAATGAATAAATTATTTCTTATTGTGAGAATTTCAGGAAAATAAAAGCTTAACAAAATATAATTGGGGCGTAAATTAAATACCAACCAAACCAATAAATAGTCTGTAAAAAATCGAAATAATTTGATTGATTCGAAAACAATTTCAACAATATTGTCTATTAGGAAAGACACTTGAATAGTAACAACGCATTAAAAAATCGATGCAAATAAAACAAAACACATTACACAATAATGTTAGTTAAACGATTAACTTATTATGATTTTGATTGCTTTAAATATAACATTTGAAAAATGATATTGGCATTATGATATACTTCTTTATTATTGTTTATATCAGTAACAGAAGTATTTCTGCCATCAATATTGGTTAAAGTTATAAAAATATCAATTATATCTACTCTCCGAAAAAAATATCTTGACTTATCGATCCCGATGTGTTAATTTTATTTTAGTAAAACGTTTAACCTGGGGCCTAATGAAATCTACAATTAAAGATGTAGCTCAAGAAGCAGGTGTTTCAGTTGCAACCGTTTCCCTTGTTGTTCACGACAATGACAGAATTTCTTCGGACACTAAGAAAAAAGTTCATAGGGCAATCAAATTATTAAATTACCATCCTTCAAGATCAGCGCGCGGCTTAGTTTCAAAAAAAACAGGTAACATTGGGTTTATTCTTACTGATGATCACTTTTTGCGAACTGAACCATTTTACACAAGAATTTTCCTTGGGACTGAGTTTCAAGCCCGAACCAATGAGTATTATATTCTTCTAACTACTATAGCCTCTGATTATAAAAAAGAGGATCCTCTACCGCGCTTTATCCTGGAACA
Source organism: Ignavibacteriae bacterium HGW-Ignavibacteriae-2 (assembly GCA_002839805.1). Lineage (GTDB taxonomy): Bacteria > Bacteroidota > Ignavibacteria > Ignavibacteriales > Melioribacteraceae > PGYT01. The sequence goes on from PGYT01000144.1 coordinate 1,534, forward strand.
AAACGTCGACGGCATTATAATAGCTGGAAAAGTTCCATGTGATCTAGTTGAAAATCTCAAGGAATATAATCTTCCTTTAGTATTCGTTGATTTTCTTCCCTTTAAAGGACAATACCCAACTATACAAATAGATAATTTAAAAGGTGGATATATAGCTACTGAACATTTGATTAATTATGGACATAGAAATATTGGTTTTATTGCAGGAGATATTAAACATCCAAGTATTTATGAAAGGTTTCAAGGATATAAAAATGCATTAGAGGAAATTGGTATAAGAACGAATGATAAATTTTATGTAATTGATGAAGACTACCCAGCCAGAGCAAATGGTTACGAAGCTGCATCTAAGCTTTATAAAAGAAATAGAAATATTACGGCAATTTTCGCGGCAAATGATGCGTTGGCCATTGGCGCAATGCAATTCTACAAAGATAATGATATAAAAATTCCGGATGATATATCAATAATCGGTTTTGATGACGTTGAAGTTGATCTTTTAATAGATCCTTCTTTATCAACTATACATGTTCCCAAAATTGAGTTGGGCGCGGAAGCCATGCAATTAATGTTAAATATTTTAAAAAATAACAGCACGACGGCAAAAAAAATACTTGTGCCTGTTGAATTGATAGTAAGAAAATCAACAAAAAAAATATGATAGCAGCGATCTTTAATGCTCCACACAAAATATCAGTAGAAGAATATTCACTTCGAAGTTTAACTGAAGGAGAATTGCTGATTCGTGTTAATGCCTGCGGAGTTTGCGGCACTGATCATCATATTAATAATGGGGAAGCTCAATCTTCTACACCGGTTATATTAGGACATGAGTATGCGGGAACCATCATAGATTGTAAAGGAAATATTGGTGGTCTAATAATGGGGGATAAAGTAGCAGTTGATCCAAATATTAATTGCGGTTATTGTTCTTATTGCCGTGAGGGTAAAATTAATTTCTGTGAAAATTTAACCGCCCTGGGTGTTGATATAAATGGTGGATTTGCTCAATTCTCAATTATACCATTCAAACAAGCGTATAAACTTAATGATAATATACCTCTTAATATTGCAGCTTACGCGGAACCATTATCGTGTTGTTTACATGGAATTGAGCAGGCGGAAATTAAAATAAATGACACTGTTGTAATAGTTGGAGCTGGAAGTATCGGATTGTTGATGGTGCAACTGGCGAAATTATCACAAGCTTCAAAAATAATTGTAATAGAACCGGAAAAATTTAAACGTGAGTTAGCGATTATTTCCGGAGCCGATTTAATATACGATTCAACTGATAAAGATTTAATTCAAAAGATAATGGAAGAGACCAACGGTGGCGCCGATATAATAATTGAGTGCGCCGGAACAGAAACCGCGGTCAATTCAACAATATTGTTTGCTCGTAAAGGCGCTACAATAATTCTATTCGGTTTATCCGGCAAAAAAACAAAAATGAATTTTAATCTTCAGGATTACTTTAAAAAAGAACTTATTGTTAAAGGATCACTGCTGAACCCATTCACATTCAGTAAATCTTTGAACTTATTAAGTTCGGGTCATATAGATCCAGAAAAATTTACAACCAACCAAATTGATATAAACGAAATTCATTCAGTTTTTTCGATAAATGAAAATTCTCGATTCGTCAAATATCAAATAATTAGTTAACGATAGGAGGAAGTATGATTAAGAGCTATAACCTAATGAGGCTAAGGAGTTTTGTTTTCTTACTATTCTTTATCCCTTTGTTTATTACTGCACAATCAGGAATTAATTCAATTGGCAGTTTTGAACAAGAAGATCCATCGTACTGGCACAAAGGATCAGAGCCGGGCGGATCACAGCTAACCTGGGCAAAAGATCAATACGTAA
>PGYT01000036.1 GCA_002839805.1 Ignavibacteriae bacterium HGW-Ignavibacteriae-2
CTTTCATATTTATCAACGTGTAAGAATATTTTAGCGTTTTTATCCTCCTCAATTACACGCACAGAATTAAAGCTTCCCATGCCGTTAGAGACCTTTACTGGATTTTGTGGATCTACTATTTCTTCGCCGTCGCCAAAAAATTTGTACTGATAAACCCCTGGCTCAAGTGATGTTTGAGTTTCATACACTCCGTCTTTATTTTGGTCATTCATTGGCAGGCTGTATCTATCCCAACCGTTAAAGCTTCCGAATAACGAAATTGTTTTATACTCTTTCTCCGGTTTAAATGAAAATGTATAAAACTTTTCTTTTTTAGATGTGACGGGAATTTGATAAACATTATCATCTAATTTGAATTCGACTAATGTCATACCTTCAAAATTTTTATCGGCTTTTAGAATTAATGTATCGCTTCCTTTTAAATATTGAACGACAACATCTTTATTCGGTGAAAATTCTAAATTATAATTCTCCGTAAATAATAAATCATTGATTACAATACTAAGTGGTTTGTCTGCGGTAAGATTAATGTTGGCTATTATATCTTCAATTTTATTAGAAGACTTTTGTGAACAACCGAAAAGCATAGCCGAAATAATAATAAGATTAATTAAAACAGATTTACTGTAGCGCATCCGTAAGCTCCATTATGAATTAACATTTGAGGAAGTAAAATAAAGAAATAAACTAAAAGAAGAGATTTATGTGGGAAATTTTTCGATTATAAAATTTTCAATATCATCCAATGTTTTTAAATAGTGTACGTCGGGGTATTTATCAATCATTTCCAAATAACAATTATTTGGACCCTGCCCACCAATAATTATTTGCTGTTCAGGTGTCTGCTGTTTAATTAGATCAACTAACTCTAATAACCTTGTTATATTTAAGTAAAAGTTGTTGGAAATCCCCACAAGATCGGGTTTTTTTTCCTTTAATAATTTTATAAACTCTTTAGGCGGTATATTCGACCCAACGAAAGTAGAACACCATCCTTTTAGTTCAAAAAAATCTGATATTAACTTCGGACCTATTTCATGATATTCTTTTTGTACACATGTTATTACTATAGATTTTCCGGTTTTGCATTTATTTTCGGTACTAATATTAATTAACGAAAGAATTTCTTTCGTTATTTCGCTTGCAACGTGTTCTTCAGCTACCGATAATCTGCATTTCTCCCAAAGCTGACCTATACGATACATAGATTTTTTTATAATATTGTCGTAAATGCTTTTTGCTTCGTGTTTTTCTGTGAGCAGTTTAGAAATAATTAAACGGCAGGTTTCTTTATCACCATCAACAAGCGCGGAAAGGTAATGTAAATAAACTGTTTCCGGAATATTCATTCAGTATAATCCTGTTAAATAATATACAGATGTAAAACATAAGGATCGTTTGAATAATTCCATTTAGAAGATTTTTTTTTTATTGTTCGGAATTTATAGAGGCGGCAATAATTACCGCCTCTATACAAACATCTACTTGACAAGCATCATTTTCTTTACTGATTTAAAAGAATTAACTTTTAGAGAGTAAATATAAACACCGCTCGCAAAATTGTTAAGATTTACGGTTTTATTATAGGATCCCATTTTCTGGAATTGGTTTACCACCGTCATAAGTTTTTCGCCAAGAATATTATAAATTTCAAGCTCAACATTTCCGTCTTTTGGTATCCAATAATAAATAGTAGTTGACGGATTGAACGGATTCGGGTGATTCTGGAATAATTTATATTCGGTAGGGAGGATTTTTTCCTCTTTTTCCATACCAGTTATTATATCTACAATTTGTGAAGGTTCTTTTTCGCCGTTACCTACATTATCCTCAGAAAGCACGTACAGTTTATACTGTCTCTCCGGCACAATATCAATAATAAGTCGGTCTGCATCGGCAATACCAGCTAAATCGTAAGGGCCTCCTCCTGTTGAAATATAGACCATCGATTTTTTAATTCCCGAACCCGATCCATCATCCGCATTCCAAACAAACTCCAGTTTATTTCCTATTTGGTTAAGCGAAATTGGAGTAGTAGTGGGCGAATCGAAATCGAGCGTATTTAACGAAACATTTGTGGCAATTGGCGGATTCAGGTCGAAAGTTATAACCGCTTTATTTTTTATTTCTGTCCCTGTTGGCAGTCCTTGTTTAGGATGAACAGTAAACTGCACCCACCCTTCACCTTCGGGCGGAGTAACATTTGGAGGCAGTTCAATTTCAACAAATTCCCATCTCAAAATATTTCCAGTAATTGATGCCGTTCCCATATTATGACTCATTTTTCCAAATTTTACTGTGCTCAGATCGAAAACATTTTCGTCGAGTGTATCCAGAATAACTATTTTCCAGGCTGGAGCAGTGGCTTCTTTTTTATTCTCAAAATAAATTGTGTAATTCATAGGAGCTGATGTTGCCATATAACCATTGGATCCGAATCCCGCAGGACCTTCTTTTGCATTTGGATCCCAGGACGTAACTTTCTCCAGTCCTTTTTCTGCTTTATCAAAATTACCGTTTAAATAATCTGTAATTCCTCTGAATGTATTTCCCATGCAGTCGAAAATATCTTTTGCAAGAAAAACTGGCCAAGCTGCTGCATGTCCCGTTTTTTTTATAATTTCTTCCGCCGCTTTTTTACCTATAGCTTTACCGCCGTTTTCAAATGTTGCTGCCTTTTTCATACTATTAGTAAGCGCTTTTGTGCTTGCGTCCATTAAAGCTTCATCATGTCGTACAGGGCGCCACATCTCATAACAACCCTCAACAACAACATTGGAAACATAGTCTTCAAGAATTGCTCCGCCCACCCATAGCAGCGCGGCTGTAAATGTAATTGGCTCCAGCATTACGCTACTGGCTTTTTTTACATCTGGAACAGCACCCAATACTACGTCAAAAGTTCTAACTTCGCCAGGCTGTAATGGTTGAGCTACAAGATATACTTCGTTGTTCACTCCGTCGTATGTTAGGGAATCAATTGGAATTTCAACTGATTCACCGGTATCTATCGATTTTGTTATAACTTTCATTATGTGAACGCCGCGGTTGGTTTTTAGTTCGACCACCGTATAATCCGAAGTAAAATTATCGTTATTCCAATATGACACGGTATATCTGTTAGGCGGACCGACTCTTATTTGTTTACGACCCCCAACTGCGAGCGACAGAGATGGAATGGCAATAGTGCCTCCGGTGCTTATAATAATATCTCCCACGCCTTCTGTTATAGGGCTTTGATCGCTGCCTACCGATATTGTGTTGTTAACTTTATCAAGAACAGTGTTAAGAGGATTAGATATTAAATTCCATGTATCGCCATTATCTGTAGAAAGAAATACTTTGAGAAGATCTTCGTTTTGTCCGTTTAACAAATCGTCATCGTAATTCAGTATGATTTTGTATCCTTTAATATTTCCATCCGAATTAATTTTCCACCATCTTTTAACGGACGTTTTCATTCGTGGATGAACGAAATTGTATGTTGTTACATTTACATTTGTAACTTCGGGCCAGTCGAGCAATTTTAAATCGATATTCATTCCCGGATCCAGATAAACTTTTCCCGAGTAGTGGATTCCTACAGTTGTATGAAATATTCCTTTATTTATAATATTTCCATAGTTCGAAATTCCTGCTCCATAGCTGTTGCCCGCACCGCCATAACTATAAAGCGCGCTTCCCTCAGGCACAATCAATTCCAATCCTGATTTATTTACAAGGATCGGTTTATTAAATCTGGCCGATCCGTCTATTTCAATTTTTCCTGATAGTGGAGTTCCAGTATATTCGAAATTAGTTGCGGCGTCAAAAATACCAGAAATGGTCCTCGTTTGTCCTTCGGTTCTTTGGCTTACATAATTATTAGTAATTGATCCGCCGTTAAAAATATTTCCATAAGTTATTATACCTAATCCACCGTATCCGTTTTTAATGGTGCCGAAGTTGTTAAGATTTCCGTGAATTGTAATTCTTCTTCCCGCGCAACATTCATCCTGAATTATTTTTTCTGGAGAGATTGTTAGATTTCCAAACACTTCAATATTTCCGAATTCCATTATATTTTTACCGGTTAGAATTGGGTTTCCGCCGAGATTTGAATACATTATCGAAATACCGCTTACATCAATTTCTCCATTAGATATTATTATTCCGCCCGTAAAATGACTTGAAATTACTTTGTTGGTAACCTTAGCTAATTTTAAGGAACCCATATTCAGAGTATCGCGTGATAAATCAACAGTTGTAAGAGAATCGATTAATAAATCACTTTTTGCCATTATGGTTCCACTAGGATCTTTCCAAATTTTTCCAGGACTAAACATTTTACCGCCGCTGATCTGCTGAATTCCGCTTCCGTTAAAACATAGGCCGCTCTGTTCCATTTTGCCGTTGTTTATAACATTATTCCAGACATAGATTGTTAAACCGCCATAACCATTTCTAATAGTTCCGTCATTTATAACATCTCCATGAACGGTAATACTCCTTCCGGCACAACATTCGTCCTGAATAATTTTTCCGGGTCCGACATGGAAATTGTTTAAAACAGTGATGTTTCCGAACTCCATTACATTATTACCTACAAGTGTAAAGATCCCGGATAGATTACTATACATTACTCCGACTCCGCTTATATCGATATCACCGTTAGAATGAATGGTTCCGTTAGTAAAATATTTATGAATTATTTTATTTGTTAGCTTAGTAAGTTTATATGAGCCCATATCTAACACGTCATTATTCAAATCAACTATTGTCACTGAATCGATAATTATATTACTCGCAGCATATATTTTCCCATCCGGATTTTTCCAAATATTGGCCGGACTAAACAATTTTGTTCCGCTTATTTGCTGATCGCCGGCTCCGCTAAAACAGAGACCGCTTTGCAGCATATTTCCATTATTTATTACATTTTTCTGAGCGTAAATAGTAAGCCCGCCATAACCAGTTCGAATGGTTCCATCATTTATTACATCTCCTTTAACTGTAATACTTCTGCCGGCGCAACATTCATCCTGAATGATTTTTCCCGGACCCACATGCAAATTGTTTTCCACTGTAATGTTTCCGAATTCCATAACATTGTTGCCTACCAATGTAAAATTACCTGATAAGTTACTATACATTACAGCAACGCCGCTTATATCTATTTGTCCATTTGAATTTATTACCCCGCCTGTGAAGTAAGTATGAATTATTTTATTGGGCAATTTTGTTAATTTGTATGCACCCATTACCAAAATGTCACCATTTAAATCCACAGTGGTCACCGAATCGATTATTAAATTCTGGGCGGCTATAATTTTTCCATCAGGATATTTCCACATATTGTTCACACTTAACTTTGCGGTGCCGCTTATCTGTTGGTCGCCCGAGCCCGCAAAACATAATCCAGACTGAGTCATAACTCCATTATTGGTCACATTGCCTTTCACATAAATATTCAATCCGCCGTAAACGTTTTTAATTGTCCCGAGATTTAAAAGATTTCCATTAACCGTAATATTACGTCCAGAACAACATTCATCTTCAAGCGAACCCGATTGATTAACCGTAAGATTGTTAACGATACGTGTATCGCAAACTACGGGACCATTAATAATAACGTCGTTGTTTACGCCCGGAATGTTTCCGCCTACCCATGTTGACGCGCTGTTCCAGTGTCCGCCGGCTGTTGTTGAAGAGATAGATTGTGAGAACATTAAATTAGTTAATAGAAAAATAAAAGCGGTTATTTTGAGAAATGAATTAAACATAAGACCCTCCGAGTACCCGGTTAAAGATATGATCAAAACAACTTTGCTAAATATCTATATAATAAAACAAATAGGTTTCAACGGTCTTCTTTAAAATATTGAGATTTTAAACGACATTCTAATAAAATATTGGCTTAATCCTTTGAATTGTTTTGTATCACTTTAAATATGCGTAAGGAAGTGTAGGCGAAAAAAGGGGCCGCTATTACATCAACAGTATAATGAACGTGCTGCAATACAACGAATATTGCTACCAATACAGTAGCGGTAAGAAAGATATTTTTTAATGGTTTTGATTCCGTTATAAGAAACAATATGAACAAAGTTGAGGTGTGTCCTGAAAAAAATAAATCTTTAGTAAGAATTTCACCCGATCCGAAAAACTGAACAAACGGGTCGTTAAGCGGGATCATTTGTGCCGGTGGTTCAAGGGGTAATAAATACATTACGACTATTCGAAATGTTACAGTTATTGAATATGTAAAAATTGCGGCTCGGAGCAATTCAGGTTTTTCAAATAAATATAAAACAGCAATAATCAGGCATCCATAAATAAGTGCAAAAGTTAACCAAGTTAAATCAAGCGGATTAAATAATTCCAAAATAGGATCGTTAAGTATTGCGCCAGTTCGTTGCTCAATAAATTGTAAAAAAATTGGAAGAATAATTAAAACAACGACAAGGTAAATTAAACCATATATGAAAGAAAATTTTTGTCCGGGCTTAGTTAAATATTTTGACCAAATATTTTTAACGTTATTTAAATTCGGAACTATTGATTGAGTCATAAGTGGGATATTTTTATTTGCCCCGACAAAAAATGCCGGGGCATGTTTTCAATTTTCATTTAATTTCGTTTCCGTCTGTATCTACTTCTTTTATTTCATAACCCAATTCTTTTAATCCATCGCCGATTATGGATTTATCACCAACAATAATCCAGGCAATATTCTCAGGTTTAAGCACGCGTTTCGATTGTTTGTTAATTTCATCCAAACCTAACTGCTGAATTTTGGAAGCATAAGTATCGAAATAATCTTCGGGATAATTAAAACGAATCATTTCACTCAAACTCCCCCCTACGGATCCATTGGTTTCCCATATCCCCGGCAAACTAAGTGTTTCGTTTAATTTAATTTTCTCGAGTTCCTCGGCAGTTGCTGGTTTAGTGGATATATACTGAGTTATCTCCTTATAAATCTCCTGCACTGATTCTTTTGTTTTATCCGATTGTACGAGGGCGTAAATTAAGAATGGTCTTTGTGCTTTTGCATCAAGTATTAAACTACGAGATCCATAAGACCAATGTTTGTCTTCGCGCAAATTCATATTTATTCTTGAAGTAAACGAACCGCCCAGAATTTTATTCATCATTTCAATAACTATATTATCCTTATCTGATTTGGGCACTACCGCATGGCCAGCAATTATAATCGACTGCGGAGCTTGGGGTTTATCAACCAAATAAACTACCGGTTTATCGGGTAATTTAACCTCATTTATATTTTTTTGGGGCACTTCCCCCTGTTTCCAGGATGCTAAAACTTTTTCAAGCATGGGCTTAATTTCATCCATTGTAATATCGCCTACAATTATCAATGTAGAATTATTGGGCTTATACCAAATTTGATGAAATTTAATAAGGTCATCGCGTTTCATGGATTCGACTGTTGATTCAAATCCGGAGCCTGTATATGGATTACTATAAGCATGATTGGGCCCATAAATATACCTGGGCAAAACCCTTAATGCCATTTGAATTGGAGTTGCTTTTTCCCTTTGAATTCCGGCTAAGGTTTGTTTTTTTAATCGATCAAAATCAGCTTCCGGGAAAGAAGGATTTTGTATAATATCTGCGAATATTTCCAATGATTTTGCAAGATTCGATTTTATGGAGTTAAGAAAAACGATAGACTCATCCAGATTTGAACCTGTGTATAATTGTGCACCCAGCATAGAAAGTTCTTCGCTTATCTGAAGTGCGTTTCGGCTTTTAGTCCCTTCGTCGAGCATATTTAAGGTCATCTGAGCAGTACCCGCTAAAGCAAACTGATCTGCGGCATACCCGGCGTCCACAAGTAAAGAGATGTCAACAACGGGAATTGAAGCTCTTTTTGCCAAAACAATTTTTAATCCGTTAGAAAGCTCCGTTTTTTCAAATTTTGGAAATTTTGCAACAGGCGGTGTATCCGTTGGCGGCAGTTGTGTGCGGTCTACACCTTCACCTTCAGCTAAATAATTGGGATATGGATGAATTTCTGTAACATTAACGCCGTCAGACAACCATTTGTTGGAAGCGTTTTTTATATCTGTTTTTGAAGATTTATCAACCCAGTTTAATGTTTTTTTGTAATAATCGGGTGAACCGCCGTAAACTTCGGATTGAGCGAGAATATCGGACTTTCCGCCAAAGCCTCCTATACGTTCTATTCCTCTAATAAAATTCGCGAAGTAGTTGGTTTTAACTCTCGTTAGTTCCGCATCCGTTGGACCCTTTGATAAAAAGCTATTTAACTCTTCGCGTATTACTTTTTCCACCTCCGCCACATCGCCGCCGGGTTTAACTGTAGCTCTAATTTGGAATTGACTGCCTATTTCTCCAGGGGAGTAATAAGCGTTAACATCCGTTGCTATTTGATCATCGTAAACAAGACGTTTGTACAATCTTGATGTTTTACCGGCTGACAAAATATCACTTGCCAAATCAAGATATGTAAGCTCCTCATTGCCCCATTCCGGGATATTCCAAACCATATAAATTCTGGATTGCGGAACCCTATCCTGAGCAATTTGTCTTTTTGTCCCACTCATTTTTGCAATCCACGTTTCGTGTTTTTTAATCGGCGGGCCGGGCGGTATATCTCCAAAATATTTTTGAACCCTGGTGTATACGTCTTCGGGATTTACATCACCGGCAATTACAAGCACAGCATTATTCGGTCCGTAATATGTTTTAAACCAATTATGAACATCCGATAATGCCGCAGCATCCAAATCTTCCATTGAGCCGATAACTCGCCACGAGTATGGGTGTCCCTGCGGATAAGAATTTTCAGTTATAAGATCAAATGCAACAGAGTAGGGCTGATTATCCCCCTGTCTTTTTTCGTTTTGCACAACTCCTCTTTGTTCGTCAAGTTTCTCTTGAGTAATTGCGCCGAGTAAATGTCCCATTCTGTCAGACTCCATCCAGAGAGCAACATCAAATGCGGAGGTAGGAACATTCTGAAAATAATTAGTTCGATCGTTGTTGGTTGTGCCGTTCAAATCCGTTGCACCAACTCGTTCGAGAGCTTGAAAATAATCATCATCAAAATTTTCGGATCCATTGAACATAAGATGTTCGAACAAATGCGCGAAACCTGTTTTCCCCGGTTTTTCGTTCTTTGAACCTACATGATACCAAATATTTACTGCAACTATAGGCGCCTTATGATCTTCATGAACAATTAAAGTAAGACCATTTTTAAGAATAAACTTCTTATAAGAAATATCAATCTGGTCAATTGATTGTCCAATATTAGGAGTTGTAATAAACAGAAGTACAGACAAATACAATAATAAACTTTTTACTTTCATGACCCCCTCATGTTTGTTTACAATTTGACGATAAGGATGAGATTAAATTGCAATCTAAAAAATTAATATAGAACATTCTATAAATTTGTTAAATGATCGCACGGCAGGTTTGTCTTAAAATTTTTCCGTTGAAATTTAAATTGGAAACTGTTTTATGCCGAAAGATGAAAGTAGTTCGCTTTAATTTAAGGCTTTAATCTGATGAGAATTTCTTTTACTTTAAAAAAAAGTACCATTTATAATTTGGGGGAGTGTCCATGAAAACATTATTAGTTTTACTAATTGCGGCCTCCGTCTTAGCTGCTCAGCCAACCAGCCTAAAAGAAAATTTAGATCAGGCATTTACATTTGCTCAAAAAGGTGTGGAATACGCATTTTCCAATATTCCCGACCGTAAAAGCAGTCTTAATAATGATTTGATTGACAATGACCAATTGATAGCAAATGTAAAACTTTCCAAAGAAGTACACGGTGTAAAGGTAGAATCGGAAGGTTATTTTAGGTCATACCGGATAAAAATAACGCTTTACCGTTCTTACGATAAATTGGTTGAGGATGGTTATATAAAGTATGTCCCCGAAGATAATTAGTTTAATTCCTTTATCAGAGTTTCATGTAATCCTTTGCCCGAAGCAATGATACTGCTTCCTATTACCGGATCGTTTCCCTGATAATCAGTAATTGTTCCGCCGGCACCACGTATAACCGGAATCAATGCCATGCTGTCCCAAACGGACATTATTGGGTCTATCATTACGTCGGCATAACCTGTTGCGACCAAATAATACCCGTAACAATCGCCCCATTGCCTGTATAACTTCACCTTCCTTATAAGTTCATCAAACTTTTGTATGTTCTGATATTGGTCAATATTTAAATGATCGGTTGTTAGAAGTGTTGCAGCAGAGAGTGTAATACATTCACGAACCTTAACAATGCTACCATTTAATTCTGCAGAAATATTATCTCCGATTAAAAATTCGTTTAATACAGGTTGATTTATAACGCCAAGTATAGGCTCTCCATTCTTTAATAAAGCGATTAAAGTTCCAAATGTAACAGCTCCCGAAATAAAACTTTTTGTACCGTCTATCGGGTCCAATATCCACTTATATTCCGCGTCATCATTATGTGCGCCAAATTCTTCACCAAGTATTCCGTGATCGGGAAATTCTTTCATTATAAGTTCGCGCATCTTTTCTTCTGCCTTTTTATCTGCTGCAGTAACAGGCGATTGATCTGATTTTGTTTCTATTTTTACACTCGATCTAAAATAACTTCGTATAATTTTACCGCTTTCATCAGCTAAATAATTGCAAAAATTTTTGAGTTCATTCATGATTTATCTTCCATTAAAATTGACTATAATAAATAATCTTAATCCTTAAACTTTTATTACCAATATACTCATTTAGTGATTTTTATTTTTATCTTCATGCCAAATTATTGGAGATAATTTTTGAGAACTGAAATTTACCATCTGTTTTTTTATATATGTCGTTCATATGTATATTTGTTATTAAAATTATGATATATAATTCGGACAAACATAACATAACGCTGGCCGCGGAAGCTATAAAAAATGGCGATGTGGTGGCGTTTCCTACAGAAACTGTTTACGGGCTCGGTGCCGACTGCACAAATCCGATTGCCGTCTCCAAAATATTTGAAGTTAAAAACAGACCCTCATTTAATCCGCTAATTGTTCATGTTAGTAAATTTTCTCAATTAGAAGAAGTTTCATTTGCTGAAAATGAAAATGTTAAAAAGTTAATTAATAAATTTTGGCCTGGTCCTCTAACTTTAGTACTGCCGAAAAAAAATATAATTCCCGATATTGTTACATCCGGACACCCGACAGTGGCCGTTAGAATGCCGAACCACCCGGTTGCACTAAAACTAATTGACGCCGCAGGAGTACCTATTGCGGCGCCCAGTGCTAACTCATTCGGTTTTTTAAGTCCCACATCAGCAGAACACGTGGCAAAACAGCTGGGAAATAAAATTAGCATAATATTAGATGGAGGGCAAAGCGATGTTGGGGTGGAGAGCACAATTATTGAATTAATAAATAATCGCGTAACAATTCTGCGTCCCGGCGGACTTCCGATTGAAGAAATCCGAAAAATCATTCCATCTGTGGATGTAGAACAAAAAGACACATTGGCACCCAAAGCTCCCGGTATGCTTTTGCAACACTATGCTCCGAAAATTGAATTAAAATTTTTAGACGAAGTGAATTTTAATGATTTGGATATAAATAAAGTTGGATATTTGTCATTTAACGGAAATAAAGTAGAACAAAAATTTAAGGTTACCCGAGTTTTAACGAAAACTAATAATTTGCGAGAGGCGGCGGCAAACTTGTTTAAATATCTGCATGAACTAGAAAACGAAAACATACAATTAATAATCGCCGATAGAATTGCGGAAACAGGTTTGGGTATTGCAATAATGGACAGACTTACCAAAGCGGCCAACAGATACAGGTGATTAAAAAACTCCAAGGAGTTTTATCGCCATAATACCCACAGAAATAATTAATACTATTTTTATAAATTTATCTCCCTTCTTAATTGACATTTTTGCGCCCCACCATGCACCCAAAGCGTTCCCAAATGCAAGTATTAAACCCATAAACCAGTTAACGTTATCGGTAAATATAAATATTAGAAGGGTCGGCAGGGTATATATAAATACAATAAATACCTTATGCATGTTTACGTATATCAGATTAAGTCTCATTATATAATGTAAAGCCGCCATTAAAATAAACCCAACTCCAACCTGAATAAAACCGCCGTAGAATCCGATGCCAAACATCGCAGTATAAAGTACCCAACCTTCCTTGCCGGACGTATTTTCTTCAAATATTTTTTTCTTTGTGGGTACGACCATAGTAATTATGATCCCGATCATAACAACGCCGAGAATTGTTTCGAACAATTCATTACTAATTCTTACTGAAATTAACGCGCCGATTATGGCGCCGGGCAATGTGAATAGGGAAAGTTTAATACTTGTTGGGAACTGCTGAAAATTTTCTTTCTTAAACGCATATACTGCTGAGGCATTTTGAACAATTATTGCCACCCGGTTTGTACCGTTTGCTACGGAGGCGTCCAATCCTAAAAAAATTAAAACCGGCAGCGTAATTGAAGAACCGCCGCCGGCGTTTACATTTATAAATCCCGAAGCAATACCAGCAATAAACAATAAAAAATAGGAAAGGGAATCTGTCATTAAATAATCATTTTATTTAAGAGTTCGCGATTAAATGGCGTATTTAAGCTTTTCAATAACCACATAAAAATTATTCAAATCATTTTTCTAAAAGCATGCTATTCCGCTTATTCATCTTTCCATTTTATAGTGTAGAGATCCTGTCTTCTATCATTTAAATTTAGCGTAGTGCCGGATCTTCGTCCTCTGCGCAGTACTTCCAAATCAACATCGTGGATAACTACTGTTTCAACATTTGGCGTACATTCGGCAGCAATACCATCACGAGCAAATGCAAAATCAGATGGCGTTAGTATCGCCGATTGAGCGTATTGAATATCCATATTTTCAACTTCGGGCAAATTTCCTACTGTTCCGGCCATTGCTACATATACTTGATTTTCTATACATCTGGCTTGCGCGCAGTAACGAACTCGCAAATAACCTTTTCTTTCATCAGTGCAGAAGGGAACGAAAATAATTTTAGCTCCTTTTTCTACCGCCCTTCTGCATAATTCTGGAAACTCAATGTCGTAACAAATTTGAATGGCTATTTTGCCAACATCTGTATCGAAAACCTCAATTTTATCACCAGGTTCAACGCCCCACCATTTTCTTTCATTGGGTGTTATATGAATTTTATATTGTTTTCCTATCTCTCCGTTTCTTTTGAATAAAAACGAAACATTGTATAAATGATCATCTTCATTTATAAAATGTGATCCACCAATTATATTTACATTATGTTTTAAAGCCAGATTTGTAAATAGGTCAAGATATTCGGATGTATAATTTGTCAGTTCACGCGCCGCCAAACCGGGACGTTTATTTTCGATAAAAGACAACAAATGAGTTGTTAATAATTCGGGAAATAATACAAAATCACTTTTATATCCCGAGGCAACATCTACAAAGTACTCGCACTGTCTTGCGAATTCGCTGAAGTTATCAATTTTTCTCATACGATATTGAACAACACAAATCCTGACCGGCTGAGAACTGTAATATCTCCTTTTGGGATGGGGCGAATAGTTTAGATTAGTCCACTCCAATAAAGTGGCGTATCCCGCCGACTCCGAATCGCTTTCCAGATAGTCCGGAATTAGTCTTTTAAGAGCAAAACCATTGGACATTTGAGTTGTTAAAACGGAATCATAAATTACTTTTCTCGAAACTTTATCAATATAATCCTCAACACTCATTGATTTTTTATATTCTCTAAATCCGGGAATTCTGCCGCCAATTACAATCATTTTCAGATTGTTATTGCGCGCCAGTTCTTTGCGCGCTTCATATAATCTTCTGGCTAATTTCATTCCTCTATATTGGGGATCAACCATAATTTCAATTCCGTACAATGTATCGCCTTCGGGATTATGATTTGTAATAAAACCCTTATTGCTTATATCGTACCAGCTATGTTCATCCTCATAAATATCCATATCGAGAATAAGACTTGAGGAAGAAGCAATTACTTTGTTTCTGTACTCAACTATAATTTGTCCTTCAGGAAATATTTTTAGCTGACTTTCAATTTGTTCTATTTTCCAGGGCTGCATTCCTGGAAAACATTTTAACTGAAGTTTAACAAGGTCATTGTAGTCATCTATTTTTAAGTTTCTGACGATAATTTTTTTCTGAAATGAATCCAGGTTTTTTATAGGCATGTTTTCTCCCCCTTTAAATGGGTTTTCGTAATTCGGAAAAGGTCTCTATTTCATTATAACAATTTAATGAAATAATTTTTCTATCCCTTATCGATTTAAATTTAGAACTAGAAAATAATTGCAAATGAACTATATCAATAAAATTTTAGTGAAACTATAATAATTTTTTGGCTCATTCTATTTTTTAATCTCTACTCGACTCAAATGATATTGATCCCAACAGCATTTATTTTATAATATCGGTTAAGAGCATAATTTTCCAAGTAATTATTAATAATTCTCTCAATTAAATCTGCTAATCAAAAGTTTTTATCTTAGTTTTATTTGATGTTTTTTTATTCTTATTAAATACTCTTGTTGTTTTGGTAGCTCAATTAAATAAATAGTATAAATTATATTTGCAGCCAATGTCTAATTTTGAAAAAGAACAGAGTGATTTTAATCTAAAACTATTCGAATATACTATAAATAGTATTCACGAATGTATTGTGATAACCGATAGGGAAAATAACATTATTTTTATTAATGATGCCTTCGAAAAGGTTTATGGTTTTGAACGTTCGGAAATACTGGGTCAGTCTATAGATAAAATAAGGTCAGACAGGAACGATCCCAGCCTGTACAGGAAATTACATGACGGAACTCGAAAACTTGGGTGGTCCGGACGGTTGTATAATAAAAGAAAAAATGGTGAGGAGTTTTTAGTTTCTCTTCAAACTTTTATTGTTAGAGATAAAAACAAAAACGAAGTAGCTCTTGTTGGCACAAGTGTCGATTTATCCGAACAGATTGAGCAAGAAAAAATATTAAAAGAAACTGAAGACAAATATAGAATCCTTTTTACAGATTTAAAGGAAACTGTCTACGAAAGCTCGCCGGAGGGCAGAATTATTGATATTAATCCTTCAGGCATTGAGTTATTCGGTTATAACTCTAAAGAAGAAATCCTTAAACTCGACATCGCCAAAGATTTGTATTTGAATGATAATGACCGCGCATTATTTAAAAAAGAGCTTGAAGAGAAAGGATTTGTAAAAAATTATGAAATAAAAATCAAAAACAGAAACGGCGAAATAATAAATGTTCTGGAGACCTCTACGGCAGTAAAAGATAGTAAAGGTGAAATTGTATGCTATAGGGGCATATTACGTGATATAACGGAATCGAAGAAAAACCACGAATTATTAAACGAGTATTTGGAAAAACTTTCCAAAATGAATGAGCAGTTGCGAGATTCGGAAAGCAAATTAAAAAAGTCCAATACCGAAAAAGATAAGTTCTTTTCCATAATCGCACACGATCTTAGAAGTCCTTTCAATTCTCTTTTGGGTTTATCCGAGTTTTTAGTGCAGGATATAAATGAATTAACTCCGGAAGAGATTAAATCCTACGCTATAGATATTAATGCAGCCTCTAAAAATGTGTTTAATCTTCTCGAAAATTTGCTGCAATGGTCACTAATTCAAACCGATAGAATAGAACAGAACTCCGAAATAATAAATATTAATGAATTGGTGAAACAAATAATCCTCTTGCTCAAGAAAAATGCCGAATTAAAAGGAGTTTTAATACAATCAAAAATTTTAAATGATTGTTTCGTTATTGCGGATAAAAATATGATTGGTTCCGTTATCCAAAATCTTGTGTCCAATGCGATTAAATTCACCAATCAAGGTGATTGTATTACTATAGCGGCAAATGCTCAACAGGAAAACGTACTTATTTCAATTTCCGACACTGGAATTGGCATGACGGAAGAAATTAGAAGCAAATTATTCCGAATTGATTATCACCACTCAACACGCGGTACAAAAGACGAAAGCGGCACGGGATTGGGACTTATTTTATGTAAAGAACTTGTGGAAAAAAATAATGGTAAAATCTGGGTGGAAAGTAAAATTCGTGTTGGCTCAACTTTTTATTTTACAGTCCCAAAAGCATAAAAAACGATATTTTACCATCTGCAGTAAACTTGTTTCTTACTAATTCGCCTCAAAAAAAAAGGGAAATCGCCCCTGATTCCCTTTTTCGAACATCTTACATTTATTATCCCTTATACTTTGTTGCCAAGGTAAATTATTTTCCTGATAGAATCGAATTGGAGATATGGATATTCATTTCTTATTTTTTCAATGGCTTCGTTGGCGCTTATTTTCTGTTTACGCAATAATTTGAATTTTCTTTTAATCTGATAATCTCTCACAGATTTTTCATTTATCAGATTTTTTGTCTTAAGCAATTCATAAATGTCATCACTTATTAAATCCGATAACGGGTTAGTTATTGCTCTTACTTGTTCCATATAATCCCCCTGAACCTTGATAATGAATAATTATTTATCGGTTAAAAATGTTATTATTATTTTTCGGTACCGAATAAACGACACCTAAGACATACAAGACTTATGCCTAATTATTTAAATGTAAAAATTCGATATTTTTTCGAATAAACTCCGACACGCTTCGCGAGGTTTGCGGAACCAGTTTAGTAAAGTTGAAATATTGCGGATTGCCGGAATAATTAATTTTTAGCTCCATATTATACCTTTTCTGATCTAATTCAATAATAACGGTACAGTAGAGCTTTATTCTATAATTATTCCTTTAGGTGTGGTTAGTTATAATTTTGATATAAAATCTATTTTAATAATTTTTAAAACACAAGGGATAATTTGGGAACCATTTAAATTATTTTCGCTATGATATGAAAAATATTCGTGGTTTGTATTTAATCGGCTTGTTTTTTCCTACTTAAGCTAACTTTCCAGCAAACTAAGCTATTAAATTATTGACTAATTATTCATCAACGATAAAGCTTCTTTTATTAGTTCTTCTATTGTTAATGTAGAATTTGCATCTAAAATCTGACGAATAATTCTTTCCGCGTTTTTTTGATTATATCCCAGACTTGTCAAAGCGGCGACCGCGTCATTTTTAATTGTGAATTTTTCTTTTGAAATTGAATCGAATTCCGAGGAGACTTTATCAACTTTTTCACGCAATTCAACAATCAAACGTTCTCCGGTTTTTCGTCCCACTCCGGGTATAGCAATCATTCGGCTCAAATTACCGTTGCGAAGCGCATCCTTTAATTCATCAATTTGAATTCCCGATAAAATACCCTGCGCTAATTTTGGACCTACACCACTTATACTTATCAACAATTCAAACATTTCTTTTTCGGAAACAGTAAAAAATCCGAAAAGATCCATTGAATCTTCTCTAACCTGCAAATGAGTATGGAGAGAGACAAAGTTTTCCTCATTCGATATTTTATCGAATGTGTTAAGAGTTATATTTACGATGTAGCCGACCCCATTAACATCAAGAATAACTTGAGTCGGTTTTTTTTTGATTATTTTGCCTGTTAAATGACCAATCATAGTATTGCTAAATTTAAGTAGTTAAATAATAGTTTAGTTTAATTTATTATCCAATTATTCTATCGGGATTTTCCTCAATAAATTTTTTCCAACTTCCGCCGGATTTATTTGCAGAGTTTTTCTTAAACGCATGACAAATTGCCACGGCTAATGCGTCGCTTTCATCGAATTTCATCTTTCCCTTGGGTATATCCAGCAGTTTTTTAATCATATACTGAACCTGTTCTTTAGAAGCAGCGCCAATGCCAACAACCGCTTTTTTTACTTCTCTTGGAGAATATTCTCCTATAGTAAGATTATTGTGCGCTGCTGCCAAAAGCGAAACACCTCTTGCATATCCAATTTTCATAGCTGACTGAACATTTTTATCGAAAAACGCCGTTTCAATTGAAAACTCATCGGGATTAAAATTTTTTATTAATTTAAATATTCCGTCGTAAATGGCTTGTAATCGGGGAGCTAAATCTTTTGATAAGGGCGGTTTAATAACACCCGAAGTAATTTTAACTAATTGATTTTTTTCGTAACTGATAATCCCGAAACCTGTAGATATGGTTCCGGGATCTATACCTATAATTGTCATAATTTTATATTATTAGTCTTCTATAAAATCGGCGTTAGCAAAAACATTTTGCACATCGTCACTTTCTTCCAAAGCGTCTATAAGTTTCATTACTTTTTCTGCCGCTTCGCCGCTTACAGGAAGAGTATTTTTTGCCAGCCATTGAAGAGAAGCATTATCTATTTCCAAACCCACTTCAACTAATTTTCTTCTGACCGGTTCAAAAGAAGTAAGTGAGGTTGTAACCTCAAAAAATTCTTCTTCCGCTTGAAGATCGTCAGCTCCCGCCTCAAAAACAATTTCAAATATTTCGTCTTCGGTTTTATTTTGTTTCGGTAAAGTAATAACGCCTTTTCTTTCGAACATCCAGGCTACGGAACCAGATTCGCCTAAGCTGCCGCCGTATTTACTGAACAAATGACGGACTTCTGCAACAGTTCTATTTTTATTGTCCGTTACGCTTTCAACAAGCATTGCTACTCCCGAAGGTCCATATCCTTCATATGTAAGCTCAGTAAAATTTACACCTTCAAGTTCACCTGTAGCTTTTTTAATAGCGCGTTCAATATTATCCTGTGGCATATTAACGCTTTTAGCGTTATCCACGGCTAAACGCAAACGCGGATTTGCATCCGGATCTCCACCGCCTTCTCTTGCGGCCACAGTTATTTCTTTTATCAGTTTGGTGAATGCTTTTCCTCTTTTAGCGTCTATAGCTGCTTTTTTTCTTTTAATTGTAGCCCATTTTGAGTGACCGGACATATATAACTCCTAATGTCTTTTAATTATATTAATCATGAATTCTTATATCTTTTAATCTTAATTGCGGATAAGATATTCCATTTTTGTTAATTTTTTCAATCGTAAAAACAATATCCAACAAATCCCTGTCCTTATCCACATAATTTACAAAGTGCCCCAAATTAAAACCAATAGCGTCAAAAATTTTCTCGCTTCCATTTTGTTTAATTGTAGTAAGAATGTGATTTGTTCCTACAATTCTTGGATAATTGGCGAAACTCACTTTCTCGGCTAAAAATACCGGGCGCATATTTCCGGGACCAAAAGGTGAAAACTGATCTAAAATTCTAACGAATTTTGGTGAAATTTCTGAAAGTGAAATTTTGGTATCAATTTTTATTTCGGGTAAAATATCGTCAGGAGTTAACTTTTCTTTCAGTATAGTGTTAAATCTTTTTCTAAATTCATCAACTTTGCTGATTTCAATGGCAACACCCGCAGCGGCCTGGTGTCCACCAAACTGAATCAAAAGATCTTCGCAATTCTGTAATGCTTCGTAAATATTAAATCCAGAGATGCTTCTTGCCGACCCTTTTGCCACTCCATCCGATGTGGCAAGCATCACCGACGGTCTGTAATATTTTTCTACAAGCCGAGAAGCAACTATACCTATTACACCTGGATGCCAATTATCATCGTGAAGCACTATGCCCAAATCATTTTCAAAATCGACAGTTTCTTCAACTAATTTAACTGCGTGCGAAAAAGTAATTTCGTCTATTTTTCTTCTTTCTTTATTTTCGGATTCCAATATATTGGCAAGGCGCTGAGCCTCGACATGATCGTTTGTAACAAATAATTCAACCGCTCTTTGGGCATCCCCTAAACGACCCACGGCATTAATTCGCGGAGCAATTGTAAATACAACCTGCCCTGCGGTTAATTCCCCGGGCTCCATTCCAGCAATTTTAATTAATGCCAGAATACCCGGACGCGGACTCTGGTTGATATACTCAAGACCCTTCCAAACGAGCGCACGGTTCTCATCCACTAGAGGAACAATGTCTGCAGCACCTGCTAGAGCAACTAAATCCAGATATTTAAGCGGCAATTCTTTATGTCCGAATCTATCTGCTACGGCTCTAATAAGTTTAAATGCAACGCCTGCGCCCGAAAGATATTTAAACGGATAATTACAGCCTGGTTTAAGAGGATCCAAAACTGCAACAGCATCCGGAATTTCGTCTTTGGGCTGATGGTGGTCGCAGATTATTGTGTCTATTCCTAATTTTTTCGCATGCTCAACTTCTTCAACTGCAGTAATTCCGCAATCCACAGAGATCATAAGATTCGTTTTCTTTTCGTGTAAAAAATCGATGCTTTCTTTCGATATGCCGTATCCGTCTGTTAAACGATTTGGTATGAATACTTCAATATCCGCCCCGAGTTCTTTTAAAAACAAATACATAATTGCGGCAGAGCATGTGCCGTCCACATCATAATCCCCGTAGACATAAATTTTTTCGTTATCGGTAATTGCCCGAATTACCCTTTTAGCCGCGTCTTTCATCCCATCCATTAAATAAGGGTCGTAAAGCGAGCTTAACTCGGGGCGAAAATATTTTTTCGCGTCGAAAAAATTAGTTATTCCACGGTGAATTAGAAGATCGGCGAGAACATTAGAAATGTTTAAGCTATCGGCGAGTGCAAGAATCTCCCGGTGATCACTTTGTTCTTTTATCTTCCAGCGTTTTTTTAGCATTTTCATTAAAAACGTAGAAGTAATGCTGATTTACCGAACCTATAAGCCGAATTTTGTTTCCTCAAATAAATTGAGGAGGCAATTATTTATCTAGCCCCGGCATTACTGCCGGAGTCGTGCAGTCTACCCGAAAGCATTCAAGGCGAACAACCTTGCCTCCAAATTAAGGAGAAGCTTTCTACTCGACCTTGCTCCAGGTGGGGTTTACACTGACCCCCAAATACAATGGGGACTCCCATCCGGGACCTCCAACATTACTATTGAAGCGGTAGGCTCTTACCCTGCCTTTTCACCCTTTCCCCAAATTAATTTGAGGTGGTATTTTTTCTGTTGCACTTTCCGTATCCCGACTAAAGCCAAGACCCCGGGCGTTACCCGGCACCCTGTTCTTAGGAGTTCGGACTTTCCTCTATTCGCGTTGTTTAAAGCGCGATAGCAATTGCCCAGCTCGATTCATCAACAATCTTCTACTATTAAATTATTATTAAATATTCTATTATATCCTAATGGAGTAAATATAATAAAATAGTTTGCTTAAAGCATTAGGAAAAATGGCGGGCAATTTTTATTAGATAAGCTGAACAAATTCTATTGTGGCTTTTGGCAAAAAATCAGCTTTTTAACACAAAAACAGAGATTTAGAAAAGTGATTTATCCCATTAAATTATTTAATAATTTTAAGTTTTCCGATTTAGATTCGGAGATTAATATTTTTATAACCGCGGTTATTGGCACCGACAAAAACATTCCAACCAAACCCCAAACATAACCCCACAGAAGAAGTGATAAAAGAATCACAAGCGGGTTTAAACCTAATTTGTCCCCCATAATTTTTGGTTCTAAAATGCTGCCGTAAATATTTTGAATTAGAGCCAATAAACCACCGATCAATATCGCATATCCAAACGACTGGAATTGTATGAGAGCGATTAAAAATGGAAAAATCACAGCCAGTACTGAGCCAATATTCGGAATAAAATTAAATAAAAAAGTTAGAACCATCCAGACAACCCAAAAATCCACATCAAAAAGCCATAATATTAATCCAACGGAAAGTGAGGTTAAAAGACTCATAAAAAATTTTGTTACAATGTACTTCTGTATTTTTTCCGGAATATCCTGAATTGTTCTTTCCAAATAAGATGGCGTTTTATGTTCGATATCTGTGCTTTCTTCCTCCTCGGCAAATCGGGCTTTGAAAGCTTCAATTACTTTATTGTGTCCCGTACTGATAAATATATAGAAGAACAAAACAAAAAATACTATTGAGAAAAAGGAGAGAGTTGAAGAAAAAAATCCGCCCGCTAGCCCGCCAACATCAAGTGTCTCTCTTAAATAAATTAGTAAATTAAAATTCGAGACAGTGGATTCGGTGATACCAAACGATTTAGCTGTACTGTAAATTATATTGTTTAATCTATCTTCATAAACCGGAAATGCGCTGTTAAATTCCTCGAACGAGACTATAATAATTTTTGATAATCCCCAAAGAAATATTATAACAATAATCAAGTCAATGGCGATTGTTATCCCGTATGGGATTCTTTTTTTTATACAAAAATTATTAAACGGCTGAAACACGAAAAAAAGGAAATACGCCAAAACAAAGGGTATAAATATGTGCTGGAGTTCTTTTAGAACTATAAAGATTGCTATCAATCCCAGAGCACTGATAAAAAACTTGGCAACTTGATCGTCTGTTGTTTTTTCCATAACAATTCCATTGGAAATGTGATAACAAAATTTTATTTAATACCAATTAATCTAACAATATTTTTAACTTTGTATTGAAAATTTTATACTCCACGGGGAAACCATGAAAATTAAATATGTTATGTTTTTTACTCTAATTGTTCTAGTTGTTTTTAGCGGCTGCGAGCATGTTGTAAAAGAAACTCCTTTAGAAAAAACCTTCAATCACACAAATTGGAGTTACAATGCCGGAATTTATGAAGTAAATCTGAGGCAGTATACAAAAGAAGGAACATTTAAGGCTTTTGAAAAACATCTTCCCAGACTCAAAGAACTAGGAGTAAAAATTCTATGGTTTATGCCTATTCATCCGATTGGAGAAAAAAACAGAAAAGGAACATTGGGAAGTTACTATTCTGTTAAAGACTATAAAGCTGTTAATCCGGAATTCGGATCTCTACAGGAATTTAAAGATTTGGTATCGAAGATACATGAAATGGGAATGTATGTTATAATCGACTGGGTGGCAAATCACACCGCGTGGGATAATGTTTGGGTAAATGAACATCCCGATTTTTATACAAAGGATTCTACCGGAGATTTTACACCTCCCGATGGTACCGATTGGGATGATGTAATAGATTTAGATTATAATAATCAGTTAATGCGCGAATTTATGCTGGATGCACTCAAATATTGGGTTAAGGATTGTAATATAGATGGTTACAGGTGTGATGTAGCCGCTATGGTTCCAACAGATTTTTGGGACACCGCTCGCGAGGAGCTTGATAAAATTAAACCGGTGTTTATGCTGGCTGAAGCACACGAGCCTGAATTACACTTTAAAGCTTTTGATATGACCTACAATTGGCAGTTGAAAGACATAATGAACGGAATTGCCGATGGCGAGAATGACGCTTTGGATCTTGTTAATCTGATTGAAGTTGAAGACGACGAATATCCACCTTATGCTTTCCGAATGACTTTTACAACCAATCACGACGAAAACACATGGAATGGCACAACACAGGAAAGGCTTGGAGATGCTTCAGAAACTTTTGCGGTTTTAACAAACGTTATTGAGGGAATGCCATTAATTTACAGCGGTCAAGAAGCCGGTTTGGATAAAAGACTTAAATTTTTCGATAAGGATGAAATATTGTGGAAAAAAGATCCGATGTTCAATATTTATAAAAAACTTCTAACACTTAAATCAAAGAACCAGGCTTTGTGGAATGGAGAAAAAGGCGGACAAACGGAAATTATTAAATCCAATAACAATAAAAACATCATTTGTTTTACCCGAGAAAAAGGAAGGAATAAAATTTTCGCCATGTTTAATTTGTCTAAAAAACAGCGTAGTGTTGAAATTAATAACGAACAGATGAAAGGCTCTTATAAGGAATTGTTGACGGATAAAACTGTTAACTTAAATTCTAAAGAAAAATTTGACTTGCCCGCCTGGGGTTATTTGGTTTATTATAATTAATCAAAATTTAATAATCTGTCCCGGTTCACAAATGGTGAATCGGGAAAACCAAATCCCAATAAGTATAAATAGTTCACTGCTCTAAGTAATCCGGAAATAATCAAAAATGATTGCCTATTTCATTTTAGTTTGATAAAAACAAATAATTTTAGAATTTTAAGACAGTTAAAAATTTCACTACGTTTATTTTTAGAATCCATTTCTAAATAGTCCTCGGGGGAAAATACAGGATGAGCAATAACACCGGGCCTGCAACTTTAAAACAGATGATAAAAAATTTAATGTTCTTCGACCAAAAAGTATTATTTACTAAATATCCCTTCTTAAAAAACAAATATTTTATAGCCGTATTGATAATTGTTTCTGTGTTTTTATTAATGCTTCTTTTTTTTGGCGGATCGAACTCAGCTGGCAGTATTCCAACTTATACAGTTAAACGAAATAATTTTCTGGTTACTATAAGCGAAAGCGGTGAGATAAAAGCTCAAAATTCAATATCAATATCAGCTCCTCGTGTGCGCGGTACTCTAAAAATAGTATACCTTGTTCCCGAAGGAACTTATATTAAACCGGGGGAACTGGTTGCGAAATTTGATCCGACTGAGGCTATGACACGTTTGCGAGAAACACAGGCTGATCTTGAAATTGCCGAATCGAACAAAGAAAAACTGATTGCTAATCAAAAATCGGATATGGCAAAAATGGATTCGGATTTGAAGAGCGCCGAATTGAGCTATGAATTATCTAAACTAAATCTTGAGCAAATGAAATTTGAAGCGGAAGCTAAAAGAAGAGAAGCTCAATTGCAGCATCAGAAAAATGAATTGAGTTTTCTGCAGACAAAACAAAGCTTCGAATCAAGAAAAATTATTCAACAATCCGAAATGAATAATATGAATGTTGAAATAAGACAGAAAAAGAATGAATTGGATAAGGCGCAAAGAGATGTTGACGCACTTACTCTAACTGCAGATGCTGAAGGATTGGTAGTTTATGAAATTAATTGGAATAATCAGGGAAGGCGTTTTCAGGTTGGCGATCAACCCTGGCCCGGACAAACAATAGTTACTTTGCCCGATCTTTCAGGAATGCAGAGTCAAACTTCAGTTAATGAAGTTGACATAAGCAAGGTATCCAACGGCTTAAAAGTAATAGTTAAACTTGACGCGTTTCAGGACAGCACTTTTATTGGAAAGGTTTCGAATGTTGCAAAATTAGGCAAACAGACCGAGGGGAACTCTAACATAAAAGTATTTGATGTTTATGTTTCTATTGACGGCACTTCGGAAATTTTAAAACCCGGAATGACGACGAACAACAAAATTATAATAAACGAAATACCCGATACCATTTTTATTCCTCAGGAGGCTGTATTTCAACGGGATGATAAGTTTGTAGCTTATAAATTAAACGGCTCGGGTTGGGATGAAACTAAAATTGAGGTGGGGGAAAAAAGCGAGGATTTTATAATCGTTAAAAAAGGATTAACGGCTGGTGATGTTGTAGCATTAAGAAATCCGAATAACGAATTGAATTCCAGCCCGGAAACGATGGAAAAAGAGGGTGTTCAAATTCCAGTTTCTGGTAATTGATATGCGGAATTTCGAGACAATATTAATCAGTTTAAACGAACTTAAAGCGAATAAATTAAGAACCGCGTTAACTATGTTGGGCATTGTTTTCGGAGTTGCTTCAGTTATTGCGATGTTGTCAATCGGGGAGGGTGCGCGTCAGGAAACAATTGAACAAATAGAATTACTTGGCTCAAATAACATAATTGTTAAACAAAAAGTTACCCCCCTTACAGGTTCGGAGACCAAACAGAAAGTTACAGCATCAGTGGGATTAAATTTGAAAGACGCAAATGCTATTTCAAGCATAAATCCATTTGTTAAATTTATTACACCTCAAAGAGAATCAGTAACTAAATTATCTTACAAATCGGAAATAATAGACGCCTCAATAATCGGCACTACTGTAAATTTTCCATCTACATTCAATTCGCGGGTTAACGAAGGCGTTTTTTTTCAAGAACATCATCTCAAAAATTATTCAAACGTATGTGTAATTGGAGCGGGTATTAAAAACCAATTATTCAGGTTTGAGGATCCGCTTCATAAAAAAATAAAAATCGGAAAATTATGGTTCGATGTAATTGGAGTTATAGAGCCCAAAGCTCTAATTTCTTCAAATACAAACAGCGGCGGATTAAGAAATTTTAATGACGATATATATATTCCGATAACGACAATGATGTATAAAATGGAGAAATATAGTCTTGGCTTCACCAACAATGTTGGCTGGTGGGATAGAGTAAACTACGGAACGGTTATAGACAGGTCTACAGTAAATCAGTTAACTATTAAAGTTACTGATGATATTCATATTGCCGAATCGGCGAACCTTATAAGAAGAATACTTGAGAGAAGGCATTATGGCGCCAACGATTTTGAAATAATTGTACCGGAACAACTACTAGACCAAAAACAAAAAACACAAAGAATATTCAATATTGTAATGGGCGCAATAGCCGGAATTTCTTTACTTGTCGGCGGCATAGGAATAATGAATATTATGCTGGCAAATATACTTGAGCGCACACGCGAGATTGGAATACGCCGGGCAGTAGGAGCGAGAGGGAAAGACATATTAAATCAATTTATGTACGAGGCTTTAACAATAAGTCTGCTTGGCGGATTACTTGGAATTATTATTGGCTTTATTCTTACATCTGCAATTACAAGTTACGCGGAGTGGCGGACTATAATTACTCCCACATCGGTAGTATTGGCGTTTTTTGTTTCGGCTATTATCGGATTGATATTTGGAATTTACCCGGCGAAAAAAGCCGCGAGCAAAGATCCAATTGAATCTTTAAGATACGAATAGGTGTTTTTGTATAAATTAAAAAAATTAATTCAGGAATAAAGCTAATGCGTTTTTGGTTTGTCGTCATCTTTTTATTTTCCGCTTTTCAGCTTTCCGCACAAAAGGTGTTAACAATAGATGAAGCTATTAATATCGCTCTGGAAAAAAGTTACGGAATTAAAAGCGCTGAATATAATCTGGAAGTTTCTCAAAAAAACCTTGAAGCAGTAAAGCTTGGATTGTTTACTTCAATAAACCTTGAGTTTGACCTGCCAAATTATTTTGAAAGTTTATCGAGTCAATTTAATCCGGGAACAGGAAAGGAAGAATTTTTTGAAATTGGTAACACACGCTTAGAAGGACGCCTAAATTTACGCCAGCCGATTATTTTTACTAACGGTTATATAAACTTAACCGGCTCCGTGTTTGGCAGGGATCAGTTTGGCAGCAATTTTAACAATACGCGGGATTATTTTACTAATCTTAATATCTCCCTTTATCAACCTCTATTTACGTTTAACACCCAAAAGGCCAGCCTGGAACGGGCCGAAATCCGAATGGAAAAAGCTCAGAGAAGTTACAACAAAGCGGAACTGGATTTAATTTACCAGGTGACGGCCGCGTTTTACAGATTATACGAAGCAAAAGAAAAAGTAAAAATATCTAAAGAAAAAGTTAGTCAGACCGAAGAGTCTTATAACACAGCGTTTAATAAATTTAGAGCCGGACTTATCGCGGAGGTAGAAGCATTGCAGCTGGAAGTCGATCTGGCTTCGAGTAAAAACGAACTGCTAAATTCCGAAAGAGGATTTGACGAACAACTCAATGATTTTAAAATTCTTATCGGACTTCCTTTAAATGAAAACTTCGACATTGTATCAAATCTGAATTACGAACCTGTTCCAATAAATATAGATGATGCCATCAAAAGCGCATTAGAAAATCGACCCGACCTGTTAAATATAAAAGATGATATATATTTATCTCAATTAACCGTTGAGGAGGTGGACGCCAATAGATCCATTAAAGCAGAGCTCAGCGCACGTTATGGTATCAACAGAAACGATCCTCAATTCGACAATATATTTCACAACTTTCTTGACGATAGAAGTGTAACTTTTACTTTATCAGTGCCGGTTTGGGATTGGGGACAAAACGCGCGTGAAGTAGAATCGGCGGAAGCAAACGTTAAATTAACACAGCTTTATTTCCAGAACATGAATGAAATAATAAAAAATGAAATTATTTCTTCAGTTAACAGACTGAACTCCGCAAAAAGCCGGGTTGAAGTTTTAAGTAAATCGGTTGAAGTCGCCGAAAAAAGTTATATGATTTCTACGGAAAGGTTCAAGTCCGGTACAATTACAAGTTTCGATTTATCGCAGATGCAAATACGTTTAACAGAAACACGTCTTAACAGCATAAGCGCGTTAATTGATTATCAAATAGCTTTAGCTGATCTCGAAAGAAAAGCGATGAAAAAGTTTAGACATTGAAAGAATTTTTAAAATGATTCAAAGTGCGTAATATTTCTAATATGTTTATCTATTAAACATTCCTTCTGAATAAATTTTTGTCGGATGTATCCTGAACAAAGCCCATATTCAAAAGATACTTGGAGTGTTTTTGCACATTGCTGCGGGTTTCAAGATATTTTATACCCTGCTCCATAAGATGTTTTTGCTCGGCCGAATAAAGAAACCTGGCATTTTTAAAATCTCTATAATCGGGAATTGCATAATCGAGATGCATGAACACAGTATCTTCTTTAGTCTTCTCATAAATTAATACTCCCGCAGGTATAAGGTTGCGAAGCACAAAAAAACATACGGGTTCATTAATTGATCCTTTATTAAAATCAGGAAAATATTCACGAATATCTTCGGCATAAAATTCCAAAAATTTATTTAGATAGCGGTGACTTGGGTCCAAAACAGGCATCAGACTAAAATGTTCCTTTTCTCTCCACATACCTACAAGATAATAAACGTCCACCAGTGTAATAAATCCGTTCAGAAAAAATACAGGATATGCGCCAACCAGATATCCGTATAATGCAAATGTTGCGGCTCCAACCAAATTTATAGTGCGCAGCCGCAGTATGTTTTTCATCATTAAAGATACTGCAACCAGCACAGAACCCGCATAACCGATGTATAGATATATATCGTTCATTCTAATCCTAACCTTTTTATTTCAGGGGGATAAAGATAGTAAAAATAAGGAGAGGTAAAAAAGGGAACAGTAAAATTTGCTATCCTCTTTATAATTATCTGTTCTGCTAATGTTAATGCTTTTTGAATAATCAATCGCGATTAAACAACATCGGTATTATTTACGAAATGCCAAAACTGTCATTTCATCAACAGCATTTTTTTGCTGGCAGTAAACCCTTTGCTGTTTCCGCTTAACCCTTTAACTTGTATGGTGTAAATATAAATACCGAAGGCAAGAGCTACCCCCTTTGCGTCGCCACTTCCGTTAAATTGAACATTATACATTCCTATGTCTTTAACTTCATTTACAAGTTCTGTTACTTCTTTGCCGAGCATATCGTACACTTTAATGGTAGCATGCCCCTGTTCGGGTAAATTGTAATTTATTGTTGTAGCG